>JAUHYC010000079.1 GCA_030426685.1 Alphaproteobacteria bacterium
CTCAAGAATCTGAGGGCCATATTCCTTGAATTCAGCTGCTGCATCTGAGTGGGCGACGATTGGCACGCCGAGATCTGACCAGTAGCTGTTGCCAAGCATCGCGTGCCCTTGACCGTTCTCGTTGAAGACAAGTTTGACCGGCTGATCTGTGATCTCCTGGATTTCCCGGTGGAGCGCTTCGGCAAGTACATAGGCCGCGCCACCGTTTATCACGACGACGCCCTCACCGGTCACGATGAAGCTGAGGTTGTTGTTGTGGCCAGAATTTTCATAGGTCGGCGGTGCCGTTGCGCCAATCGCGGAAAACACGCCGGGAATGTACTCGACCGGTTTGGAATAAAGCGCACTTTGTTGGTACTGGTCGGCAACGTCCTCACTGGCCCAAGACGCCGATCCCAAGAAGCTGGCGAGCAAAATATATCGTTTCATGAAGGTTCTCCTATGAATCGATAGGCTGAGCCGGTCTTTTCGACCCGGCCAATCCCGCCATCGGGTAAGTGAAATCCAATGATACTCATCTGCGCATGGGCGATTTGATCCAGCAGCGATTGACGTGTGGTTGCCGCAGTTTCCGGGTCCTGATCCGTGCCGCTGTGCCAGTCCGGGCGCTCGAATGCGACATGAGGATTACTGATCGCATCGCCGACAATCATCACTGCATCGCTGCCATCACGAATTTCAAATGCCATGTGACCGGGTGTGTGCCCAAAACTCGCCCGTGAGGCGATCCCGGGGAGGATTTCCTGCCCGTCATCAAAAAATTCGACCCGATCCTCGATCGCTTCCATGCGCCGCTTTGCCCCTACCGCGAAAGAGGCGCGATCATCTCCTATGGAATCCACAGTTGCAGGGTCCCACCAATAGTCCCACTCTTTGCGGCCAAAATGGAAGGTAGCATTGGTAAAAACAGGATCGTCGAAATCATCCAGCACCCCCCATATGTGATCCGGGTGAGCATGGGTGAAGATCACCTGCGTGACTTCATCCGGTGACAGCCCGATGGCCGCCAAAGACTCCGGAAGGGTGCCACAAGTGGGCATGAAATCCGGCCCGGCACCGACGTCGAACAAAACCGTGTTTACGCCATCGCGATACAGCACGATATTACAGCTCGGTTCATATTTGGATAGATCGGCTCGGTGATTGGCCAGCAATTCAATGAGTTCACTTTGTGGCATTGTCCCAAAAACCATTTGGGGTGGCAGGGTCAAATATCCGTCAGACAGTGTCGATAGGAGTTTCGAAGAACCAAGCTGAAGGTCAGCAAGCACAGGTTTGGTTTGAATGGCCAATGCCGCAAAACAAGCGCCATGCGAGATAAACATTCTGCGGTGTAAAGGCTGTGGAAAAACAGGGCGATTCATAACAAAATCATTAAATTGAATTTGTTGATTTGTAAAGGCTTGGTGACAATCTGTAACGTGAGATTGCGCCTGTCACCAAATGACTTTGAACATGGGTGTTTGATCCGTATCGGGGGAACTGGTTCGCTGTCTATTCACTTTGTACCGCGTTTTGTTGACGCTGCAGACGGCGTATCCGGACCGTCTGGTTTTTGATCTTCTTTCTGCGTCTGAGTTTGGTTTCGGTACTGCCGAAATGGACGCCAGCGAGTGTCAGGTTGCCGAGGTTCTCATGATTGAGGTGATCGACAAATTCACCGTTTGTTTGCTCAAATGCGCCGGGCAGGCAACCGCTCTCCCGCAGAGTGCGGCTCTTCTGCGTCCGATGCCTTGGCTCGACCCTAGCCTGCAATTTTGGAAGGTCAGGTGCTTTGCGATCAATGCTGTTGTCACTAACGAGCCCGCAGTAAAGCCCTACGCGATTTCCGCTTTTCTCAAGACCAGAAAGGTCATCAAACCAAGCGGCGGTAGTACACTTTGCTCTTCGACCGAAAGCGCAGGTTCTTGCAGAACCGTCTCAATCGCGAAATCGGAATGCCAGCCTATTGTGTTTGCAATCGGGGCGAATGCCCGTTCCAGAAACGCGAGAATCCCCCGTTGGCGTTGAAAATGGTTTGTAATCACAACTTTCCCGCCCGGCTTACACACCCTGGCAATTTCCGCCATCACCTTTGTCGGTTCAGGCACCACTGACAATACGTGCATTGCTGCAATCGTGTCGAATTGATTGTCCGGAAAATCCAGCGTACGGGCATCCATTTGCTGCAGTGCAGTGACCGTTTGCAGGGACAAGGCTTGAACCTTGTCGCGCGCTTTTTGCAACATCTCCTCACTGAAATCGATCCCAGTCACCTGCAACCCTGTCCGGTAGTGTTCCAGTGACAACCCAGTGCCGACCCCAACCTCCAGAACCGTCCCGGGACGAGTGTTGATATAATCAACCGCACGCTGTCGTCCGACATTTGTGATTGCCCCGAACGTTTTGTCGTAGACGGGTGCCCAGCGCGCATAAGAGGTCTGAACAGCCTTGATGTCCATGTCGAATCCTTAACGGTTAGAAGAGAGATCGCTGTCGATCCACGCCCAGGCAACCATTCCCACATAGCCAATGCAAAGTGCGATCAACGTAATCCAGGCGAAGGTCAGGAAGGCAGCACCTGTCACGGCGACACCGATGAGAATATACTTCACACTCTCCCGAGAAACCCTGCTGGTTTTGAATGACCAGGTCGGTACACGGCTGATGAAGAGAAGCCCTATGAAGGCCATGTAGATGCAAACAAGCAAATCGGGCACCAAAGGTGCATCCGAAAAAGCGAAGGACAAGTACATCGGCAGCATAACAAGCAGCGCCCCGGCGGGCGCCGGGACCCCCTCAAAAAATGCGCTGTCCTGATCGCAGGTCTCGGATTTGCTGGTGACATTGAAACGGGCCAGTCGCAGCACGCAGCACACCGCAAAGAAGAGCACGGCAATCCACGCCACACTCGGGATATCCTGCAGCGCCCAGAAATAGAGCACGAGTGAAGGTGCCACCCCAAAGTTCAGAAAATCCGCCAATGAATCCAGCTCAGCTCCCATTTTACTGTCGCTGCTGAGCAGGCGCGCGATGCGCCCGTCGATGCCGTCCAGCACGCAGGCGGCTATGATGAGTTGCACCGCGAGCACGTAGTTGCCCTGGACGCCGAATCTTATTGCCGAAAGCCCCGCGCAAATGGCCGTTATGGTCAGTGCATTTGGAAGCAAATGGATGAGCGGAAATCCGGTTTTTTCCAGTTCAGATGGTTCTGGCACAGCTACCTACGTTTCTTTGGGGACACTCAGTCTGGCCAGGACGGTTTCGCCAGCAATCATTGTCTGCCCGACGCGTACCAGCGGGTCTACTCCGTCAGGGATATAGACATCCAGACGGGACCCGAACCGGATCAGGCCAAATCGTTCACCGGTTCGCATCGCCTCACCCGGCTTTACAAAACAAACGATCCGTCTCGCAACCAGGCCAGCAATCTGAACGACCGCCAGGTCCTGGCCGTTTTCCATCCGGATGCGCAGGCTGTTGCGCTCATTGTCGGCACTGGCCTTGTCCAGAGACGCGTTGAAAAACTTGCCGGGACGATAGGCAATGGCGGTAATCTCTCCCTTGATCGGCGTTCGGTTCACATGGCAGTTGAATACGCTCATGAACACGCTGATGCGGGTTAGAGGTGCCTCGGGCATTCCAAGCTCTTTTGGCGGCACGGCTTTTTCGATCAGGGACACCACGCCATCGGCCGCGCTGACAATCAAGCCGTTTTGAGCGGGTGGCACGCGTTCCGGATCTCGAAAGAAGTAATAGCACCAAACCGTGAGGCCGACGCCGATCCATCCCAGTATATCGGACAGAAAGAACAGGCCAATGGTAACCGCCGCGAAAATCGCGACAAACCGGATGCCTTCGGGATGCATCGGCTTGATGAACGTATCGCGCATCCGCATTGCTATCTTTCCCGGGATTGTTTGACGCTACGTTCATAGATGGATTGTTTTCAAACGCAAGAGTGGCAATGAGGTCGGTTTCGTTCAGGGCGCCAATGAACCGTTCGCGGAACGCTCATTCATCGTCATAAACCAGCTTGCATCATGCTTGGCCCGTAGTGTGAACCACGCTTTCGACACGGCCCAGGTGCATCAATGCGGGTCTAGGTCACAAATGTAGAGCCGGTAATCGTCTGTCATCGCCTGTTGCTGCCTGTCCGAGGATACCCCAGAACTGAACCCAATCTTGGAAGCTCGACCAGACATTGCGTCTCAGGCCACATCAAATCGTGTTTGGTCGGCCGACAACTGCTGCCACGCCTCGTATTGTGACAGGTAGACCTTGCCGTTGAGGTGATCCAGAAAATGCGTTGTCCTGAGCCGGTCGGTCACCGGACCTTTGACCTCGGACAGATGCAAACCAATTCCTTGCTCTGTCAGGCGTTGGTTGATGGCTTCGAGGCTTTCCAATGCGGAGTAGTCGATTTCATTTATCGCCGAGCACATGAGAATGACATTCCGAAGGGTTTTGTCGCGCGCCAGTCGTTCAAAGATCAGATCTTCCAAGAACCGCGCGTTTACGAAGTAGAGGCTTTCGTCGATCCTGAGGCTCAGCAACCCAGGGCAGGTTTCCACCTTATGCCGGTTGATATTGCGGAAGTGCTGCGTACCCGGCACTAGTCCGACCTCGGCGACATGGGGGCGCGATGTCTTGTAGACATGCAATGCGAGCGATAGCAGGACACCTGCGGATACTCCGGCCTCTACACCAAGGCCAAGCGTCAGCAGGATGGTTGCAGTCACGGCCAAAAAATCAGCGCGGGAATAATTCCATGTGCGTTTGAGTATCGAAAAATCGACAAGGCTCAGAACAGCCACGATGATGGTTGCGGCCAATGTGGCCTTGGGAAGGAAATAGACCAAAGGTGTCAGAGCAACGGCAGCGATTGCAAGCCCGATGGCCGTGAAGGCGCCTGCAGCGGGCGTTTCGGCCCCGGCATCGAAGTTCACGACCGAGCGGGCAAACCCACCTGTAACCGGGTAGCCGCCAGTGAATGCGGCACCGATATTGGCCGCACCGAGCCCGATCAGTTCCTGGTCCGGGTCGATCCGCTGACGCTTTTTGGCTGCCAGCGTCTGCGCAACTGAAATGGATTCCACGAAACCAATCACCGAGATCAGCAGTGCGGGCAGGAAAAGAGTAGCAAGGAGATCGGGTGAAAATGACGGCATCGTCAACGGTGGCAAACCCTGGGGCACTTCGCCAACAATTGCGACGCCATTGGCATCCAGCCCAAAACCCCAGACAATCAGCGTGGTGGCCAGAACAGCCGCCACTGGTCCTGCCTTGGTCGCCACATCCGCCAGCTTCGCCGACAAACCCAATCGCATCAGAAATTGCCTGAGCCCCTTGCGAACCCAAAACAGAAATACGGTTGCACCAGCGCCAAGTATCGCGGTTATGGGGTTGGCATCAGGCAGATGCTTCAGAAGTGACCCGATAATCCCAAACAATGTGTGGCCATGCGCTGTTACTCCGAAAATGTGTTTTAGCTGGCTTGTCGCAATCAGAACCCCAGACGCTGTGATGAACCCGGCGATTACAGGGTGGCTGAGGAAGTTTGCCACAAACCCCATCCGAAACACCCCCATGGCCAGCAGCATCACACCTGAAAGCAATGCCAGACTCAGCGCTGCCACCGCGTATCCCATCGTTCCCTGTTCGGCCACTTGCCCTACGGCAGCAGCCGTCATCAAAGACACCACGGCCACCGGACCCACGGCCAGCGCTCGCGACGTGCCAAAGATCGCATAAAGCAGGATCGGTATGATCGAGGCATAAATACCTGCCTCGGGCGGGAGCCCTGCCAGCAGCGCATAGGCCAGTGACTGTGGTATCAGCATGATGGTCACAATCACGGCTGCGATCAGGTCATTCGACAGCGCATCGCGAGAATATGAACGACCCCAGTCGAGAACTGGAACATAGCGCGTTAGGCGGCTCATTCGGGCATCCTTTGAAAACCTGCGACCGAGAGCATGCTCTCAGTCCGCTTAGTAACTGAATGTGGCAATGGCAATTTCACCTGGCGGCTACTGTGACTTTTTCCGGTTTGGCCATCCACTCTCTGCCGCGCAGCATTGCCTGCCAGTAGATCGGCGGCAGGATCTTTTCCTTTAACAACCAGGCGGCGCGTGAAGGTTTTGTTCCATCAACCAGCCATGTCGGAAAAGATGGCTTGAGCACCCCGCCATACCCGAACTCGGCCAAAACAATTTTGCCGCGCTCGACTGTCAGCGGACAGGAACCATAGCCATCATATTGCGCTGTTGCAGAGCGCCCATTGATATCTGCCACAATGTTATCCGCCACGACGGGTGCCTGTTTTCGTGCTGCTGCCGCTGTTTTGGCGTTGGGTGCGTTCATTACGTCCCCAAGGCTCCAGATGTTTTCGAAGCTCTTATGGCGCAACGTAGCCGGATCAACATCAACCCAGCCCGCGTCATCCGCCAAGGGCGAAACGTGAATGAAATCGGGCGCCGTTTGCGGTGGGCAGACATGCAGCATGTCAAACTCCATTTCGATCTGTCGAGGCGCCGTTTCTGGTTGGGAGACTTCGAAAACCGCTTTTTTACCAGGGCCATCCACGGCTACGAGATTGTGGAAGAAATTCAGATGCGCACCATATTTTTGCACATAGCTTTCCAATGCGGGAACATAGTCCTTCACCCCAAACAGCACGCCGCCAGCGGTGTTGAATTGGATATCGACATCCTTCAAAACACCCCGGCGATGCCAGGCATCGCCCGAAAGGTACATGGCTTTCTGCGGTGCTCCGGCGCATTTGATCGGCATGGCGGGCTGGGTAAAGATCGCACGTCCTGACTGTATATCCTGCACCAACTCCCACGTGTATGGGGCAAGATCGTACCGGTAGTTCGAGGTTACGCCATTGCGGCCAAGGGTTTCTTCCAACCCTTCAATACGCGACCAGTCAAGCTTGAGGCCCGGACACACGACCAGCCTGTCATATTTTATCACACGACAACCATCGAGAATGATCGCATCGTTGGCCGGCTCGAACGCGGCTACGGCGGCTTTGATCCAGTGAACACCTTTCGGGATCAGGCTGCCCATCGTCTTAGCGGTCTGTTGAGCAGCGAAGATACCGCCACCCACCATGGTCCAGCCCGGTTGATAATAGTGGATATCCGCAGGATCGATCAGCGCGATGTCAAGATCGGGTTGGCGGGATTTCAGGCTTGCCGCGACCGAGACCCCACCCGCGCCTGCGCCAACAATTACGACGTCAAACTTCGCATCCCCGGTATCGGTTGGCGTTTTGCCTCCGTTTGCGATGCGGCGCGCCACACCGTTCATATCATATCCCGCTGCCGCCGTCGCAGCCAGTATGTCAGGCAGAGGTAGACGGCTGGCTTCTGACAATGACCACAATGTCGCTGATCTGGTTCCCGTCCGGCAATAGGCCAGGACAGGGCCCGGCAACTCCGTCAGCGCCGCGCCAAATACCTGCGCGGTCTCATCCGTCACCATACCCGGTGTCACTGGAAGATACCGGAATTCAAGCCCGACTGCGCGGGCAGCCTCGGCCACTTCCTCATGTCCGGGTTGATCAGCGCCTTCGGCATCGGGGCGATTGTCAATTATTGCCCTGAAACCGGCCTGCTTCAGCGCAGGAATGTCAGCGAGCGTAATCTGAGCGCTGACCGACAAGCCTTCAGTTATCTTGCGAATATCCATCTCGGCACATTTCCTTGTTCTGTTCTGCCGCGCGTTCTCAAAGACCGTTCACCGGCACCTTGAGGAAGCGCTTGCCGCTGTCGTCTGGCGGCGGCAGTTCACCCGCACGCATGTTCACCTGTAGTGACGGGATGATCAGCTTGGGCATATCCAGCTGCGCATCTCGTTCGGTGCGGAACTTGATGAATTCTTCGCGGGTTTTGCCTGCTCCGACGTGGATATTGTGGGCCTTTTCCTCGGCCACAGTGGTTTCCCACTCGATATCCCGACCATTGGGCCCATAGTCGTGACACATGAAAAGCCGCATGTCGTCTGGCAGGCTCAGGACTTTTTGGATGCTGTCGTAAAGCTCACCCGCATCTCCACCCGGGAAATCAGCCCGCGCCGACCCCCCATCCGGCATAAACAATGTATCTCCGACAAAGGCCGCATCGCCCATCACATGGGTCATGCAGGCCGGTGTGTGGCCCGGAGTATGAATGGCCAGGCACGTCATTTCGCCCACCTGGTACGTGTCTCCGTTGTCGAACAGTTGATCGAATTGAGAACCGTCACGCTGGAATTCAGTGCCTTCGTTGAAGATCTTGCCAAACGTATCCTGCACCACTGTGATGTTGCGCCCGATGCCAAGCTTGCCGCCCAGTTTACCCTGAATATATGGAGCGCCCGACAGATGGTCGGCATGGACATGGGTCTCGATCAGC
>JAUHYC010000027.1 GCA_030426685.1 Alphaproteobacteria bacterium
CGGCGTGGTCGAAATGCATGAAAAACGGAGACGGACCGGCACCCGCATGGCCATCCGTGACCTTGATTTCCAGCATGGGCTGGGCGTGATCGGCCACCCGCGCCCACACCCCAATCGCATCCAATAGGCGCTGCGAAGCCAGCGCCAGCGCATATGCACGCCCGTCAAAAGCCAAGTTCTTACGCACCTTTTCAGCCAATGCATCGACTATAGTGACCGAATACCCGGTCTGAGCCAGCGCCAAGGCAAGGGCCGGGCCATTCAGGCCACCGCCAACAATCAGGATGTCAGATCTGTGTTCCATGCGCTGCAATATGCGTGCCCTTTCGGGATTGTCCATGTGCGGTCCTGTCGCTACCGTCCGTCTAAGCGAATTGCGGAGGGGCAGGATGCAAGACTGGCTGACCATGACGGCATGTGATCTGGGCCGCGGTATTGGCATGGGGCAGATCGATCCTGTTGATCTGACGGAAACCTACCTCAGCGCGATTGACACCCATCCGCACACAGATCGCATTTACGCCCGGGTCACCCATGATCGCGCGCGTGTCGAGGCTCGCGCCGCACAAGAGCGGTCAAAACTGGGCCTGCGCCGGTCTCTGCTGGACGGGGTCCCGATCAGCTGGAAAGACTTGTTCGATACTGCCGGAGTTGGGACCGAGGCAGGGTCAGCTTTGTTGAAGGATCGTGTGCCGGATGCAGATGCGCTGGTGCTGCGCAACGCGGCTGCCATGGGCACAGTTTGTCTGGGTAAGACGCATATGAGTGAGCTGGCGTTCTCGGGCCTCGGCCTCAATCCAATTACGGCCACGCCGCCTTGTGTGAACGATGAGGCGGCGGTCCCAGGTGGATCTTCGTCGGGCGCGGGGGCATCGGTGGCCTGGGGTCTGGCGGCCTGCGGGATTGGCTCGGACACGGGCGGGTCAGTGCGAATCCCCGCAGCCTGGAACGATCTGGTGGGGTTGAAGACAACAGCAGGGCGCCTGAGCCTTGAGGGCGTCGTACCGCTCTGCCTGAAATTTGATACGGTCGGGCCTTTGGCGCGATCGGTCGAGGATGCCGCGCATATGCTGGCGGCGCTCGAAGGTGGCACCCCAGCAGATCTGCGTGGGGCCTCGCTGAAAGGTCGCCGCTTTGCCGATCTGCAGAACGTGGCCAGGGACGATCTGCGCGATGCCCCGGCCAAGGCATATGATGACGCACTTTTGCGCCTGATTGATGCCGGGGCTGAGATTGTTCCGCTCGAAGTGCCAGAACTGAACGAGGCGATGGGTCTTTCAGGCGCACTCTACACGACCGAAGCCTATGGCCTCTGGCGCGATGTGATTGAGGCAAACCCTGAGGCGATGTATCCGGAAATCCTTGATCGGTTCCGTATGGGCAAGGCGTATTCGGGCCCAGATTACGTGGCCTCCTGGTCAAAGCTGATCGCCTGCCGCAGGGCCTGGGACGCGGCAACCGCCAGGTTTGACGCGGTTCTTGCCCCTACGGCACCTATCCTTCCCCCCAATCTGGACCGGTTGTTGAATGATCATGACTACTATGTCACCGAGAACCTGCTGGCCCTGCGGAACACGCGGATCGGCAACCTGATGGGGCTTGCTGCGCTGACCTTGCCAACCGGTACACCCGGTTGCGGGCTGATGATGCTGGGATACCCCGGGTCCGAGGAGGCGTTGCTCAGGCTGGGGTCTGCTGCGGAATCCGCATTGGCCTGAATGCCACAATCCCCTGATTCGGCACCTCTTTGTCTGGACGAGAGCCAGCCCGATCTGTAATCTTCTTGGAAACGGGGCGCAAAATGACCCCGAAATTGAGGCAGTATTATGAATTTCCCCGTGCGGTTTTCGAACCTACCGGAATATGCATTCCCGCGTCTGCGCGCCCTGTTGGATCATCATCAGCCGGGTGGTGATGTCGTGCACATGACCATTGGCGAACCCAAACATGATTTCCCTGCTTGGGTCACGGATGTGATTATGGAAAATGTTGCCGGGTTTCAGGGCTATCCGCCCAATGAAGGATCGCCCGAACTGCGCGCAGCAATCGCGCATTGGGTCAATCGCCGATACAATGTCGCGTTGGATGCCGACACCAACGTGATGGCACTTAACGGTACGCGCGAGGGGCTGTATAATGCAGCCATGGCGCTGTGCCCCGAGCAAAAGAATGGTCAGCAGCCGATCATCCTGTGCCCGAACCCGTTTTATCAGGTCTATATGGTCGCCTCGATCTCGGTTGGCGCGCAGCCCCATTTTGTGCCCGCGACCGCCGCAACGGTTCACCTTCCGGATTATGCGGGCCTGCCCGAGGAGATTCTGAACCGCACTGCCGTGGCCTATATCTGCTCGCCTGCGAACCCTCAGGGTGCGGTCGCCTCGCGTGATTATTGGGCCGAATTGATTCAATTGGCTGAGAAATACGATTTTCGCATCTTTGCGGATGAGTGTTATTCCGAGATCTACCGCGACACGGCACCTGTCGGCGCGCTGACTGTAGCGCAGGAATTGGGTGCCGATCCAGAGCGGGTTACGCTGTTCAATTCTTTGTCCAAACGCTCAAATCTGGCCGGGTTGCGGTCCGGTTTGATTGCAGGCGGGCCTGAAACGATCAAGCGGGTCAAACTGCTGCGCAGCTATGCGGGTGCGCCGCTGCCTGCGCCACTGCAGGCCGCTGCCGCGAAGGTTTGGGCCGACGAGGCGCATGTTCAGGAGAACCGCGCGCTCTATCAAGAGAAATACGCGGTTGCGGATGAGGTCTTTGCAGGTGTGCTGGGCTACATGCCGCCCGAGGCCGGGTTCTTCCTGTGGCTGCCTGTCGAAAATGGGGAAGAAACCGCGTTGAAGCTTTGGCAGGAGACCGGCGTTCGGGTCCTGCCGGGCGCATATCTTTCTCAAGGTGATCCGGGGCAAAACCCGGGCGAGCAATTTATCCGGGTCGCGATGGTGGCCCCAAAAACAGAGATGAAGCGCGGGTTGATCATGCTCCGCGACTGCATCTATTCGTGAGGTACGAGGGCAAAATGGCATCATTGAACGCGCGTAACCGTGACCCGTTGCTGGACAGCACCACACAGGCTGCCATCGAACGGCGCAGCAAGGAACTGATCGGGATCGCCTTGATCCTGTTGGGGCTCGCAGCCGCCGCGATGGTCTGGTCCTATACGCCTGATGATCCGAATTGGATGGTGTCGACCGACGCACCGGTGCAGAACTGGATGGGACGCGTGGGCGCATCGATCGCCGCACCTTTGTTCATGATTGTTGGTTGGGGCAGCTTCGGTGTGGCGCTTGTGCTGATCACATGGGGTCTGCGCTTTGCTGGTCATTTTGGAGAGGAACGCGCCATTGCGCGGCTGATCTTTGCTCCGATCTGGATCGCCGTGCTGGCCGTCTATGCCGCAACATTGGTGCCCGGCGCCGAATGGCGCGCGACGCATAGCTATGGCCTGGGTGGGCTGTTCGGCGATACGGTGATGGGGGCATTGCTGACGTTGCTACCGATTTCCTCGCACTTCCTGGTAAAGTTGATGTCGCTGGCCATGGCAGTGGGCATGCTGGCGCTGGGCGTGTTTGTACTGGGCTTTACCAAGGACGACGTGCGCAAAGGCTTCCGTGCTTTCCTGCTGGGGCTTGTCATGGCCTATGACCTGCTGATGAATGCCTTGGGTCGTGGGGCTTCGGCCACGGCGCAGGCCGCGCGCGACCGCCGGGCGCAATGGGCCGAGCGGAAAGCCGAGCGCGCTGTACCGGTACAGGCCGAGTTCGATGATGATCTGGCCTATGCGGATCCAGTCTTTGAAGAACCCGAAATGGAAATACCGGAGCCTGAGCCAAAGATGGGCCTACTTGCGCGGATGCCATCGTTGATCCGTCGTCCCGAACCCATGCCCGAACCCGAGCTTGTCGAAACCGCTTCGGTCGAAGGTTATTACGACATGCCAAAAGAGGATCGTATCCGGTCCAAGATTTCCGCTGCCGTGCGTAACCGCAAGGTCGCAACTGGTGAAATGACACCTGAACCTGATCCAAATCTGCCTCTGACCAAGGGTCGGGGCCGGGGGCCGGACCCGCTGATCCTGAATTCTGGTTCCGCCGAAGAGCTTCCGCCCGAACCGCCTGTGACCGCGTCAGGCCTGCCGCCCGAGCCACCGCTGACGGCTGGGGGCGAACCTGATTGGCAGGCGCTGCAGAGCTCTGATATCGAGTCTGACCATGAGGATGACGCTGTATTTGACGAGGCGACCGAAGCCGCGATTCAACCGCGTCAGGCTGTCAAAATTCCGGTGGCAGAACCGCGCAAGCCGGTTGTTGCACAACCTGTTCGCCGTACTCCGGCACCCTCGCGCCGCGCACAGGCCGAGGCGCAGCCGACGCTTTCGTTCGAGGAACGGCATTCCGATTTTGAGCTGCCGCCACTGGGTCTGCTCTCGAACCCCGCTAACATCCAGCGCCATCACCTGAGCGATGAGGCGCTGGAGGAAAACGCCCGGATGCTGGAAAACGTGCTGGATGACTATGGCGTCAAGGGCGAGATCGTCAGCGTGCGCCCCGGCCCTGTTGTCACCATGTACGAGTTGGAACCGGCTCCGGGCCTGAAAGCCAGCCGCGTGATTGGTCTGGCAGACGATATCGCGCGCTCGATGTCGGCCCTATCCGCACGGGTTTCGACCTTGCCGGGTCGTTCGGTGATTGGCATCGAACTGCCCAACGAAAACCGCGAGATGGTTGTACTGCGCGAGATTCTGGCAAGCCGCGATTTTGGGGACGGCAATCAGGCGCTGCCTCTGGCGCTGGGTAAGGATATCGGCGGTGAATCGGTTGTCGCGAACCTAGCCAAGATGCCTCACCTGCTGATCGCGGGTACGACTGGCTCAGGTAAGTCTGTGGCGATCAACACGATGATCCTGTCGCTGCTGTACAAGCTTACACCGGATGAATGCCGCCTGATCATGATCGATCCGAAGATGCTGGAACTGTCCGTTTATGATGGCATCCCACATCTGCTCTCACCCGTTGTGACGGACCCGAAAAAGGCTGTCGTGGCCCTGAAATGGGTCGTGGGCGAGATGGAGGACCGCTATCGCAAGATGTCCAAGATGGGCGTTCGCAACATCGCGGGCTACAACGGCCGCGTAAAGGACGCGTTGGCCAAGGGAGAGATGTTCAGCCGCACGGTTCAAACCGGCTTTGATGACGAAACCGGTGAGCCCATGTTCGAGACCGAGGAGTTTGCACCCGAAGCGATGCCCTATATCGTCGTCATCGTCGACGAGATGGCCGACCTGATGATGGTCGCGGGCAAGGAAATCGAGGCCTGCATCCAGCGTCTGGCGCAGATGGCGCGCGCCTCGGGTATTCACTTGATCATGGCCACGCAGCGCCCGTCGGTCGACGTGATTACCGGGACGATCAAGGCGAACTTCCCGACGCGGATTTCCTTCCAGGTGACCTCGAAAGTCGACAGCCGCACCATCTTGGGTGAGATGGGGGCCGAGCAACTGCTGGGGCAGGGCGACATGCTCTATATGGCGGGTGGGGCCAAGATCACCCGTTGCCACGGGCCTTTTGTCTCGGACGAGGAGGTTGAGGAAATCGTCAACCATCTGAAACAGTTCGGTCCGCCGGATTACATGAGCGGCGTGGTCGATGGCCCAGCCGAGGAAAAGGCTGACAATATCGACGCCGTTCTGGGCCTGAACACGGGTGGCAATACCAATGGGGAAGACGCCCTCTACGATCAGGCGGTTGCGATTGTGATCAAGGATCGCAAATGCTCAACCTCTTACATTCAGCGAAAACTCGCCATTGGCTATAACAAGGCCGCGCGACTTGTTGAGCAGATGGAGGACGAAGGCGTTGTTTCAGGGGCAAATCACGTCGGAAAACGTGAAATCCTGGTCCCCGAGCAATAGGATATTTAATAACAAGGGCAGAGCGCTTATCTGGGTCTCATGAAACAGATTGCTATTGCCCTTGCTCTGATACTGGCTGCGCCCGCCGCTTGGGCGGCTGATAAGCTGCCACTGTCGCAGATCTCCAATTATCTGAACCAGTTGAAAACAGTTCAGACTACATTCACGCAGGTGAACGATGATGGCTCGCTAAGCACCGGAAAGCTGTGGCTGCAGCGTCCGGGCAAGATGCGTTTTGAGTATGATCCACCTAACAATGCGGTTGTTATGGCACGGGCGGGAACCGTGCAGATATTCGATCCGAAATCAAATCAACCTCCCGAACAATATCCGCTGAAACGCACGCCTTTGTCGCTGGTGCTGGCGCGCAACGTGAACCTGTCGCAAGCCAATATGGTCGTTGGGCATGACTTTGACGGCACCGCAACCGTCGTCACGGCTCAGGACCCGAAGAACCCGGAAAGCGGGCGGATCGAGTTGATGTTCACATCCGATCCGGTCGAGCTTCGCAAATGGGTTATCCATGACAATGCAGGTAGTCAGACAACCGTTCTGCTTGGGCCTCTGACCGAGGGTGGGCGCCTGGATCAGAGCGTATTCTCAAAGAAAACGCGCATCGGGTCAGGTGATCGCTGACCCGACGGGCTCAGTACCGGCAGCTGGCCAGTTGCGCCTGATAGAGCTGCGCGCGGGCGTCTACGTCACTGGCTACGTTCAACAGCCATGACTTGCCATTGTAGCTGCCGCGCGCAAACCCTGTGTGGCCCTCATGGTAGGCCAGATACTGGTTGCGCGTGTCGCTGGGATGGATTCCGTTTCGCTCGTAGCTTTTGTTCATGTACCAGCCAATAAAATCCGATGCGTCGCGGATGCGATCACGTTTGGCGCGGCGCTTGCCGGTTTCGCGTTGGTATTGTTCCCAAGTGCCGTCCAGCGCCTGGCCGTAACCATAAGCGCTGCTTTGGCGGCCCATGGGGATGACGCCCAGCACGTATTTGTGCGGCGTGCGCGCATCGTGCCGATAGCGGCTTTCCTGGTAGATCGTGGCCATCTGAACGTGAACGGGAACGCCCCATTTGCGCTCGGTGCTTTTGAAGGCTTTGATATAGTCCGGCTTTTCGCGCGCAATGCTGCACGCGTCATTCAATCTGCTGGGCGGTTGTTTTGACCCGCCCCCACAGGATGCCAAAAGCAGCACCCCGAAGAGTACGAAAAGAATTCTGCTCATGTGCCTCGTGCCTTTTTTCTTTATTCTAACGCAGATTGAGCGCTGAGGGAATCACAATCGTTACAGAATAATAGCTAGAATGAGAGGCATCGCGGCCACTGACAGCACAGTTGAGACCATGACCAAACCCGCCACGGCGTCGGCATCTGCCTCGAACCGTTCGGCCAGCAGGTATGAGGTGACCGCAACCGGAGTACAGATCTGCAGCATCAGAACACCAAACGCCACCGGTGCCAGCCCGAACACGACGGCCAGCACCCAGCCCAGTCCAAAGCAAACCGCCAGTTTCAACAGGGACAACCCGATGGCCAGTTGCAGTTTCTGTGTCGTCAGCCGTGCGATTGCGACGCCCAACGTGATCAACATCATCGGGATCGCCATCTGGCCGAGCAGTTCCAGTGTATTGGTCAGAAACAACGGCGTTTCCCAGCTGCGCCAAAGGAACAATGCGCCCAGCAAGGTTGCCCAGACCATCGGTTCCTGCAGAACCTTGCCGAATGCACCCCGTCCAGCAACCAGGTAGATGCCATAAGTGAATGAAAACAAGGCAGTCACGGCCAGAAAGATCACCGCATAACCCAACCCGGCCTGCCCGAAAGCAAAGATACAAAGCGGCAGGCCCAGATTGCCGGTGTTGCCAAATATGAGCGGCGCCAGATAGGTGCGTTGCTCCATCCCGGTGAGGCGGACAATGATCCAAAATACCACGGCCAGCGCTACATGCGCCGCAATCGCGGCAAGCGTGAACAGGGTCAGTTCACCACCAGGAATATCGGTTTGCATCAGCGCAACAAAGATCAGGCTGGGCACGGCCAGGGTCACGGCAAGGCGCGTTACGAATTGTAGCCTATACTCAAACCCAAGCTTCACCCACGCAAACCCAATACCTGACAAAAGGAACACCGGGGCCACAATTTCGAACACTGTCAGTAGAAGGTTCACAGACTGTTTCCCTGAATTTCAGCTCAATGAATGGCTTTCCGGCACAAAAAGATGTAGTAAATGCTTTGGGGGCCTAAACAATGTTAAAGACGCAAGCCAAGTACCGCCTGGGACAGGTGGTTCGACACCGAAGACACCCTTTTCGAGGGGTGATTTTTGATGTCGATCCGGAATTCTCGAATTCTGAGGAATGGTATCAGGCCATCCCTGAGGACAGTCGACCACTGAAGGATCAACCGTTTTATCACCTGTTGGCTGAGAACGATCAATCCTTCTATGTTGCTTATGTTTCAGAACAAAATCTGGTTGAGGACCAATCGGGTGAGCCCGTGGACCACCCCGATATCCCCAACATGTTCGGGCCATTTCAAGACGGCTCATATCCTCTGCATTTCCAGTTGAACTGATTTCCAGGCTGAGTGCGCCAGTTTCAGTACCCAAGGGCGCATCCATCTTTTCTGGGGTCGCTGGCCCCTTCTAATATCCCGGTTTCCGAGATTCGAATGGCTTGGGCTCCGCCGAGTGGTATTTCCGGTACTTCCACAATGTGACCCATATCGGCCAATTGTTGCTTAATTTGATCTGAGTGCCCGCGTTCGAGTTTCAGGACGCCACCATCGGCGAATGCGCGGGGCGCATCCACTGCCGCCTGCAGCCCCAAATCAAAATCGATCAGGTTTGATATCAGCCGTGCATGTCCGGTTGGTTGGTAGGCACCCCCCATGACGCCGAATGGCATCATGATCCTTCCGTTCTGACGCAATATACCCGGGATGATCGTATGCATGGGCCGTTTACGACCACCCAGCTCATTCGGGTGGCCGGGGATAAGATTGAATCCCGCCCCACGGTTCTGCATCAAAATGCCGAACTTCTCAGACGCGATGCCCGAGCCGAACCCGTGGAAGATCGAGTAGATCAGCGAAACCGCCATGCGATCGCGGTCGACAACAGTAATGTACACGGTGTCTTTGTGTACGCTTTCACTTATAGACGCGGCGGCGGGCATGGCCTTGCACAGGTTGATCAGCGTTGCAAGTCGGGCCGCAGTTTCCGGAGCCAGAAAATGTTCCATCCGCGTGCTGTAATCCGGATCGGCGATAAAGCGGTTGCGGGCATCATAGGCCAGTTTGCTGGCCTCGGCCTCTATATGTATGCGTTCGGAACTGTCGGGGGTCATCGCCGAAAGGTCGAAATGTTTCAGAATATTCAACAGAAGGATCGCCGTCGCCCCCTGTCCGTTTGGCGGATGCTCAAGCAGTTCGACATCCCCATAGTTGCCGCTTACGGGTATAGTTTCCTCGCTTTGAGCGGCTTCGAAGTCCTGCGCTGTTTGCACGCCGCCCAGGCTGGTAAGCGCGTGCAGCATATCGTCGGCGATTTCACCGGAATAAAATGCCTCGCGCCCGTGTTGAGCGACGCGGCGCAACACCTCCGCCTGTCCCGGCGCGCGAAAGATCTGCCCGGTTTGCAGTGGGTTGCCATCACTCAGATAATGCCTGCGTGCCGCACCTTGCAATGTCGAGGCCCCGTTCTTCCAATCAAAGGCCACACGCGGGGCTACTGGCACACCGGTTTCCGCATAGTGAATTGCAGGCTGAAGAATAGCGTCCAATCCAAGTCGCCCTTCGGTTTGTGCCAAACGGCAAAATGCATCGACGGCACCGGGAATGGTCACGGTATCCGGGCTGTTCAGGGGCATCGTATCCAGGCCCCGATCCCGCAGGGCATCCGCATTGGCCCCGGCGGCCGCGCGGCCTGATCCGTTCAGCGCCCGAACCGAGATTTCACCAGCGCGATTATACAAGACAAAACAATCACCACCGAGGCCGGTCATCTGGGGTTCGCATATTCCCAGAAGCACCGCACCTGCAATTGCCGCATCCATCGCGTTACCGCCCCGCTGCAGAATGTCCAGTGCGGTCTTGGCCGCCAGCGGATGCGATGTTGCACACATCCCTTCGGTCGCCAGCACTTCTGAACGACCCGGTTTGTGAAAATCGCGCATGGTTTTTTCCTTCTGCAAACATGCAGACACTAAGCCGCAGTCGGAAATTGTCCAATGCTATCAGGGAAGGAGGTCCTCGGCGCCGTTCACTGGGTGGGGGCTGTGACGCTAGGCGCCGAGGGAAGCTATCTGAGCTACCCCTTGTTTCTGCACTTTGTTTGCGGCGCGACAATGTTTCGATAGCGGCGTCATTGTGACCATTTCGTGCCCATTATGATGCATCGTCGAACTCAAACCGCAGCAGTAGCAGATTGCTGCCATCCCGCCGTTCGTAGTGAATTTCACTGGCCAGCCGATGAATCAAAATCCAGCCGAAGCCACCTTCGGGCAATTCCTGAACCGAAGTGTCGACAGAAGCGGGAATACCCTTGGGAGGTTGTAGATCGGGCATGGGCTTGCCGGTATCCGTGATCCGGATCACCAACTGATCTTTGAAGAGACAGCAATCGACCCGGATGTTCGTCGGCGCAATTCCGGCATAGGCATGTTTGACGACATTGTTGATTGCTTCTGCCAGCGCAATCTTGACGTCATCAGATTTGCACGATGGCAAGCCCTGTGCCGCCAATCGGGCGCTGAGCGTGGCGATACCCTTGCTGGCCTCGGCTTCGGTTGCCGGAAAGCTCAGGTCCAGACTGTCGTTTTGGCGATCGGTGGCCACGCCGTCCACTCCCATCAGTCAGCGCTGGCGGTCATCGCGTCATCCAGTGATGCAAACAGTCGGAATACGGTATCCATGCGCGTCAGGCGAAATACCTTTTCAACAATCGGATGCAGGCCCGCCAGATCCAGACGCCGCCCGTCCCCCAGTTGCTTCATCGAAGCGACGATCGCCCCCAGTCCGCTGGAATCGATGAACTCGACCGCTGACAGATCCAGTACGACCCGGGCAGCGCCGGTCTGCGTCTGGGCCCGCATATCCTCTTTGAACTGGATCGCCATGGCCGCGTCAATCCGGTCGCTATGAACCGAGATGACTTGTGTATTTCCGGTTGTGCTGCTGCTCAGCCCCATGGTCAACTATCCCTTGTGCTGCAATTAGGTCGTAGAAATACGCTAGACGGCAATTCTTACTATTCGGTATCCAGTGGCTGGACAGCACCAGGAGGCATCAGATGAAAGAAGTTGTGATCGCAGGGGCCGCACGCACGCCGATGGGCGGGTTTCAGGGCATGTTTGATGGTGTCCCCGCTGCTGATCTGGGCGGAGCCGCAATTCGTGCCGCGCTGCAGGGCGCGGGAGCCCAAACGGTCGACGAGGTTCTGATGGGCTGCGTTTTGCCCGCGGGTCAGGGCCAGGCCCCGGCGCGTCAGGCCGGATTTGCGGCCGGTCTTGGCGAAGAGGTGCCCGCCACGACGCTCAACAAGATGTGCGGGTCGGGGATGAAGGCGGCGATGATGGCCTTTGACCAGATTGCACTGGGCCACGCGGACACCATGGTAGCAGGCGGAATGGAAAGCATGACCAACGCGCCCTATCTGCTGCCCAAAATGCGCGGGGGCGCGCGTATTGGCCACGGGCAGGTGGTGGATCACATGTTCCTCGATGGGCTCGAAGACGCCTATGACAAAGGTCGGCTGATGGGCACGTTTGCCGAAGACTGCGCTGAATCCTATCAGTTCACCCGTGAGGCGCAGGATGAATATGCTCTGCAGTCGCTCTCTAACGCGTTGGACGCGCAGAAAAGTGGCGCGTTCGAGCACGAGATCACGCCGGTTACGGTTCAGACGCGTAAAGGCGCAGTTGTGCTGAATTCGGACGAGCAGCCAAATTCGGCGCGGCCCGAGAAAATTCCGACCCTGAAACCCGCCTTCCGCAAGGATGGGACGGTGACGGCGGCCAACTCGTCCTCGATTTCCGATGGGGCCGCTGCCCTAGTGGTCGCATCAGCCGAGGCCGCCGCCTCACAGGGTCTGACCATCCGTGCCCGTATTCTGGGCCACGCAAGTCACGCGCAGGCGCCGGGTCTGTTCACCACCGCACCGGTCCCTGCGGCGCAAAAGCTGCTCGCCCGTATCGGCTGGTCGAAGGATGATGTCGACCTGTGGGAAGTTAACGAAGCCTTTGCCGTTGTACCCATGGCGTTCATGCATGAAATGGGACTGTCCCGCGATAAGGTTAACGTCAATGGCGGTGCCTGCGCCCTTGGCCATCCGATCGGTGCCTCCGGTGCGCGGATTATGGTCACCTTGCTGAACGCGCTGGAAAAAAGGGATCTCAAGCGTGGCGTTGCCGCGATCTGTATCGGTGGCGGAGAAGGTACGGCCATTGCGATAGAACGCGTTTGACCCTTCTTTCGCTTTCAAATACGGCGGTGAGGTGAGCCCAAGGCTCGCAGGGGGTAGTGCCCCGCCCTCTCACGCCAAGAAGCAATGCCATGACCGTCGACTACACCACGCTTGCCAAAACCATCGCCGCACTGACCGAAGGCGAAACCGATCAGGTTGCGCTGATGGCCACTGTGGCCTGCGAAGTGCACCATTCGGATGACCGGTTCGACTGGACCGGGTTTTACCGCGTGACCGCGCCCGAACTGCTGAAAATCGGTCCCTATCAAGGGGGTCACGGTTGTCTTGTGATCCCGTTCAGCCGCGGTGTCTGCGGCGCTGCAGCACGTACCGGCGAGGTCCAGTTGGTCCCGGATGTTGAGGCCTTTCCCGGTCACATCGCCTGCGCTTCGTCCACCCGCTCTGAGCTTGTTCTACCGGTGCGCAATGCGGCGGGCGACGTGATTGCGGTGTTCGACATCGACAGTGATCAACCCGACGCGTTTACCGAAGTGGATGCGACTGAGCTCGAGGCAATACTGACTGCCGTATTTGCGCGTTAGACCTTTCGGCTATCAAAATTGAAGACCAAGTTCCTGCGACAGGATCAGATAGAATAGCGTGGCCTGAACCCCGGCAATACCATAGAGCCAGATGGAAAACCGTCGTTTCCGGGTTTTATGCTTGAAGATCCAGCGCCCCAGAACGGCGCCGGGGCTACCGCCAAGGGCCGCAAGCCACAATAAGCGACGCTCGGGGATTCGGCGTTTTCTGCGACGCGCACGCAGCTTATCCCAGCCAAAAGCCAGCAAAGTCAGGGCGTTGATCGCCCAAAAATATATCACCACAATCCACATGCGCCCTGAATAGCCAACCCGGCCAGTACCCCCAAGTGAAAAAATGCTTGGAAATTTCATCGATTTAGAGCATCGTGAAAATCGAGCTGAATTTTTCACACAGAGTCGGAGTGCGTTTTGAACAGCCAAGCCCCCCATAGCGCCTCACTCGGTGCCGATCTGCGGGCCTTGCGTAAAGCCCGCGGTCTGACATTGACCGAAATCGCGACTCGACTTGAGCGCTCGGTCGGCTGGCTCAGCCAGGTCGAGCGGGACAAATCCGAGCCATCAATCTCCGACTTACGTCAGATCGCCGAATGTCTGGGCGTACCCATGTCGATGCTGTTCGGTCAATCCGCCGCCCCGGTGAACGAACAAGGCTATGTGGTGCGCGCCGGCTCACGCCGGCAAATGGGGTCGGGCGAAGAAGGATTGATGGAGGAGCTGCTCTCACCCGATTTGACCGATGACTTCGAAATGGTGCACTCCACCTTCCAGCCACATTCCAGCATGCAGACCCCGGCGGATCGTCCGACTCAGGAGGTGGGCTATATCATCTCTGGCCGGTTGAACCTGATCATTGGTGGAAATGCGTTTACAGTCGGGCCGGGGGACAGCTTTCGTATTAAGCATGAACCCTTCCAATGGGCGAACCCCTATGACGAGCCCGCCGTGGCCATCTGGGTCATTGCCCCGCCGGTGTATTGATGAGCTTTGAGGCTTGGACCATATTCGCGCTGTTCTGGGTGGTGTTCGTCACCACGCCGGGGCCGAATGCGGTCAACTGTATCTCGAACGGGATGAGCCTGCCGTTTCCAAAGGCGATGCTGGGTGTTCTGGCGATCCTGACACAGGCGAGCACGTTTCTGATCCTGTCAGCGCTTGGCGTCACCGCACTGATCGCGGCCTCACCCACCGGGTTTTTCGTTGCCAAGCTGATCGGGGCCGGGTTTCTGATCTGGCTGGGCATTCGTGGTTGGATAAACGCTGCCAAACCGGCACCTGCGTACGAGCGCCCTGCACGGCACGTCTATCTGCACGCGCTGGCCGTCGCCACGATAAATCCCAAAAGCGTTGCCGGATACCTTGCCGCGTTTTCCCAGTTTGTGCAGCCTGACGTGCCCATCTGGCAGCAGATGACCGTGATCCTACCGACCGCTCTGGTGATCACAACGCTCAGCTACACCGGGTTTACCTTGCTGGGTGCGTTGATGGGGAAAGCCGCTTTGGGGGCGGTATTCAACACCTGGGTGCGTCGCGTGATGGCCACCTGTTTTATCATCTATGGCGTGTTGCTGGGCACCAGTGCCGCGCCAGCAGCAAGGGGGTAACAATGCACACTGGTTCCTGCCTGTGCGGCGCAATCTCATTCACCATTGAAGGTGAGCTTTCACCGCCATCAGCCTGTCATTGTGGTCAATGCCGCAAGCAATCGGGCCATTTGTGGGCGTCAACCTCGGCTCCCGAGGACAAACTGAGCTTCAGGTCCCGGGTAACGCTCGCCTGGTATCGCGCTTCGGACATCGCCCGGCGCGGATTTTGCTCGGCCTGCGGCTCTTTCCTGTTCTGGCAACATGATGATGAGGACACGATCGCGATTTCGGTCGGGTCTCTCGATGAACCCACCGGGTTGAAACTCGCCCAGCACATCTTTGTCGCTGACAAGGGCGATTACTACGACATCTCGGACGACCTGCCCCAAAGGGCGCATTAATAGGGAACCAAGCGCATGAATGATTTTCCAACCAAGGCCCGTGTGGTCATCATCGGCGGCGGCGTCGTGGGCTGCTCGTCCCTGTATCATCTGGCCAAGAAGGGCTGGACCGACTGCGTTCTGCTGGAAAAGAACGAGCTGACCGCCGGTTCGACCTGGCACGCGGCGGGCAATGTGCCGACATTCTCGACCTCATGGGCGATCATGAACATGCAGCGATATTCGACCGAGCTTTATTCGCGCCTGGCGGATGAGGTCGATTATCCGATGAACTACCATGTCTCGGGTTCGATCCGTCTGGCGCATAACAAGGAAAGGATGCAGGAGTTTCAGCGCGCCATGTCGATGGGCCGCTATCAGGGCATTCCGATGGAAATGTGGACCCCGGAACAGGCGAAAGAGCGCTATCCGTTCCTGGAAACTCATGACCTTGAGGGCGTGCTGTATGACCCGACCGATGGCGATATAGACCCGGCACAGTTGACGCAAGCTCTGGCCAAAGGGGCCCGCGATCTGGGGGCCAGGATCATCCGGTTCTGCCCCGCGACCAACGTGACCCAACATGACGACGGCACCTGGACCGTGCACACCGAGCAGGGAGACATCGCCTGTGACTATGTAGTGAACGCTGCCGGTTATTATGCGCAGCGAGTGGGTGAGATGTTCAAACCCTATGGCGGCCGGACCGTACCCGCGATGGTCATGAGCCACCAATACCTGTTGACTGACGAAGTGCCTGAGATCGAAGCTTGGTCGAAGGCAAATGGTGGAAAGCTGCCTCTACTGCGCGACGTGGATATCTCATACTACCTGCGGCAGGAAAAGAACGGCTTCAACCTTGGCCCCTACGAGCCCAACTGCAAGGGCCACTGGATGACCGAGGATGATCCGATGCCCGAGGATTTCAGCTTCCAACTGTGGAACGACGATCTGGACCGCATCGAAGATATCGTGACAGACGCGATGGAACGGGTGCCGCTGATGGCGACTTCGGGTGTTGGACGTGTCATCAACGGACCGATCCCCTATGCGCCGGATGGCTTGCCGCTTATCGGGCCGATGCCGGGTGTGAAAAACGCATTCGAGGCGCACAGCTTTACCTTTGGCATCGCGCAGGGCGGCGGGGCGGGCAAAGTGCTGGCCGAGTGGATCGTCGATGGCGCGACCGAGTGGGATATGTGGGCCGTCGATCCGCGCCGCTACACCGACTACACCGATCAGGATTACTGCAATCAGAAGGGTATGGAAGTTTATGGCAACGAATACGCCATGCACTTTCCGCATCACGAATGGCCTGCCGCGCGCGACAAGAAAGTCTCACCCATTCATGCCAAGGTCAAGGAACTGGGCGGCGTCATGGGGGCCTATAACGGCTGGGAGCGCGCCAACTGGTTCGCCAAACCGGGTGATGACACCTCACTTGAAGCCACCCATACCTGGGGCCGCTCCGGCCCATGGGAACAGCGGATCAAGGAAGAATGCGAAGCGGTGCGCGATCACTGCGGCGTGCTCGACCTGCCGGGCTTCTCGCGCTTTGAGGTCAAGGGCGAAGGCGCTGCCGAGGCTCTGCGCAGACTGGTCACGGGTGGTCTGCCCAAGATTGGCCGTATCAATCTGGTCTATGTCTCGGATGACCGGGGGCGGATTCTGACCGAGATGTCCTGCATCCGTCTGGGCGAGGATGAGTTCGTCATGATCACCGCCGCCACCGCCCAATGGCATGACCGTGACATCCTGCTGGCCGCAATGCCCGCCAGCGTATCGGTTGACGACGTCACCACCACTCGCGACACGCTGATCGTGACCGGCCCGAAATCTCGTGAGATCCTGTCGGGTCTGACCGAAGCGGATCTGTCCAGCGGCTGGTTGACCCACCAATCTGCCACCGTTGCGGGCCAGCCCGCTTTCCTGATCCGCGTCTCCTTTGCCGGGGAACTGGGTTGGGAGGTTCATGCGCTGAATAAGCATATGCCTGCGATCTACGACGCGATCCTCAATGCCGGTGCAAAACCGTTTGGCATGTACGCGCTGAATTCACTGCGCATCGAAAAGGGGTATCGCGCCTGGAAGGGCGATCTGTCGACCGATTACTCGCTGCTCGAAGGCGGTCTGGAGCGTTTTGTCAAACTCGACAAGCCGCAGGACTTCCCGGGCAAAGCCGCAATCCAGAATGAAAAGCAACAGGGCGTGAAAAAGGCCTTCGCCACGTTGACGGTTGAAGCCGGTGACGCAGATGCGCCCTATATGTCTTGCATCTGGCACGGGAATGAGATCGTGGGCGAGACGACTTCGGGCGCGTGGGGCTACCGTATTGGCAAGTCGGTCGCGCTGGGCATGGTGCGCCCCGATCTGGCGGTACCGGGCACCGAGCTTGAGGTGGAAATCTATGGTGAGAAACGCCGCGCGGTGGTGCAGGAAGACCAGCCCCTTTGGGACCCTGCAAACGAGCGCCTGCGGGCTTGATCTCAAGCCTTTGGCCTGTCGACGAAAGGACAACATGAGATGACCCGCGTTATGCAAGGCATCTACCTGACACGTCATGGTGGGCCGGAAGCGCTGGACTGGCGCGAGGATATCCCCGTTCCGGAACCGGGCCGGGGTCAGGTGCTGGTCCGGATTGCCGCCGCGGGGGTCAACAACACTGACATCAATACCCGGGTCGGCTGGTATGCGTCAGAAGTGACCGGTGCCACTGACGCGGTTGATCAGGATGTCGAAGCTGGGGGATGGGGCGGCGCGCTGCAGTTCCCCCGGATTCAAGGCGGCGATCTATGCGGCATCGTCGAACGCGTGGGTCCCGAGACCGGCTTTGTAGAGGGCCAGCGGGTGACCTGTCCGATCAACCTGCCTCGTCCCGGGCCGGGTAACCCTTCGGGTTTCATCGCGCTCGGGTCGGAAATTGATGGGGCCTTTGCGCAATATTGTCTGCTCGAAGCGCGGGATCTCTATGATGTGTCGACCTCTCCGCTGAGTGATGTGGAAATCGCCGCCATTCCCTGCGCGTTCGGAACGGCCGAGAACCTGTTGACCCGTGCGGGCGTGACCGCTGGGCAAAGGGTCCTGATCACCGGCGCGTCGGGCGGTGTAGGTCTCGCCGCAGTGCAGCTTGCAGTCCTGAGGGGCGCGACCATATTTGGTGTCACCAGCGCAACCAAGGCAGATGTGGTCAAAGCGCAAGGTGCACTTGAGACGTTTGGGCGGGAAGAAGTGCTGCCAAAGGACATGTTTGATGTCGTGATCGACGTCGTTGGCGGCGCGGCATGGCCCGGCCTGATCCGGGCGCTCAAACCCGGCGGGCATTATGCGGTTTCCGGTGCCATCGCAGGTCCGATGGTCGAGGCCGATCTGAGGGAAATCTACCTGCGCGATATCACGATCCACGGCTGCACTCACCAGGCCTTTGAGGTTTTTGGCCGTCTGGTTGAAATGGTGAATGCGGGGCGTGTCAGGCCACTGATATCCAGGACATACCCGTTAAAAGACATCGCAAGGGCGCAACAGGAGTTTCAATCCAAGGCGATGCCGGGCAAACTGGTACTGATACCCTGAGGGCTGGGAAACATGGCGAATATCACTCTTCTGGATGGCTCGATCGGGCAGGAACTTGTCAAACGAAGTGGTATGAAACCGACACCTTTGTGGTCGACCCGTGTGATGATCGATCAGCCTGAACTGGTCGGCGATGTTCACACCGATTACTTCCACCAGGGCGCGACTGTTGCCACCACGAACACCTATGCCGTGCATCGTTCGCGACTTAGGCGTGAGGGGCTGGAAGACCAACTCCCCGCTTTGATCGACACGGCGCTGACTCAGGCCGAACAAGCGCGTGCGGGCAGCGGCGGGCGCATCGCGGGGTCGCTCGGGCCACTTCTGGCGACATATCGGCCCGACCTGAAACCTGACGTCGATGAGGCGCAAGAGAAGTTCGCCGAGCTTGCGGACTTGATGGCGGATCGGGTCGATCTGTTGCTGATCGAAACCGCCTCATCGGTGCAAGAGGCCGAGGGTGCGCTGCGCGGAACCGAAGAATGTGGCAAGCCGGTCTGGCTCGCTCTTTCGGTGATGGATGAGGATGGAACCCGCTTGCGTTCAGGTGAGCCGTTGGCCGACATCGCCGCGCTGGTTGAACGGTTCGCGCCCGAAACCGTGCTGATCAATTGCACGCGCCCCGAGGCGATCCCCGCAGCGCTTGCCATCATCGCGGAACTCGAGCGCCCGTTCGGTGCCTATGCCAACGGCTTCACCGGGATCTCAGAGGGTTTTCTGCAGGACGCTCCCACCGTGGACGCGTTGGAGCAGCGTCAGGACCTCGCGCCTGAGGCATATGCAGACCATGCCATGGCATGGGTGGCGCAGGGTGCCACCATCGTGGGGGGCTGTTGCGAGGTCGGGCCGGATCATATCAAAGCCCTTGCTGACCGATTGCATGCTGCCGGACACAAGATTGTCTGAGGCTATCCAAATGCCGAACCGGACCAAACCAGAACCGCAGCAGGATCACAGCCAGCATCACTTTGACATTCTGGTGGCACCGGGTTTCGTGCTGCTGGAGCTGGCCGCACTCGTCGAGGTGCTGCGCCTGGCGAATCGGGTATGCGCGCATCCACCGTTCACATTTACCTACCGGTCCCGAACGGGTGGGCCAGTGGAAAGCAGCAGCAACGCAACCGTGCAAACCGAACCGGTGCCGGCACAACCCAATGCGAATTATCTGTTTGTGATCGGAAATTCTGACCCCGACCAACCGCAGCTGTCTCTGGGGCGTATTGTATCTGATTACACCTTTCGCGGTGCTCAGGTTTTTTTACTGGCGGAAGCCGCAAGCCGGTACATAGATGAAAAAGGGGCTGATCACCTGGCAACGCACTGGGAAAACGCCTCTTTCTTGCGGGAACGTGGCGCGGGCTTCGAGGCAAAGCTGTCCATCGCGACGGAACAGGGCTCGGTTGTGACTTGTGCCGGAATGGAGGCAACCACAGATGTTGCGCTGGCTGTGATCGGGCGACACATCTCGGGCGCGGCCAAGATGACGGTTGCCGACATCATGTTGCATGAAAACATCCGCGATTTCTCGTCAATGCAGCCCTTCTCGGGCTTGCGCACCACGGCGACGGGGGATGAGAAACTGGATCAGTGTATCAAACTGATGCAGGCGAATATCGAAGAACCTCTGCCGATCAATCAGATCGTCGATCTGCTGCAAGTATCGAATCGTTCCCTGGAACGCAAATTCCGGGCAACATTCGGGACCACGCCCAACGGGTTCTATCGCGAAATGCGACTGGCGAAAGCCAATAACCTGCTTCTGAATACGACTATGAGCGTGCGGGAAATCGGATTGGTCTGCGGTTTTCCGAACGGGTTTTCGTCAGTTTACAAGCGCTTCTTTGGCATGACTCCATTTGTTCTAAGGCGCAAAAAACGGCGTGCGGAATATCGGTGATTTTTACAATCGAGTTGACGCTTTTGGTGCTTTTTTTGTCGATCCTTCATGCCAATTTGGGCAAAACCTGAGACAGCGGAGACATCAGGATGGTTGATCTTCCTACCAAGGCCCGTGTGGTCATAATCGGCGGCGGTGTTATCGGATGCTCGGTCGCCTATCACCTGACCAAGAAAGGCTGGAATGATGTTGTACTGCTGGAGCGCAAGCAGCTGACCAGTGGCACAACCTGGCACGCAGCCGGCCTGATCGGGCAATTGCGGGCCTCCTCAAACATGACCAAGTTGGCGCGGTATTCTGCCGAGCTCTATCTGGGGTTGGAAGAAGAGACCGGTGTGGCCACGGGTCTGCGTCAGGTCGGGTCTGTATCGGTTGCTCTGACCAGCGAGCGATTGGAAGAGCTTTATCGAAACGCCGCAATGGCCCGCGCTTTTGACGTGCCGGTCGAGGAACTGTCGCCTGCCGAAGTGAAAGAGCGCTACGAACATATCAATCTTGAAGGTGTGACGGGCGGTGTTTGGCTGCCAACGGACGGGCAGGCCGATCCCGCCAATATCGCGCTGGCGCTGGCCAAGGGTGCCCGTCAGCGTGGAGCCGTCATCAGGGAGCGCGTAAAAGTTTCGGGCATCTCCAGACACGGGCGGCGCGTAAATGGTGTTGACTGGGTCAGTGATGATGGGGAATCGCAAGGGCATATTGCCTGCGACCTGGTCGTCAATTGCGCCGGCATGTGGGGGCACGAAGTTGGCAGGATGGCGGGCGTGAACGTCCCGCTGCACGCGTGCGAGCATTTTTACATCGTATCCGAACCCATTTCTGGTCTGAGCCAGATGCCAGTGCTGCGTGTGCCGGATGAATGTGCCTACTACAAGGAAGACGCGGGGAAGATGATGCTGGGTGCGTTTGAACCAAACGCAAAGCCCTGGGCAATGAAGGGTATCCCCGACAGCTTTGAGTTTGATCAGCTTCCCGAGGATTTCGATCATTTCGAACCGATCCTCGAGGCCGCTTGTAACCGGATGCCAATGCTGGCCGAGGCGGGGATCCACACGTTCTTCAACGGGCCAGAGAGCTTCACCCCTGATGACGCATATCATCTGGGTCTGGCACCCGAGACCGACAATTACTGGGTTGCCGCCGGGTTCAACTCAATCGGCATCCAGTCGGCGGGTGGTGCCGGCATGGCGCTGGCGGAATGGATGGACACCGGTGAGAAGCCGTTTGATCTGGGCGACGTGGACATCAGCCGGATGCAGCCGTTTCAAGGCAACAAGAAATACCTGTATGAACGCTCAAAGGAAACGCTTGGGCTACTTTACGCCGATCACTATCCTTATCGTCAGAAAGCTACTGCACGCGGCGTGCGCCGGACGCCGTTCCACCACCATCTGAAGGAACAAGGGGCCGTTTTCGGTGAGCTGGCGGGTTGGGAACGCGCCAACTGGTTCGCCAACGAAGGGCAGGAGCGCGCGTATCGCTATAGCTGGAAACGCCAAAACTGGTTTGAAAACTCGGCCGCCGAGCATAAGGCCGTGCGTGAGAATGTGGGCATGTACGATATGTCCTCTTTCGGCAAGATCCGCGTTGAAGGCCCCGATGCCGAACGGTTCATGAACTATGTCGGCGGTGGGGATTACGCGGTGCCAAATGGCAAGATCGTCTACACTCAGTTCCTCAACCGGAAAGGCGGGATCGAGGCTGACGTGACCGTGACGCGCCTGAGCGAAACCGCCTATCTGGTGGTAACCCCCGCCGCCACACGGCTTGCCGATCAGACCTGGATGCGGCGCCATGCGGGCGGGTTCAATGTGGTCATCACGGATGTCACCGCTAGCGAAGGCGTTCTGGCCGTTATGGGACCGAACGCACGGGCGCTGCTTCAGAAGGTCTCGCCCAATGATTTCTCGAACGCAACCAACCCGTTCGGCACCGCGCAGGAGATCGAGATCGGTATGGGCGTGGCCCGCGCGCATCGGGTGACATATGTGGGTGAGCTTGGGTGGGAGATCTATGTTTCCTCGGACATGTCCGGCCACGTCTTCGAAACCCTGCTAGAGGCCGGGCAGGACATGAATCTCAAGCTGTGCGGTATGCATATGATGGACAGCTGCCGGATCGAAAAGGGTTTTCGTCACTTTGGTCATGATATCACCTGTGAGGATCATGTGATCGACGCAGGGCTTGGTTTTGCGGTCAAGCCTGACAAAGGCTGTGACTTCCTCGGCCGCGAAGCGGTGATCCGGCGCAAGGAAAGCGGCCCCCAAAACCGACTGATCCAGTTTCGCCTGACAGACCCCGAGCCCCTGCTGTTTCACAATGAGCCCATCATCCGGAATGGTGAATATGTTGGGTACCTGAGCTCGGGGAATTATGGTCATACGCTCGGCGCCGCGATTGGGATGGGTTATGTCCCATGTGACGGCGAAAGCGGCGCCGACGTTTTGGCGTCGACTTATGAGATCGATGTTTGCGGCGTGAAGGTCAAAGCCGAGGCTTCGCTGAGACCCATGTATGATCCAAAATCGGAACGCGTCAAAATCTGACAACGGCGGTTGGGGGCTCTGCCCCCAACGCGGCGAGCCGCGTTTCCCCCGAGGTATTTGAGGCCAGATGAAGCAGGGGATCCGCACTTCATCTGGCCGGAAATACCTCGGAGCGCGAGGCAGAGCCTCGCAAAACCGTCCATTCGGGCTATTGCCCGGATGATAAATCGATCAAGGACCGTGATGGGTTGCCCAACAGAATTGATGGTTCCTTGAAACAGCAAGTTGCCCTAGACAGAGGCGTCGCAAATGGAGACGCTAGATGACCGCCAGTGCCCAACCAGATCGGAACACAGATACGCCAAAAGGGCTGGTTCTGGCGGTGACAGCCTACGTCCTCTGGGGGTTTCTTCCGCTTTATTTGAAGGCGATGGATCATATCGGGCCGGTTGAAATTGTTGCCCATCGGGTCATCTGGTCGGTACCTGTGGCCGGGTTACTGTTGGTTGCGCTGGGGCGGACGCGTGATCTGAAGGCGGCGCTGCGCAATCCAAAGATGTTGGGCATGGCGGCACTGACGGCTGCTTTGATCTCGATAAACTGGGCGATCTATGTCAGGGCAATTTCTACGGGCAACGCCTTGGACGCGGCGCTTGGATATTACATAAATCCGCTGTTCAGTATTGCCTTGGGTGCGATCTTGCTGCGAGAGCCGTTGAACCGGACCCAAGTGGTTGCCGTTGGATTGGCCGCGTTAGGAGTTCTGGTTCTGATATTCCAGGCGGGGCGCCTGCCTTGGGCTGCGCTCGGTCTGATGATCAGCTGGGGGTTCTATGCCTTCTTCAAACGTTCTCTTCCGATCGGGCCTAATCAGGGTTTTCTGCTCGAGGTTCTGATTCTGCTGATCCCCGCCTTGACCTATGTGACCTGGTTGGGCGCGAGCGGATCTGGACATTTTGGCATTGGCGCACAGGATACCATGCTGCTGGCGGGAGCAGGGATTGTGACGGCTGTACCTCTGCTTGTTTATGCCAACGGGGCCAAGCTGGTGCGTTTGTCCACGATGGGCATCCTGCAATATATCGCCCCGACTATGATCTTTATCACAGCGATCACCTTGTTCGGTGAGCGAATTGATCAGGCGCGCATGATCGCCTTCCCGCTGATCTGGGCTGCGCTGGTGGTGTACTCCGTACCGATGATCCGGCAGATGCGGTCTCAGGTCTGACGGATGAGCTGGGCGGCTTGCTCGGCCCAGATCGCGTAGGCTTTCGGGCTGGGATGATATCCATCCGGAGCGGCGAGAGCAGGGTCATCGGGCAGATCGAGCGCCAGATACCGAACCTGTGGAAAGCCTGCGGCGACGTGTTTCAGCCCTTGATCCAACCGTTTAGCCTGTTGTCCCAGAATCCAGGCCAGAGGTTGTGGCAAAGCCGGAAAGCGGGCCATTTGCGGCACTGCGGTCACCACTACGTTGCCGGCCCCCAATGATCCGGTCAGCAGGGCCATCAATTGCGTTTGTTGTTCAACAAATCCTCGTTGAGACACCGCGCGTGTTACATCGTTCACGCCGAGCGCCGTTACAACGGCATCAAATCGGAGGTCGATCTGTTGCAGTCGTTTAATCGTGTCCCGCGTCGTATGCCCAATTGTCGCCTCCAGTCGCCATTCCACTGTATAGTGTCGGGCCAGCCGCTCGACCAGTTGGCCCGATAAGGCCTGAGCTTGAGTTCCGGCCCCGACCCCGGCTGCAGAACTGTCGCCGGTGATCAGCAAACGCAAGCGGGGCCCGCGCCCTTGCCGTCCTACGCGGGGTCCTGTCGGTTCCGGCAGGCATTGTGCATTGCGCCGGACTGCAAGGCCTTGCAGCGCCAGTACGGGCAGCAGAGGTACCCTCAGGATCTGATCTGCGCTGATCGGGGCAGGCATGGTCAGCTCAGCGCGTTTTTGAATTCCAGGAAGCGGGCATCTTTCATAACGCGCGCCATCATCGCTTCGCGCAGGGCCCCGACGGTTTTGTAGGGGCGCATAACGACCTCGAAATCCTGTATCAACCCGTCGTCGTTCAGCGTGATCAGATCCACCCCCACGGCATCCAGTTCACCCACCTTACATTGAAACTCCAGCGCCCAGTCATTGCCGTCACCCATAGCCCGGCGATAGCGAAAATCCGAGAAGACCTGCGTCACATGCCCGAGCACGGCAGCGACCGGTGCGCGACCGGTCCAGGTGCTGTAATAGGTCGGTGGCAAAAACCGAACGTCTTCGGCAAGCAGCTCGTGGATCAGGCTTTCGTCACCTTTTGCGACAACTTCCTGCAGTCGTTTGATTGTGGGGTGCATGTCCGCTCCTCTCCGTTGGTCCGAGAGTTGCCGAACCGGTTCGGCCTGACAAGGACGACGTTGCGGGAGGTCGCGGGCTGGGATAGGCAGGCGCTTATGAGCGAGACTTATGATCCCCCCCAAACGCCACTGGATGTGCTGTTTGAAGACACGCAGTTGATCGTGGTGAACAAGCCGTCGGGCCTTTTGTCGGTACCGGGGCGGGGTGCGCATTTGGCCGATTGCCTGCTGACCCGCGTTCAGTCGGCGTTTCCGCAGGCTTTGCTGGTGCATCGGTTGGATCGCGACACATCCGGGGTGATGGTCTTTGCCCAAACACCACACGCGCAGCGCCATCTGGGATTGCAGTTTGAGAACCGTCAGACGCGCAAGACCTATGTCGCGCGGGTCTGGGGCCGGGTCGAGCCGAAATCGGGAACGGTGGACCTGCCGTTGATCGTCGACTGGCCCAACCGCCCGCGCCAGATGGTTTGCCACGAGACAGGGAAACCCGCGGTTACCGACTGGCGCGTGCTTAAGAAAGAGGGCGAGACGACGCGTATTCGCCTGTTTCCCAAAACTGGTCGCTCGCATCAGTTGCGGGTTCATATGCAGGCACTGGGGCACCCGATTTTGGGGGATCCGTTCTACGCGGACGGACCGGCGCGTGATTTTCCCCGGCTCATGCTGCATTCCGAAGAACTGCGCCTGAAGAATCCCGAAGGCGGTGTTTCAATGAAATTCCGAGCGCCTGCCGCGTTTTAATCCTAGGCGTTGCTGGTCCACAGCAACTTCAGATTGCCGAGTGAAAAGCGCCGGGTTCGTTTCCTTCGGCGCACGGCTTTGCACCCACGGGCGGCGGCAAGTTCGCGTTCGATTTCAAACCCGCGCAATGCATGGTCCTGCGACCAGCGATCCAGTTTCAGGGTCATCAGGACGTGATTGTCGAGATAAGGCATGGTCAATCTCCGGCTTTGTGATTGACCGATCTTCGCCCAACGCTCCTGACACCACCTTGTCAGGGGGGTGTGCTATGCTGTCAGCAGACCGCAAGGAGGCCGTGATGCGCCGTTCTACCCGCCTGTTTGAAATCATCCAGATTTTGCGCGCCACCGAGGCACCGGTTACAGCCGAAGCGCTGGCCGCCAAGCTCGAGGTTTCTGTGCGCACCGTCTATCGCGATATTGCCGCGTTGCAGGCTCAACGTACACCGATTGAGGGCGAGGCTGGGGTCGGATACATGATGCGCCGCGGATACGATCTTCCGCCGCTGAATTTCGACGCCGAAGAGGTTGAGGCGCTGTGGGTCGGCCTTTCGATGTTGGCCCGCACGGGTGACAGCACCCTGCAGCAGGCCGCTGACAGGGTGTGTCGCAAGATTGACGCCCTGCGCGTGCCTGCGGACTGGCTGCAGGTTGCGCCGTGGGGGGCTCCTGCGGATGATCCCGAGAAAGGCTGCGTGCCCGTGGTGAACTATCGCGAAGCGATCCGGGCCGAGCGCAAGATTCGCATCACCTACTCGAATTCGGAAGGCGAACGTACCGAACGCACGGTGCGGCCCGTCGCACTGATTTACCACATAGAATGCACAATGCTGGCCGCCTGGTGCGAGCTTCGCAGCGGGTTCCGCCACTTCCGTACGGACCGGATCTGGACCTGCGAAATGACCGAAGAACACTTTTGCGGGCAAGGTGAACCCCTGCGCGCGATCTGGCAGGAGCAAAACCTCTGGGACAGTTCCACCGGGGTGGCTTGAGCAGCGGGTATTTGCCGATCTCACTCATTTGTTGCTTGAGCCCCTTCGTTCTCACCATGTTATACTACGGATAACGAAGCAGACCCGGTGAACGGGTACCGGAGCAGAAGGTGATTCCATGACGATTTCCAAGTGTCTACTGGCGGCTGGGTTGTGCTCGGCCATGTTTTTGGGTGCGTGTACCGATCCCGGCACCCTGTCCGTGCAAAACGATCCCAATCAAAACGCCAAACAAGGGGCGTTGCTGGGTGGCCTGATCGGCGCTGGCGTCGGTGCGATTGCAAATGACTCGGACCCGCTGCTGGGTGCATTGGCCGGTGGCGCCATTGGCGCTGCAGGGGGTGGTGTGATCGGCAACCAGTTGGACCGGCAGGCTGCTGAACTGCGTCAGCAACTGGCCAATGACGGAATAACCATTGTCAATGCAGGTGACCGCCTGATTGTGACTGTGCCGAATGACATCACCTTTGACACCGATAGTTCCACCGTAAGGCCCGCGCTGCGCTCTGATTTGGTGAAGGTTGGCCAGAACCTTGTGAACTATCCGAACTCGAATGTTCAAATTATCGGCCATACCGACAGCGATGGCGAAGCGTCCTATAATCTCGGTCTGTCCGAACGTCGGGCCAACGCGGTGGCGGATATCCTGCAGGCCAACGGTGTAAGCTACGCCCGTATCACCACCATCGGGCAGGGTGAGAACAACCCCATCGCATCGAACCTGACCCCTGCTGGAAAGGCGCAGAACCGTCGGGTCGAAATCGTGGTCGTGCCCAGCGGCAATACCTGAGCACGCGCCTTACGCACAGTGACTGCGCGTCATCAGGGCTTTGGTCCGGGGTCATCTCGGGCTATGCATTGGGGAAACACGGCAACGGAGTTTCCCCATGTCTGATCCGATCCTTCTTGGCCTCTCCGGCTCGTTGCGGATGGAAGCAACCAACCGCAAGCTGATGCGCGAGGCTGCCCGTCTGTTCGATCCGGGCACGTTTATTGAGGCCGATCTGCACCTCCCGCTCTATGATGGCGATCTGGAGACCGGTGAGGGCATCCCCGAAGCGGTGCAGGTGCTGGCGGATCAGATCGCGCAGGCCCATGCGGTGATCATCTCGACCCCGGAATACAACAAGGGGCCGTCGGGTGTTTTGAAGAATGCGCTGGACTGGGTCAGCCGGACCAGTGGCAAACCGTGGAGTGACAAACCCGTTGCCGTGATGTCCGCCGCTGCGGGCCGCGCTGGCGGTGAACGGGCGCAGATGATCCTGAGGTCCTTTATGGTCCCGTTCCAAACTCGCATCCTGCAGGGGCCGGAGATTCATCTGGCTGACAGTTCTAACGAGTTCGACGCGCAGGGACGGCTGGTGAGCGATCGTTATGAGCACACGTTGCATACCCTGATGCAGAAACTGCGCGCCGAGGCCGGATTCTGATCCGAAGGTTGATCATGGAGAACCACGGCTCGGAAACGCTCAGAGATCTGATTGACCCGGCGCGTGCCGCCGCGTTGCAGGTGGCGCTGGGTCAAAGGCCGTCCATACAGGCAGGGTCTGCCTTGCCGCCGTTCTTTCACCATCTTTTTTTCTGGTCACCGCGTCCTCCGGGCGATCTGGGGCGGGACGGGCATCCACTGGTGGGTCTTGGCTTGATCCCGGATATGGGCCTGCCCAGGCGCATGTGGGCAGGTGGGCGATTGCAGTTTCATCAGCCCCTGATTGCGGGCGCCGAGGCTGAACGCCGGTCAGTCAGGGAAAGCGCGGAGCAAAAGATCGGGCGCACAGGCCCGCTGGCATTTGTCACCTTGCGCCACGAGGTCTGGCAACAGGGCGCACTTGGTCTGACCGAGTGGCAAGATCTGGTCTATCGTGAAGACCCATCACCAGATGCGATTGCACCGCAACACCCTCTGGCCCGCACCGACGAGACCGACCGGCGTGAGGTGGCGTTCGACACAACCCAACTGTTTCGCTATTCGGCGCTTACTTTCAACGGGCACCGCATTCACTATGATCTGGATTATGCGCGCGATGTCGAGGGTTACCAAGGGCTTGTTGTGCACGGTCCCTTGCTGGCACAGCTCCTGATGTTGTTTGCGGCCGAGTTGATGGGGCCTCTGACCGGGTTTTCGTTTCGGGCTACCGCGCCGCTGATGCATTTCGAAACGGCAACCCTGTGCCGGAACGGTCATGCCATGTGGGTGCGTGGGCCGGATGGGCGGGAATACATGCGGGCCGAGGTTTTAAACTAGGCGTTTTTGCATTGTGATCGACGTGGTCCTACCGAAACCGGTATGGGCCGTTTCACCGGTTTTCACAAACCCCATGCAGGCGAAGGCAGCGTGGTTTTCGATCAGCTCGACGCGGGTTTGTAGTTCCAGGATCTGCAATCCCAACGCGGCAGCCCGGGATTCGGCCAGATCGACCAGCAGCCGGGCAAGCCCCTGACCCCTCCGGTCCTGATCGACGGCCAGTTTGCTCAGGTACAAACGTCCGGGCTTTGGTGTCAGAAAGATTACCGCATCAGGGCGATCTCCAATCACCCAGATCTCGCCATCGCGCGTCTGGTCGCGCAAGGCGCCTTCGGTCAGGCGATGCATTGACGACGGCGGGTCGATGCGCCCCTCCATATAGGCAAAGCTATTGCGGATGAGGGTCAAAACCTTGGGCAGCATCGGGCTGTCCGGGTTCAGGCGCTGTGGTGTCTGGGCTGCATCACTCATAAGGATGTCTCGGGCCTAAAATCGTTGGGGATGGCATCGCGTCCTTCAAGGATCAGGTCCGCCATGACCTGGGCCACTTTCGGTGCCATCCCAAAGCCGATCTTGAAGCCACCATTGGCGATGAACTGACCCTTGTGCAGAGGGTGCGCTCCCAGCATCGGCGCGCGGCTTTTGCTGCGTGGGCGCACGCCGGCCCAGCGTTCGATCACCTCGGCACCGTGCAGCAGAGGGAGGGCGCGCATGGCGCGATCCAGTACGTCATCCAGCGCGTCATCGGTGCCAGAGGGGTCATCATACTCACGTTCGGAAGTCGAACCGATTGCAAGCGTGCCATCTGCATGCGGTACCAAATGAATGGCGTCTGCAAAAATCTGCGGCACCGCCCCGGCATCAAAGCGCAGCAGCGCGGCCTGTCCTTTGACGCCGTTGCCCACAGTTTTCCCGAAAGCGCGGCTCAGCTCTTCCAGCCCTGCAAGGCCGGTGGCATGCACGATACGGCCCCGTTCGGGCGCGTCTGCCACTACGTCGACACTCATCACCCCCAATGCGGCGACCAGCGCCGAACAGGCCCTGCGGGGGTGCATCCGTGCGCTCAGTGTATCGTGAATGACAAAGCCAGTCGGGCTGGGCGGACACCAGGCGCCGACCTCTTCCACCGGAACCACATTCCAGCTGGCTTGCCCCTGCCAGAGCGTTTCAGCGGTTTTTGCCCGCTCATATGCGAGGTCCAGACTGCGTTGATCCGCGATTGGTTGCAACCGCCCCAGCCGCGCATAGCCGGGAGAGACTCCGCCCGTTGCCTCGACCTGTTTCCAAAACGAGCTGGCCATAGTCAGGCTGTCGAATTGAAATGCCTTCTTGGCATTCCAGTTTTCGGGGACATGAGGGGCCAGAGCGCCGACCAACCCGCCGCTGGAGCCTGCGCCGGGTCCGTAAGGGTCAATCACCTGTACCTTCGCCCCGCGCCGGGCGCAGGTCCATGCGATGGACAGGCCGAAAACGCCTGCGCCGCGCACCGTCACATCGACCATTGCCAATCCCCTTTTCCTTGTTCAGTGTCGCGCAGCCTAGCTACAGGATAACCCGATGGCAGACCAGCGTGCCGAACTGACATGGACAGAGGATCAGATCCCGGTCTCGGACCGGTTCGACGATCCCTATTACTCGCTGCAGAGCGGGCTGGAAGAGACTCGGCACGTGTTCCTTGCGGGCAATGATCTACCAGCCCGCTTTGCACCCGGTTTCCGGATCGCCGAGCTGGGCTTCGGCACCGGCCTTAATATGCTGACGGCCTGGTCTGCGTGGGAGGTGTCGGGGCTGACATCCCCGTTGAGCTTCACCAGTTTCGAAGCCTTTCCGATGGCGCCTGACGATATGGCGCGCGCGCTGGCAGCCTTTCCTGATATGTCGCCCTGGACGGATCGGTTTCTTGCAGTCTGGACAGGCGAGACATGCAAACTGGACACCTTACATCTGGAGGTCATCCTCGGGGACGCGCGCCAGACCCTGCCGAAGTGGAAGGGAAGGGCAGACGCGTGGTTTCTGGATGGGTTTTCACCCGCAAAGAACCCCGAATTGTGGGGCGCTGAGTTGATGCAGCACGTGGCCGACCACACCGTTCAAGATGGCACCGCGGCAACCTATACAGCGGCAGGTTTTGTGCGACGCGGGTTGGCCGCTGCCGGTTTTGACGTCACTCGCAGCCCGGGATTTGGCCGCAAACGGCATATGACGCGTGCGGTCAAGCCATGAGTCAGAAAAACAACGTCAACGCCGGGATTGCCTTGATGATCGGCGCGACAATCGTGTTTGCGCTGCAGGACGGCATCTCACGTCATCTGGCGGGTGCCTACAACACCTACATGGTTGTGATGATCCGATACTGGTTCTTTGCGGCCTTCGTTATCGCGCTGGCTGCGCGGGTACCGGGTGGAGTGCGGGCGGCGTCACAGACAAGCCAGTTGGGCCTGCAGATCTTTCGCGGCGTATTGCTGGCGGCTGAGATCTGTGTAGCCGTCTTCAGCTTCACGATTCTGGGGCTGATCGAAAGCCAGGCGATATTCATCTGTTATCCGCTGCTGATCGCCGCGCTCAGCGGGCCGGTTCTGGGAGAAAAGGTCGGCTGGCGTCGCTGGGCGGCGATCGGCGTGGGCTGTATCGGCGTGCTTATCATCCTGCAGCCGGGTTCGGGCGTGTTCAATCCTTTGGCGGTGGTTCCCCTGATTTCGGCCCTGATGTTCGCTGTTTATGGCCTTCTGACGCGCTATGCCGCGCGGCGTGACAGCACCGCAACCAGCTTTTTCTGGACCGGGGTGGCCGGTGCGATCACCATGACTGCGGTCGGGGTTTGGTTTTGGGAGCCGATGGCCAGTGGCGACTGGTTTTGGATGGCTCTGCTCTGTGTCTCCGGTACTTTGGGGCATTGGCTGCTGATCAAATGCTATGAGATGGCCGAGGCCAGCGCCGTACAGCCATTCGCTTATTTCCATCTGATGTGGAGCGCGATTCTGGGCATTACCATTTTCCACGAGACACTGCGCCCCGCCGTGGTTTTGGGCGCAGGTCTTGTGATCGCGGCCGGTTTGTTCACCCTATGGCGCGAAAGACGCAAGGGTTGATCCTGTCAGTTCCTGAGAAAACGGCACCGGCAAAGGCGGCTGGCCCAGACGTGCGCGGTAGACCGGAAGGCTTTCGGCGACACGCATGACATAGTTGCGCGTCTCCTTGAAAGGAATGGTCTCGATCCAGTCGATCACGTCCACCTGGCCCCGACGAGGGTCGCCATAGCGTTCCATCCACGAGATTGGCCGTCTCGGACCCGCATTATACCCGGCGGCCATCATCACCACATTACCGTTGAAATCCTCGGCCAGTGTCGCCAGATAATTCGCCCCAAGCTTGGCATTATACTGCCAGTCCGAGGTCAGTCGTCTGGTCTTGTGACCGCTGAGTATGCCCAGATCCTGCGCCACCAGCTTGGCGGTGGCGGGCATGACCTGCATCAGACCACGCGCACCCGCGCCGCTTATCACCACCGGGTCAAACTCGCTTTCGCGTCGGGCGATGGCCAGCGTCATCTCCTTCGCCATGGGCAGGCCGATATCAGCAACCGGATGAACGGGATAATAGGCGGCGGGTAATACAACACCCGTCGTCGCCGCGCGTTTGGCAATCATCACCGCCAGATGCGGTTCGTTCAACTCCAGCACCAGATCGCCCAGCTGTGCGGCCTGCGTCTGATCGAGGCTCTCGACCAGATGGGTGAGGAATCGCTCGGACAGGTTGCCCTCACCGGCGCTCAGCAAAAGCAGCCCGGCCTCCAGTACGCTGGACTGGGCAAATGCGGCCTGTTTCCAGTGCGGCGCACGGCGTGGGTTGGCCAGTTCGCTGTCAAACGGCCGCCCGATCCGTTCGGCGGCCAGGAGCCCGTAGAATGACGTCTGATGGTCCGCTCCGGCTGCATAAGCCTCATATGCTTTGTCCGCATCCCCTGCTGCGGCGTAGGCCCGACCCAGCCAATACCCACCACGGCCCTTGGAGATCGGTGATTGCACAGCGCCCGAGAAGTTCTGAAAATGCCGCACCGCCGTCGCAGGGTCGTTCAGCCTACGCAGGGCCAGAAACCCCGCCAGCCACTCCAGATCGGCATAGCTATAGCCCATGTCGGGGGTCATGTGATGGTTGGCTGCTATCGCATACGCGCGTTCGGCATCGCCCTTGCGCATTTCCAGCCTTGCCAACCGGCGGCGCCCTTCAGCCCATTTGCCCGGCTCGCCAAGCGATTTCGGCCCGGTTGAGCGCGCCAGCATGAGATCGATGGCACTGTCGTCCAGCTCTTTGCGGTCACGCCAGACAAACCGGTCAAAAGCCAGCCCCGGAGACTTGGCCAAAGACGCTGGCACCGCAGCCACCTTGCCATCCACGCCGTTTTCCCGTTTTTGCAAGGCAATGCGGGCCTCGGCCAGTTTGCGCTGATCGGCATTTACCAAAGTTAGCATCTGTCCGGCGCTGACCAAATGCCCGTCCCACAGCATCCGGTCCAACCGCGCTTCGTGATGTGGTTTCAGAAGCTTGCTAAAGTTTTCCAGGTAGTCCTTTTGCAGGCCCGACCCCATCGGCATCGTGCGCCACGCGGTTACGATGTCGGCTTCGGCCTCACCGTTGCGGCCTTGGCTTTTCAATGCCACGGCATAATTCAACGCGCCTTCTGCGGTTTGTGGAGGCATCCCCTCGTAGAATTTCAGAACCCGATCCGGATCGGCGCCGGTGAACGATGGCTCGCTCTTGCGGCGCAGCCAGGCCAGGCCTGGCCAATCCGGACGCCGGTCCAAAAACACCAACACGTCGCCCGAACTGCCAAAACCCTCGCGCAGCCAGTGCCAGACGATGATGTCCCGCGCCACCGACCCGCGCTGCCCTGCAACGCGCAGCGCGGCGTTCCAGTCGCCCTTGCGCATCTCATAGAGGGCCGTGCGCAAATCCTGCGTTGCATCCGCCCGAGTGGGCTGCGGCTGCAACACCAGCGCCAGAGTCATCGCCAAGACAAGCGATAGAATACGTCTCATCCCTTGCATTCCCCAACAAACCAAGGATACAGCCATGCAGGATAAACCTTGCGCCGCCGGGATCAACACTCAAACCCAGGATCGTGACGGACCGGTGCGCAAAAAACAGCATTCTGCATTCTAAGGAGCGTCCCATGTTCAAAGGCTCGATGCCAGCCCTGGTCACCCCGTTCAGCAACGGCGCGTTGGACCTGGAGACGCTTAAACATCTGGTAGAATGGCAAATTGAGGAAGGTTCTGCCGGTCTGGTGCCCGTGGGTACAACGGGCGAGAGCCCGACACTCAGCCACGACGAGCATGAGACAGTCGTTGCGGAGGTGGTCAAAGTCGCGGCAGGCCGTGTGCCCGTTATCGCCGGGGCCGGGTCCAACAACACGGTTGAGGCCATCCGATTCGTCCAGTTCGCGGCAAACATCGGTGCCGATGCGGCGCTGGTGGTGACGCCCTATTACAACAAGCCGACGCAAAAGGGCCTGCTGGAACACTTCCGCGCACTACACGACTGCGCCGATATCCCAATCATTATCTATAACATTCCGGGCCGTTCGGTCATCGATATGACACCGGAGACGATGGGTGAACTGGCCCGTCTACCGCGCATTGTAGGCGTTAAGGACGCGACCGGAGATCTGGCCCGCGTCAGCCAGCAGCGCGCCAGCTGCGGCACCGACTTCTGCCAATTGTCAGGCGAGGACGCAACCGCGCTTGGCTTTAATGCCCATGGTGGTGTGGGCTGCATCTCGGTCACCGCAAACGTGGCTCCGAGACTCTGTGCTGAGTTCCAGCAGGCGACATTGAACGGCGACTATGGAAAAGCGCTTGAATATCAGGACCGTCTGATGCCCTTGCATGAGGCAATCTTCATCGAGCCCGGCCTGGTTGGTGCAAAATATGCGCTCAGCAAGTTGGGTCTGTGCAGCACCGAAGTCCGCTCACCTCTGACCGGGTTGGACGACAGCACCAAGGCTGCCATCGACGCTGCGATGGCCCATGCAGGCCTGATCTAGAACGATACCCGGATCCATAAGGGCGGTCTTGCAATCCGAGTACCGCCCGCCCACAACTTGGCATCCAATCTTCATCTGGCCTCAAATATCCCGAGGGAGTCGCGGCTTGCCGCGACGGGGCAATGCCCCCTTCAACGTTTACCGTAGTACAGCCCAACCACATGCTCGGCCTGCGCAAAGAACAGCCAGCGCGAGGTTGCGATGCCCGCCAGATGTGACAGCACGGCCAGCAACGCAAAGAAATGGCTGAACGGGATCAGCAGCAGCAATATGGGCAAGGCAAACGCCAGCACAAACGAGATCACCCGCAGCTTTTCGGCATGGTTGCGCCCAACCACGTAGACGAATTCCCGCAGCAGATAGTTGGTTCCGGTATGAGGTGGCTCAAAAGTGCGAACAGCACCGCGCTGACCCAGACCTGTGGCGGTGCCGAGGTTGGTGCCGGATGCAGAAAACGCCTTGTCCCCTTGCCGCCAGTACAGCAGCTGCACCAGCGCAGCGAGAAGTAGCAAGGGTACCGCAATGCTGGTCTGACCGGCCAGAAGGCTGCCCCCCGCCAGGCTGAAGCTGAGGAACATTGCAGGTGTCAGTTTCATATTCCAGCGCGGTATGGTCCTGAGCTGGGTATAGATCATTGAGGTCGTGAACACCGTGGCCAGCGACAACAGCGCACCGATCCAGCCCAACAGGTTCCAGCGTTGCCCCAGAAACACCACTCCCAATGCGTAAAGCCCCATGGTGATCAGGGCGAGGACCGCACACCAGCCTTCGCGGCTGAGCCAACTGGTTTTCCACTGCGTAAAGGCTTTCCAGGCGCGCTCCGGATGACCCAGATGGAAGGTCGAGGCCAGTAACCCGCCCACGGCCAAGGCGTTGGCTATGGCGAAAAATATAAAAGCCACCCAGCCCGAAACATCGGGCAGTCCGAGGCCAAGGAAGAACAGCAATCCAAAACCCAAACCAGACAGGGTGGTGAAAATGATGACCGAAGGGGCGGGATGCATCAGAGCTTCTCCAGCGTTTTGTCGAGCCAGCCGAGGAAGCCTTTGGGTTCTTCAGCAACAGGTGCCAACAGCGGGGCCAGGATGTCTATCTGTTCTTCGATCATGTCCTTGGCGCGTGGCGGAAGATACTTGTTGACGGGTTTGGTGCCCATCTCAGGCATCAGGTCCATCCCCTCACGTTCGGAAACCAGCTTGCTGACATCACTGTCCGGATCACCCAGGTCACCAAAATGCCGCGCCCCTGCGGGGCAAGTGCGCACGCATGAGGGTATCCGGTCCACTTCGGGCAGGTTTTCGTTGTAGATGCGATCGACACACAGCGTGCACTTTTTCATGACGCCTTCGGCCATATCCAGCTCGCGCGCGCCATAGGGGCAGGACCACGCGCAGAGACCACAGCCGATGCAATCACTTTCGTTGACCAGCACAATGCCATCTTCGGCGCGTTTATAGCTGGCTCCGGTCGGGCAGACGGTGACGCAGGGCGCGTCCTCGCAATGCAGGCAGGATTTGGGGAAGTGGATCAGTTGCGCGGAGCCTTGTTCGGGCTGTACTTCGTATGAGTGTACACGATTCAGGAAAGTACCCGAGGGGTTGCTGCCATAAGCATCCTGATCCGACAACGGCGCGCCGTAGTTCTCAGTGTTCCAACCTTTGCAGGAAATCACACAGGCATGGCAGCCAACACAGGTGTCGAGGTCGATGACGAGACCCATCTTGCGATCAGTAGACGTGGGGAGCTGGGTCATGACATCACGCCTCTGCTGTGGAACATGGGGCAGGGGGCCAGCCCCCTCTTGAGCCTGCGGCTCAATTCACCCCCGAGATATTTTTGGCCAGATGAAGTGCGGATCCGGGTCATTTGCCAACCTTCCATGCGAGGTCTTTTGGCCCGGTGCCGACAGGGGATTTGATGGGGGCAAATTCGGGTTGGCTTTCAACGTCGTCAGGTGGACTGGTTTTTTCGATTTTCACTTTCAGGTCGAACCAAGCGGCCTGACCAGTCACCGGGTCAGAATTGGCCCAACGCATCCCGTCACCTTTGGGTGGCAGCAATTCGTGGATCAGATGGTTCAAAAGAAAACCTTTGGTCGCCTCGGGAGCATCTTCCTGAAGGGCCCAGGTACCCTTTCGCTTACCGATGGCATTCCATGTCCAGACGGTGTTGTCGTTCAGCGCCGCCATCTCCATAACCGGCACGGTGATTTCTCCGTGAGGGGAACTGACCTTGGCCCAGTCGCCGTCCTGCAAACCGTGTTCCTGCATCAATTTGGTGGGCACGTAGAGCGGATTACGTCCGTGTAACTGCCGCAGCCAGGCGTTCTGGGTGCCCCAGCTGTGATACATGGCCATGGGGCGTTGGGTCAGAGCATTGACTGTGAAGCCTTCGTTGCCCTGTTGATCGGTTTCGTACCAGATCGGCAGCGGGTCCATTGTGTCTTTGATGCGCTGGCGCAGATGGTCGGGCGGTTGGCGGCTTCCGTGCCCTTCGGCGGCCAGTTGAAACTTTCGCATGGGTTCCGAATAGAGCTGGAACAGATAGGGTTGCGGGCTGTCGTAAATCCCCATGCCGACGGCCCAGTCCTGATAGGCCGTGTTCCAGGGTTTGTAGTAGTCGGCGCCCTCGGGGATATGCGCCACGTAGAAGCCGCCGTTTTCGATGTAACGGTTCAACTGGTCCGGGTTGACCTCTCCGCGCCCTTCCTTGTCGCCGTTTTCGCCTCGGAAGCCTGCCAGCGGACCAATGCCCGGTTTGCGCTGGTGGTTGACGATATAGTCGGCATAGTCTTTCCACTTTGGCGTGCCATCATCATCGGTGAACCCGGGTAGGCTCATGCGGTTGGCCAGTTCAATCAGCACCGACTGGAAGCCACGCACGTCGCGGTCGGGTTCGACCACCGGCCAGCGGATCGCGTCAGCGGCGGCGTCAGCCTCGCAGATCGGGCGATCCAGCAGCGAGATGCAGTCATGCCGCTCCAAATAGGTGGTGTCGGGCAGGATCAGATCGGCATAGGCGACCATTTCCGAGGAGTAGGCATCAGAATAGATGATGCGCGGGATGACATATTTGCCGTCTTCGTTGCGGGCCGACAGCATCTCCATCACGCCCTTGGTGTTCATGGAGGAGTTCCACGACATGTTCGCCATATACATGAACAGCGTGTCGATCTTGTAGGGATCGCCTGCGGCGGCGTTTGAGATGACCATGTGCATCAGCCCGTGGGCTGACATCGGGTTTTCCCATGTGAACGCCTTGTCGATGCGCTGGGCGGTGCCGTCTTCGTTCAGAAGCAGATCCTCGGGGCCGCGTGGGAAGCCCAGATGGGGGCCTTCCAGCGCCCGGCCCGGGCGGCGGTCGCCGTGGGGCGTGGGGTGAGCCTCGACCGGTTTGGGGTAGGGGGGTTTGAAACGGAAACCACCGGGCACTTCGACTGTGCCCAGCAGGATTTGCAGAACATGCAGGGCGCGACAGGTCTGGAACCCGTTGGCATGGGCCGAAATGCCACGCATGGCGTGGAAGCTGACCGGGCGACCTATCATTTTTGAATGCGTTTCACCCCGAAAATCGGTCCATTCTTGATCCAGCTCGATCGCTTCGTCAAAGGCGACGCGGGCGATTTCGGCGGCGATTGCGCGGATGCGGCTGGCGGGTATACCACAGCGCTTGGCGACCGCCTCGGGGGCGTGGTCACCGGTCAGGTATTTCTCGGCCATCAGGTGGAAGACGGGGCGGTGGGTGACGCCATCCTTTTCGTAGGTCGCCGACAGGTCAGGGCGGACCCCCGGCTTGTCAAAAGCCGTGGGCTCTCCTGTGACGCGGTCGATGACCAGCGGCTTGCCTTCGGCGTCACGCAGGAATAGGCCCTTCTCCGGGCCTTCTGCGGCGTTCACCAGGACAGGCGCGTTGGTATAGCGGCTGAGATAGTCCAGGTCGATTTTGCCAGCCTTCATCAGCACATGGATCAGCGACAGAATGAACAGCCCATCCGTACCCGGCGTAATTCCGATCCAGTCATCCGCCACCGCGTTATAGCCTGAGCGGATCGGGTTCACCCCGATCACCCGCGCGCCGCGTGCCTTGATTTTGCCGATACCCATTTTGATCGGGTTGCTGTCATGATCTTCCGCCACGCCGAACAACATGAACAGTTTGGTATGCTCCCAATCGGGCTGACCGAACTCCCAAAAGGCCCCGCCCATGGTATAGATGCCACCCGCCGCCATATTGACCGAGCAGAAACCGCCATGCGCGGCATAATTTGGCGTACCGAAATTCTGCGCCCAGAAGGATGTAAAGCTCTGGCTCTGATCGCGGCCAGTGAAAAAGGCCAGCTTATGCGGTGCGGTTTCGTGTAACTCGTTCAGCCAGCCGACGGCAGTGCTGATCGCTTCGTCCCATTCGATCTCGCGGAACTCGCCCGAGCCGCGCGGGCCGACCCGGCGCAGAGGTTTGCGCAGGCGGGATGGTGCGTTGACCTGCATGATCCCGGCGCTGCCTTTGGCGCAGAGCACACCCTTGTTTACAGGATGGTCGCGGTTTCCTTCGATATAGGCGACCTTGCCGTCCTTCATGTGCACATTGATGCCGCAGCGGCAGGCGCACATATAGCAGGTGGTCTTGCGGATCTCATCCGACACTTTGGGCGACAGGTCGATCTTGGGCTGGTCAGTCACGTTAGCTCTCTCCCTGTGGCCGTTCGCCTTGCTACCTGAACGTGCTGGCCATTCTTGAGTGTTCTGGGGTGCGGCTCAAGCATTGCTTTGTTTGCATGCGTTATTTCTTTGCCGAGCGGGCGCCATGGGCGTACTGGCCGGACCAGATTGGCCCGGCCAGTGCGGTCAGGTCATTGCGGACGCATGTCTGCCGCGTCGATGCCTGCGACTTCGACTGGTTTCTTCATCGCATCGCGGCGGAACGGTTCACCCAGTTCCTGGTTGATCATCGCCTCGATCAGCGTGGTGATACCGTCCTTCTGGTCTTCGATTGCCTGCGTCAGCGCCGCCGTCAACTCGTCCATTGTGCGCGCGATGACGCCTTTCAGGCCGCAGGCCTGAGCGATGCCCGCATAAGAGACCTTGGTGTCCAGCTCGGTGCCGACGAAATTGTCGTCATACCACAGGGTCGAGTTCCGCTTTTCCGCGCCCCATTGGTAGTTCCGGAATACAACCTGCGTTATCGCGGGCCATTCCTCGCGGCCAATCGCGGTCAGTTCGGTCACCGCGATGCCGAAGGCCCCATCGCCCGAGAAACCGACGACCGGCGTGTCCGGACAGCCGATCTTGGCGCCGATGACCGACGGCAGGCCATAGCCACAGGGGCCGAACAGGCCGGGGGCCAGGTATTTCCGACCCTCTTCAAATGACGGGTAGGCGTTGCCGATGGCGCAGTTGTTGCCGATATCTGAGGAAATGATCGCCTCTTTCGGCAGGGCCGCCTGAATCGCGCGCCAGGCTTTTCGCGGGCTCAGCCAGTCGGGTTTGGCCGAACGCGCACGTTCGTTCCAGGTGGTGCCAGGATCGTCCTGTTCATGATCCATCGAAGACAGTTCCTGCGCCCAGGCCGATTTGGTGGTCGCGATCAGGTTGCGGCGCGCCTCGCGGCCTTCATCGCCAGCAGTGCCAGACAGTTTTGAAAGCAGCGTGTCTGCGACTTTTTTCGCATCGCCAACAATACCGACGGTGACCGGCTTTGTCAGGCCAATCCGCTCGGGCTTGACGTCGACCTGAATGATCTTTGCCTCTGTCGGCCAGTAGTCGATCCCGTAACCGGGCAGGGTCGAGAACGGGTTCAGGCGGGTGCCGAGTGCCAGAACGACATCAGCTTTCGAGATCAACTGCATACCGGCTTTCGAACCATTATAGCCCAGCGGCCCTGCGTGCAGCGGGTGTGAGCCGGGAAAGGCGTCATTGTGTTGATAGCCACAGCAGACCGGCGCATCCAGACGCTCGGCCAGGGCCACGGTTGAGGGGATCGCCCCGGACAACACCACACCCGCGCCATTCAGGATAACGGGGAACCGTGCGTTCGACAGCAGTTCCGCCGCCTGATCCAACGCGGCCTCGCCGCCAGAGGGCAGTTCGAAATCGACGATGCGAGGCAGATCGATGTCGATCACTTGCGTGAAGTAATCCCGCGGTACGTTGATCTGAGCGGGCGCGCTGTAGCGTTTGGCGTTCTGGATCACACGGCTGAGTACCTCAGCCATGCGCGACGGATCGCGAACCTCTTCCTGATAGCAGACGCAATCGGCGAACATATTCATCTGCTCAATTTCCTGGAATCCGCCCTGTCCCACGGTCTTGTTGGCGGCCTGGGGTGTAACCAGAAGCAACGGGGTGTGGTTCCAGTAGGCGGTTTTGACGGCGGTCACGAAGTTTGAGATGCCGGGGCCGTTCTGTGCGATCATCATCGACATCTTGCCGGTGGCGCGGGTGTAGCCATCCGCCATCATCCCGCCCGAACCTTCGTGGGCGCAGTCCCAGAAGGTTATGCCGGCCTTGGGAAAGATGTCGGAAATCGGCATGAAGGCCGAACCGATGATACCGAACGCATGCTCGATCCCATTCATTTGCAGCGTCTTCACGAAGGCTTCTTCGGTGGTCATTTTCATCTGCGTAATCTCCGATCATGGATGGCTGGAACGGGGTCTGCCGCCCCGGTTTTCAATCCGGTTTTGACCCAAGGGGGTCTGTGGCAATAGGGCCAGACCCGATGGCCGGGTAGGTCCAGTGGTTTCATGCCAGCCGGATGGCGTCTGCGATTTGCTCGATTCCCGGCCCGATCCGGTCTGGCGTAATCGAGGAATAGCCCAGGCGGTAATAGTTCTTTGGCCGATGAGGTCCGAAAAAGAAATTCTCACCAGGTTCGATATGCACGCTCTTGCTTTGCAGATGATGCGCGAGCCGCGTGGTGTCGACATGCGCAGGGGCTTGCATCCAGATCGACGATCCGCCCAGCATTCCCCGACCCGCAACCGTCAGGCCTGAGTGGCGGATAGCGCTGTCGATCACCTCGCGCCGATGTTGCAGTGCTTTGGACATCCGTCTGATCTGCGCATCATAATGGCCCAGCGACAGGAAATAGGCCGCAGTGCGTTGAACGTGGCCCGGCGGGTGGCGCAGCACCAGCGCGCGCAGTGCGCGGGCCTCGCGGATAAAGGGTTCGGACCCGACCATGTAGCCCAGCCGCAGCCCTGGAAACAGCGACTTGGAGAAGCTTCCGACATAGATCACGCGCCCGTCCGTATCCAACGACCGCAGGGCAGGTGACGGCGCGCCCAAAAAGGACATCTCGAATTCGTAATCATCTTCCACAATCATCGCGTCCAACTCACGAGCCCGCCGCAGCAAGGCGTGGCGGCGGTCAATGGGCATGGTCGCGGTGGTGGGGCATTGATGGCTGGGAGTGGTGAATATAACATCCGTATCGTCAGGGATCGCATCCGGCGGCAGACCGTCCCGGTCAACCCGCAAGGGGGCCAGTTTGCATTCGGAATGAACCAGAAGATCGCGCAAGGCGTAATAGCACGGGTCTTCGATGGCCGCCTTCCGGTCGCGGTTCAGCAACACGCGCGATGCCAGCCACAGTGCGTTCTGCGCGCCCAGGGTAATAAGTATCTCTTCTGGGCGTGCAGCGATACCGCGCCGAGGCAGAGTGTGGCGGGCAATGAATTCGATCAGCAGCGGATCGTCGCGGTCTACGTAGTCCCCTGTCAGAGAATCAAAGTCTTTGTGCCCCAGTGCGCGTACGGCGCAGAGTCGCCAGTTCGCGTGGTCGAACAGACCCCGATCGGCCTGTCCGTAGATAAAGGGATAGCGGTAGTCGCGCCAGTTGCTGGGCTTTTGCAGAAAGTCCCCGCCCGAGAACCTGCGCGCCATTGCGCGGTCCCAGTCCACCGTTTCAGCGTCGCGCCGCAGAGGCGAATAGGTTGGTGGTACGGGGGCGTTGTCGGATACGTAATAGCCCGAGCGCCCTTTGGACGTGAGATAGTCATTGGCCAACAACTCGGTATAGGCCAGTGTCACCGTGATCCGGCTGACACCAAGATGCGTTGCCAGTTTGCGCGATGATGGCAGCTTTTCTCCTACATGAAAGCGCCCGGACAAAATGCCTTCGGCTATCATCTGCTGGATCTGCGCCTGCAACGTGCCCTGCCCGTTGCGTTCCAGAAAAAAAGTGTCGACCGCGATGCCCATGGATTGCTTATAGATTGGACTTAAGGCCGGGGCAATCTGGACTTATCTTCGGAGTACATTTTACCGGCCCGCGATTGACATATGAAATACAGTGAACTAAACAACCAAAAAACTAGTTTAATGGAGAATATAGATGTGGGAATCGGCTGCTGCAGGGTTTTCGGCGATGGGGTCCGAAGCCCGGCTGAAGGTCCTCAAGACGTTGGTGCGGGCCGGTCAATCGGGGCTGACCGTGGGCGAGATTCAAAATCGCACGGGCATTGCGCCCTCGACATTGGCGCATCACCTGCGGTTTCTGGCTGCCGGTGGCGTGGTGGAGCAAAAGAAAGTCGGGCGCAGCACCATCAACCGGGCGTGTTTTGATGAGTTGAGGAGTCTCGCGCAGTTCATTCTCAGCGAATGCTGTGCCGATGAAGTAGGAAAGGCCGCGAACGATGGTTGAGCTGACGCAAAATCCCAAACCGGTTGCACGAAACTTGCTGGGCCTGATCAAGACGCCCTGGGCATTGATCGCTGTGCTTCTTGTTGCGGTGGCCCTGATTGACCCCGGAAACTGGACCGAGGTCATGATGTTCGCCGGGAGGGCGCTGGCTCATACAGGGCAGTATATTCTGTTTGCTGTTTTGCTGCTGTCATACCTCAAGGCGACCGGGGCTGAAGTGATGGTTGCGCGCGCATTCGAAGGGCGCGAGACGCGGATGATCTTTCTGGCCGCGTTGTTCGGCGGGCTGGCCCCGTTCTGCTCCTGCGAAGTTATACCCTTCATAGCGGGCTTGCTTGCACTTGGAGCTCCGTTGTCGGCGGTTATGGCCTTTTGGCTGAGCTCTCCGCTGATCGACCCGCCAACCTTGTTGATCACAGCAGGCGCGCTCGGTTGGCCCTTTGCCATTGGCAAGGCCGTTGCGGCCGTTGCGCTGGGCTTGTTTGGTGGCTTTGCCGTACGCACCCTGATGCGTGGTGGTGCTTTCGCCGAGCCGCTGCGTGAATACAAACCCGCCGGGTGCTGTGGCTGTGGCCCGAAGAAAGAAGACAAACCAGTCTGGAAATTCTGGCAGGAGCCCGAGCGCCGGGTGCGGTTCCGCTCGGAATTTGTTCACAACGGTTTGTTCTTGCTGAAATGGCTGGCACTGGCTTACGTGCTCGAGGCGCTGCTGGTCAGCTACATACCCGCAGACCTGATCGCGCGGGTCGTGGGTGGTGAAGGTGTCATGCCCATCGTTGTCGCGGCGCTGGTCGGCATGCCGGCCTATCTGAACTCCTACGTCGCGCCGCCGTTGCTGGCCGGTTTGATGGAGCAGGGGATGACGGCAGGTGCAGCCATGGCTTTCATGGTGGCCGGAGCCGTCAGTTCGATCCCGGCAATGGCTGCGGTCTGGTCACTGGTCAAGCCGCGCGTTTTTGCGACCTATCTGGGGCTGGGAATCAGCGGAGCCATCATGGCCGGTATGCTGTTTCAGATGATCTGAATGAAAAACCGCCCGGCGGGATCACCGGGCGGTTTTGCTCACTAGCTTGCTTCGCAATAGCGGGGCAGTTTGAACCGGTATCTGGGCTCTCCGGATTCCACGTAGACCCGTTTTTCCACGCAGGCACTGGTGGTGACAGTCTGCGAGATCGGAGCCTCGGTCGAGGTGATCGCGGTCTCGGACCCATCGGGCAGGCGAACCGAAGCGATTACGCCATTCTTGAGATCTCCGTTGATTGGAGAGGCCGAGAGGACAGGTACGGTCATGAACGAATGATGCTCGTGCTCACCGCTGTCGTTCAACAGCAGCAAAGCGGCTGCAACCGTGATCACACCGACACCGCCGGCAATGGGCAGCCCCCAAGTTTTCAGGAAAGCATAGATCGAAACGGCGCGGTGCGGTCCAAAGAGGGCGGACAGAATACTCAGCATCGTGTTTCCCAAAGAATTGGGCCCCAACCCTTTCCGGGCGGGGCCATAGGCGCATCAGGGGCGCAGATCGTCTTCGTCGTCTTCGCTGCCGTCCCCTTTGGGCAGGTTGAAGAAGCTGTCGGCGTCAACGATGGGCTCATCCTCGTCCTTGTCTTCGCCATCATCAGACAGCGAAAAGGTTTCGAGACCCTCAATCGCGGTCGGGATCTTCGGTGCGGACTCCATTTCCAGCGACTGTTCTGTCGAAACTAGCTTGCGGCGTTCGTCATCGCTCATGACGCCACCTTCGGCGGCTTTCTTGGCTGCGGCCTTCTGCACGATGGCGTCCAATTCGGACTGTTTGCACAGACCCAGCGCAACCGGATCGATCGGCTGCATGTTGGCGATGTTCCAATGAGTGCGCTCGCGGATCGACTGGATGGTCGGCTTGGTGGTGCCGACCAGCTTGGCGATCTGGCCATCGCTCAGTTCCGGATGAAACTTGACCAGCCACAGGATCGAGTTCGGCCGGTCCTGACGTTTGGACAGCGGAGTATAGCGCGGACCGCGACGTTTCTCTTCGCCCGAAGCTGCCGGGTTGAACTTGAGCTTCAGCTTGTGCAGGGGATTGTTCTGCGCCGCGTCGATCTCTTCCTGGGTCAGCTGGTTGTTGGCAATCGGGTCAAAGCCCTTCACGCCAGTGGCCACGTCGCCATCCGCGATGCCCTGCACTTCCAACTCGTGCATGCCTACGAAATCCGCGATCTGCTTGAAGCTGATCGTGGTGTTATCCACCAGCCATACTGCGGTGGCCTTGGCCATAAGCGGTTTTGCCATCAGCCCGTCTCCTTTAAATACATCTGTCCCGTCGCCGGAATTCGGCGGCCCCGTGGTTTTGGGGCAGGTTTCCGTTGTCGGGGAACTTGGGGCCTATATAGTCGCGGCAAGGCAGGAAGGGAAGAGGCGAATGCGTTGGGTTGTTTTGTGGATGCTGAGCGCAATGGCTGCGCTGGCTGATGGTGAGGTGGCAGGGGAGTTCGACTATTACGTCCTGTCGCTCAGCTGGTCGCCGAACTGGTGCGCGCGTGAGGGGGATGTACGCGGGTCAGACCAATGTGATGCACGGCACGATCATGGCTGGATCCTGCACGGTCTGTGGCCGCAATATCATCAGGGCTGGCCCTCATTTTGCCGCTCGTCCGAGACACCGCCCTCACGCCGCATGACCCGGAAAATGGAGGATATTCAGGGCTCGGCCGGACTGGCCTGGCACCAGTGGAAGAAACACGGAAGCTGCTCGGGGCTGAGCGCGTCGGATTATTTTGCCCTATCGCGGCAAGCCTATGAGAGTGTCGCCCGCCCGCAGGCGTTTCGAAAGCTGGACGCGCCGATCAAACTGCCAGCCTCCGTCGTGGAGCAGGCGTTCATCGAAGCGAACCCCGCGCTCGAGCCGGATATGATCACCATCACCTGCAAGCAGGGTTATATCGAAGAGGTCCGACTGTGCCTGTCCCGCGATCTCGACCCGGTGCCTTGTGGCCGGGATGTGATCCGGGACTGTACCGCCAAAGACGCGTTGCTCGATCCGATTCGCTAGAGCTTCTTGTTCTGGCAGTCCCGTGCGTAGTCCAGCGCCTTGGCGGTGCCTTTCAGATCAATTGCCATCACTTGCTCTCCTGCCGGATTGTAAACCGTCATGGTCTTGTTCTGTGCAATCGACGTGACGAAATTCCGATCGGTAAAGAACACGGTCGCGCCGGGCACGCGATCCTGTTTGAACCCGATGGCGGTGGCGTCAAAGCTTTTGCCGTCCAACTCGAACCGGATCGGATAGCTCTGCCCCGGTTTGATATCGCCCCAAGCCTTGTTGTAAACGGTAAAGTACCCGCGATTGTCCAGCGCGTCATAGCCCAGGCGAACGACCGAGAGATCCTGATACACGGTCTGGATCAGGCACCCGTTTCCAAGTGCCGGGTCCATCATGATGTTCCAGCCGTCGACAAAGCCTTTGTCGATGAGCTCCTGCGACAGGGCAGCGGATGCGGTGAAGGCGGCAGTAGCGAGGGCGAGAAGGCGGGTCATGAAAAGGTCCGGAAAATTGAGTTGTCTGATGCCTACCTAACTCCAAACTGAGGAAGCGCCAAAGACTATTCACGCTTCACGATCCTGAATTGCGCCGGCGTAGACAAGCGGGCAACTGAATGCCGCCCTTTACTTTACCTGTTGTTTAATTAACTAAATGGTATATTAATAACAAATGAACGAAGAAGAACAGCTTGATTCTGTGTTTGCAGCGCTTGCCCATCCTGCGAGGAGAGCCATGCTGGCACGCTTGGCGCAGGGTGATGCGACGGTAAAAGAGCTTGCAGAACCCTTTGACGTCAGCATGCCTGCTATTTCAAAGCACCTGCGCGTTCTGGAGGATGCAGGGCTGATAGAGCGCTCGCGAAACGCGCAGTTTCGGCCCTGCCGACTTAACCCTGAGCCGCTGAAATCTATTGCGAATTGGACGGATAGATATCGGCATATTTGGGACGTTCGTTTCAACGCATTGGACAAGATCATCGGCGAAACAAGGAAACTGGAAAATGAATGATGTGGGAAACTGGGTCCGTATTGTACGTAATTTCAACGCTCCGGCCGACCTGGTTTGGCGGATGTGGACGGATCCTTCGCTATTTCAGAAGTGGTACGGGCCAATGGGATTCGAAGTACCTGTGGCAGAGATCGACCTGCGTGTAGGAGGGACGCGAAAAATCTGTATGGAAATGAAAACGCCGGATAAAGCGATGCGGATGTGGTTTACCGGTGTCTATAAGGAAATCATTGAACCGTCGCGATTGGTCTATACGGAAAGCATGTGCGATGAGGACGGCAACCTGCTGTCACCGCAAGATATGGGAATGCCGGAAGGCAGCCCTGACATCACCGAAGTCATAGTTGATTTGCTCGAGGTTGACGGGAAGACCACAATGACGATGGTTCACAGGGGGGTGCCCGAAGGCAGCGCCGGAGAAGGCGGATGGATGCAGGCGTTTGACAAGATGGAAACTGTCATCGGATAGGGACGAACAATACCTAGGCTACTGCGGGTCAGAGTTCTTTTCGTGCCCTCAAAGCCGCCGTTATCGTGCCGTCATCAAGATAATCCAGCTCACCCCCAATCGGCACACCCTGCGCCAGTGAGGTCAGGCGGACCTGCCCCTCTAACTGATCGGCGATGTAATGCGCGGTGGTCTGGCCGTCGACGGTGGCGTTCAGGGCAAGAATGACTTCGGTGATCCCTTCGGCCACCACCCGGTCCTTGAGGCGGGGAATGCGCAGATCGTCCGGGCCGACACCGTCCAGCGCTGACAATGTGCCACCCAAAACGTGGTAGCGGCCTTTGAACACTCCGGCACGCTCCATCGCCCAAAGGTCGGCGACATCTTCCACGACGCACAGCTCTCCGGTCGCACGGACTTCGCTATTGCAAATGTCACAGATATCGGTCGTGCCGACATTGCCACAATTCAGGCATTCGCGGGCGGTGGCGGCGACCTGCTGCATCGCGTCCGAAAGCGGTGACAGCAGTAGGGCGCGCTTGCGGATCAGGTGCAACACAGCGCGACGGGCCGAGCGGGGACCGAGGCCCGGCAACTTGGCCATCAGGTCGATCAGATTGTCGATGTCACGGTTGGAACTCACGGCCTGTCCTGTCTGGCACCGGAGGGAGCCTCCGGCGGGAGTATTTGTGAAAAGATGAAGATCAGAACGGCAGTTTGATGTCTTTTGGCAGGCCCATGCTTTCGGTCAGCTTGGTCATCTCTTCCTGAGAGCGCTCGGTGGCCTTGGTCTGAGCGTCCTTGATTGCAGCCAAGATCAGGTCTTCGACCACTTCCTTGTCATCGCCATTGAAGATTGACGGGTCGATGTCCAGACCTTTCAACTCTCCCTTCGCGGTCGCCGTGGCTTTGACCAGACCTGCACCGGATTCGCCGACAACCATCAGGTTGTTCAACTCTTCCTGCATCTCGGTCATCTTGGTCTGAAGGTCCTGTGCGGATTTCATCATCTTGGCCATGTCGCCCAGACCGCCGAGTCCTTTGAGCATCGGTATTCTCCTATAGTCGGTTTGACGCTTAAATACGGGTGACGTCGGCGCGGCACAAGAGGCGCCAATCCTCCCGCCCGTCGTCAAGGTCTTTTGCAAGACCTTTCCTCCCGTTGGGTCCGGCAGGGATATCGGCGTCAGCCGATGGCCCATGGTGGGCGCGGGAGTGTTTGGTTGGCAGCGGATCAATCCTCCTCGAACGGGTCCCATTCGTCTTCGACTTCGGGCAGCGCCTCGGTTTCTACCTGCGCTGCGCGTTGTTCCGGTGTTTCGATCCGCGTAATCTTTGCCTTTGGGAAATAGGTCAGAACTGCCTGAACCAGAGGATGTTCCTTGGCCTCGTCTTTCAGCGCAAGCTCTGCCTTATCCCGTATTTCGGCAATTGTCGGCGCGTCACCATCCGACACGATTGTCACCGCCCATCGATTGCCCGTCCAGCGTTGCAAGGCCGATCCCAGCCGAGAGGCAAGATCCGAAGGTGCCTGTTCGGCGGGTGTGAACTCGATCCGACCCGGTTGGTAGGATACCAGCCGCACACCGTTCTCCACTTCGACCAGAAGTTTGACGTCACGATTGGTGCGGATCAGTTCAACCACGTGGTTGAAGGTGGGATATCGCGCCAGGGCGGTTGCCACATCCTGCGCCAGCGCTGCTGTCGGAGCACCCGCTGGTCCGCGTGGGGCGGAATATGTCGATTGCGGGACCGACTGTACCGAACCAATATTCTGGTTGCCTGCGGAGATGCTGCCGCCCGGCCCTCCGTTTGGTGGAGGCGCGGGCATGTCCTGCAGACGTTTCACCAGCTCTTCCGGGCTGGGGAGATCGGCCACATGGGTCAGTCGGATTACGGCCATCTCAGCCGCCATCATTGCATTCGGAGCTGCTGAAACCTCTTCCAGCGCCTTGAGCAGCATTTGCCACATCCGGGTCAGGACGCGCATCGGCAAGGCCTCGGACATTTGTTGGCCGCGGGCGCGTTCGTCAGGTGAAACCGTCGGATCTTCGGCGGCATCCGGCGTGATTTTCACAACCGACACCCAGTGCGTGATCTC
>JAUHYC010000028.1 GCA_030426685.1 Alphaproteobacteria bacterium
GTTGATGCTCCTATGTTTGTCAATCGGCACGGAGGAGGTCAGGCGGCGCGCATAAATGGCGGTAGATTTCACGAATGATGTATCGCTTGATGCAGCGCACTATCTCACGCCGGGTTTTACCTTCGGCAGTTCGACGCGCGGCATATACTTTTGTTTTCTCGTCATCGCGCAACGCTTCCGGTGCTGAGACGATGGTATTTCCGATCATCTGTAGCGCGATCCAGCGTGCCTGAACGGCCGTCTTCCGAACTGCCTTCAGAACCCGCAATGCTTCGATCATTCCACCACGTGTTTTAAGCGTTACCGTTCGTTTTCGGGCGAAAGCCGCATGGCCAGCCGCCTCTGCGTCGAACGTATCGGACTTTCCCCGGGCGCGGGTCGTGCCTGTCTGGGCCTGTAACTTCGAGTATCTGCACCCCTGCCTTCTGAAGATAACGCAGCACGCCGGCACCGTAAGTACCTGTCGATTCAATCCCAACCCTTTGCAAATCACCAAAGGATCGCATCCACTCCAGCATCAGCCGGTAGCCCTGGCGTGTCGTTGCGAAGCTCTGGCTGGCCAAAAAACGATCCTGATCATCAACAACAGCTGCAACATGCAGATCCTTATGTGTGTCAACTCCGCCGACGACCGCGCACCTTTCAATTACCTTTTCCATTTCACCTCCGGTTTCCGGTCAATGTGGATTCCACCGGAGCACATCAGGACAGAACAGCAACGAGACAAATGTCAGGCCCTTCTCGGGTCACAGTGCAGCTCGGGGAAATCCCCTCCCTGCAAGACAATCCGGGCGGCCGACAGGTCCAGGGAAAGACACGTCAGGTCGATCCGAGTGTGGGTCAGACCATACCCGATGCCTCGCAGCACCAGTGACGATAACGGTCCATCGCCGTGAGGGTCAGGCCGCCCACGCCAAGACTGGCACAAACACACTTGCTGTCGCTATGGTGAATGACGCTGTCGGGTTTGCGTTGTGTGACAGCCATGCTCATTGCGTCGATGACAAGCTGCGCCTTCTGGTCGTTGCCCATGGCCCAGCCGATGATACGACGGCTGAAGGCATCAAGTACGACTGCGAGATACAGGAAGCCTGCCCAAGTCGGCACATAGGTGATATCTGCGACCCACAGCACGTTCGGTGCATCCGCATGGAAGTTGCGGTCGACCAGATCACTTGCAGGTCGGCCCCGTGGGTCCCGTTCTGTCGTGACGGCGAACTTGCGGCGGCTGACGCCCTTCAAGCCCTTCGCTTTCATCAGTCGCTCAATGCGCTTGCGACCGACGTTGATGGAGCTATGCCGGGAAATGGGTGACGCGGTTTGAAAGGGCGGCGTATCGTGGCGGGAGATCAAGCCTGCCAGAACTTCCAGAAGGAACGATACGCCTATGACGAACGATACCGACATCATCGCCCTGTGTCAGCCGGGATCTGTGGATGATCCGCTGACCGAGATAGCCCGGGATGGCGCGCGCCGGATGCTGGCCGCTGCACTTCGGGCCGAAGCCGACGCCTTCGTCGCGCAGCATGCCGAAGAGGTCCTGCCGGATGGCCGGCAGCGGGTCGTCCGGCATGGGTATGGGCCGGAGCGGAGCATCCAGACCGGGATCGGCGCGCTTGAGGTGCGCCGCCCGAAGGTGCGTGACCGCGCGGCCGGGCCTGCTGACGGGAAGGTGCGCTTCACCTCTGCGATCCTGCCGAAATGGGCGCGGCGGTCGCGCAGCCTCGATGCCCTGCTGCCGGCGCTCTACCTGCGCGGCATTTCCACCGGCGACTTCCGGGAGGCGCTCTCTGCGATCCTGGGTGCGGATGCGCCGAACCTGTCGCCGAGTGTGATCTCGCGCCTGACCGGAGGGTGGCAGCGGGAATATGTCCGCTGGCAGCGCCGTGATCTCTCGGCGCGGCGGTATGTCTACATCTGGGCAGACGGCGTCTACCTCCAAGCCCGGATGGAGCCTCAAGCCGAGTGTATCCTGGTCATCCTCGGGGCGACGCCCGAAGGAAAGAAGGAGGTTGTCGGTTTCCAGGTCGGTGTGCGTGAGAGCGCGCAGAGTTGGCGCGAGCTGCTTGTCGACATCAAGGCCCGCGGCCTTGCCGTCCCGCCGGAAGTCGCGGTTGGCGACGGGGCGATGGGGTTCTGGAAGGCGCTCGACGAGGTCTTTCCTGGCACACGTCATCAAAGATGTTGGGACCACAAGATCGCCAACGTCCTGAACAGGTTCCCGAAATCCATGCAGCCGACGGTGAAGGCCGATCTGCGCGAGATCTGGCAGGCCGAGACCCGCGCCACGGCGGAGACCGCCATGGACATCTTCTCCGAAAAATACGGGGCGAAATATGAAAAAGCGGTCACCTGTCTGACGAAGGACAGGGAAGCGCTGCTCACCTTCTACGACTTTCCGGGTGACCACTGGGACCATCTGCGCACGGGCAACCCCATCGAAAGCGTCTTCGCCACCGTTCGGCACCGGACCGTGCGAACCAAGGGCGCGCTGTCACAGAAGACGGCGAAGCTCATGGTCTTCAAGCTCGTTCAGGCGGCCGCAAAAACATGGCGGCGCCTGAAGGGCGCCAATCAGTTGCCTTTGCTCATCGAAGGCGTCACATTTAACGACGGTGTCGCCGCAAACGACACTGCAAACCGCGCCGCTTGATCAGGCCGCGTCACCCAGATTCCAGCATAGCTCACGTTGATGCCCTCCTCCGCCAGCTCAGCGTGGATGCGTGGTACGCCATAAGTGTGCTTTGATGCCTCATGGATGGTGGCGATCCGGTCGGTCAGCGCATCATCGGCAACCTGCCGGGCACTGGGCGGGCGGCTGTGATGGGCATGGAAACCGCTGCGGGCCACGCCCAGGGTGCGCGACATCAACTGGATCGAAAACTCGGCCTGGTTCGCGGTCATGAATTTGAAGACCTCTGCGATGTCACGTCGTTTTTGTGCAAACCAAGCCGCGGCCTTTGACAGGATTTCTCGTTCCTGGCGAAGCTGTTTCACCTCGCGGCGAAGATGGCGCAACTCTTCAGCTCAGCACTCGTCAGGCGATCAATTCGTTCACCACCATCCGCACCGGCCTGTTTAACCCATTCATGGATCGTTGCGGCGCAAGACTCATATTCGCGCGCCAGACTTTCGACACTGCGACCAGCTCGCGCCAGCGCAACCAATTGTTCCCTAAATTCCGTCGGGTACGGGTTCCTCGTTCTCGGCATGAAAAACACTCTCCTTCATCAGTGAAAAAGTGTCCCTCAAACCGGGGGAACTCCAACTCCAGGTGGCCTCCGAACGCCGTCGCACCAAGGTAAAGCAGCAACGGTCCGGCTGGTTTAAGCATCGCCTCCCAGCCATCGCGGCGTTTTGTCTTCGTTGACAAAACAGCGGCGAAGACGAACATGGCCCGCCTGAGAGGTAGAGCCAAACAGGGTGACCGCCTGACGATGGACGCGCCTTTCGGCAGTTGGGGAACCCAAACGCTCATTGCCGGGCTCACACCAGACGCGCTGATCGCGCCCTGGGTCATCAAGGGAGCGATGGACGGACCAGCCCTTGCCTCCTACGTGCGCGAGGTCCTGATCCCCGAGATCGCGCCCGGCACCGTCGTGATCCTCGACAATCTGGCGACGCACCGCAACAGGGAGGCCGCGCAGTCCCTGCGTGATCACGGATGCTGGTTTCCGTTCCTGCCGCCATACAGCCCGACCTGAACCCAATTGGAATGGCCTTCGCAAAGCACAAAGCGCACCTCCGGGGCATCGGGGCGAGAACCTTCACCGAGGTCTTCCAAACCATCAGCGAAATCTGCGATCTCCACGACACAGCCGAGTGTTGAAACTACTTCAACACTGCCGGATATGTCTCAGATTAAAATCGAAACGCTTTAATATTCCGGAGCTGGCTGGTAGTCGTAACTACACGAGCTTTCCTGCCCATCAATTCCAGTAAAACCCACACTCGCCTGTCAGGCGTAATACTCTCGACTCTGGCAACGAAATCACTAAAGGGACCTGATGTCATGCAAACCACATCGTTCGGTTTCAGGTTTGGTTCCGCCTCAAATCTGCCATCACTGTCACAATGTGATCCCAGTTGCACCATAATATCATTTGGGACGAGAGCCGGTTCAAGCCCAAAGCTCACCAGCCGCTTGATGCCCCAAGTCGAGTTTACTGCGCGCCAACCGCCTGAATGGGCGTTGATCGCAACAAAGACATAGCCAGGAAATAGCGGCTTCAACGTAGTATGGAATTTACCTCGACGAAGGCTTGTCTCTTCCCGGAAAGGAAGGAAGGTCTTGAACCCCTGCCGGCCCAAGTTGCGCACCGCTATCCGGTCGGAATTTGGTTTCAGTTGAGCCAAGTACCAGTGATTACTTGTGTCATCTGGAGACATGAAAAACCACTTGTTCAAAAATGAACGTTTTTACCGCGCAACCCCGGTAATTGGCAATAGCCCTGATTTTGCGGCGGTCTCTCCAGAATGTCTGCCGATCCCGAACCAAGCCGTTCCTCCGAACCGCACCACGGCGTGGATGGGTTGGTTTCCGGATCGTGATAGCAAGATCAACCTTTGACGCATGTTGGCATGCCTTCCCCATACCCCTTAGAGCCTGATTCAAAACTCAGTCAACCATAGCAATACCTTGCGAGACGCCTGGTTGTGAGGCGGATATGGGCGATGTTGATCCAGGCCTCGGCGGAGGCGATGGATTTCTCCCAATCCTTGGCGAGACGGCGGCATCGACCGAGCCAGGCGAAGGTCCGTTCAACGACCCACCGTCGGGGAAGGACTTCGAAGCCGTCCGAGGTGTCGGATCGCTTAATGATCTCGACCGTCCCTCACCCATGTGTCTGAGCGCGCCGCACAACTTCGGTCCGGCATAGCCCCCATCAGCGAAGATGTGACGCAGCCAGGGACAGACATGGCGGATCGCCTTGAGCACCTCCGTCGCCCCATCGCGATCTTGGATGTCGGCGGAATGAACAACCACCCCGAACAGGAGACCGGGGGTGTCCACGACGATGTGTCGCTTTCGCCCCTTGACCTTCTTGCCGGCATCGAAGCCGGAAATCCCACCGCTTTCCGTCGTTTTCACGGATTGGGAGTCGATCACGCCCGCGCTCGAACTGGCTTCCCACCCTTCCAGCTCCCTCGTTTCCATCGCCAGCGCAAAGCGGATCGTCTGCAGCAGACCGCTGTCGCGCCAGTCGTAGAAGTAGCCCTGCACCGTAGAGACGGGTGGAAAGTCCTTCGGGAGCATACGCCACTGACACCCCGTGGAAGCGATGTAGAGCAATGCATTCATCACTTCGCACAGATCCGTGGTGCACGGGCGTCCCAACCGGCTCGGCGGGGGCAAGAACGGTTCGATCAAGGCCCATTCCCGATCCAACAGGTCGCTTGCATAACGCGGGCATTCCCGCCGATACTCACGTCGAGCGGCTTCAGTCCAAGGCATTGTCGGCTCCATTCAGTGTGCAAACCGAAGGGAATCACAACCAACTGAAGGCGCTCAACTCTTTTCCGCGCAGGCTCTTAGGGTAGTAAATCAATTAGTTTCACCACAGGACTGCAGGAGCAATGACGACTGTTGAAAGGAAGTTTCTCGCGAGTTTGTCGTAGCATGTCGCTATACGGTGCCAGTCCTTAGGGTGCAGAAGGCGCGCTCGATACGTTTGCGCTCGCGGTATGGGGATCGTTCGTAGGGAATCCGCCATTTGCGCGACTTGGTGGTCGGGATCACAGCCTCGGTCCCTGTACTCAGTTCTGGCGAGCATCCCGCGCAGGCTGTTGGCGTCGTACACCCTGTCCACAATCTGGCGTGCCGGTACCGGCTGTGCCGCCAGCAGCGTGGATGAGGCGGAGAAGTCGGCAGTGTTGCCGGGTGTTAGCAGGAACGCCGCAATACTGCCGCAACCATCTGTCAGTGCGTGTATTTTCGTGATTGAAGCACCACGCGAGTGCCCCCTCTCGGCAATTGCCTGCCGAGCAATGGTTGGCCTGAGCCTGCGCCCCCTTTTCCGCAAGGTGCCGAACGGTGCGCCCGCACCGCGGCGCTGTCGATGCTCAATCCGTCGGGTATTTCCGCCAAGGCGACAAGTTCAAAGAAAATGCGCCCCCAGATACCCTTCCAGCTACAAGGGCTGAAGCGGCTTCACCGCATTCTAAGCCCGATCTCAAAGCCAAAACTCCCCCGCCATTCATCCACTCCTGTTCTATTTTTCGGAGGTGAATCAGCAGGATTGTTGAAATTCAACACCTTGATTGAGTTTTAACCCTAGTCATATCGTGACACCTCATTCTCTCAGATAACCCGGATCGCGACAACCGGTTGTAAACTACACTCAAGTTTATTTGCTGTGAGTTTTTGCGATTGAAATCACCACGGGGGTTCCCGAGGATACCAATTTCGCGCTTTTCAACAAGTTGACGGCCAGCTATCGTTCAAAATTGAACAGACATGGCAAATTTGTTTTGCACCCCGAATCCTGTCTCAGATTGGCGCCACCCGGGCGGTCCTGGTGCGGTAGCTGTGGTGGGACCTTTCTCCTAATGTCCCGGAAACAGACACAGGCAAGACAAGATGCCCAGTTTCGAATTCTCAAGCGGATCCACGAAAATCCGGATGTGACACAACGGCAGTTGGCGGAGGAAGTGGGGATCAGCGTTGGCGGCTTGCATTACCTACTTAGGGCGCTGATCGACAAAGGATTGGTCAAACTTGCAAACTTTACAGTCGCCGAGGATAAACGGCGGTACGCGTATGTTCTGACGCCCAAAGGAATATCCGAAAAGACCCGGATAACTAGGCAGTTCCTCCGGCGGAAAATGGACGAATACGCAGCGCTGAAGGCGGAAATCGACGCTCTGAGGCATGACCTCGAGTTGGGCAGTACTGCGGACACCGCTCCGACGACCGACAGCCGATGATTTGCGTTATCGGGCGTTTGAAGCGAGTTCGTCGGTAGCGGACGTCGGCACGCTCCACTCTATCAGCTTGCGCAGGTTAGCAACCGCTTCGATGTATACTACGTGTGGACCATAGGGTGAGATGCGCGGAGCCGAAAGCGAGAGATGTGACATAGAACATGGACCGGTGTTCATGACGGAGCGTGCAGCGCTCTGATGCTTCGGTACATGTTGGATACAATTATCCTAATACACACCGTGAAAAACAAACTTGGGATGGTTCGGCAGCAGTTCGAGTCGCACGACGGCGAGATCTGTGCATCAAACATCACGGCTATGGAGCTTCTCTACGGTGCGCACAAGTCACAAGCCGTTCGCCACAATCTTGACGTCATCGAGGGCCTGCTTGGGCGCATCGAGCTTTTGGACTTCGACCTCAGCGCTTCCGAACATGCCGGGCAGATCCGTGCCGAGCTTGCTGCGGCGGGAAATCCGATTGGTCGGTGCGATATATCGACCTCTGTCAACTCATACTGTTTCGCCTAGCGCGCCTTGAGGTAATCCCCAGACCATGAGTGAAATAAGTCATTTTACTAAGATCTTTGGTGCGCCATAGATGTGCGGGATAGCAGGTTTTTTTTGTACAAACAACAAACCGCCTTTGCGCCTGGATGACATGCAAAATCAGGTTGGCGCCATGGGACAAGCCTTGCTGCATCGTGGACCGGATTCTCACGGCGAATGGTGCGACCAAGAGGCGGGGATCGCCTTCGCCCATCGCCGCTTGGCGATCGTTGATCTTTCGGCAGCGGGTCATCAGCCGATGCTCGGCGCATCAGGGCGGTTTGTGCTGACCTTCAACGGCGAGATCTACAACCATACGTCGCTGCGCCAAGAGTTGACCGAAAGCGGCCAGGCCCCAGAGTGGCGCGGAAGTTCCGACACGGAAACGCTTTTGGCAGCGATTGCGGCTTGGGGCGTCGCGGGCGCGTTGCGCCGTTGCGCTGGGATGTTTGCCTTTGCGGTGTTTGATCGCAAGGACCGCGTCTTGACCTTGGCCCGCGACCGCATGGGCGAGAAGCCGCTGTATTATGGCTGGGCAGGGCAGACCTTGGTGTTTGGATCGGAATTGCGGGCGCTGCGGCAGATTCCGGGCTGCCCCGCAGAGATCTCGTCAGTCGCGGTGCAGCTGTTCTTACGCTTCAATTATATCCCGGATCCGCTGACTATTTTTCGCGATGTCTTCAAGCTGCCCGCCGGGCATGTCTTACGCGTGAAGAAAGGCCATCCACAGGAGAAGCCTGAACCTTACTGGTCCTACGCAGAGGGCGCAGAGCATGGCGCGGCCGCGCCTTTGGACGCGCCAGCGCACGAGGTCGAAGACCAGCTGGAAAGGGCGCTGCAAAGAACAATCGCGGGTCAGCTGATGTCCGATGTCCCGCTTGGGGCGCTACTGTCTGGGGGCATCGACTCTTCGCTTGTTGTCGCGCTGGCGCAGCAGCAATCGTCGCGGCCCTTGAAGACGTTTACGATCGGTTTCAAAGAGCAAGAGGTAAACGAGGCGCATTTCGCACGGTCTGTCGCAACGCATCTTGGAACAGAGCACCATGAGCTTCAGCTTGAGGCCGCCGCCGCGCTCGACTTGGTGACAGACCTGCCGCAGATCTTTGACGAACCATTCGCCGACCCGTCACAGATGCCAACGTATCTAGTGTCTCGTATGGCCCGCGAAACGGTGACCGTCGCGCTGACCGGGGATGGTGCCGACGAGATCTTTGGGGGCTATTCAAGGTATTTGGCCGCCCCTGCGATGTGGCAGAAGGTGCAACACCTGCCTGTGGGTATGCGGCGACGGATTGGACGTGGGATGCGCGCCTTACCCAAGGCCTGGATCGGGCGCCGCGCCCGGCGCGTCGCGGACGCCATGGGCGAGGACCACGGAATGGATGGGATCTATCTTGCCAGCCTCACCCAGAACCCGCGTGCGGGGCAATTGGTCGCCGATGCGATCACGCCGGACGCGCTGCTTCTTGCCCCAAGACGTTGGCCATTGGATGGAACCGACGCGGCCCGGTTTATGGCGCTGGATGCGGTGACATATCTGCCTGGGGATTTGATGACAAAGGTGGATCGCGCGGCCATGGCCGTGTCGCTAGAGACGCGCGCACCCTACCTGGATCGGGACGTCATGGAATTGGCTTGGCGGATCCCACAGGACTTGAAGATACGCGACAAGAAAACAAAGTGGATCCTGCGCAAATTGCTAGCCAAGCATCTGCCCCAAACCTTAATAGAGCGCCCCAAAATGGGCTTTGGCATACCGGTTGCGGAGTGGTTGCGCGGCCCACTCTATGAGTTGGCAGAGCATTACCTGTCGGCGGACAGGCTGCGGGCGTCTGGCCTCTTGAATGTTGCGGTCGCGCGCCAAATTTGGACGCGCCACAAAAGCCGCGCGGAAGACAACGCGAATGCTGTCTGGAGCTTGCTGATGCTGCAAATCTGGCTTGAGGCGCACACCTCTGTGCAGGCAGGCCCCTCGCCCGTTTTCCGAAAAGCTAGGTGAAGGTATGTTTGGGCGCCAGGTCAGCAGCGTCATGGTGGCGCGCCTTCTCGGGTACGGGCTGGTTTTTTTCAGCCAAGTCTTGTTGGCGCGACAGATGGATATCGATGCCTTTGGAGTGTTCGTCTACTTGCTGTCCATTCTGGCCATTGCCGGGCTGGTAGCGAAGTTTGGCCTCGATACAGCGGCGATGCGGTTCTTCGCGGGGTACCGTGAACAGAACGCGCCGGGCTTGCTGCTGGGGTTCGCTCTTTTGTCTTTGTTTTGGGTTGGCCTGTTTTCGCTCTTTGTCTACTTTGGTCTGGTCTACGCTGTGCGCGCCTTCGACATTTTGCCCTCTGATTACGCGGCAAGCGTGCCGCTGCTGCTGGGCTTGTTGCCACTGCTTCCGTTGCAGAACCTTGTGGCTGCGATGCTGCGCGGCTTTGATGCGCCCCTCATCGCCGAGCTGGCGGACACGACGCTGCGGTACTCGCTGATCCTAATCGGGCTGACAGCGCTTTGGTTGTCCGATGCGGCAGCGGATGTGCGCATCATTCTACGGATCTACACCGCAGCCACGGCTTTGTGCTTTGCCTTTGGCCTGACCATGGTTTGGCGGAAATGGCCCTATCAATTGGGCCAAGCCGGGCGGCTGCGGCCCGCGTTCCGCTTGGCCGAATGGGGGGCGGCGGGTGCGGCGCTGTCGCTGACGGGGGGGCTCTATCTTTTGATGAACCAGGCTGACTTGCTGATGCTTGGTTACCTGGCGGCGCCTGAAAATGTCGCTCGATACGCCGTTGCTAGCCGCATGACCGGGATCGTTGCGATGGGTCTGGGCGCGGTCATGATTGTGGTCGCGCCGAAGCTATCAGCTGTCCATGCGCGCGGTGGGGCCCGGTCCGAGATGCAGGCGCTTTTGACTTCTGCCGCCAAGCTGACCTTCATTATCATTTCTATCGGTGCCATCGGGCTTGCTGCACTGGGCAAGCCGCTGCTTTTGCTGTTCGGGCCAGAGTTTGGGCTGGCCTATGTTCCGCTTTTGATTTTGATCGCTTCGCGCGTCATTGAGGCCTTCGCAGGCCCTGTGGGTCAGCTTTTGGCGATGGTGGGTATGCACACGCTTGTTGCCGTGCTTTTGATCTTGCCTGCCAGTTTGAACATCGCATTGAACATGTTTCTGATACCCAGATACGAAGAGGTCGGCGCCGCGCTTGCAACTGTGGTGTCTGCGGTTGTTTGGAATGCCACGCTCTCGTACGTCAGTCAGAGAAAATTGGGGGTGGATCCAAGCCTGCTGTCCATATGGCGCGCCAAAAAGAACGAGGGGGCACAGACGTAACCATGGCTGAAATTTGCCCGTTTTGCGCCTCGGCGCGGCTTGCGCCCAACCCGGCCGCCCCACATTGGCGCCAAGGCGATTACAAGATGAAGATCTGTCAAGATTGCGGCACTGTAACGGCTTGGCCGCGCAAGGCTGCCGAAAATGATGTCTACGATCACGAAATGCCAGATAATCGTTGGGAGTTTGCAGAGACCATTGCCGACATTCTTAGTCGAGGGGCACAAGACAGTGTCTTGGACATTGGGTGCGGGAAGGGAGGGTTTCTCAAACTAGCCAAAGACAACGGTATCCTTGAACTGGGTATCGACTTCAATGAATCCAATATCGAGGCTGCACGCAGAAGAGGACTGAATTGCCACCAAAAAGACCTTAGACAATTCACAGAAAGCGAAAAATTCGCCTCGGTCACTAGCTTCCACGTGATCGAACACCTCGACGAACCGTTCGAGTTCCTAAAGGCTATACGCAGCGTTCTGCAGCCTGATGGTGCAGTATACCTGTCATTCCCGTGTCAGAGACGCGACATAGTGCCTTTCATGCGGGACATAGCAGATTACCCGCCTCACCATATGAACCGCATCTCGGATGCCGGTCTTCGGTGTCTTGCGGAACGCTCTGGGTTTGTGATCGCGGAACAAAGAAACGAGGCGCGCAGTGTGACCTGGAAAAAGGCCACCAGCCTGGCGGTGAATCATGCCCTGGATGCGCCGCGCCTGCGCCAGCGGATGGCTGGCAATCGGCTTTTGAACCTGGGCTTAAAAGCGCTGGCCGCAGTCGCGCTGCAGCCCGTTATCTTGTGGCGCCTGTGGCGGTACCGGGCCGACCCGGGCTTTACGGTGCTTTACAAGCTGCAACGGCCCGAGACCGCGGCCTGATGGCGGACCCGTCGGACCGGTCTGTGCTTTTGCTGCCCTTCGCCTATTGGCTGGGCACGCGTCTGCGCAAGCCCGGCGAGCGGGTGCAATATGTCTTCGCTGTGCTGGGGCCTCAGCTGATCTGGTTGCTTATGCTTGGCCCAGACCAGTACCAGGGCTATGGCCTTGGCCCTGTTCTGCCTTCCCTGATTGGGTTCGCAGCGATGATCTGCACCTACGAGTTGGGCTATATCGCAAACGATCATTGGGCCCAGCAGCGAGAGCGCGCCGCGGGGCTGGCGGTGCGCAAGGCCGACCCAAGGCCTGTGGCGCCGCAGGGGCTGTTGGCTGCGGTTGGATTACGGCTTTTGGTAGGTGCGGCACTGCTTGCGGTCTTGCATAGCGTTTGGGGGGGCTTGGGCCTTTGGCTGGGGTATCTCGCGGCGCTTCTGGCGGTGTTTATGCTGCACAACCTGGCGCTCGGCCGCAGTCGGGTTGCCACGTTCTTTGTGCTTTATGGCCTGCGTCTCGCGCTTCCATTGGTCGTGTTCTGCACGGCCTTGGCCCCGGCGGGCGCCAGTAATGTGACCTGGGAAGCTGTCTGGTATGCCGTTTGGGCCTGGGCCCTTTACGGCACGCTCTTTTCGGCAGGGTTCGCGCTGACCTATGGGATGAAAAAGGGCTACCTGCGCGCGCCTCTCTTTCTGTCCCGTACCGGCGGGATTGAATTGCCGATGCTGATCGCCGCTTTGAGTGCGCTTTTGATGGCTTTGGGCGCAAGCCTTGCTGGGCACAGCGGCTTTGCTGGGTGGATCACGATCTTGGCCCTTTGGCACGTCCTTTATTGGGTCGGCTGGGCCAGCCTGCGTTTCGGGGTAGAGCTTCGGACCGGGCTACGCCGCGCCCGTACGGTGCTCAGCCATTGCCACACCGATTACTCTCATGATGGCTCGATCACCTTGGCGCACTACCGGGCCTGGTTGGACGCGGATCCTGCGCGGCACGTCTTCCTGACGGACCATGCAGAAGATTTCGATGCCGCGACCCTGGCGCGTCTAAAGCAGGACTATCAGGCTCTGGGACATCGGGTGACGGTGGGGCTAGAGTTTCCCGTTATCGACCAGCATATTCTGGCGTACGATTTACGGGAGTACGTGGACACGCGTGATCTGTCCGCCGAAGACGCAATGCTGAGCATCCGCGACAGAGCCAAGGTCGTCCTTTGGGCGCATCCGCGATTTGCGCTGCGGGGACTGCTCCAGCCCGCTTATGTCGCAGACTTGCTCACCTTGTTGGCGCTATCCAATGGGATAGAGTTCTTTAATCCCAAGAATGTTCGTCGGAAGCGGTATCGGATAATGATGCTTGGGATGGCATGGCTTGGCTGCGCGCTTTATGGGCGCAAGCTGCTTTACCTGGGCGTCGATGCGCACGCCCCACACGACTTACCACTGCCGGGTTCTTGGCAACCGAAGTTATCGGATGCACGGGTACGCGCGTGACACCGGCTGCGCATCCAGCAGGTCATAGGATCGTCTGGCCGCGGCAGGTTGCGGTTATGATTTTGGTCCTGGCGGGCCTGCTTACGCTCAGCTCGCCCTACTTCGGGCTAGTGAACTTCTTCGTGACGCTCGTGACGGTTGCACTCGTTGCGTTGGTGCTGCAACGGCCGCCCATTAGTGCGGTGCAGAAGCTGCTTTATTTGCAGCTTGTGTTCTTGATGGTCCTGTACCTTGTGAAAGGGCTCTATATCGCTTGGTTGTTGACGCGTGGGGCCTTAGAGGCGTTGCCCAGGCAGCTTCAACATGGCCTGACGGCGGCGGAATTTTCAACAGCGTTTCAGATGTCATGTGCGGTCTGTCTCCTGCTGGCAGGGCTGCTGGCACTGACACCCGCGCGCCATCGGGAAACAATGCGAGCGCAGCTCCCGGCATTCAACCCGATGGTCCTGATCTTTGCCACATTGGGCCTCGTTGCTGTGTCATTGCTGCTGCGGCTGGCCCCGATCGGCGGACTGCCTGGGGCGCTGAACTATATCATCAATCACCGTGGCACGCCGTTTGCCTTCGCGCTTTTGATCTACATGCTGCTGGAACGTGGAGAGACACGCCTAGCACAGCGCATGTTTGGCCTGTGGGTAGGCTCTGGCATCATCATGTTCGGTCTCTTCGGCAGCAAATCCTACATCTTCTTGCCTGTGATCTTCATGATCAGTGTGTACTTCTTGTCGGGTAAGCTGATCTTGCATAAGGCGATTGGCATCTTTCTAGGGATGACGCTAATCAGCATTTACCCGTTCCTTAACTTCTATCGCTGGCTTCAAGCCGACAGCGGGACGAACGTCCTTGAGGTGTTCGATTATTGGTCAATCTATCGCCAGACCCAGTCTGGGGCGGGACTGGCAGAGCTGTTTCCGATCTACGTCAACCAGATCTTGGGCCGATTCGTCGGGATCGAGTGGTTATTGGTCATTATCAATGCCGATATGTTGGGGTTTCTGCCCGAAGGCCAGGGGTTCTTCGCCAATATGCAGGCGATCAATGACACTATGCGGACCATTACAGGTCTGGAAGGACTAAACATCGGCATCGCCCCGTCCTTTATCGGCGCGACCTATCTGATTGCGCGTGACCCGTTTCTGGCGCCGGTCCTGGCGCTGGTATTCTGTGCGAGCTTTCCTTGGATCTATCGCGGGCTCCGAGCGGCCTTTGCGCCTCTCAAGGCCGTCGTTGTTGCCCCGCTTTTGCTAATCTTGTTCAGCATCATCACCGACGGATTGGTAACGTCTCTGTATTGGGATCTGCCGGCGCTTTTCGTTATGTGCTTTCTCTTTTCGGCCCTGGTGAAACGCCCACAGCGCGTCGGTCGGCCGCGGCCCGTCGCGACGACACGACGCGTCGTTAAGGAGGACGCCCGTTATGATTGATTTCAATCTCCGGCGCAGGCTGCGCAACCGCGTTGTGCATACGCGGATGGGCCATACAGTGCTACGCCAGTTGCGGTCCAGCGAGGTCTTTCTAGCGCCCGAGACAGAGTTGGTCATCGAGGGGTACCCAAGGTCTGGCAACAGCTTTGCAGAGGCCGCGTTCCACTATGCCCAACGGGACCGCGTGGTGCCTTTGGCGCATCATACCCACTCAGCGGGTCACGTGTTGGAGGCGGTTCGGCGCGGGCTTCCGGTGCTATTGCTGGTGCGCAATCCCATCGATGCGGCCGCCTCTTTTATGGAGGAGTGTGAAGGGCGGCTTTCGGCGTTCGTGGCGCTCCGGGAATATGTGCAGTTTCACCAGCCACTTATGGCTGTGGAACCGCACATAGTTCTGGGTCGCTTCGAGGTTCTGATAGAGGACTTCCCGGCCCTCATTGGACGGGTCAACCAGCATTTCGGCTGTGACTTCGATGTGTTTGAGCAATCGCCAGACACCGTGCGCGAGATCCGCAAAAAGGTCGATAACATCAGCCTGCGCCGCGCGAAGTTCTTGACCCGCTACAGCACCGATCAGGGGGCCGACATGAAGGCAAAACGGCAAGCGACGCTGCAAGGGTACAAGGACACATTGCGAAACGACGCGGGCCTGGCAGTGCCCCGCCAAAGGGCGCTTAATCTCTACAACAGGCTGTGTGCGCGCAAGGATGCGCGCTTCAGGGTCGCAAAATGACAGATGCCGCGCCCATGGTTTTTTTCTTCCCAACCCGGTTTCATATTTTTGATCAGCTGAAGGAAGCAGAGCGCAACGGGCATGTGTTCCGGATCTTCTCGATCTACCCCAACAGGCGGTTGCAGCAGGGGGCGTTCGCTGCGCTTGCGGGACGCAATCAAACTCTATGGCTGGCGCTTTTTGCCTATCTCGTGTGGCGGGGAATGTCTCGGATTTGGGTCCCAAGGTCTGTGCAAATCGCGTGTCGCCGGGCGTATGTCTGGACCTGTGGCGCAGAGTTGACCCTTCGGCTGCGCCCCCGCCGGGCCACAACGGTCGTCTCGGCCGCGGGGTATTTGGGGTCCTTTGCCAAGACACTGCAGCGCGCGGGGCACCGCGTCGTCGTCAATCACGGCTCGCTTTATGAAGGCTTCGTTGCGGATTATCTGCAGAATACCGCCAAGTTGGACGCGAATACCGATGTGGCAAATTGGGTGAACAGTTGGCTGATCGCGCGGATGGATGCAGAGTTCGCGACCTCAGATGCCATCATCGTTTGCTCAAGTGCGGCGCAGCGGTGCTTGCCCGAGCCTTGGCAGGCCAAGTCGGCGGTTGTGCCGTTGGGCGCGCCAAATTGGGCGCTTGATCCGTCACATCGTTCACCAAAGCCGATTGATCCCGCCGCCAAGGCGGGTGGCACCACCTTCTTACATGTTTCCAGCCTTGTGCCGCAGAAGAACGTGGGGCGCATCCTGGATGCCTTCGCCGCGGTGCGCGGCCCCGGCGACAAGATGCACATCGCAGGCCCGCCCCCTCAGGACGCGGCCATGCGCACCCGGCTGGCGAAGGATCCGGGGGTCACCTATCTGGGGCGGCTTGACCGGGACCAATTGCGCGCAGCGCTGCAATCTGCAGACGTCTTTGTGCATCCCTCATTGTCGGATGGTTGGGCGATGACTGTGACAGAGGCCTTGGGCAGCGGCTTGCCCGTCGTGTCGTCGACCCTGACGGGGGCCGCTGATTTCTATCACACCGCGCTGCAAGGGACGGCACATGCAGAGCTTGTCCAACTTGTGGACCCGCTGTCGATCGCGGCGCTTGAAGCGGCGCTTGAGCGTTCCAAACGCGTCGCCCTAGCGCACAACAAGGCGCCGATCGACGGGCTGGTGACATGGCAGGCCTCGGGCGAACGCCTGATATGGGCAATCACGTGACGGCCCAGACTTGCTTGCTGTATTATTGCTGCCTTTACGACCCTCGCGGCAAGGCGCGTGCGTTCCAGGGGCAGAAGAACCTGTCTGCCCATGTGCTTGCGGTGCTGGAAAAGACTTACCCGACGACGATGCGTGTGCTGGATCGTGACAGCTCTGCGGTGGTGCCAAAGGTCTTTGACCTGCTCAAGACGGCGCGGCGTATAGAGGCCTACCGTGCGCGCGCCACGACGCCCAACAGCGCGCTTCAGGGGGTCACGGTCGTTGATATGGTGCTTTCTTTTGCCGATCTTCCGTCGGAACGGTTCCTCGATAACATCGTCCTAATTGGTCACGACAGCTATGCGCTACGGGCTTGGCGTGAGTGGCGCCAAACCCCTTTGGGTCGTGGATGGCTGCGACGTGGTCTGGCCTGGTGGGCCTGGCACCGGCTGGAACGTCACCTAGCCCGGATCTGTGCGCATAGGATATATGTCTCTCCGGTGGATCAGCGAGTGGCCGGCCCCCTCGAGACGTCAAGCGTTATTTCGATCCCGCTTGGATCTGATATCCATGCTGCGAAGTGCTCCACTCTGGCGCGCCCGAAACAGCATCCGCCCCGCACCATTTTGATACCGGTTCCGGTGTTGAACGCAGCGCAGAACGCCTTCGAGGCGCGCGCCCTTGTGCGGATCTTAGAAGTGCTTCCCCAGGGCGCCGTCCTAACGCTGTGGGGGGCAGCCGCTTCGCATCACGCCAAGGCGTTCGGCACGCGCCCAAATCTGCGCTTCGTCGACTGGGTCGAGGATTACACCGCGTTTCTAAGCGGTTTTGATCTTTTGCTGTACCCGCGTGCTGTTGGCAGCGGGTTCCACACCAAATTGGCTGAGGCGCAGGCGTTGGGTGTGCCATGCCTTACGGTAGATTGGGTCGCTGCTGCGCTGCAAACGGCGGGCTACACGGGCCTATCGACATATCGGGGCGGAGCATTCATCGCGGCATTGAGCAAGGTTTTAGCCGATGGGGCGCCACATCCCGGTGCTGTTCCACGCACGGCGGACCCCGATGTTGCGCTTCGGCCCTTGCTAGACGCAATCGTGGGACTTGGCGCCCCCAAGGAGAGGCAGTGATTATGTTTCAAGAGAACCTTACTCCATCTTCATCGCGGGCTACCTCTTTGGCCGTCGTGTCGGGCAGCGTCTCGCGGCTTGCTGGTGGCCTCTTCCAATCGGTGCGCCATTCTGCACGCGCGTTGCATGCGCTTGGGCTGGATGTGCAGGTCTATGGGTTAGAGGATGCCCATAGCGCAGTGGATCGCGGTGAATGGCAGCCCCTGGCCCCCCAAAGCTTGGCACGCGCGCAGCCCAAAGCTCTTGGTTTTGCGGCTGGGCTAGAGACCTGCTTGGACCAACAAAAGCCCGATCTGGTGCACCAGCATGGGATCTGGATGGGCTTTTCACACACCGTGCATCGCTGGGCCAGGCGCCATGATCGCCCTGTTGTGATCTCTCCGCGAGGGATGCTTGACCCATGGGCGCTACGTAACGCGTGGATCAAGAAGGCGGTCGCGGGGCTACTTTACGAACGGCGCAATCTTAGGGACGCGGCCGTCTTACATGCCTTGAACGCTACAGAGGCACGGGCTTTGCGCTCCTTCGGAATAACGCAGCCCATCGCGGTCATTCCCAACGGGGTCACCCTACCGGACTCGGATGCGCGGCCTGGGCCTCCTCGGTTACTGCCTCAGGACGGCCGACGCATGTTGCTTTATCTTGGGCGGCTGCATCCTAAGAAGCGCGCGGCAGAGCTGATGAAGGCCTGGGCGATCCTCTGCGACCAAAACGATCCCGCGGTTAGAGATTGGCGCCTTGTCGTGGCTGGATGGGGAGATGCGGCCTATGTGAAGACGCTACGGCAGATACATACGAAGGCGGGGCTTGGCAATCGGCTGATTTTAAGCGGCGCCGTATATGGGGCCGATAAGGCCTCTATGTTGGCGCACGCCTCCGGCTTTGTTTTGCCGTCACTCTCCGAGGGGTTGCCGATGGCCGTGTTAGAGGCCTGGGCCTTTCAGTGCCCAGCCTTTCTCTCGGCCGCTTGTAATCTGCCCGAAGGAGTTCAGGCGGGCGCCGCGGTTCAGATTGCAACCGATACGGACGGACTTGTTCGGGACCTGAGGGTCGCTTTGCAACGCCCTGATCTTGAGAAGATGGGGGCGCAGGGCTACGCGCTGGTGCAGAATCGGTTCTGCTGGAAAAAAATCGCCGCGGATCTCAACGCAGTGTACGCTTGGCGCCTGCGTGGGGGCCCAGCGCCCCCATCCATTCAAGGTGAGACGCATGGCGCAACCTGACGCGCTGGGTTCGAGACAGGCAATGGGCAATACAAGGTACGCATCACGTGGCAGAGCCTTGCTGGGTTAACCAAAATCGTGCCGTCCCCAAATGGACCCTCAAGGAAAAGCTTGGGCGTGTCATGTGGGCGGTCGCGTCGCCGCTCTTTCGCCTAAGCCCACGGCCGATATGGGGTTGGCGGCGCGTGATGCTGCGGGCCTTCGGCGCGACGGTGGGGCGGGACGTGCATGTCTATCCCACCGTGCGCATTACTATCCCTTGGAACCTCACGCTGAGCGACGGCTGCGCGGTTGGCGATCACGCAATTCTTTATGCGCTAGGGTCGATAACGCTGGGCCCGCGGGCAACTGTGTCGCAGTATGCCCACCTCTGCGCTGGCAGCCACGACTTGTCGCGCCCAGACCGCCCATTGACCAAGCTTCCCATCACCTTGCGTGAAGATGTCTGGATCGCAGCCGACGCCTTCGTGGGCCCTGGTGTGACAATCGGCGTTGGCGCCGTGGTGGGAGCCCGAGCAGTAGCGATGAAGGACGTTCCTGCCGGCCATGTTGTGGCCGGCAACCCTGCCCGCATCGTCAGAAAGGTGACCCCATGAACGAAAGCGTCAACATCGACGGATATGGTTGTGCCGACTCCGGGCTGAACTCCTCCCACAGCTATCTCCTGCCAGCCCTCCACAGGGAGCTGTCCCGCGTCACCTTAGGCGAAAAGCAGCTATTCGACCTAGGCTGCGGCAATGGCAGCATCGCCGCGGCCGTCTCAAAGGACGGCTGGGACGTCACCGGTGTCGCCGTGTCCATCGAGGGCATCGCGCAAGCGCAACGCGCCTAACCGCCATGACGCTCACCGCAGTGATCCTGACCCGCGACGAGGAACGACACATCGCGCGCTGTCTCGAGGCCGTGATGCCGGTGGTCGATCATGTGCTGGTCGTCGACAGTGGCTCCACGGACCGCACGGTCAGACTCGCGCGAGACATGGGCGCTGAGGTGCGGGAGAATCCCTGGGTCAACTACGCCACGCAGTTGAACTGGGGCATAGACCGCGTACCCGCTGGCACCGAGTGGATCCTTCGACTAGACGCCGACGAGGTGGTCACGCCCGGCCTCGCGACCGAGATCGCGGCGAAGCTGCCCGGCATCCCAGCAGATATCGATGGGGTCTACGTGTCGCGGCGCATGACCTTTATGGGCCGACCGATCCGGTGGGGCGGGATCTTCCCGGTTCGAGTGCTGCGGCTGTTCCGAGCCGGCTGCGGCCGGTGCGAGAACCGCTGGATGGACGAACACATCTTGGTCGACGGCGCCGTGGCCGAGTTCGCCGGCGAGATCGTCGACGACAACCGCAATTCGCTGACTTGGTGGACGCAGAAGCACAACACCTATGCTAGCCGCGAGGTGGTGGACCTGCTGAACCTTGAGCACGGCTTCATGGCGCACGAGACTGTGGCAAACTTGCACGGCAGGCAGCAGGCCGGCGTGAAGCGCTGGCTAAAGGAACGCGTCTATGCGCGCCTGCCAGGCGGGTTTCGGGCCTTAGCGTATTTCGTCTACCGGTATGTGATCCGTTTGGGGTTTCTCGACGGCAAGGAAGGCACGGCGTTCCACGTGCTGCAGGGTTTCTGGTATCGCTACCTTGTCGATGCCAAGCTGCACGAAGTGCGGCTTTACATGCATCGCAACAATGTCGATGCGGTCCGTGCAATCCGCGACGTCCTCGGGATCGATGTCGTAGGTTCAACCAAAAGCAAGGTACAAAGCGATCACAAAGAGACGCGGGATCGCTGATCATCACTCCCAGACATTGTGCTCCGCATGGGCGAGATAGCGGGAGAGTACATTAATCGAACTCCAGCCGCCCGCGCGCATGATGGCGGCGGTGTCGAAGCCCCGGCGCAAGAGATCCTGAGCCACTCCAACGCGCATCGAGTGCCCGGAAAACTCCCGCGCGTCACACGGGTCAAGACCGGCCCGCCCGGCGCCTTCCCTGACCAACCACTTCACAGTGTCGGGCGAGAGTGCGCGATCGATCGGCTGTCCCCAGACTCGACGCGAGATATACCCGTGACTTGTATCTGTCAGTCTGGCATTTCTTCCCATTAACCTTTGATATTTTGAGGCCACCCCGACCAGATGAAAATTTCCATCGTAACGGCCGTTTACAATCGCGAAGCGACAGTTGCGGACGCAATTCAGTCCGTTCAGCAGCAGACTTACCGGAACATTGATCACGTCATCCAGGACGGTGGCTCCACCGACAACACGCTCGAAATTATCAAATCTCGCGAAGATGCGCGAACCGTACTGGTAAGTGAACCTGACCGCGGCATCTACGACGCCCTCAACCGTGGTATGGGACGTGCAACCGGCGATATTGTGGGACTTATGCATTCTGACGATATCTTTGCGCACACCAATGTTGTGGCACAGGTTGCTCACGCTTTTGAGGATCCGGAAACTGATTGCGTCTACGGAGATCTGCAGTATGTGGCGGCGAATGACACAAACCACATTATTCGGCAATGGAAATCGGGTCCCTACAATCGCGAACTGCTGCGGCATGGATGGATGCCCCCGCACCCGACTTTCTATGTACGTCGGACCGTGCTCGAGCGTTTGGGAGATTACGACACCTCCTACCAGATCGCGGCGGATTATGATGCCATGCTGCGCTGGCTCTGGACCGGAAGCATCCGGGCCACATATATCCCTGATGTAATGGTGAAAATGCGCGTGGGCGGAGAGAGCAACCGCTCCCTGTGTCGCATTCTGAAAAAAAGCCAGGAAGACTACCGGGCTCTGCGAAGCAACCGCGTTGGCGGATTTAGAACGCTCGCCAAAAAAAACATCAGCAAAATCAGACAATTCAGATTTCATAAGTGAGACATTAAATGGCTAAAACAGCTCTGATTACCGGTATCACTGGACAGGACGGCTCCTATCTAACCGAACTCCTGCTTGAAAAGGGCTATGAGGTACATGGAATAAAACGCCGTGCATCTTCGCTGAATACGCAGCGCATTGACCATGTCTATCAGGATCCGCACGACCCAAACCCCAAACTCAGACTCCATTACGGTGATCTAAGCGACACGTCCAATCTGACCCGGATCATTCAGGAAGTTCAACCCGATGAGATCTATAACCTTGGGGCGCAGTCCCATGTGGCTGTCAGTTTTGAGGCGCCGGAATACACTGCCGACGTGGACGCCGTCGGCACGCTGAGATTGCTTGAGGCAATCCGGTTTTTGGGACTAGAGCAGAAAACACGGTTTTACCAGGCATCAACCTCGGAACTCTACGGTCTCGTCCAGGAAACCCCGCAAACAGAGACTACCCCGTTCCACCCACGCTCGCCCTACGCCGCTGCTAAAATGTATGCCTATTGGATCACGGTGAACTACCGCGAAGCGTATGGAATTTATGCCTGCAACGGCATTCTTTTTAACCACGAAAGCCCCAGGCGTGGGGAGACATTCGTTACCCGCAAAATCACCCGTGGCCTGGCTCAGGTCGCACAGGGACTCGAGGCCTGTCTCCATATGGGTAATATCGACGCATTGCGTGACTGGGGGCATGCCAAAGACTACGTTCGGATGCAATGGATGATGCTGCAACAGAAAGTCGCCGAAGACTACGTTATCGCAACGGGCAAGCAATATTCAGTGCGTGAATTCATAACATGGGCCGCAGCGGAGCTTGGCATAACCATACGTTTCGAGGGACATGGTGTGAGTGAACTGGGTATCATTGAGCAAATTGAAGGCGACGATGCTCCAGCCCTAGCCCCGGGAGACATTATCGTAAAAATCGACCCGCGCTATTTTCGGCCTGCAGAAGTCGAAACCCTATTGGGAGATCCCACCAAAGCCAAAGACAAATTAGGATGGGAGCCAAGGATCACTGCACAAAAAATGTGCGCAGAAATGGTGGCAGAAGACCTAAAAGCCGCAAAACGCTATGTCCTGCTTCGGAAACACGGCTTGGACCTTCCTGTATCGATTGAGACATGAGGTAACCTATGAAATATTTCGTTGCAGGCCATTGCGGCATGGTAGGTGGTGCAATTTCGCGACAACTTCAGGCACGCGGAGCCAAGCTGGTGCAACGTACACGAACTGAGCTTGATCTGACCGATCAATCTGCCGTCCGAACGTTCATGCAATCCGAACGCCCGGATGTGGTCGTGCTTGCGGCGGCCAAGGTTGGTGGCATACATGCGAACAACACGTATCCGGCTGAATTTATATATGAAAATATGATCATTCAGGCAAATGTCATTCACCAGGCTTTCGCGGCGGGTGTGGAGCGTCTTCTATTTCTGGGATCGTCCTGCATCTATCCCAAATTTGCAACTCAGCCGATGAGCGAGAGCGCCCTTCTGACCGGCCCTCTGGAACCAACCAACGAACCTTACGCGATAGCCAAGATTGCGGGGATCAAATTGTGCGAAAGCTACAACCGACAATATGGTACCGACTATCGCAGCGTAATGCCGACCAATCTCTATGGACCCGGCGACAATTTTCATCCCGAAAACAGCCATGTGCTTCCTGCGCTCATTCGACGTTTTCACGAAGCTGCGCAAAACGGTGTCGGTGAAGTAGTCATTTGGGGGACAGGAGAGCCGATGCGCGAATTTCTCCATGTTGATGACATGGCTGAAGCATCTCTTTTCGTCCTCGACCTAGACAAAAATTCGTACAATCGCGAAACAACGCCGATGCTTAGTCACGTTAACGTAGGCAGTGGAAAGGACATCACGATTCAAAAACTTGCTGAGACCATCGCAGATGTCACAGGGTTTTCAGGCAAGCTGACGTTTGATCGCACAAGGCCGGATGGATCACCGCGCAAATTGATGGATGTTAATCGTTTGGCAAAAATGGGTTGGAAGTCGAAAATCGCTCTTAAAAATGGCATTCGTGAGACATATGAGTGGTACCTTTCCAAGCAAGCTTCAAATTTTGTCGGATAATGCGACCGCCGTTTAACCTGAAACATATCCGGCAGCCTCGAAGTATAATCTTCAGCTCATTACAACTCGAGTACCGGCCCCCTTTTAATCCGCAGACTCCGCTCCAGCTCCTGCTTTTCCTCTTGCCCGCGCTCTTCCCCTTTCTCCACCTCCACCCGCTCTCTTGGCTTCCTGAGCACATCATCGAGCCGCTCGCGGATTGACCGTTCCTCCTGAACCGCCTCGGCCTTCTCCAGACCGGACGCCTCCTGCTTGGCCTGCTCCCGTCCGAGAACCTCCCGCAACCGCTCCAGCCCCGGTTCCATCGCCTGCCCGTCTCGCTCAAGGCCCTTGCCCCGGTCCTTCGCTACTGCGGCCCTAAGCGCTGTCAGCCCGGCCGACACACGCCCCTGCCCGGACTCCCGCTCCAGCTCCCAAGTCACCCGCGCCAGATTCAGCCGTTCCCGCATCTCCCTGAACAGCTCCCGCGCCTGACATGCGGCATGCACCGCCGCCCCACGCTCAGTGACCGGCACATACTCCCGGTGCTCCCGTTCCGCTACTGCCTGCGCCCGGCGCTCAATGGAATTCACCGCCGGTCCCAGCTTAACCTCCGGGGCCCGGTCCAGCTCCTCCGCGGACAGCACGTCCCCGCGCTCCAGGGCCATCTCCCCCTGGACCTCCAGCGAGCGGTAATTGACCCGCTCCATCTCCCCGTCCCGCTCCAGTGCCCGGTTCTGCATCTCCGCCCAGACCCCGCGCATCACCTCGATCTCAACACCCCCGGTTTTCGCGGGTTCCAGCACACGCGTTTTGGCCGTAAACTGTGGCGGGACAGTCATGGCACGGCGCGCTTTGCAGACATTTTTAGACAAATTTAGACAAACGCGAGATAGGGGCGCTGGAACAGGCGGGCGGTCTCCTGATCGGGCGCAATCCTGCAACCGGCCGGCTGCTGTCGTATGACGGACCAGCCCATCTGCTGACACTCGCCCCGACCCGGGCCGGCAAAGGCGTGGGCACCGTCATTCCCAACCTTTTGGCGGTGGACCGCTCCGTGCTGGGGATTGCCCCGAAGGGGGAGAACGCCCGGATCACCGGGACATGCCCCGGCGGCCTACAACCCGCTCGACCGTCTGAGCCCGGACTGTCCGGATCTCGGCGAGGATGCCGCCACGCTGGTGGATGCGCTGATGATGGATCCTCCGGGTCAGGTGCAGGAAGCCCACTGGAACGAGGAGGCCAAAGCCCTTCTTGCGGGATTGATCCTGTTCTGTGTCGCCCATGAGGAGGAGGATAGGCGCAGTCTTGCCTCCGTGCGGGAATACCTCACCCTGCCCCCAGACAGGTTCCGGGAGTTGCTCACGCTGATGCAGGAGAGCCATGCCGCCCGTGGGTTCATTGCCCGGGCGGCCAACCGCTTCCTTGGCAAGTCCGAGCGCGAGGCGACGTCCGTCCTTTCTTCGGCCCAGCGGCATACGTACTTCCTTGACAGCCCGCGCATTGCCGTCTGCATGGCGCGCTCGGACTTCGCCTTCGCCGATCTGCGTGACCGGATTGCCTCGGTGTTTCTGGTTTTGCCGCCCCACAGGCTCGATGCCTACAGCCGCTGGCTGCGCCTGCTGGTCTCCCAGGCTCTGCAGGACATCGCCCGCGATGCCGAGGCAAGCACGCTTGCAGGTATTCCTGATGCGGCTCAGGGCCTCATGGGGTCACACAATGGCTCTGAGGGGTTCCTGGAAGCCCGGAGCGCATCACAGGGCACCCTGAAGACCACAGCAGGCTCTCAGGACCTCACAGGCTTCCAAAGAGGCCCTGAGGCAGCCGTGACACAGGCCATGATGCCCCTGTGGCCCTCTGAGGCCTCTGACAGTCCCGCAGGGGCCTCAGAGGGCCAGCTCTGTTCCTGCTCGACGAGTTCGCCGCCCTTGACCGTCTGGAGCCCGTGGAGCGGGCCATGGGGCCGATGGCGAGCTACGACCTCCAGCTCTGGCTCATCTTGCAGGACATGAGCCAGTTCTGGGATCTCTACGGGGCCCGGGCATCCACCTTCGTGGCCAATGCCGGGGTACAGCAGGTTTTTGGCGTGAACGACTACGAGACGGCGCAATGGCTGAGCAAAAGCATGGGACGCGAGACCATCGGCTATCAGACCCAAAGCCACAAGCCGGGAGATGCGCCCACCACCGCCACCAGCATCACCGGCCGGGATTTCCTCACCTCCGATGAGATCATGCGCATGGCGCCGGTCATCGCCCAGAAGCTGGGCTACTACGTTGATCCCGAATTCGCGGGGCTGGTTGCAGCCACCTCTGCCGCTTGACCGGGAAGGAGATCTCCATGCCGGAGAACCACATTCCCTCCCCTGCCCCGCTTCGGGAGGACTAGCTGCGCGAAACGCTGGATCTGCTGGCCACAGTGGTGGCCAGCATCTCGGACCGGGTCGATGACCAGACCCGCATGCTGGATTAGGTCAACAAGACCGCCATGGAGGCGTGGCAGGCCGCCTTTGCGGCCCGGAAATAGACGGACCTGGAGAATTACGGGATAATGATTGGGGAAACTCTCAACCGCAGGAGGTTCTCAGGGATGCTCGGGGAGAGTAGTTCAGAATTGATTGTCAGCTTTGGGAACGGGAATATGCGATTGACCGGTTCAAAGGCTCCCTGCCTTGCCTTGGCTTGGTCTGGGAGCAGTGTTTCTGGTGATTATTCTGATGGTGATGCTGCCTTGGTTCATGGCAGGTAACCCCGGCACATGCGCTCTGCTTGGGGTGTTTTGGAGCACCACAAATAGTGGCGGGGAGGCCTGTGCGTTTTATCTCCGATGAAGGGTTTTGAGAAGTTATCCACAGGCGCTTTGGGCCGGTTGCTTGTGTTAAAATGTGTTAAGTATGTGTTACATGTTTAAAAAGAGCGAATTCTGACATTAATGTCAGTACTTTATCGAAATTAAGTGCAGCTAATATCCCGATAGAATGCAGGTATTATCCGAAAAAGTGCAGCTGTTATCCCGATAGGTCTTGTTGTGCAGCTAATATCCCGATAGCGGTAGTAGTGCAGCTGTTATCCCGATAGGTGTTTCATGGATGAAGATCATCGCCCCCTGCTCCCGGATCGCCATCCGCAGGCCAATCTATTCATCTGCGACGTGGCCGATGCTGTCATCAAAAGCGATATGGCGTCCATGGAACATCCAATCTTTACGCTGTCAAAGAAGCCAATCCGTGAAGTCAAGAGATACGAGAACGGTGATGTTGTCTTGGAGGTAGCGCCTGGTCCTAAGGGTATTGCCAATATCTATGACAAAGACATTTTGATTTTTGCGATTAGCCAAATCATGGCGGCACGTAACGAAGGCCGCCCCTACTCTCGTGAAATTCAATTTCAGGCTCAGGACTTCTTGGAGTTCAGCAATCGGCACACCGGCGGCCATGACTATGATCTGCTGCGTGACTCTCTTGATCGCTTGGATAGCACCCGTCTCAGAACAACAATCAAGACGGGTGGTGAAGAAACGTGGGAAGCTTTCGGCTTAATCGAAGGTGCAAAGATCAAGCGCAAAAGACATGATGGTCGCGTTACCGAATGGGGTCTCAAGCTCTCAGAGTGGCTCTTTAAAGCCATTGAGGCCAATGAGGTTCTGACCCTACATCCGGATTATTTTCGTCTCCGCAAGCCAATCGAGCGTCGGATATATGAGATCGCGCGAAAGCACTGTGGCTCAAAGGAGTCATGGCAGATCGGCTTGAAAAAACTTCAGAAGAAGTGTGGCTCGAGCGATGCCATGCGCAATTTCCGGCTCGCCGTTCGGGCGCTGTGCGACTTTGATCATTTGCCAGACTATTCAGTGAGCATGGAAGACGACATGGTCTCATTTCGCAGTCGTGTTTCACAACAGGTGATTGCGGAGTCTGGGTTTAAAGCCAAACTCATGCCGGATACCTACGAGGCTGCGCGGCAAGTTGCGCCTGGCTGGGATGTTTATGTAATCGAGCAGGAATGGCGGGGGTGGGTCATGAACCTGCTTGATCAGGGTATGGAACCACCGCGAAACCCTGACAGTGCCTTCATTGGATTTTGCCGGAAGTGGGTCACACGTCAGGGGCGATAGAGAGTATTATATGCCGTATAAAATATCACGTCATATAATATAACGCATATAAAAATAACGTGACATATTTTGTGGCACGTCATATATAAGAGAAAAACAGCGAGCAGATAAATGATTGTAAGTGTCCTGTCACCCAAGGGTGGCTGTGGAAAATCTACTGCAACACTGACGTTGGCCTCGGTGTTCGCAAAGAACGAAGATCTCTCAATTGCCATCGTTGACGCTGACCCCAGGCAAAGCATTGCGCGTGTTTGGCTTGGAAAGCGCAATGAAGAGAAGCTTGGCGATCCGCTCTTCAAGGTAATTTCAGACCCGTCTGACAGCTCAATTCTCGACACTTTGGAGGCAGCAGAAGACAAATATGACCTGGTGTTCGTTGACCTTGAAGGTGTTGCGGGCCTTATGGCGTCCTACGCAGCCTCGGCTTCCGACCTCTGTATCGTTCCGATGCGACCGAGTGCATTGGATGGGGACGCGGCAGGCGCGGCTCTCAAAATGATCCGCGATGCGGGGCGTGCTGCCAGACGGACGGTGCCAGCCCGTATTTTGATTACGCAAACAGACGCAGCAATTGTCACGACATCTCACAAAGAGCTTCTGGCGGAACTGGACGGGGCAGGGGTCGCACGCCTGCAAACCGAACTCATGCGTCGCGCGCCTTTTGAAAGAGTCATGGCAGAGGGCAAGACCCTCTTTGAGCTGCAAGACAGCCAATCCGTCAAAAGTGCGATCAACAATACCGCAAGGCTTGGCAAGGAACTCGCAGAAATACTGGAGGCACAATGATGGCGGGAACATTCCTGAACCTGAGCGGCGATGATCAACAGGCCGCTCCGGAGCCAAAGATTGGGGCAGGGCTGAAGCGAAAAAAGAAAAGCGCCCGCCCTCGTGCCGATGCGGAAGCCGTTGCCGCCGCCGGACGTGCAAATGGGTTCAACCGCTCCACGGACACAGCTCAAGCTGTTTCCGCCCCCAGGCGTGGGCGGCCACCGTTGAACGAAAATATGACGTATTGGCGCATTTACGTTTCATCGGACCTCCGAAATCAACTCAACATGCTGAGAGATGAGGAGGGCAGGCGGCTGAATGATGTGCTGGCTGACATGCTCGCCGCGTATCAAAACGGGAAAACCTGACATGAGCGTTCCATTGATCTCCAGCATAAGACCACTCAAAAAACGCACAGAACAGAGCCTTCAGTAGATCCCGGCTGGTGAAGATCAGGGGCACGTCTCCACGCCATCAGGAGCCGGTCTCATAAACGATGGTCTCCCAGCCCATGCTCATGTTCCGCAGGATAGGCCAGATATGAAGACATAGCCCGCCATTATTCCCATGGCGTGTTCCATGTCTTCCAGACGCCCGAGGGCGCAAACTGGACCTGTCACGATTTGATGCCGCTCCTTTGATAGCATTTACTGCAACAAGGGAGACAGACTATGGGAATGAAACGGACGGACGAATTTCGCCAGGATGCGGTGCGTATCGCGCTGACCAGTGGGCTGACGCGTAGGCAAGTGGCTGATGATCTGGGTGTTGGCATGTCGACGCTGAACAAATGGATTACGGCGCGCAGGGATACTGACGTGGTTTCGAAAGAAGATTTGGACCTCGCCAAAGAGAATGACCGTCTTCGACGCGAGATCAGGCTCCTCAAGGAGGAGAGGGAGATCTTAAAAAAGGCCACCCAATTCTTCGCGGGTCAAAAGCCATGAGGTTTAGGTTCATCGAAGAACACGCGGGGGCTTTTGAAACGGCGCGTCTTTGCAAGATCATGGATGTCAGTTCACGTGGCTTACGTGCATTCCGCAACCGGCCAGCCAGCCGCAGGCAGCGATCTGATATGGTGACGTTGGCGCACATCAGAGAACAGTCGCGTCTGAGCCTGGGCAGCTACGGTAGGCCCCGGATGACAGAAGAGCTGAAAGAGATCGGCTTGGACGTCGGTCATCGCCGTGTGGGCCGTTTGATGCGCCAGAACGGCATATCCGTTGTCAGAACCCGCAAACACAAGGTGACGACCGACAGCGATCACAAGTTCAATATCGCGCCCAACCTGCTGGAACGGGGTTTTGCTGCTGGGCAACCAAACCAGAAATGGGCTGGCGATATCAGCTATGTCTGGACCCGCGAGGGGTGGCTGTATCTGGCTGTCATCCTGGACTTGCATTCAAGGCGCGTGATCGGCTGGGCCGTGAGCAACCGCATGAAACGTGACCTGGCGATCCGGGCGCTGAACATGGCAATTGCATTCAGGGCGCCGCCCAAAGGCTGCATTCATCACTCGGATCGCGGGTCGCAATATTGCTCTCATGATTATCAGAAAATCCTGCGCCAACATGGGTTCAAGGTGTCGATGTCTGGCAAAGGCAATTGCTATGACAATGCGGCGGTCGAGACCTTCTTCAAAACCATCAAGGCAGAGCTGATCTGGCGACGGTCATGGGAAACGCGGCGACAGGCTGAGATGGCGATCTTCGAATACATCAACGGCTTCTACAATCCACGCCGCCGCCACTCAGCATTAGGCTGGAAAAGCCCGGTCGCCTTCGAACGAAAGGTAGCTTAAACGAGCACTGGGAGCGGCACGAAAGCGTGACAGGTCCAAACTTATCCAGCGCAGGAATAGGCAAGTCTCTGAGAGCCCCTCAGGGGTTTTCAGAGACGCCGAGAGAGGGGGGTAAAGGTTGTGGCATAGCCTACCCCTCTTCCTGAGAGGCCGCAGGAGCGCTGGTGGCCTCCTACGCAGCCAAGGGGGTCGTGAAGCCACACGGGAGCTTCCGGAGGCCTGTATGGCCGCCGTTGGTGCTTCTGCGGCCCGGGTAATGTCCAGCAGAACCTGGGAGACCAGCATGCGCAGCCAGTGAGCATCTATGCAGTTTATATGCAATTTCGTTCATCCGACGGTGTCTCCATCGGGCGCGGTGCATCGGATCAGAAGGTCCGCTGCCGGGAAGTGCTGAGTATGGTAAGTTATCATTTTCAGGTGAAGATCTTAAAGCGCCTTGGCCAAATGTTCTGCCAAGGCGTCGGCGACCTATCGGTCGGTTTCTAGGATGTTTTGCGAACGGGAATGGATGTTGCATGAAACAGGATGTAGAGAAGACGATCATTTTGGCGTCGGAGTACGCGCCTGATTGGGCCGTGGATAGGGCTGCTTTATGGCATATGGCCAGATTCCGTACGGCCGATTGGCATATCGATATCGGCAGGGAGCTGACGGATCGAAGCAAAGCAGTTCTGGATACGAAGGTTTGGTTCGAGAAGAACTGGATGCGGCAGAAGGCGGAACGCTGTGAGCGCTGGTGGCTGGGCTCGGTCTTACCCTGCCGCATTTCATGGCCCGTTATCCGTATGTTTGTGACCTAATGGGGGCGTTCTTTTTATCATTCATATGATGCTACACTCGTCTTTGTGGGCTTTATGAGCGGCCTAACGGACAGTGAAAAACCGGTCCGAGTGTTTAATAGGTGTTTGATAAGTGTTTAGGCCCTGAAATCATGCGTTAACCAGTTGATAGTGGGAGGATAATTTTGATCAGTGGTTCCTGATACCCCGAATCCTGGTTCCTGATACCCCGAATCCTGGTTCCTGATACCCCGAATCTTGACAATGGTTCCTGATACCCCGAATCTTGACAATGGTTCCTGATACCCCGAATGTGAGCTATGGTTCCTGATACCCCGAATTCTCTTGATCTTCTTTTGCCGGATCGGCATCCGCAGCCGGATTTCTTTATCTGTGATGTTGCTGATGCTGTTCTGAAAGACCTGATGCCCACAATGGAGCATCCATTTTATGCGCTTTCGAAGAAACCGGATACCGCAATTCGTCGATATGAACATGAGGGTAAATGGCTTGAAGTTACGCCCAGTGTGAAGGGCCAGGCGACAATCTACGACAAGGATATCCTGACCTATGTCGTGTCGCAGATTATGCATAATCTTAACCGCGGTGAAAAGGTCGAGAGACGGTTGCGTTTCAACCCACGCGATCTTTTAATTTTTGTGAATCGGGGAACGGGCGGGAAAGATTATGAGGCGTTTTGTGAGGCGCTGGAACGTCTGATGGGGACTGTCATCAAGACAAACATTACAACTCAGGACAATCAGGATGGAGTTCCTCTGGGCACTGAAGAAGGCACCGGACTTTTTCATTTGATTGAGCAGGCTCATGTCCAGCGTAAGAATGGCGTTGAGGGCGGTCGCATATTGTGGGCCGAAATCCAGATATCCGAATGGATATTTAACAGCATACGCCGAAAGTCAGTGCTTACGCTCCACCGTGATTATTTCCGGTTACGCAAGCCGATCGAGCGGCGAGTCTATGAAATTGCTCGAAAGCTCTGTGGAGCGAAGGATCGGCAGGAAATCGGGCTGGAGAAACTCCTGAAACGCACAGGCGCGCGAACGGAACTCAAACGGTTCCGGCATACGATCCGGGAAATCGCCAGAACAGATCATTTGCCGGATTATTCGGTGGCTTTCGAGGAAGATCGGGATGTGGTGATTTTTGTAGGTCGCGGAACGATTTTGGCTACAGAAGACATAACGCGCTTGTCGCTGCCCCTTCTTGCGTCGTCAACATACGAGCGGGCCAAACAGGCTGCTCCTGGGTGGGATGTGCGCGTGTTGGAAAGTGAATGGCGGAAATGGGTTAAAACAACACCAAACGACGCCGATGCCGCGTTTATTGGGTTCTGTAAACGCGTTTATGCAACTAGGGGATGCCCCTAGGTTATCATGACAAATCATGACAAATCATGACAAATGGCGAAACCGGAGTCGCGTTAATACGAGTTCGATAAACCCCATATAGCTGGCTGCGGTCCTGTCGTAATGGGTGGTGAGGTGCCATGCGATTTTAAGTTTCCTGATACACCGCTCGACGAGGTTGCGCAGTGCATAAAGGAAATTGTCGACCGGTTCGCGAGCATTGCGGTTCCTGCGGGCAGGAATGATCGGCGTCCCGCCGCGCTGCTCCACGTCTTCCCGGATGTGGTCGGAGTCGTATCCCCGGTCGGCCATCAAAACCTTCGGCTGTGGCAGATCATCGTCCATCGCCGCATCATAGCCTCGATAGTCTGAAGTTTGACCCGGGGTGATTTCCGCCTTCATGGGCAAACCACGTCCGTTCGTGAGGAGGTGGACCCAGGTCGTAAAGCCACTTTTTGAAGGCCAAGACCTTCTTTTTGAGTCCCCCTTTTGCGACGGCAGCTTGATGATGCGCCCGGACGACCGTGCTTTCGATCGCCAGCACGCTATCTGGAACGGTTTTGCGCTACCGTCTTGGGATTGATCCCCAGCTCCCGGCTGAGCTCCAAGATCGAAGCCTGCGATCACTGTATTGCTGCTCTGACAACGTACGTGGTCGTGTCGCTGCCGTGACGAACTTGTCCCATAGTGCTTCTTTCCATAGAAAAGGATCCCACCATCAAATCGTGGGATCGATCACCTGAGTCCTTGTAGAAATAAGTAAGAAAACTCAGCTTCACTATAACAGGATAACAGAAGAAAAATTTTGCGGTTGGGGATATGGGTTTTGTTGATCGTATTCGGGAGGGTGGGACCGGTGAAAAAACAGATATGTTTTTTTGGATTTGCCGGGCGGTGTTTTTACGGCTATCGTCAGGCCGCCAGTAAAAAAGTGAGTTTTTAGGTGTCGAATATTCTTGGTATAAATCATTATTTCCACGATTCAAGTGCATGTCTTGTAAGTGATGGAAAACTGGTCGCGGCCATTGAGGAAGAGCGGCTTACGTTGAGAAAACATTCCCGGGAATTCCCGGCGTTGGCAGTTGATAGATGCTTGGATTTTGCCAGTATTGCCCCAAGGGATATTGATTACGTCGCGGTTTCAATCAATCCAACACATAACCTGGCGAAAAAAACAGCGTACGCGATGAAGAATCCCCGTCATGCGCCAGTGATATATGATCATGAAATAAATCACGCGATACGCAGGCAGAGGGAACTGAAAGCCTGGCACCGCCGATTTTTCGCCGATGTCAAAAAACCACCTCCCATTGCATATGTCGAACATCATCTGGCGCATGTGGCGGGTAGTTTTTTTGTGTCTCCCTATGAGGAGGCGGCGCTTCTGGGGATGGATGGTTCAGGGGAATGGGCCACCACCTGGATCGGACAGGGTCGCGGCAATGAGGTGAAATGTCTTGGCCAAAGCTATTTCCCGCATTCTTTGGGCAGTTTTTACGAGGCGGTGACCCAGTTCTGCGGTTTCAAGACGAACTACGATGAGGGCAAGACCATGGGGCTGGCCCCGTTGGGCGATCCCGAACGATTTTATCCCGCCGTCTCAAAACTGGTCAATATTACGGAGACCGGTGAAGTCCGGCTGGACCTGAGTTATTTTAACTTTCAGTTCTTCTCCTGGAACAGACTTGCCCCTAAATTCGAGAAGGAGTTTGGCCAGAGGCGTCGGCCGGATGAGGAGTTTCAGTCCCACCACATGGATGTCGCGGCCGCCTTCCAGAGGGTTCTTGAGGACAGTGCCCTCAAGATCTGTGACAGGCTCCACAGGGAAACGGGGATGTCAAAACTTGTCGTGGCGGGTGGCGTGGCGCTCAACAGTGTCATGAATGGCCGGATTGTGCGGGAATCTCCTTTTGACGACATCTATGTCATGCCTGCAGCTGGGGATAATGGAACATCTATCGGGGCGGCATTTTATCATCTGAACAGCAGGCTTGGAAAGCCGCGTGATTATGTTCATCTCGACCCCTTTATCGGGACGGGATATTCCAATGACGAGATCGGAAAGATGCTCGATACCGCCAAGCTGGACTATACGGTGTCGGACAACGTGGCCCGGGACGCGGCGGAGATTTTGGCCGAGGGCAAAATTATCGGCTGGTTCCAGGGCAGGATGGAATTTGGTCCCCGCTCACTCGGAGGGCGCAGCATCCTGGCCAACCCTGCCATCAGAAGCATGAAGGACAAGATCAATGCGGAGGTCAAATTCCGCGAGGCTTTTCGGCCTTTTGCTCCCGCGACGACCGTCGCGAGGTACCAAGAGTATTTTGACACCGAGGTCGAGGCTCCCTTCATGCTTAAGGTCTGCCAGGTGAGGCCGGAATACCAGGACAAGCTCCCGGCCATCACCCATGTGGACGGCTCGGCCAGAGTTCAGACGGTTCGTCGCGAAACGAACGCGGTTTTTTATGACCTGATCGTGGAGTTGGGAAAACTGTCCGGCTATGAGGTTGTTTTGAATACCAGCTTTAACATTCAAGGACAGCCCATCGTGGAATCTCCCGTTGAGGCCCTGAAATGTTTCTGGTCGACAGGTCTGGACGTTCTGGTAATTGGCAATCACATCGTGAAGAAAAGGTCCTGACCCCAACAGCCGAAACCCTTCCGTTATGATAGATCGATCCCCGAATTTTCTTTTGATCGGCGCCGCGAGATGCGCCAGTACCTCGCTGGCGTTGGTGCTGGACCGGCATCCGGAAATTTCCGTTTCCTCCCCAAAGGAGCCGCATTTCCTGGCGATGGAGGGTCTGGGGCGCGGAATATCCGGGGAGGGGATCGGATCCTTCGCTCCTGAAAACCTCCTGACGCGTGCGCAGTGGCTTGCCTGCTTCGGAGACGGGGAAAAACCCTGTCTGGTCGACGCCTCCGCCAGCACGATGTCATATCCAGACAGGGCGGTTGCGAATATCCGCGAGCACTGTGCTGTTGGAGTGAAGCTGATCGTCATGCTGCGAAATCCTGTCGAGAGGGCGTTTTCAACTTATCAGTACTGCCTGTCGAAGGGTTGGGATGCCGGAGAGTTCGGGGAGTTTCTCGACAAAGAGCCACAGCGCATGGCGGATAACTGGCAGCATCTCTGGCTTCCGCGGTATGTGAGCCGGTATGAGGAGCGGCTACAGCCTTTTATCGACGCTTTCGGCAGGGAAAATATTCACGTGGTCATCACCGAGGAGTTTGCGGAGGATCCGCAGAGCGTTCTCGACGATCTGTTCGCTTTCATGGGGCTGGAACGCATGGTGGTGGAAAAGGTGGAGCGCCACAATCCAAGTGGCGTGCCTCGTTCTGCCCTGATCCGTAGCCTGCAGACCGGAATTCGCAGTCAGCCATTCCTGCTTAGAGCGCTCAAGGCTTTAATTCCCGCGACACTGCGCAATCGAATTAAGCAGGGCAGTGTGGAAAAGGCGGAAATGCCGGCGCATCTCCGGGAGCGGCTGACCGGCGAATTCCGCGATACGCGGGAATGGGTCGAGCGGCTGATTGGCCGGTCCCTGCCATCCTGGGGCTGATCCTGGCAGCGGGGTAGAAATTTGTTGCAGGGAGACTTGGAAGTCTCCCTGCAACGGGATGCCTCGTCAATAGACGAGGAAGTCGGCGTAATCGAGATCAAGCCTAGCCTCAAGCTGTGCGATCAGAACCTGATCGTCCGAGCCTGTTCCGTCCGCGTCATAGAACAGCTCACCGGTCTTCCACTTGTAGATGAGGTGATCGTCGGCATCGTCGGCTCTGGCAGCGATCTCAAAGTTATCCGTCTGAAGTGTCCCTCCATTCGCCTCAAGCGCGGTGAAGACTTTGGATTTAAGGCTGATCAGGTCGGTGTCGGCCGTGAAGTCGCGAATGGTTTTGACGTTGTCATCCGCCTCGGTTGCCGTGTTGAAGACAAAAATGTCGGCTCCGTCGCCGCCGGCGAGCGTATCATTGCCCGTCAGACCGGCGAGCCGGTCGTCGCCGCCACCGCCGCGGATGGTATCATCCCCGGAGGTGCCACGTAGCCTGTCATCGTCGGCCGTGCCCCTGATCTCCTCGTCTGCGGGCTGACCGGTATCGGTCACGACATCCGTTGAGCCGGCATTATCCGCGTCGCTGTCCGCTACCTCGTCCGTCAGGCCGTCATTGCCGGTATCAGTTTCGTCTGCCGTATCCGTAGAATCCACGCTGTCATCATGGGCGGTGATCCAGTCCGTTCGGGCCTCCTCCCAATACTTTCGGGCCTCCGCACCCTCGAGAATGGTCCATCCTTCCCCGGGCAGGGGATAGTTTTTCGGGAGCGGATCGTCGGAGAGGTTGAGGAAATAGTTCCCCGAGGCCTCGATGGTATTTTCCCAGGCCATCTCCGTACGGTGGTCGCCGATATGGTTGACATCTTCGATGGCGAAGACGGAGTTGTATATCTTAAGGCCGGGGCTTCCCTCGAACATCTTGATGGGCGACTGATGGGTTTCCCTACCCTTGTAGAGATAGGATTCCATCCGAATCAGCAGCCCGTCGATGGTCACGACATTGCCGGAATTGTCGCCGGAATTCGCGCTGCCGAGGCTGATTCCCGAGAAAACACCATCGAAAAGGCTGTTGCTGATGGTCCCGGAGAGGCCGATATCGTTCTCGACGGCGTCATCACGAGCCTCGCTGATCCAGACATCCCGGATTGTGAAGTTGCCGGAATCCCCGGCCAGACGGATGCCGTCCCACACCCCGGAGAGTCGCCAGTCTCCGATTGTAACGTTGCCGCTGTCGCGGACCATAACGGCTGCGGAGTTGATATAAGCGTCGGACCAGTCATCCGTGAGCGAAACTTCGCCGACAATGGTCCCTCCCAGAATGATCAGGTCCGACTGCCAGTCCGACACAAGAAACGGATACCGGTTCTGCGTGTCCCCCGTATTGGCCAGTGTCCAAATTCCATCCGATGCGTCAATGACGTCAGCGACTTCCCTGCTCAGTTTGCTCTGTTCATATCCATAATCACCTGAAATTACCAAGGTTTCAGACATAAGTGTACCCCCAATAACACAAAAGCTTTTAAAAGCCCGGTTACTGGATATGATCTTTCTCGGTTAATCTTATATTTATACAGATTACGTTTTTACTTGGCAATTTCATTGGTTTTACATAAACAACTAACTAGTAACTGTAATTGCCGGTATGCCGGATTTGCTGCCCATGCGTCGGACCGCGGCACCTGATGCGTCGGCGATACCGGAGACACCCCGGTTTGGGATGATGCGCATTGGCATGTTTCCGCTGGTGCTCGACAGGCGGCATCGGCGTGTTTCCGCCGACCTTCGGGGCGGGGATTTTTCGTTAATCAAACTCTGGGAGCCTGCGAAAAATTTGGTCCGCGCTCGCCTCAGGGCGGATCTCCGCCGGTTGCTTTCGCTTCCATTCCAATCCGGAGGCGACGGAAATAAAAAGGTCAACGCCCCCCCCTAACGATCCCCCCCTGACATCGCAGAAAGAAATTCGGGAAATGGCAGATATGATTGCTCTGACAAAAGACTACGGACTGAAAAGTTACCAGTATAAGGATGGTAATGCCGATGGTATCGATGCATCAAAGGCATCGTGGATCGTTGCCAATACAGGAACTTCGATTAATCGCTATCCTTTTTCGGTTTATGACGTAAATTCCGGTTTTGATATTATCGGAGGAACGGTCCAGGGGCGGGTATCCCTGACGATGGACTGGAGTGACGCTTACATCAATTCAGCCGCTGTTCTTGTGAAGGATGCTCCGAGGGTAGAGATCAGCAACTGGGAGATCGACCGGCCCTGGGACGGTATACGAATTGTTGAAAGCTCGTCCAATTTTCACGTCGACAATGTTTGGATCACGCGTTCCAGGGATGACGCCATTGAGAACGATGACGGCCTTTCCGGAACCATCAGCAACAGTCTGTTTGATGGCGTTTTTGTCGGGCTCAGTATAAAATCCAAGAGCAGTGCTGACCGTTCCGACAATATCGTTACGCTCGACAACGTGCTGATTCATTCGGAAACCTATCTCTACAACGGCAAGATGACCCATGGTCTGCCGATCAAGCTGAATGCAAAAAGTCCGGATCTAAAGATCTATAATTCCATCATCGCCATTGAGGATGTTACCCATATAGGTGCCGGGAACATGGACATTCTATGGGACAAGATACGGGCTGGATCCGGCAACGTTTTTCTTAACCTGACGGATGACGATCTCCCCAAATACTATCCGGAGCCACCCTCGGGCTGGACCGTGCTGCATGGCAAGGCGGCGCGGACCTACTGGGAGCAGGCCAAGGAGGAGTGGATCAGCGAGCGGGGAGACGGCTCATCATCCTCGGCCTCCACGCCGGAGCCGGGGTCCCCGGAAGCCGGGGACGGGGAGGTATTTTCCGGCACCTCCGGTAGTGACCGTCTGCTTGGCACCAAGGATGATGACGCGATGTATGGTCGTGGTGGGGCTGACCGGCTGGTGGGCCTGACCGGCAACGACACGCTTGTCGGTGGAGGCGGTGCCGACAAGTTCATCTTCAACAAGACGGCCAACGCGGACACGAATGTCAAAACCATTTCCGACTTCACGCCGGGCACCGATTACATTAGCCTGAAATCAAGCGTATTTTCCGGATTGGGCTCGGGGGGAGGAAAAATGAGGGCCGAGGCCTTCGAAATGGGTCCCCGGGCGGACGACGCCAGCGACCGCATCATTTATACTTGGAAGACCGGTGAGGTTTTCTACGATGCGGACGGAACGGGTTCGAAGGCACAAATCCTGATCGCGGAACTTGATGCCCAAATGAACCTGAACAACTCAGATTTCCTGGTCTACTGACCCCACGGTTTTGGTAATCGGGTCCGCATGAAGCCGGACTCTCTGGCCGGATTTTCCATGGTTCCCATGGGGTGCCCGGCTCCCTTTCACCGCTCTATGGCAGATGGCCTTCGCGTTTTAGACCGTGCATGTTCGTCTTGGTTTTGCCATCTTCCGTTTTTTCGGCACGTTCGCCTCCTTGCTAACAGGCCTCGGAACCCGCGCCTTGGAAACCGATAATTCCGTCACCGGAAGCTGCCGTGCGATTGTTAGGATCAATGCCCGTCGCTCCGCGGATAAAGCCGGGTTAGATCAAATCAAAAAACTTGACTTGGAAATTTCTTTTTCTGGGGCCAATAATGCGCCTCTCCGAAAAAGCGGAACGGAGGCCAGGTAAAGGAAGCCACGATTATATGGTAATAGGTATGTTTTTTCGCGTTTTGCGTTTGCTGTGTATTGTTTTGATTACGGTCTGCATGTTGCCTTCCAGTGGCCGGGCGGCGGATTACCGGCTGCAGCCCGGTGATGTGCTCTCCCTGATGATAGTCGGGATCCCGGAGCTTGACCAGGAGATCCGGATCGAGACCGATGGAACGGCCTGGTTTCCGCTTATTGGCGGCGTGGGGGCATCTGACATCTCCCTGGAGGAGCTGCGCGGGCTGGTGTCCTCCGCCTATGCGGAAATCAGTATTCCTTTTGCAGGCGAATCCGGCGCACTACCCCAGCTGATCCAGCCTGATCAGGTGCATGTGGCCGTGGCTACTTATCTTCCGGTCTACGTGTTCGGGGATATGCTCCAGGCGCGGGCGCTGGACTTCCGGCCAGGTCTTACGGTGCTCCAGGCCCTGACGTTTTCCGGTGCGGGTGGCTTGGAGGAGAGTCAGGAGTTTGAGGTGCGCCAGCGTCTGCAGGCGGTGCTGGTGGATTTGGCGACCGTCAATGCACGGATCTGGAACCTCAAATCCACTCTTGGCACTGCCACCGAAGAGGACTACGCCCGCATTTTTGTTGGTCCCGATGACAGCATTCGCGAGATTGCTGCGGCCGAAAAAGCCTCCATTGAGGCAGCGGCCGAGGAACGCGACCGGGAACTTCGTCTGGTGGCGGAGGACATAAGGTTGGCGGAACAGCGGCTTGAGTCGCTTTTGCGGCAGCGAGAAGTTGAGCGCGAGTCTGAGGAACTGGACCGTGAGCAGGGCTCAAACATGCGACTGGCTTCCTCCGCGCAGCTTGCCGAGCTGCGCCGTGCCGAGTTGGCCAGTGCGAGTCGGGTGCTTCAGATAGAAACCGCTATCGAGGAGGTGCGCTCCGAACTGGCCACCCAGAAGGCACGCGCTGAGATTCTTGAGCAGGGAGAACTGTCGGACGTGTGGTCTGAACTTGCGGAAAGGATCAATGAAGCGAGCAGCCTGCGGGCTGAGGCTGCCATCTTGCGGTCGACAGCGGTGACAGGTCCAGGCGGGGCGGACACGACGGTTGTCGTGACACGTCGGGGGGAGATATTGTCTCCACCGCAGGAGGGGGTGGCCAGCATGCTTCTGGAACCAGGGGATGTCATTAGTGTGGCACTGTCCCGGAACACAGCTGACCCCCAAAGATCGGCTGCCGAATGAAGCGTATTAATTGGTATCGGGTAAGGTATTTATGGGTAATTCTCAGGATGAATTTTTGAATTCCGGATGGCGGGGCGATTCAGTCACGGGATATGTTTTCGGGATTATGCGCCGACAGTTCTGGGTGCTTTCCCTGCTGCCCCTCGTGGCCGTGGGACTGGGGTTTGTTTTCATTATCGTAACCGAGCCGCTCTATACTGCGACCGCCGCGATAGATATCCAGATTGACGAAAACCGGGGTACCGAAACCGTCTCTCAGCTCAGCACCCATATCGCGCGTATCCAGTCCGACCAGATCACCATGCGGGTGATCGGGGACCTGGACCTTGACACGGTTTTTGAAAGTCGTGTCGGCCGGCTGCGAAGTGGCATCCGCCAGCTGCGCCAGAAACTCGGTTTTGAGGATAACGTGGATGTTTCCGATCCGGAGAGTCAGGCCATCCTGATCACGAACGTGCTCTCGGGTCTGTCTGTTGGCCAATTAGGCGACACCTCGATCATCACGGTGTCCTATACCAGCCCGTCGCGTTCCCAGGCCGTTGCCATTGCCAATGCCTGGGCCAATGCCTATGTCGACCTGATCGCGGCGCGGGAGGAACGGATCGCCGCGCGCCGTGTGGAAATCCTGCATACCCGTACGGATGAGGTCAGCCGGAAACTGGCCGCTGCCTCGCAATCCGCCCAGGATCTTCTGGCACGGAGCGGCTTCAACGTCATCCATTCACAGGAGCTCGAAAACCGCGCGGAGGTCTTCCGTGACAGGCTGTCCAGCATCAGTTCTGATGAGACGGCGGTGACCGCCCGGCTCCGAATGTTTTCCGTGGAAAATGCCAGCACCTCACGCACGGTCGCGTCGCTGATTTCCGACGATGCCGCCGAAACCCGCGTTCAGTTGGCCCAGGCACAGAGCCAACTCGATCAGCTGCGTTCCCGGTATGGTGAGTCCGGTGCCTCCCTCCGTCAGACGGAGAATGCCATCGCGACGCTGCACCAGACCCTTGATCTCGCTCTTGAGCGTGCGCGCGAGGAGCAGGAGCTCGAACTTGCCGTTCTTGCGGCTCAGAGAGAGGGCATTATTGGCGAGCTGGATCGGATTCTCGGCTACAGCCGGGGAGGGGACTGGTTCAATCTGCGCAAGGCCGAGCAGGACGTGGAGATCTACCAGGACATCTACCAGTCCTACCTCAACCAGCTTGAGAACTTTTTGCAGGACGATGTCGTGGTGCCCGTCAGTCTGGCAACTGAGGCCCGCGCCTCCGCCGCGCCGAGCTTCCCGAATTACACGGTCATTCTTGTGCTTGCGGCCGTGACCGGCATCGTTGCCGCGGTGATGCTGGCCTTTATCCGTGAGTGGATGCGGGCACAGGCGGTGAACGGGCGCGCCTCCGCCCGTCCGCTGACGGGAGGCTGATCACCGTGTCCGCAGTGGTCGGCTCCGGGGAGGTGGGTCGGATCGAACGGTCATGGCCCGCCTTTGGGCTGGCCTGCCTGTTTTTGTGGCTGGTCTGTTTTCCTGGGCTGCTCAGCCTGCCAGGATCGGTATCGATGGCGCAGGCCGTCATGGTTGCCGGACTGCCGATCTGGATGTTTACTGCCCTTATGCGTGAGGCGCCGGTTCTCGACCCGATAGCCCGTCTCGGTGCCGGCCTCGTTCTGGCCGGCGTGGCTTTTTTGATCTTCTGGGCTCTCATCTCGGCTATGTTCGTGGATGTCCCCCTGCGGGCCGGACGCAGCATCGTCTCCCTTGCCGGGGCTTTCGCGGCCTTTCTGATCGTTGTGGCAACCCTGACGCCGGAGCGCATGCGGACATACCTCGGCATCCTCCTCTTCGCCATGGCCCTGAGCGGTTTTCTCAGCCTCGTTGCCTATTTTGAGCCAAACCTTCGGGAAATCATTTTTATGGGCAGCGACCGGTCTTCCGGTTTCTTTAAAAATCCCAATCAGTTTGGCATTACGCTCTCAACGGTTACGCCCGTCGCGATAGGATACGTTTTCACACGCGAGGGGCGCCGTACCGGCTGGGTCATCTGCGCCGCACTGCTGATCTTGGGGCTGATCCTGGCCGGATCAAAAGCCAATCTGCTGCTGTCCGCGATCAATATCATGGCCGTGGTGGTCGCAGTGGCAATTGTGTCCTTTACCGGGCCGAAGCGGGTTTGGATGGTGTTCGGCGGCCTCACGCTGACCGTGCTGTTTCTTGCCTCGGGCCTTTTCGTGCTCCACCTTCTCAATCCGCGCGCCCTCGAACTGCTTCAGGCTTTTTTCTCAGCGGAGGGAGAGCTTCACTCCCTCAACAGCCGGGAAGTTCTGTGGGACGAAAGTCTCCGTCAGTTTCTTCTTCATCCGCTCACGGGTCAGGGCGCCGGTCAGCCCCTCAATGTTTTCGAGGGGGATAGACAGGTCACCCACAGTCACAACGTGCTTCTGGACTATGCGCGCACCTTGGGGGCGCCAGGGCTGGCGGTTTTCGGTGCCGTGATGGCAACCATGGTCGTTCTGTGCCTCAATACGATATGGCTGGCGCTGGGATCTAAAGGCGACGGTAGCCCTCATGACCGGATTCTGGCATTTTGTTTGGCGCTTGGTAGTCTGTCCTATCTGGCGGCCAATTTTTCCAGCGATTCCATGGGGCCCTCAACCAGTCCGTTTTTCTGGACGGTTTTTTTCCTCTGCCTCGCAGCCCGCAGCGGCCTTGTGTCCGCTGGAGACGGGTTGAATGACCGGGTTTGAGTAAACGGCTGGAGTGGCGTTTCGCCACATCGACGCGGAATTTTTGTTTATTCCAAATTAGATTTGAAATACAGTCCTGATTATTGAAGGGACAATCCGGAATACAGTAGATAATAAAGAAATTTTTGTCTTCGAAATTAATCCGGAAATAAATGTGGTGAATGGTGCATACAATGAAATCTGTAGTGAGTTCCGGAACCGGTTTGAACATGACCTGCGACGATTCCGTGGCTATTCTTGGTGGCCCTCCAGCCTTTGATGACTGGCTGCATGTGGGTCGTCCCAACATGCCGGACCGGCAGGTTTTCATGCGCCGTATGGATGAGGTTTGGGATAGTGGTAGGCTGACCAATCTGGGCCCGATGAGTTGTGAGTTTGAGCGGCGCGTGGCGGAAATTTCTGGCCGCAAACACTGCATCGCGACCTGCAATGCCACGGTTGGCCTCGAACTGGCCATAGACGCCCTGGGGATGCGAGGTGACGTGATCGTTCCCTCCTTCACTTTCATAGCCACCGTGCATGCGCTGTGGCGGCAGGGCATCCGGCCGGTATTTTGCGACATTGACCCCAAAACGCACTGTCTTGACGTGAACGCCGTCCGGGGGGCGATCACATCGCGCACCACCGGTATTCTAGGTGTAAGCCTGTGGGGCAACACCTCCGCCGGTCAGGAACTTTTTGCGCTGGCCCGGGAGCGCGGCCTGAAACTTCTGTTTGATTCTGCCCATGCTTTTGCCTGCGGCGATGCCGGCATACCGGCCATGAACGATGCCGAGGTGTTCAGTTTTCATGCGACAAAATGCATTCAGGCTTTCGAGGGTGGCGCCATCATTACGGATGATGACGATCTCGCGCGCCGCCTGCGGCTGATGATCAATTTTGGCTTCGACGGGGAAGACAGGGTAGAGCATCTGGGCACAAACGGCAAAATGAGCGAGCCTGCCGCCGCGATGGGACTTACTTCGCTCGAAGCTCTCGACCGAATCATCGGGCACAACCGCTGGAATTTTGAGGCTTATATAGATGGCATTGAGGGCATCCCAGGTCTCAGTCTGATGAGGTACAACACCAATCAGCGGCATAATTTTCAATACGTTGTGACGGAACTTGATGAGGAGCGGGCCGGGCTGACCCGCGATGAGCTGGTTGCCGCCCTGCGGCTCGAAAACGTCATGGCCAGACGCTACTTTTGCCCTGGAGCTCACCGCATGCGGCCCTATGCTCAACTCTTTCCTCAGGCTGGGCTGTCCCTGCCTGTTACGGAAGCGGTGTCGAAAAGGGTGATGATCCTGCCGACGGGCATGTCCATCAGCACGGCTGATGTGACCAGACTGACGTCACGTATTGCCAGCATTCTGGCACGGGGGCCGCAGGTTCGTGCCGCACTGAAGGAGTGCCGCGATGACAGACTGCCGGAATTTTTTGGCGGAAAGGGCTCTTTTTAAAACCTTTGACCGTTTTACTTTTCCAAAACATGGCACATGCTCCTATGAAACCGGCGGAGCGGGGGGGTTAATGGCTGTCAGGGCCATAAACTGCGTCTTCGCAGGTCCAGAAAAGCGGGTCTCGTACGGGACGGGTTCTGCGGCGCCTGGACGGCTTTGCCGGATGGCGCATTTTTCGTTTAACGTTCCCGGATCAAAATTTATGCAGAAATCCCATGAAAGAATCCACCCACCTGCTCTCAGCCTCCCAGGATGACTGGACCTCTTGGTTGAGGGGCATCCCGCATGATTTCCACCATACGGCCGCCTATCATGCGTTTGCTGAACGGATGGGGGAGGGCCGGGCCGCCATGGCCGTATACGGAACGCCGGACCGCTTCATGGCCTGGCCATATCTCATCCGTCAGATCGACGAAGACCATGCCGATGCCGGCTCCGTTTACGGCTATACCGGGCCAGTCGGAAAGGGGCTGGAAGACGAGGATTTCCGCAGCCGTGCCTGGCGGGCCATTCAGAATATTTGGCGTGAGCAGAATCTGGTCACGGTTTTCACCCCGTTCCATCCTCTGCTTGGCAACGAACGTGTCTGCACCGATTTCCACGGTGCCGCCGAGGTTCAGGGCGGAGAGATCCTGCAGCTTGGCAGAAGCGTCATACTTGACCTGTCATTGGATACGGAGGCCCGCCGATCCGGATATCCCAGACAGCTGCGTCAGCAGATCAGGCGTGCTGAACGCAACGGCATGACGGTGGAGCTTGACGGGGACTGGTCCTGCTTTGACGATTTCATCAGCATCTATCTTGGCACCATGGAAAGGGCCGGCGCCACAGACCGGTATTTTTTCTCCGAGGTCTATTTTCACGAACTGCGCGATGCCCTGCCTAAAACCCTTCATCTTGCTGTCGCGAAAATCGGGGGAGTAGTGGCGGGCGGCATGCTGTTCATGGTTCATGAGGGTATTGCCACGGCCCACCTTCTGGGTTCGGATCCGGAGCACCGGAAGTTTTCCCCGTCCAAACTCGTTATCGACCGGCTGGCGGACATCTCCGGCGCGCTCGGCGCCACACGGATGAACCTGGGCGCGGGGCGCGGGGGACGCGAGGATTCCCTGTTCTATTTCAAGAAGGATTTTTCGGAGATCTACGGTGACTTCCATATCGGACGATGGATTCTTGACCGGGAAGCCAATGACGTGCTGACGCGGAAAGCCCAGGCGGATGGCGCTTCCGGCACGGAGGGTTTTTTCCCGGCCTACCGCGCGGACACAATGACGCGGCCTATTGAATGAGCATGGAGACGAGTGCCGGGATCGGCAGAAATTTTCGGGCAATTTTTGTGGGCAAGTTCATCGCGGCCCTGTCCATGTGGCTGGCCATCATGATTTTGGCCAAGATGTCGGATCTTGCTACCGTCGGCACCTATGCCCTGGCCCAGGCAATCTGCATCCCGCTTTCCGAAATCGGTAAAATGAGCCTGAGAGAGGTTCGTTCAAGCGATACCAGGGATTTGTTTCCCTTCGGAACCTATGTCGGGTTGAGAATTCTGACCGCTGGCGGAGTATTTGCCGCGGTGGTCATTGTGGGCGGATTTCAGAGCGAGAATCCACAGGTTTTTATGGTTATCGCAATTTACGCTCTTATTCGCTGTGTAGAGATGCTGTCCGACATGATATATGGCTTGTTTCAGGCCCAGGAGAGGATGGAATATATCGGTCGTTCCCTGTGCCTGGTCGGCCCGTTGTCGTTACTGTTGCTCGCCGCAGGCTATGCGATGTCCGGTTCGCTGATTGTTGCGGTTCTAGGGCAGCTTGTTGCGCATCTGTCGGTGTTCCTATTCTATGACCTTCCCAATGGACGTCAACGGATGTCCGAGGGGTTCCCGGGACAGGAGGGTCTTGCCCCGGACTGGAATCCGGGCATGCTTTACCGGTTGGCCAGACTGGCTCTGCCGCTGACATTCGCCACCCTGCTGATCATGATTGCCCAGCATTTGCCACGGGTGGCAGTCGAGCATTTTCTAGGCCTGTCGGCCCTGGGTCTGTTCGCGGCCATTATGTCCATGGCCATGGCACCGGATCGGCTGATCCAGTCGCTGGGTGTGGCTATCAGCGTTCAGTTGGCACGGATGTTTGCTGACGGAAATCTGCGTCGCTTTGTCATACTGCTGGGCAGTGTGCTTGTCGCGGTCCTGTTGTGTGGGCTGGCGGGCATCGCTGTGTGCTTCGTCCTTGGAGAGACAATATTGCGCACCGTCTATACCGAGGCCTATGCCGACCAGAGTCCGCTTCTGATAATGCTGGTGGCGGCCGTATGTTTTCGTCTGATGGCCAATGTCCTGAAATTTGGACTGATCGCCGCACAGCGCTTCTGGTGGCTTACCCTGCAGAGCGCCGTATCCGCCGCCGTTGCAATTGGCGCCTGTGCCGTGCTGATTCCGCATCGGGGGCTTCAGGGTGCCGGACTGGCGGTTCTGATGATATTTTCGGCACAGTTTATTACGTCTTTTTTAGGAATGATCATTGCACTTTTTATTGCTCAAAGATCATTGAGGGTTCGACAATGATGGTCTCCGTTTCAATTATTACTTTTCAGCAGGCTGCAACGGTACGCCAGGCGGTAGAAAGCGTTTTGGCCCAGAAAACCACGTTTCCTTTCGAGGTGATTGTCGGCGACGACGCCTCAACCGACGGCACCCAGGAAATACTTGAAAAGATCCGTGCGGAAACAGGCGGCCGGATCAAAACCATACTGGCCAAAACCAATTATGGTGACAATGGCCGCATGAATACACAGGTCACCCTCCAGGCGGCTCAGGGTAAATACGTGGCTTTTCTCGATGGCGATGATTACTGGACCGACGAGTACAAGCTACAGAAGCAGGTGGATTTTTTCGAGGCACATCCCGAATGCGTACTGTGCACCCACCGGGTCAGGCATGTCTGGGAAAACGGCATGTGGATCCAGTCCCACAGGCCGGCGGTCCGGGCGGAAACCTATGGCGTCAACGATCTTCTGGTGACCAACATATCCCCCAAGATCGCGACCATGGTCCGGAACTCGGCACTAAAAACGGTGCCGGAATGGTATTGGCAGGCGCAAGTGGTGTCCGGTGACTGGCTTCTGAACGTTCTTGTCAGCAGAAACGGCCGGATCGGTTTTATCGACGAGGTAATGGCGGATCACCGTATTCATGAGAAAAGCGTTTCGGCGCATTACGGAAACATCCGCATGTTTTCCGACAAGCTCAACATGCTGAAAATGCTCCGCCCCCATCTGCCGGACATGGAGGACGCGTTTCGCAGGGCGGAGCGACATATCCGACGGAAACGCTGGATGGCCCGGCTAAGTCCGCGTGGCTTCGTCCTTTTCAAATATCTCAGCAATTTTGGCAATATAGGAGGGCTCTCCTTTTCCCGAAAAAAAGGCGGAATGGAAAACCGGAATACCAAATGGCCGGAGACCCCAACGATCCGTCCACGGGCCTTCTGGCCCGACACGGACTGACACGGACTTTCGGGTGTAATGCCTTTACCGGGAGGAGCCGGTGACGCCGGAGGCGGCATCATGGCCGTCACTTTCGCAATGGAAAAGATTCCGGTAAACTGAGAGGGCCATGCGCCCCATTGAAGCTGCATCCCAACGGGCCATGTCCGTCGCTCGTGCCTCGGAGGCGATGGCGTCCCGTTTTCCGGAATCGAGCAAAAGGTCTGACAGCGCATCGATCAGGGCGGGCCAGTTCTCCTGGTCGACAAGCAGACCGTTTTTGCCGCTTCGGATGACGTCGGAGATGCCCGGGAGGTCAAACATCGCCACTGAACGTCCGCCCGCGAGATACTGAAGTACCGATCGCGGCAGGCCTTCAAGACCCGCGCAGTGCACGCAGACATCGGCCATTGCGATGATCTTTTCCGGATCCCCCCGAAAGCCGGTGGTCCGGACATTTTCCGAGATATTCAGTTCCGCTGCCCGGGTGGTAATCCGGTCGTGGAGCGTGCCTTCGCCTGCGAAAACGATCCGCAATCCGGGCACCCTTTTAATCAGTTCCGGCAGTTCCTCAACCAGTTCCAGGTGCCGTTTTCGGGGTTCGAGCGCTGCTAGCATGACAATGACCGGGGGCTTCGGTGCACCTGATTCAACCCCCAGAACCTCCCGCCAGTCCTCAGGCGGTTCCGCCGCGGCAAAACGCTGAAGGTCAAAGCCCGACCAGATCACGTGATGCGGTTGGCTCTCTCCGATACGGTTTTCGAGAAAGGTCTCTTTTACGCCATCACTTACATGCACAAATGCGTCGGTTCTGCTCGCCGCCGACCGCTCCGCGGCAAGAAACAGCGACCGCCGCAGTCCTGGCTCCGGGGGGAAAGGGACAATGTGCACACCGTGAACGACCACCGGTACTCCTGCCGCGGCCGCGGCGAAACGGCCGATAATCCCTGCTTTCGACTGATGCGTATGCACAACATCCGGCCGGATCTCCCGAAGGACACGCCTCATGTGCAGGAAGGCCCGCATATCCATGGCAGGCCGGATTTCCCGGGTCAGGGCAGGGATCTCGGTCAGTCCAATTCCTGGGGCCTTTTGCCGTGCGTAATCCGGGAGAGCATCGTGCCCGTGCATCAAAATGACCTCATGCCCCTCCGCCATCTGGCCCACACAGGTAAGAAGGGTGTTTTCCTCCGATCCGGCGCGCAGAAGACGCGTTATGACATGAACAATACGCATTTACATAACTCCCTGACCTGCCCCCCGCGAAATCCCTCACCGTGATGTAGAGTCTGCCCGACCTTGAAGGAGCAGACGAATGCGAAAGAGCCGTTTCACCGAGGCGCAGATTATCGGGATGATCAAGGAACATGAGGCAG
>JAUHYC010000029.1 GCA_030426685.1 Alphaproteobacteria bacterium
ATCATCGCCCAGCACTTCTTTGACCTTGTCGACATTTACGCCGATCCCGGTCGTGCCCCACATATAGTTGATCGAATAGGCGTTGTTGGGATCGTACCCGGCGGTACGTTCCTGAATGACATCCCAGAGGTTACCCGCATTTGACAGTTTGGCTGCATCAAGCTCCTGGAATGCGCCTGCCTGGATCTGCCGTTGTAGAAATGTGCCTGAAGGCACCACAACATCGTAGCCGGACCCACCGGCAAGCATCTTGGTTTCCAGAACTTCGTTGCTGTCAAATACGTCATAGATCAGCGTCAGGCCGGTCTCTTCTTCGAATTTGCCCAGCAATTCTTCGTCAATGTAATCGGACCAGTTATAGACGCGCACCTCTTCGGCGAAAGCCGCCGAAGTCCCCAGTGCAACAACCGCCGTCATCCCCAGCGTTTTCAGTTTCATGTTCTTCTCCCTGCATATGTGCGGCTATTTTCACCTTTTTTTGGATTTGATCAAGTTTTGCGTTTTGCAACTGTTTCACCTATGGTCAGAAAAGGCGCAGATCCTGATCATTCAAACGCACATGGATTGAGGCAAACCAGTTGGATTTGATCAAAAATAACGCAGACACTGCTCTGACAGACCGAGAGAAACAGCCAGCACATGAACAGGTCTATCAGACCCTGAAATCACAGATTCTGTTCGGTGACCTGGTGCCGGGGCAGCCGGTTACGATCCAGGGGCTGACTGATTCTCTGGGCGTTGGCATGACCCCGGTGCGCGAGGCCATAAGACGGTTGATTTCCGATGGGGCTCTGATCTTCCAAGGCAACCGTCGTGTCAGCGTGCCGCTGCTGTCCGCCAGTGATATCGAGCAGATGATTTTTGCCAGACTTTCAATAGAAACAGAGCTTTCGAGGCGATCGACCGATAAAATACCCGCAGCAGAGATTGACCAGCTTGAGAGGTTGGACCAACAGCTGGACGGCATGATATCGGATGGGGATGTCGGAGGCTATCTGCGTCTGAACCATGCGTTTCATCAGGCGCTCTACTCTCATGCCGACGCCCCGATCCTTGTCGATCTGGCCGAACGACTGTGGCTGAAGTTCGGCCCCTCACTGCGAATCGTTTGTGGTCGTTTCGGCACTCAGAGTCTGCCCGACAGGCACAAGGACATCATCTCGGCGCTGCGCGACCGGGATGCAGAGAAGGTTGGGATTGCGACCGCGCAGGATATCGACCAGGGCATGTCAATGATGCGAGACACCTTGCCGAACCCCTAAATCCAGCGATTCGATTGACAGGAAAAAATTTGATCATATTCTGTCCGCCAGGCATGGCTGCAGGAGAATCCCCAATGTCCACCATCACCAATCACATGGCGACCGCTGAGTTGCAGACGCTGGATGCGGCACACCATATGCATCCGTTTTCTGCCAACGACACTCTGGCAGAGGAAGGTGTGCGGGTCATCACTCGCGCGAATGGCGTTTACCTGACCGACAGCGAAGGGCACCATATCCTGGACGCCATGGCCGGATTGTGGTGTGTGAATATCGGCTATGGCCGGGACGAACTGGCCGAGGCCGCCGCCCGCCAGATGCGCGAATTGCCCTATTACAACACCTTCTTCAAGACGACCCATGTGCCTGCCATTGCTCTGGCCAAGAAACTGGCCGAGCTTGCTCCGGGGGATCTGAACCACGTGTTCTTTGCCGGCGGCGGCTCCGAAGCGAACGACACCAACATCCGCCTGGTGCGCACCTATTGGGCCGAAAAGGGTCAACCCGACAAGAATATCATTATCAGCCGCCATAACGCCTATCATGGGTCGTCAGTGGGTTCGGCCTCGCTGGGCGGTATGGCGGGTATGCATGCGCAGGGCGGAATTCCGATCCCGAACATCCATCACATCAACCAACCGAACTGGTGGGCCGAGGGCGGTGACATGGCGCCCGAAGAATTTGGTCTGGCCCGTGCACGCGAGTTGGAAGAAGCAATTCTGGAACTGGGCGAAGAACGCGTCGCGGCCTTCATCGCAGAACCGGTGCAAGGCGCGGGTGGTGTTATCGTTGCACCCGACACTTATTGGCCCGAGATACAGCGCATCTGCGACAAATACGATATCCTGTTGATCGCAGATGAGGTGATCTGCGGCTTTGGGCGCACCGGAAACTGGTTTGGCTCGGAAACCGTAGGGATCAAGCCACATATCATGACCATCGCCAAAGGTCTCAGTTCTGGCTATGCACCGATCGGCGGCTCGATTGTAAATGACGAAATCGCCGAGGTTATTGGCAGGACTGAGTTCAACCACGGCTACACCTATTCCGGCCATCCGGTTGCGGCGGCTGTCGCGCTCGAAAACCTGCGCATCCTTGAAGAAGAGAAGATTGTAGACCACGTCCGCGACGTGGCCGCGCCCTATCTGAAGGAGAAATGGGAGGCTCTGGCCAACCACCCGTTGGTTGGAGAAGCCAAGATCGTCGGCATGATGGCTTCGATCGCGCTGACGCCGGACAAGGCAAGCCGCGCCAAATTCGCGTCCGATCCGGGGACGGTGGGGTATATCTGCCGGGATCGGTGCTTTGCCAACAACCTGATCATGCGCCACGTGGGTGACCGAATGATCATCTCTCCGCCGCTGATTCTGACCCCTGCGGATATCGACGAGATGTTTGTGCGCATTTACAAATCACTCGACGAAGCGCAGGCCGAGATCATCGACAGGGGCCTGATGAAGGCGGCATCCTGAACCAGAGATCAAGGGCGGCCCGGTGGGGCCGCCCGAATGCTCAGCGCATCCGCTCCAGCAGACTGAGCGACGGATAGCCATCCGGCACAAGCCCTTGCGCCACCTGGAAGGCGCGTACGGCGTTGATCGTGTTCGGACCCGTGCGCCCGTCGATCCCGTGCGTGTCAAACCCGGCCTGAGTCAGCCGCGTTTGCAACTCCTTGCGTTCGGTGAAACTTAGCACGCGGTCACCGCGCGGCCATTCGGCCTGAAAGGCTGCGCCTCCTGCCAGCCGGTCCGACAGATGCCCGATTCCGATCACATAGGCATCAGCGCCGTTATAGGCCTCAATCACCTTGAAATTGTCAAAGATCATTAGCGCAACACCGCGCCCTCCCGCGGGGAGAAGGATCGCCGCCGGGCCATGATCCGGCACCGCCTGACCGTTTCGCGCAACGACGCCGCGTGCAGCCCAAGCGGAGGGCAACATGGTATGATCCCGCCGCGCATCGGCATAGTCGAACCCGTCCGGCAAACGGACCTCAACACCCCATGGCTGCCCCTTGGTCCAACCGTGCCGCGCCAGATAGGCCGCGGCAGAGGCCAGCGCATCGGTTGGATTGTCCGACCAGATATCCCTGCGGCCATCGCCATCGAAATCCACCGCATATTCCAGAAATGAGGTCGGCATGAATTGGGTATGCCCCATCGCCCCGGCCCAGCTGCCCACCATGTTTTCGGCGCTGACATCCCCGGCCTGAACGATCCGCAAGGCCGCGATCAGTTGCGCTTCGAAGAACGCAGCGCGCCGTGCGTCGAAGGCCAGCGTTGCCAGCGATCGGATCGTCTGGCTGCTGCCGCGATAGGTTCCGAACGAAGTTTCAAGCCCCCAAATCGCGGTCACGACTTCTTTTTCAACACCGTACTGCGTTTCGATCCGGGTCAGAGTGGCATCATGCCGTTCCAACCCCGCGCGGCCATCCGCGACCCGCGTGTCAGAGACGGCGGAATCCAGATACTCCCAAATCGGCTTTGAAAACTCGGCCTGATTACGGTCGCGCCGGATAACGTCCTTATCATAGCGCAGGCCTGCCAAAGCATGATCGAGTGTCGCGCCCGAGATGCCCTGCGCTTCGGCGCGTTCGCGGAAGGCACCCAGCCACGCCTGAAACCGCGCGTTGCCCTCAACCGACACCCTGTACTCCGTTACTGCTGGTCGCATCACTGGCCGTATCGAAACCATCACATCGGCCGAAGCCAGCTGCATGTTTTCGATCTGAGGCCGGGCCAATGGCCGTTTCGAATTGTCTGTAGTTTCCGCCTGCACGATGGATGCCCATAATGCGGCGGTCATGACGCCACCTATGCATTTATGCATTCCGCTTTTCCTGATTACTGCTCAGGTTTGATGATAGCCGAGATTCGGGAATTCACAAAGCGCTCAGGCGCTGGTGTCGCGCTCTTGTGCTTCGCTATCAGCACGAATGCGCGCGATGGCGTCACGCAGAAGCGACACACGGTTGGGTCGAAAACTGTCGTCAGTCACCACCATGTCCTGCATCCGGTCCAACCGGAACACCCGAAAGTCCCGACGCAGATGGCACCAGCTGAGCAATACGCTGGCGCGGTCCATATAAACGATGCTCAGCGGATTGACGCGGCGGCGGGTGTCATCGCCCTTGGCATCGGTATAGGCGAACTCAACCGTGCGCTCATCCCACGCAGCCTGGCGCAGCTCGGCAACCTCGATTGTCGGTATTGCAGGCCGATCGAACCGTGTGGCCGACAGCACCGCATGGCTCAGCCTGTGCGATTGGCGTTGCGGCAGCCGTCCCTGCAGCTTACGCAACGCAGCGCCCGCGGCATCGGACAGGGCGGGATCGCCGATCAACTGCACTTCGCGCAGACCCAGCACCAGCGCCTCAAGCTCATCATTGGTGAAGCCCAAAGGCGGCAAGGTTGCGTCTTCGATCAGGGTAAAGCCGAACCCGGCCTCTCCGTCGATCACCGCGCCAAGGCCGCGCAGGGCGTCGATATCGCGGTGAACCGTTCGAGGCGAGACACCCAGATCCTGGGCCAGCTGCACCGACGTTTTTGGCGCCGGGCCGGAACGCAGGGCTTGCATCAGTTGGAACAGGCGGGCGGTACGGGACATAACGCAGCCTACCCTAACCCTGATGTCAATTTCTGTCATCAGCCAAAGCTACTTTCATGGCATCCCAAACATGGAGCCGATGATGCTAACCCTCCTTACTTACCCCTCTGCCTTTGGCTTGTTCAGCGCCAGCCCGTTCTGCGTGAAAACCGCACTGATGCTGCAAAACTCGGGCCAGCGCTGGCAGCGGTCCGACCTGTTGGATCCGCGCAAGATGCCGCATCAGAAACTGCCGGTTTTGCGCACGCCCGAACGTCTGGTGCCCGACAGCGATCTGATCCGCGACTGGCTTGAGGCACAGGGCGCCGATTTCGATCCCGGCCTCAGCGATCTGAAGAAAGCCCAGTCACGCGCGCTGATCCGCATGGCCGAAGAACACCTTTACTTTCAGATCGTTCAGGACCGATGGGCCAATGATGATATATGGCCGATCCTGTACGACACGTTTTTCACAACAATCCCGGCCCTGATCCGCAAACCGGTCGCGAACTCGATCCGTAGATCCGTTGTCAAAGGGCTTTCTTTCCAAGGCGTATCCCGGTTTTCACCGGCCGAACGGCAGGACCGGCTGGAGCGCGACCTTGAGGCGATCTCGGCCTATCTCTGGCACTCCCCCTACCTGATGGGAGATCAGCCAACCTCGGCGGATATGAGTGTCGGGCCGATGCTGGCCGCCATGCGGGCAACGCCGGCAGACACCCCCCTGACCCGCCGGATCAAACAGGATAAGCTGCTGAATGATTACGTTGACAGAATGGAGCACGCGATACCGCTGTCATGACACCTTTCGACGATCCCAAAGTGGCCGCCGCCTTTGACGGCCTGCCCGACGAGGCCCGCGCCGGAGCGCTGGTTCTGCGCGAGCTGGTCTTTGAAACTGCGGCCACGTTGCCGGGCGCACACCCCTTGCAAGAGGGGTTGCGCTGGGGCCAGCCCGCCTATTTGGCGCCGAAAGGATCAACAATTCGGCTGGGTGGACACAAATCCGCGTCATTTGCCCTGTTCGTGCATTGCCAAAGCCGGATAATGAGTGAATTCACCTCGGCCTTTCCGGGTCAGGATCGGCTTGACGGCAACCGGGCTATCCTGTTTGACGACCCCGCGCAGATCGATCCGACCCGTCATGGCTGGCTGATTGCGCGGGCACTAACCTATCACCTCTGACGGCGTTTACGTTCGACCTTGCGTTTGATCTTGTCTTTCTTGCGCTTGGTACTGACCGCCTTACGCCGAGACCCGCGCTTGGCGGGTCCGCGCCCGCGCGGCAGGGCCTGATCGTCGATGGACAACAACTCCAGCTCCAGCCCGCCGGTCACGGGGGTCGCCTCCGTCAGGCGCACGGTGACACGCTGGCCGATGGCGATGATCAACCCGGTATCCGAGCCCATCAGCGTCCCGGCCTCGCGGTCGAAGTGAAAGAACTCGCGCCCCAGTGAGCGCACGGGTACCAGCCCATCCGCGCCGGTCTCATCCATCTTCACGAAAGCTCCGAATCGGGCGATGCCGCTGATGCGTCCGGTGAACTCATTACCCACGCGTTCACTGAGATAGGCGGCCAGATAACGGTCGGTCGTATCGCGTTCCGCCATCATGGATCGCCGCTCGGTGTCCGAGATATGGGTGGCCGTTTCCTCGAGCCGTGCGATTTCATCCTCGGTCAGCCCGTCCTTGCCCCAGCCATGGGCCGAGATCAGCGCCCGGTGCACGATCAGATCGGCGTAACGGCGGATGGGCGAGGTGAAATGCGCATAATTCCGCAGCGCCAACCCGAAATGGCCGAAGTTTTCAGCGTTGTAATAGGCCTGTGCCATCGACCGCAGGGTGGTGAGGTTGATAAGCTCGGCATCTTCCGTTCCCGCTGCAGCATTCAGCAGCGCATTCAGGTGGCGGGTTTGCAGAACCTGTCCTTTGGCCAGGTTGAGCCCCGCTGCTTGAGCAGTTTCCCGCAGGCTTTCCAATTTCTCAGGCGCGGGTTCTTCGTGCACGCGGAACAGCAACGGGCGACGCTTGGCGATCAGAGTCTCGGCAGCGGCCACATTGGCGAGGATCATGAATTCTTCGATCAGTTTGTGCGCGTCCAGACGCTCGCGGAACGCCACGCTTTCGACCTCTCCCTTTTCGCTGAGAACGATCTTGCGTTCCGGCAAATCCAGTTCCAGCGGTTGCCGGGCAGCGCGCGCCTTTTTCAAGGCAGCGTAAGCGGCGTAGAGCGGTTTCAGCACCGTCTCCAGCAGAGGCCCCGTGCGATCATTGGGTGTACCGTCGATAGCCGCCTGCACCTCGGCATAGTTCAACGAGGCAGCCGAGCGCATCAGCGCCCGCACGAACCGGTGGCCGACTTTGTTGCCATCGGTGTCGATCTGCATCCGCACGGCGATACAGGCACGCGGGACGCCCTCGTGCAGCGAGCACAGATCGCCCGACAGCCGATCCGGCAGCATCGGCACCACTCGGTCGGGGAAATAGCTGGAATTGCCGCGCTTGCGGGCTTCGCGGTCCAGCGCGGTGCCGGGCTGCACATAGGCGGCCACATCGGCTATCGCGACCCAAATCACATGGCCACCCTTGTTCTTCGGGTCATCGTCTGCGTGCGCATAGCACGCGTCATCGTGGTCACGCGCATCTGACGGATCGATGGTCAACAAGGGCATGTCTCGCAGGTCTTCGCGCCCTTTCAAGCCAACGGGTTTGGCCTTGTCGGCCTCCTCGATCACCTTGTCTGGGAAATCGTCCGGAATACCGTGCTGGTGGATTGCGATCAGCGAAACGGCTTTGGGTGCGGTGGGATCGCCCAACCGTTCGACGATCCGTGCGCGGGGCAGGCCCATGCGGTTTTTTGGACCCGCCTGTTCGGCCTCCACCAACTCGCCGTCTCTGGCACCCAGAACAGCTCCGTCGGCGACCAGCCACTCGGTCTGTCCGGCCTTGTCGATGGGTACGATCCGGCCACCCTCGGCCCCTTTGCGGAAAATCCCTACAATCCTGCGCGGATTGGTTCCGATGCGGCGGATCAGTCGAGCCTCGTAGTTGTGATCCTCTTCGTGCACGACGGTGAGACGCGCAAGGATACGGTCGCCCTCGCCCAGCGCCGGATCACTGGCGCGCGTGATGATCAGCACGATAGGCTCAACCCCCTCGCCATGCCATTCCAGCGGGCGTGCGAACAGATCGCCATCGGCGTTCGGCGCCTTCACCTGCAACACGCTGACCGGTGGCAGACGATCCGGGTCGCGATAGCTGCGCTTGCGCTTTTCCAGATGCCCTTCGGCCTCAAGCTCTTTGAGGATGCGCTTCAGGTCGATCCGATCGGCGCCCTTGATACCAAAGGCCTTGGCGATATCGCGTTTCGAGGTCAGGGTCGGGTTCGCCGAGATCCAGTCAAGGACCTCTTGCTTGGAGGGGATGCGAGTCATGATTTCGGCCTATCACGGGGATGCGACGGCGTCATGACCAAATTGCTTCAGGGCCTGAGATCGGCCACCGTGTCCACATCGCGCAACTGATCCAGCAACGCCACGCGGCAACCGGGGATCGAAGCCAGCGTGTCGGCCAGTGCGTGTTGGGTTGACCAGCGCACGTTCCGAAACAGGCCAGAAGGCAGCGCGCCGTAGCGTTGCGCTCCCACCAGCCAATAGCCGCCGTCCGGTGCCGGGCCGAACACCATCTCGGATCGCCCCAGCGCTCTGAAGGCCCGCGCGATATGGGCGCGTGAAATCCCGGGAATATCGGCCCCAATCAGGCAGACAGGTCCCTTGGACATCCCACGCAACATCCGCCCCATGCGATCACCCAAATCCCCGCCACCCTGTGCCACGCGCGGCAGATCGGCAGGCCAAACGCGGCTGGTCAGACCGTCGCGATCCGGAGACACCGCCAGCACGATTTGCCAGCGTGGGTCACGCAATCGCCGGATCAATACCCGGGTCTGATGCCGAAACCACCATGCCGCGGCCACCATGCCGATGTCGCGCCCCAACCGCGTCTTGACGCGGCCCGGACGGGGCTCTTTCACCATGACAACCAGGGTCCGTTGCATAGATCAGGCGAAGTAATCGGTCAGTATTCGCGTGTAAATCGCTTTGAGCTGTTCAATCTGTGCCACCTCGACGCATTCATCCACCTGATGCATGGTGCGCCCGACCAGGCCGAATTCAACCACCGGACAGTGGTTCTTGATGAAACGTGCATCCGACGTGCCCCCGGTCGTCGACAATTCCGGCTGTACGCCGGTCTCGGCCTCAACCGCCTGTGCCACAAGGTCTGATAACGCGCCGGGTGGGGTCAGAAAGCTCTCACCCGATATCTTGATGCGTGTGTCCACTTCGACATCGAATGCCTCGGCTGCCGAGCGTGCCTCGGCCCATAGCCAATCGCTGAGGCTGGCCCCGGAATGCAAATCGTTGAACCGAATGTTCACGGCCCCGTTGCACTGGGCCGGGATGACATTGGTGGCCGCGTTGCCGGTGTCGATACCAACCACCGCCAACGTCGAGGCATCGAAATGGTCCGAGCCCTGATCCAGCTCCTGACTGGCCAGCCGATCCATTAGCCGCGCCATCGCGGGCAGAGGGTTCCTGGCGCGATGCGGATAGGCGGAATGCCCCTGCACGCCGGTCACTGTGAACCAGGCTGTCATTGACCCGCGCCGTCCGATCTTGATCATCTCTCCCATGCGGTTCGGGCAGGTGGGCTCTCCGACCAAACAGACGGACATGCGCTCACCTGTGGCCTCCATATGGTCCAGCAAGGCCGTGGTGCCATCCAGCGCATCGCCTTCCTCATCCCCGGTGATCGTCAGGAGGATCGCGCCGTCCGGTGGCGTGTCCCGCACGAAATCTATCGCCGCCGCCGCAAATGCCGCCACGCCCGATTTCATATCGGTCGTACCGCGGCCATACATCACCCCATCACGGATCTCGGCGCCAAAGGGCGGTGCGGTCCATGCGGCCTCATCCCCGACCGGAACAACGTCGGTGTGGCCATTGAATCCAAAGCTTTTCGCGTGCGCTTTCTGACCCCAGCGCGCAAACAGATTGCTGATGCCGCCACGATCCACACGGGTGCAATCAAAGCCACCATCCGACAGCAACCGCTCCAGCAATTCCAATGCGCCACCTTCTTCGGGTGTGACCGAAGGGCAACGGATCAGGTCGGCGGTCAGCTGGATTGGGTCGATCATGATGGGTCTCTTTTCTTCAGGGGTGCCGTGGTTCTTGCACAGATTCAACGAATTGAGCGGAATGCCAACCCCGAAGCGCAAGAATCCTGAGCCAATTACAAAGACATCTCGAATTGACACCCCACCAAAATAAGGGGCTTGACCCTGCGGTGACCTTGCCGCGACGCAACAATTTGCGTTAGAGGGCCGCGAAACAGGTGTATATACCATGAAGCGCTGCCTTTTCGCACTGATCTGGCTGACATGCGCGGCTATCGCGCAGCAAAGCCAGGCCCAGACCCTGACGGTTACCACGGTAACCCGCCCTCCGTTCTCTTTCACCGAGGATGGGGCGGAGACCGGATTCTCAATGGATCTACTGGCAGCGTTGGCCGAGTCGCTGGGTTGGGATTACACCATCAACCGCGTCGAAGCCTTCGGCGACATGCTGGGCGCGGTGCAGAACGGTTCGGCCGATCTGGCGATCGCGAACATTTCGATTACTGCAATGCGCGAAACTCAGATGGATTTCAGCCAGCCGATATTTGAGGCCGGCCTGCGGATCATGGTCCCGTCGGACGCCAACCGCGCACCCTCGCTGCTGCACGCGTTGTTGTCACCCGAATTGTTTATCGCCATCGGTCTGGCCTTCGCAATCTTGCTGGGTGGCGGGATGCTGATGTGGGGCTTTGAACGCCGCGCACAGCCATATTTTGACCGTAAGCTAAACGAAGCCTGGTTCCCCTCGTTCTGGTGGGCGCTCAATCTGGTGGTCAATGGCGGCTTTGAAGAGCGGATGCCCCGCACCCCGTTTGGCCGTCTGTTGGGCGTGGTCTTGGTGGTGTCTTCCCTGTTCATCGTGTCGGTCTTTACCGCCCGGATCACCTCGGTCATGACTGTGGACGCGATCACCGGCAGCGTGAATTCGGTAAATGACCTCTACGGCAAGGACGTCGGCACCATCACCAACTCGACCGCCGCCAGCTTCCTGAACCGACGCGAGATCGAGTTCACCGGATACCCCGGCCTTCAGGAGATGCTGACCGCATTCGAGAATGGTGAATTGAACGCCGTCGTGTTCGACGCGCCGATCCTGTCCTACTACGCCTCACATGATGGCCGCCGTATGGCCTCGATGACCGGCGGTGTCTTTCTGCGCGAGAATTATGGGATCGCCTTCCCGACAGGTTCACCCCTGGTTGAAGACGTAAACCAGGCCCTGCTGTCACTCCGAGAAGACGGCACATATGATGAAATCTATCGCAAGTGGTTCGGGTCGCGGAATTAGGCGGTTTCCTCATCGCCAAAAAACGGAGTCATCTGCGCCACGATAACTGCGTTCTCGTCCAGGGCACGCTGCATCAGGGCGCGTTCATCCGGGTCGATCTCATGGCCCTGCGCCTCGCGTTCAGCCAATGTACCATATCCTGTGACATCCAGAGGCGCAGTATCGGCCTGCTTCAGGATCGCCACCGTCTCACGCACGGCTTCGGCCTCGTCCACGCCGCTGGCAAAACACATCAGCGCCGCCCCGGTCGCGCCTTCGGGAAGGCCGTCGCCATCCTTACGACCAATCTGCACAAGCAGGGTATAGACTTGCTGACGAGAGGGTTTCTTTTGCTTTTCCATGCAGGGGGCCATAGCCGCGCGCCCGCGCCCGGTCAAGCGGCCGGGATTTGCGAATGGCACCCCGCACGTCCATAGTGCCCGCGAAAACCTGTTTCAGACCGCAAAGGATCTTTCCATGGCCTATCCCGATTTCATCACGGATTTCCCAAGCCTTGACGTGCCGTTCCCGGAGGACGTGGTGCAAACCGCCGTGGTCCGGTCAGATGCAGGGTTAGTAGCGTTCTTCACTTTCCTCAAGGATTTCGAACTACCTGCGCATTCACACAAGGCGCAATGGGGCACTGTGATTGAGGGTGAGGTGGAGTTGACTATCGGTACGGAGACCAAAACCTATCGTCCCGGTGATTGTTATTCCATCCCCTCTGGCGTTGAACATGGCGGCAGGATCAAGGCGGGCACCCGTGTGATTGATGTGTTTGAAGAACCCGATCGCTATCCGGTCAAGGGGTAGGCACGAAAAAAGGGCTGTAGCGAACACTACAACCCTCGTTGGTTTATGAGTTCGCTTTAGTCGCGCAGCAGCTCGTTGATCCCGGTTTTTGAGCGGGTCCTTTCATCGACCCGCTTCACGATCACGGCGCAATACAGGCTGACATTGTTCTTCGACGGCATCGAACCCGCGACAACCACCGAATAGGGCGGTACTTCGCCATACATGACTTCGCCGGTTTCACGGTCGACGATCTTGGTGGACTTGCCGATGAACACGCCCATCCCCAGAACCGAGCCTTCGCGGACGATGCAGCCTTCGACCACTTCCGAACGGGCGCCGATAAAGCAGTTATCTTCGATGATGGTCGGGCCGGCCTGCATCGGCTCCAGCACACCGCCAATCCCAACACCGCCGGACAGGTGGACGTTCTTGCCGATTTGCGCGCAAGAGCCGACAGTGGCCCAGGTATCAACCATGGTTCCCTGATCAACATAAGCACCTAGGTTCACGAATGACGGCATCAGAACCACGCCCGGCGCGATATAGGCTGACTTGCGGACCACACAGTTCGGAACCGCGCGGAACCCGGCGGCCTGCCATTGGTTCTCACCCCATCCGGCAAACTTGCTATCCACCTTGTCCCACCAGCCACCGGCCTGCGGACCACCGTTCTGGATCTCCATGTCCTTGATGCGGAAACCCAGCAGAACCGCTTTCTTGGCCCACTGGTTCACGTGCCAATCGCCGCTGTCGAGTTTTTCCGCCACGCGCAGCGAGCCGCTGTCCAGCGCGTTCAGCGTATCCTCGATCGCCTCGCGTTGTTCCCCGGTGGTGGCGGGGGTGATGGTGTCGCGCGCCTCCCAGGCGGCTTCGATGGCGGCTTCCAGTTGCGCGTTGGACATTAGAGGGCTCCCTGCAGAATCTGTTCACGTTGGTTTGGCGTATAAGCGCCCGCGAAACTGGCTGCAATGCGACGTAGAACACACAGATTGCGTCTGGCGGGTCCGTCTCAGACTTATAAAGGGTCCGGAGAGATGTTACCGCCGCAGATCAGCACCGCCACGCGCTCGCCCGGTTCCGGCTGATACGCACCCGAAAATAGCGCGGCGAGCGCCGTCGCACCAGCGGGTTCGACCAGAATGCGATGCGCCTGCCACAAGCGTTTCTGCGCCTCGGCAATCGCCGCATCCGGCACCAGAACCGATGTAATCCCTTGCGCCAGGCCAAAACAGATCGACCCGATCCGGCGCGCGCCCAGCGCATTTGCGGCAATGCCCGAGACCGAGACATCCACCGGCTCCCCCGCCGCCAAAGCGGCATGCAGCGCGCAGGAGGTTTCGGGCTCGGCCGCCACAACCTTGCGCGCGCCCTGCAACCACGCCAGTGCACCCGAGATCAAGCCACCCCCACCTACGGCAACCAGAACGGTATCGGCCTGCAACCCCTGCGCTTCCCATTCAGCAAAGCAGGTACCCTGCCCGGCCACGGTGGCGGGCGCGTCATAGGCATGGATCTGCATCGCTCCGGTCTTGGCCTCATGGGCCTGCGCTTCGGTCAGAGCGTTGGCGTATTCACCGGACACCACGCTCAGGTCGGCGCCGGTTTGCTCGATCAGCGCGATCTTCGACGGACCCGCCAGCTCTGGCACGAAGATCTTGGCCGGATAGCCCAGCGTTTGTGCTGCATAAGCCGCCGCCGCGCCATGATTGCCACCAGATGCCGCCACAACTCCGGCCGGCGGCACATCCGAACTGAGCAGCGTATTGAACGCCCCCCGCGCCTTGAAACTGCCGGTATGTTGCATGTGCTCCAGCTTTATCTCGATCGGATCGCCCAGCATCTGGCTCTCCATCACGGGTGTCACCTGTGCATATCCGGCAATGCGCTGTTGCGCGGCCAATATTTCACTCTTCCAATTCATTCTGGTCTTTCCGTGGCTGGCGCTCTGGCTGCGAACCCTATAGCTGTTTGGAAAACACGCAAGCAGGGATTGATCCACCCATGAGAGAAGACCGCCTCAGCCCATTCCGCGACGCACAAACCGACCGTTCGACCGCAAGCGAAGTTCCTGACACACCGCAGACACGCTCTCCGTCTTATCGCCTTGCCTTTGCCGATGACGATTTCCTGTGTCGGGATGAGCTACGCCCTGTGCGTCTGCAACTGGAGTTGCTGAAGCCCGAGATGATCATGACCGAGCGCGAGATCACCTCGACCATCGTCATGTTCGGTGGCGCGCGCATTCCTGAGCCATCACAAAAACACTCTGCGCGGACCGAGACCTTGGCAGGGCTGTCGAAATATTACGACGAGGCGCGTGAGTTTGCCCGGCTGATGACCGAGAAATCCAACGAAACCGGCTGCCGCGAGAATGTCATTGTCACCGGCGGTGGCCCCGGTGTGATGGAGGCCGGAAACCGCGGCGCACAGGACGCCGGTGGTTGTTCCATCGGCTTGAACATCGTGTTGCCGCATGAGCAGGCGCCGAACCTGTTTGTGACGCCGGAGCTCAGCTTCAACTTCCACTACTTCGCCATCCGCAAGATGCACTTCCTGATGCGCGCGCGCGCCATCACCATCTTCCCCGGTGGGTTCGGAACGATGGATGAGCTGTTCGAATCTCTGACCCTGATCCAGACCGGCCGCATGGACCGCGTGCCGTTCCTACTGTTCGGTCGCGAGTTCTGGGAAAAGGTCATCAACTGGGAGGCGCTGGCGGATGCGGGCACCATCTCGGATCAGGATCTGGACCTGTTCCGCTTTGTCGACACGGCGCAGGAGGCGGCCGATATCATCGACAACTGGGAACCGGCCCCACCGCGCGATGCAATCCCCGGTCGGTGAGGCGATCCGTGTTACACTGGGTCCCGACCACATCGAAAGGAGGGACTCATGGCCTATGTAACGGTTTCAAGCTGGACATATGACGAAACCCTGGACGAGGCGGCCCTGATCCGCACCGCAGAAAAAAATCTGGGTCAACTCAAGGCCAACGGCGCCAGCAATGGCTATCTGGTCAGGACCGGCCCGACCGAGGGGCTGATTGTCGTGGTTTATCCGGATGAAGGCTCCTGGAACCGGGTGCGCGAGGCGGTGCAGAACATGCGCAGCGACACCAGGCCGAATGAGGGCGGCATAAACACCGGTGCCATGAATGGCCCGGCGATCGTTACGGTCTAATCGCCCCTGCCCACACCGACCTCGACGGTCCATAACCCGATTCACGCCCCCGAACGATATCGGTTGCAATGCCTCGGCTCGCGCGTAAATGCTGGTGCCGGCAAAGGAGTAACCGATGATCAAAACCGACCCGCGCACGCCCCGCATGGGCCAGATGCTGCACCTGCGGGGGAACGCTCTGGACAAGGGCGATCCCGTGGCGCTTCCGCTGACGCAGAGCAGCATGTTTCACCTGCCGGACGCGCCTGAGGATCATGCGACCTATGGCCGGGTCGACAACCCGACCTGGGTGCATCTTGAACATGTATTGTCGCATCTGGAAGACGCTCCCTGCCTCAGTTTCCCCTCGGGCATGGCTGCGATTTCAGCGGCGCTGTTTGCGACGGTAGAGGCCGGATCGCACCTGTTGGTCCCCTCCGATGGCTACTACGTCACGCGTCTGTTGGCGGATCGGTTCCTGTCGCGTTTGGGCGTAGTGGTCGAAGAGCGCCCAACCACCGCATTTTCAGAAGGCGGGTTTGACGGGTTCGATGTGGTCTTTGTCGAAAGCCCATCGAATCCCGGGCTGGACATGATCGACCTGCCCGCCGTTGCCACAGCCGTCCGCAATTCCGGAGGCATCACAATTGCCGACAATACAACGATGACCCCTCTGGGCCAGCGCCCGCTGGATTTGGGCGTGGACGTGGTCGTGTCCTCGGACACCAAGGCGATGGGCGGACATTCCGACATGCTGATGGGCCATGTGGCCAGCCGCGATGCAGCGATCATGGAACGGGTCGCGGAATGGCGGAAGGTCTCTGGTGCCATACCCGGGCCGCATGAGGCCTGGTTGCTGCATCGTGGATTGGAAACTCTGGACGTGCGGTTCGACCGCATGTGTGCCTCGGCGCAGGTTCTGGCGGAACGGTTGTCATCGCATCCAGCCGTGAAACAGCTTCGCTATCCCGGCCTGCCGAACGACCCGTCGCATGCACTGGCACTGGCGCAGACCAACCGGTTCGGGTTTCTGCTGTCCCTGACGCTGGAGAGCGAGACCAAGGCCGACGCCTTCATCAACGCCTGCCCGCTGCTGCGTCCTGCCACTTCGTTCGGAGGTGTCCACAGCTCGGCTGAGCGGCGCGCACGGTGGGGGGATGACGTCGATCCTGCATTCGTCCGCCTGTCGGTCGGATGCGAACCGGTGGAAGAGCTGTGGCAAGCGATTGAGGTCAGCCTGAACGCGCTGTGACTACTTTTTGGGTTCACGCAGCTCGGTGAACACATAGATCGGCAGCACGACGCTGGCGATCAATGCGCCCAACCAGACCAGAAGCGTCGCTGCCAGCAGGTTGGAAATGCCTCCAACGGTCAGCCCGGCAGTGATCAGATCGGTCACCAGCAGGCCCACAAAGGTCACGATTAAGGCAATCCCACCTTTCAGCGCGGGTGCCTTCTTTTCCCCCAGCTTCAGGATCAGCGGCTCAGCCACAACCTGTACAACAGTGAACACGATCACCACCACGATGAAGGAGATCGGCTTTATCGCGAAACCCGACAGCAGTAGCGCCGCCAGAATCAACCCAATTGCGTTCCCGGCCAAAAGGGCCAGGGCCGATTTAAGTCTGCGGGTCATGGGCACCCCTTTCAATTATGCAATGCAAAACAGTCATATGGTATCAGGTTCCCGGTATTTGGCGAGGTGTTTCAAAGACCGGTTCCCTTTTGACCGGTTGAAATCACGTGATAAAACACTTTCATCAAGATCAGCCCTTCCCCCATCCGCGAGAGGTGAGATGAGCGACGATCCCTATTCCGTACTCGGCGTCGCCAAAGACGCCAGCGCCGCCGAGATCAAGAAAGCCTATCGGCGTATCGCCAAGGACTGCCATCCGGATCTAAAGCCCGGTGATGCCGAAGCCGAGGCCAAATTCAAGGCTGCAGCTGCAGCCTATGATCTGCTGAAAGATCCCGACACCCGACGGCGCTATGACAATGGCGAGATCGATGCCTCGGGACAGGAACGTCCGCAACAGCAATACTATCGCGACTATGCCGAAGCTGCCGGAAACCCGTATCGCGGAGGTCAGGCGGACCCGGACGACATGTCGGACATCTTTGCCGAATTCATGCGCGGACGCGGTGGGTTTGGTGGCCAGCGCACACAGCAGTTTCACGCGCCGGGCCACAACCTGAACTACACGTTGCAGATCAGCTTTCTCGACGCGGTGTTTGGCGCCAGCCAGAAGCTTACGCTACCTGATGGCAATCGGATCGAGGTCAAAATCCCTGCGGGTATAACCTCGGGTCAAACCATCCGCCTGAGGGGCAAAGGGGCACCGGGCTATGGTGAGGGTCCTCCGGGCGATGCCTTGGTCACCATATCCGTGGCGGACCATCCGCTGTTCGACCGACAAGGGGACGACATCCACATCACTTTGCCCATCAGCCTTGATGAGGCCATTCTGGGCGGTAAAGTTCCCGCACCCACGATCGATGGCGGCGTGAATGTCAGTGTTCCGGCGGGCACCAGCAGTGGAAAAACGCTGCGATTGCGGGGCAAAGGGGTCAAGAAACGCGGCTCGACCGAACGGGGGGACCAGTTGATCGAACTGACTGTCTCGATGCCCGACAAGATTGACGACGAGTTGAAAGAGTTCATGGAAACCTGGCGCGAAAAACACCGCTATGATCCGCGGAAAGGAATGCCGTCATGACCGTGACCGAAAAGGAACTGATCGAAACCATCACGCGCCTGACCTCGGATCGGTTGACCGAATATCTGGCCGCCGAGATCGTGATCCCCGAACAATCGGACCAGGGGCTGGTCTACCACAGCATCGATGTCGCGCGGCTGGAACTGGCTTGTGAGCTGCACGACCAGTACGATATGGAAGCCGATGCGCTGTCGATGGTGATCTCACTGATCGACCAGATGCACGGGCTGCGCGCAGAGCTGCGAGAGGTTCTGAACGCGGTCGAAGCCCAACCTGAACCGGTGCGCAAGCAACTGATCGAGGTCATCGATACAGCGCGGTTCCGTCGCAGATAACGGGGTTTTGGACGCAGGGGTTTTGGCGTAGAACGCCGGCTTGATCCCATGCCCGGTAGCCCAATGACCCAGTCCAAATCCGAATTGCTGATGCCTGCAGGCAATCTGCGCAAGTTGAAACTCGCCATCTTGTATGGGGCGGATGCGGTCTATCTGGGAACACCGGATATGTCGCTGCGCACGAAATCCGAGTTCTCGCTGGAAGACGTGATTGAAGGCGTCGAGTTCTGCCATAGCCACGGACGGCGCGCGTACCTGACGCTGAACCTGTTTTCGCACAACAAAGACATCCCGAAGCTGGATGAATATATCGACACCGTGCGCAAGGTGCAGCCCGACGGGCTGATCATCGCCGACCCCGGTGTGTTCCAATATGTCCGCGAACGCGCCCCGGAACTGCCGCTGCATATCTCGACCCAAGCCAATATCTGTTCGTGGCTGTCGGTGAAATTCTGGCAGGCTCAAGGGGCTGAGTTGGTGGTTCTGGCCCGCGAGGTCTCATATCCCGAACTGGTCGAGATTCGCGAGAAATGCCCCGATATCAAGCTTGAGGCCTTCGTCCACGGCGCCATGTGCATGACCTATTCCGGTCGCTGCCTGCTGTCGAACTTCATGGCCGAGCGCGGGGCTAATCAGGGCAACTGTGCCAATTCCTGCCGCTGGAACTATGGCCTGAAACTGCGCCTCAAAGACGGCACCCATCAGGAATTGCGTATCACCGAGGAAAATGCCGACCTGTTCGAATTCCTGCTGGAGGAAGGTTGCCGCCCCGGTGATCTGATGCCGATCGAAGAAGATGATCGCGGCTCGTATATCCTGAATTCCCGCGACCTGTGCATCATGCCGAAACTGGACGAATACCTGAAGATCGGCGTCGATAGCCTGAAGGTCGAAGGGCGCGGCAAGTCGGAATACTACGCCGCTATCGTTGCGCGCGCCTATCGCATGGCCATCGACGACTATCACGCCGATCCTGAGAACTGGGACCCCAAGCCTTACATGCGCGAGCTCGAAACCGTCGGAAACCGAGGCTATACGCTGGCCTTCCACGAAGGGCGGCTGACCAACTATGCCCACGATTACGAACACACGGCCTCCATCGCGCAATGGGAATATGCCGGGATCGTCACCGAAGTGACCGAGGATGCGTTTCTGGTCGAGGTGAAAAACAAGCTGGAACCGGGGGATGTTCTGGATTTCGTCTCGCCGATTTCGCGCGACACGGTACTGCTGCGGGTCTATGACTTCGAACGTGCGTCTGATGGCACGCGGTTGGACGTGGTGCATGGCAGCTCGAAAACCATCATCCGCCTGCCCTTCACCCTGTTCGACCACGAGGATATCGACGATTTGCGCGCCCGCTTCCCGGTTTATTCCGTTCTGCGCAAGGAACGTGCCCTGACTGACGAACACTGGAGCCGCATCCGCTTTGACAAGCTGGTACAGGGGCTGGAAACCTCGGGCCGCAATAACCCAACAGCTTATGCCCGCCGCCGCGACGCTCTGGTTGAAAAGATCGGCGAGGATGGCAACGAACGCCGCTTCAAGACCAACCGCATCGGCACCGAGGGCTGCTGCGGCAAGGGCTGCAATGGCTGTCTGATCTTCTGGCAGGACGAAAAATACGCCTTGGCGCGCGAGACCTTGTCCAAGCGCAAACAGGGCGAACAACTCAGCCGCCGTGAGGCCACCGAACTGAAACTCCCCGATCAGGCGGTCTGAGGGTCATTCGACGACTCGAAATTCCTCGGGCACGTAAAAAGTATAGTCGCGGTCGGCTACGGCCTCGTGGCATTCGTGACAGTATGCCACCGCGCCTGCGCGAAATCCCATCGTGTCGCCAAACAGCGACCCGTCTGGCATGACCATGACATAACGCCAATCGGCAGTGTCAGGGTTGGTTCCTGCAGGTAGCTTTTCCATCACGAACATAGCGCCTGGATACACCTTGCCTTCATCGGTCACGGTCATGCTGTCCTTGGCCAGCACCGATCCAACGGGCAGAACCTCACCCTCTTGCAAGGTCGCGTAATTATGCGCCAAGCGGTTGGCATAGCTGTTCACATACCGCTGCCCATGCGTGGCTGAGATATAAGGCGCGTCGTTGAACAACGGCCAGTTCTGATAGTTGAGGATCAGATCCAGCTGCGCTGCCGCATAGCCGCGTTCCATACGCCGCGTAAGCGACCGGTAATGCTGCCGCGCCTCATCCTTCGACAGATCGGCCGGATTTTCGATGGCCAGATGTGCCTCTTGATCCGTGGTTTGCGCCCAGGCGCCTGTCGTCAGAACGGATAACGTGAGTAAGATTCCAATAAGGTTCTTTCGTCTTGCAATCATTTTCGTGGCCCATCCGATAGTCGGTTTTGCCTAAATACCGCATCAATCCCACGTAATAAGGATAGCGCGCTTGAAATAACTTGCTATGACCCGGATCACAGATTCACCGCCTTGTGCGCATCGGTGAGCATCCATCCCCGCCAATACAGGGAGAATCATAGCAAATTGAACCCGGCGATTCACATTAATTTGTGAGGATCAGCCCAATCCGGCCTCGGATTCAATCTGCTTGCGCGACTTGCGCGCGCGCTCGGTCGCCGATTTCAACTGGCCGCAGGCTGCCATGATATCCTCACCACGTGTCTTGCGGATCGGAGAGGCATAGCCCGCCTGATAGATGATATTGGCAAAAGCGCGGATACGATTGTTCGAGCTGCGCTTATACGGCGCGCCGGGCCATTCGTTGAACGGGATCAGGTTGATCTTGGCCGGGATGTTGTGGCGTTTGATATGGTCGATCAGACGATGCGCGTCCTCATCACTGTCATTCACGCCATCCAGCATCACGTATTCAAAGGTGATCCGTTCGGAATTCGAGGCATTGGGATAACTGGCCAGCGCCTGCAGCAGTTCCTCGATGTTCCAGCGTTTGTTGATCGGAACCAGAACGTCGCGGGTTTCATCGGTGGTGGCGTGGAACGAGATCGCCAACAGGCAGCCTATCTCCTCGGCTGTGCGGGTAATTTCGGGCACAACACCCGAGGTCGACAGGGTGATCCGGCGACGTGACAGTGAGATCCCCTCGGGGTCCATGGCGATCTTCATCGCGTCACGGACGTTTTCGAAATTGTAAAGCGGCTCGCCCATGCCCATCAGCACGATATTCGAAAGCAGACGCGTTTCATCCTTGGGTGCACCGGGAGTCGGCCATTCCTCAAGATCGTCGCGCGCCATCATCACCTGCCCGACAATTTCCGCCGCCGTCAGGTTACGCACCAGTTTCTGTGTACCCGTGTGGCAGAAGGAACAGGTAAGCGTACAGCCGACCTGAGACGAGATGCACAGCGTGCCTCGGTCTTCTTCGGGGATATACACCACCTCGACCTCGTGGCCGCCAGCGATACGGCACAGATACTTGCGGGTGCCGTCCTCGGACACCTGACGGGTCACAACCTCGGGGATTTCGATCACGAAATGCTCGGCCAATTGGGCGCGATAGGCTTTGGCGAGGTTGGTCATCTCGCCAAAATCGCGCACGCCCCACTGATAGATCCACTGCCAGATCTGGCCAGTGCGCATTTTGGCCTGCTTCTCGGGGGTACCGTGTTCAATCAGTGCTGCGCGCAACTGGTCTCGGGTCAGACCGACAAGATTCATCTTACCCTCGGGCAGCTTGCGAGGGATGGTCATGACGTCTTGAGTGATCGGCGCTTTGGGCGACATTGGCGTATCTCAATGGATTCTGGCTTGGGATGCGCCTCTATATAGGAACGCGCGCAAAGATCAAAAGAAATCGTGTATCAATTCGCGTAGCGCAGCAATTCATCGACACGCGCCCGGCCCAGATCGATCCTGCAGGAGGTGATGGCCATGCCCGTACCTGATCCACCACCATAGGAGGCCCCAACGGCTTCGCACTGCGCGTCCCGAAATGCGACCCAAGCGCTCTGCGCGCGCTCCAGCGCAGGCTGGGCAACGACACGGCCCGTGACCTCATCCAATTCCTTCGCAGACGCTATCGCAAAGGAATAGCTGGACTCAATCGCAGCGTTCACACGAAGTTCCATATCTGAGACGCAAGACCCGATTTCAACCTGCGAACCGGCATCTGTACATTCAAGTGTCGGGTCTGCCAGAGCGGCAAACGGTAGTAAGATCAGCACCCAACGCATCGATTGATCCCTCCGGCAACGCGTTCATTCAGCCGATGTCTAACACAGAACCCGAGTCACCCAAACAAAGGGGGTCGCAGCAGCCAAGCCCGCTACGACCATGGCGGTTCAGTTGACGGCAGGTGGGATATAACAATCCTCAGCATCCAGAGTTTTCACCGGATCGTCAGGTCCGCATTGCTCACCCGAAATCGGATAGGTGTTCGAGTCCTTTTCACAGCCTGCCAGGATCGCCGCAAACGCCACTAAAAGCGCCGCGAGGTATTTGTTCGGGGTCATTGTGGTCTCCTCAAATAGTAGCTGAACCAATTAGTTCAGAGATAGGAGTGCCAAACTTTGATCCGAATCAAGAATGCCACCTAACGTCACGTAAGTTTTCGACTGAAATCAGCCCCAAAAAAAGAAAACCCCGCTTGGTCGCGGGGTTACGGGGGCGAGTCTTTGGGTAACCTAGTTCGTGCAGCGCTTTTCTGCGTCTTCAATGGCCGCTGTAAAACCCAGGAGCGAGAACGTGTCTTTGGTCTGAGTTCCGCGTTCCGAGCGCGCTGTCAGTACCGCTTCGCTGCCGCGTTTCATTGCGGTGACGATCTTGGCATCGTCGGACGCGGTCGCGGGCCATGCCCATTCGCCATCCGTGAAAAGCTCAAACTCGCTGCCATCGACAACAAGATTCACCGTGGAGCCGGAGGCAAACGGATATCCTCCAGTAAAGGTCACCTGGCCTTTGACCTCGGCGTTCGGACGATAGAAGACAAACAGCAAAATATCACTGCGCCGCACGGAAACGACGCGGCCGCCGCGTGTGTTCACCGTCTCCTTCGGTGCAGAAACGCTCCAACATTCGGTGGGGTCTTCCTCGACAAAAACGCTCCAATCGGTTTTTGCCGCAACGCGATTTGTGCTGGTCGCCTGCTGCGCGAACGCTGTTGTCGCCATTCCTGCCATGCAAAGGCCCGCGATCACGCGGACGAGCTTTGATCCCATCTGTCCAGCCTCCTAGCCCGACCTATACCTCATACCCATCGGAATCGGCGCGCGAGCTCTGCCCGGCTCGTCCTTGAAAAGTTGCGTATCCCGATGATTGTCGACATACACACACTAACGCAGGTTTCGCCACAGGCGAAAGGGCGATTGGCAGTTTTTTGCGCATGGATCGGAGGCCCAATATGACACAACCCGTAGCGATGACAGAGCTTTGGCGCGGGCCGCTGCTGGAAAGCCTGCATCTGGGCCATGCGGTGATCTGTGACGACAGTGGTCAGATTGTCCGCAGTTGGGGTGACCCCAATGCGGTGATCTATCCCCGTTCGTCCGCCAAGATGATCCAGGCGCTGCCTCTGGTCACTTCGGGTGCCGCCGCAAAATATGGCCTGAATTCAGAACATCTGGCCCTGGCCTGCGCCTCGCATAGCGGCGCACATATTCATACCGACCGGGTATCCGCGTGGCTTGACCATCTTGGCCTGACCGAAGCCGATCTGCGCTGCGGTCCCCAGGAGCCTCAGGATATGGCCGCGCGGGACGGGCTGATTTTGGCCGATGACACGCCCTGCCAGATTCACAACAACTGTTCTGGAAAACACTGCGGGTTCCTGACAGTGGCGCAGCATATGGGGGCCGGACCCGAATATCTGGAGTTTGACCACCCGGTGCAACAGGCTTGCCTGTCCGCCGTCGAGGAAACCACCGGCGAGACCAGCCCAGCCTATGGGATCGACGGATGTTCTGCCCCGAACTTTGCAACATCCCTGACCGGATTGGCGCGTTCAATGGCCTGGTTTGCATCGGCTGCAGATCGATCAGATCGGGCCAGCGACGCGGCACAGCAGTTGACCGCGGCCATGATCAAACATCCGGAACTGGTCGCCGGAGAAAACCGGGCCTGCACGGAACTCATGCGCGCCATGAATGGCCGTGCGGCGATCAAAACCGGTGCCGAAGCTGTCTTTGTCGCCATCATCCCTGAAAAACGAATGGGCGTCGCGCTTAAGATCACCGACGGCACAACCCGCGCCAGCGAATGTACCATCGCCGCCATCCTGGTCAGCCTTGGCGTGCTGGAGGCCGATCACCCGGCCACCCGCAAATTTATAAACGCCATTCAATACAGCCGTCGCGGGCTGGAATGCGGCGTAATCAAGCCAGCGCCGGGATTCCCCGGCTAAGACCCTACATCTCGATCTCGTGCACCTCGGCAACCTCGACCGAACCCGAGCCATTGACGACCATCGGACAACCCTTGGCCATTTCGGTCGCCGCTTCGATGCTGTCGGCCTTGATCACGGTAAAGCCCGAAGCCGGGTTCGCACCGCCATTGTCGGCGACCCCGTCGGTGCTGACGGTATAGGACTGGCCCACCGGGTTGCCGGGTATTTCCAGCGCCGGGCCCATATCCTGAAACCATGCGCCCCAGGCGGCCATGGTCGCCTCAACCTCGGCGGGGTCGGTTGGGGTATTTCCCCCGTGATAGACAAACAAATATTGGGGCATGTCGCTCCTCCCTGATGAAAACCTATTTGCAGACCGCTTCGAGCTTGCGCAGCGAAGATGTCCAGCCCTGATTGTGGTTCGCGGCGGCCTCGGCATCGGTCAGTTCGCGGTGATCCAGCACCAAGCGTGCGCCGCTCTCTGTTGCTATCACCGAAAAAGTCACATGGCTTTCGGCCCCACGCTGATCCTGATCGTCATGCCAGGCCCATGTGAACCCGACCGACTTTGGCGGATCCACATGGGTGACATGCCCGGAGACCTTGAACTGCTGACCCTCGCCATTCTGCATCACCGAGTACCAGGGTCCGGTGCGCGAGAAATCCAGATCGTGTTCGGGCACATGCAGCCCTTCCGGCCCCCACCATTGCAGCAGCCTGGCCCCATCGCTGATCCAGGCAAACAAGACATCCGGGCTGACGGGGAAGTCGCGCTCCAGTTTCAGATCGGCCATGATGTCTCCCTTTCGATCATATCGCTGAGCCGGTTCAGGCTGCTTTCCCAAAATTGCCGCTTGGACATGGTCCAGTCGGCAATCGCCCGCAGCCCTTCGGACCGGATGGAATACATCCGCTGCGTGCCCTGCACGCGCTGTTGCACCAGCCCGGCCTCGCGCAGCACTTTCAGATGGCGCGAAATCGCAGCACCAGACATATTGCGCCCTTCGATGAGGTCACCGGCGGGCAACTCGCCCTGATCCATCAATTGCTCGACAATCGAAAACCGGGTCGCATCGGACAAAGCGGAAAAAGCAGTCAGAAGCGTATTCATGACCTATATTTAACATAAACGTTAAATTAAGGAAACCCCGTGTTACGAAGACACAAACTCCGTTCGACTGTAACCCTGCAAATACAGCAGCGCGGTCAAGTCACCGTGGTTGATCCGCACATCACATTTCTCCGCAACCGAGGGTTTGGCATGCAGCGCCACGCCTGTCCCGGCCCGGCCAAGCATGCCCAGATCATTGGCCCCGTCACCCACAGCGATCACATCGGATTCCGCAATACCCAAACGGATCGAAATCTGTTCCAGCGCTTCGATCTTGGCTTGCCGTCCCAAGATGGGGCGCTGCACATCACCGGTCAGCACCCCTGCATCGGCCAGCAAGGTATTGGCCCGGTTCTCATCAAACCCCAGTTGCGCGGCGACATGAGCGGTGAAGGCGGTAAACCCACCCGACACCAACGCGGCATACGCGCCGTTCGCCCGCATTGTGGTCAGCAGCTCTTTGCCACCCGGCATCAGCGTGATGCGCTCGTTCAGAACCTTGCCGATGACACTTTCATCTAGCCCTTTTAGCAGACCAACCCGTTCGGTCAGCGCACCTTCGAAATCCAGCTCACCATTCATCGCCCGCGCGGTGATGTCCTTGACCCTATCACCAACACCCGCCTCATCTGCCAGCTCATCGATGCATTCCTGCTGAATCATCGTGCTGTCCATATCGGCCAGCAGCATCTTTTTCCGGCGGCCTTCCAACGGTTGAACGATCAGGTCCACACCCATCTGTTGCAGATCCGCCCAGACATCCCAACGATTGTCGGGTACACTGGGCAGCGCGAACTCTGCCGCTTCATCCGGGCTGAGCCATGTCCCATCGCCCCCGCCCCACGCGTTGCGCAACGAATCCACCAACGCCTGATCCAGAGTCGGCGCGTTCGGGTTGGTCAGCAGGGTGGCAATGTACATCTTTGATCTCCGGCTCGCTTACCTGCGAGATATCGCAGGTGCAGCATTTTCGCCAGAGACAGTTTGATGCGGGTCAGCCCAGAATGCCCGGAAGGCGCAGCCCATGTTCGCGGGCGCAGTCCTTGGCAATCTCGTATCCCGCATCCGCGTGACGCCAGACACCCGAGGCCGGATCGTTCCACAACACCCGTTCCAATCGCCTTGCGGCGTCTTCGGTCCCGTCCGCGCAGATCACGACGCCTGCGTGCTGGCTGAACCCCATGCCAACACCGCCGCCGTGATGCAACGACACCCAAGTCGCCCCGCTGGCGGTATTGATCAGCGCATTCAGCAGCGGCCAGTCCGACACAGCGTCCGACCCATCCAGCATCGCCTCGGTCTCGCGGTTGGGGCTGGCAACAGAACCACTGTCCAGATGATCACGCCCGATGACGACAGGTGCCTTCAGCTCACCATTGGCAACCATCTCATTGAAGGCCAGACCTGCGCGGTGCCGGTCGCCCAGCCCGATCCAGCAAATACGGGCGGGCAGACCCTGAAACGCGATGCGTTCCTGCGCCATGTCGAGCCAACGATGCAGGTGCTCGTTCTCAGGGAACAGCTCCTTCATCTTGGCGTCGGTCTTGTAGATATCTTCGGGGTCGCCCGAGAGGGCACACCAGCGGAAGGGACCGATGCCTTTGCAGAACAACGGGCGAATATAGGCCGGGACAAAGCCGGGGAAGTCAAACGCGTGCTCAAGCCCCTCGTCCAGCGCAACCTGCCGGATGTTGTTGCCGTAATCCAGCGTTGGAACCCCTGCGTTCCAAAAATCGACCATCGCCGCGACATGCTGTTTCATCGAGGCACGCGCAGCCTTTTCAACCGATTTAGGGTCTGTTTCACGCTTTTCACGCCACTCAGCCGTTGACCAGCCCAGCGGCAGATAGCCATTGATCGGATCGTGCGCGCTGGTCTGGTCGGTGACGATGTCAGGGCGCATGCCGCCTTCGGCCATGCGCCGGTGGATTTCAGGGAACACTTCAGCGGCATTGCCCAGCAGGCCCACGGATTTCGCCTCGCCCGCTTTTGTCCAGCGATCGATCATCTCCAACGCCTCGTCCAGCGTCTCGGCCTTTTCGTCGAGGTATTTCGTCCGCAGACGGAAATCGATGCTGTCCGGGTTGCATTCGACCGCCAGACAGCACGCTCCGGCAAAAACGGCAGCCAGCGGCTGCGCCCCGCCCATACCGCCGAGTCCCCCGGTCAGAATCCATTTGCCGGTCAGATCACCGCCATAGTGCTGACGCCCGGCCTCGGCAAAGGTCTCATACGTACCCTGAACAATGCCCTGAGTGCCGATATAGATCCACGAGCCAGCCGTCATCTGGCCGTACATCATCAGGCCTTTCCTATCGAGCTCGTTGAAGTGATCCCACGTTGCCCAATGCGGCACCAGGTTCGAGTTGGCGATCAGCACACGCGGCGCGTCTTTGTGCGTGCGGATGATCGCAACCGGCTTGCCGGACTGGACGATCAGGGTTTCATCCGCTTCCAGATCCTTCAGGCCTGCGACGATCCGGTCAAAATCTTCCCATGTGCGCGCGGCCCGGCCAATCCCGCCATAGACCACCAGTTCATGTGGGTTCTCGGCCACATCCGGATGCAGGTTATTCATCAGCATCCGCAGCGGCGCCTCGGCAACCCAGCTTTTGGCATTCAGGTCCGGGCCGGTCGGTGGGTAAACATCACGGGTGTTCTTGCGAGGGTCGGTCATGGCGTAAGCTCCAATGCAGTGTCTTGGATGGCGTCCAAAATATCGCGCAACCAGTGGCGCAGACGGCTGGCCTTGGCCGGGTCATATGCCCATGGCGCGGCCTCGGCGGTCAGATAGGTCGATTGTGCCAGTTCCATCTGAACGGCATGCAGCCCAGCAGCCGGACGGCCATAATGGCGCGTGGTCCAACCACCTCGAAACCGGCCATTCAGTACGGTGCTGTACGGCGACGAGGTGGCGAATTCATGTGTAATAGACTCGATATCTGGTGCGCAGGTCACGCCACCATCAGTTCCGATATTCATGTCCGGTAGGGTGCCTTCGAACAGAAACGGAATAACGCTGCGGATCGAATGACAATCAAACAGCACCGCAAAGCCATGCTTTTCCCGGACGCGCTGCAACTCACTTTCCAGCGCGGCATGATAGGGTGCGTGGTAGGTTTGGCGGCGGTGTTCGATCTCATCCGACGACGGTTCCTGTCCTTCCTGCCAGATCGCCTGTCCATCGAAATCCGTCAGTGGTACCAGCGTCGTCGTGTTTTGCCCGGGATAAAGCGATACGCCCGCCGGATCGCGGTTGCAGTCAATCACATAGCGATGGATGTGGGACTGCACGACAGTCATATCCGGCAAAAGCCCTTCATAGAGCCTGTTAATGTGCCAATCGGTGTCTTTCAGCGTCTTGCCGTTTGCATTCAGGCGTGCAGTGATTTCAGCTGGCACATGAGTGCCTCCATGGGGTTGCCCCAAGACAATCGGGCCGCTGCCCCGATGCACGTCGAACACTTGCATCACGCCAACTCCGGCATCGGGACATCCAGGGCTTCCAGCACGGCGCCATCGGCGATCAACCGACGGGCCTGCTCCAGATCGGGTGCGAGGTACCGATCCTCAGCCAATGAGGGGATGTCTGCACGCAAGCACGCGATCGCGCGTTGCAGGGGCAGGCTTGTGGTCAGTGGCGCGCGGAACTCGATCCCTTGGGCCGCGCAGAGCAGTTCAATCCCGAGAATATAGTTCAGATTCTCAACCATCCGGGACAGTCGCCGCGCACCATGCGCGGCCATTGACACGTGATCTTCCTGATTGGCCGAGGTCGGCGTGCTGTCGGTGACGCAGGGATTGGCCAGATGCTTGTTCTCACTCATCAGCGCGGCGGTTGTGACCTCGGCAATCATCAGGCCCGAGTTCAGCCCGGGCTCGGGTGTCAGAAAGGGTGGCAGATCAAAGCTGAGCGTCGGATCGACCATCAGAGCAATCCGCCGTTGGGCAATCGCGCCAATCTCGGACAGGGCCAGCGCGATCATATCGGCGGCAAAACCCACCGGTTCGGCATGAAAGTTGCCGCCAGAGACAATCGCTTGGGGATCAGACAGGACCAGAGGGTTGTCGGTGGCCGCGTTCGCCTCAACCTCGAGCGTTGCGGCGGCCTGCCGGATTACATCCATCGCCGCACCCGTCACCTGCGGCTGGCAGCGAATGCAATATGGATCCTGCACCCGCGTATCGCCATCGCGGTGGCTTTCGCGAATCTCCGACCCTTCGAGCGCGGCCCGCATCGCTGCGGCGGCCTCAATTTGTCCGTGATGGCCGCGCAGAGCGTGAATTTCCGGCTGCAAGGGTGCGGTCGATCCCATGATTGCATCGGTAGACAGGGCAGAAACCGCCAGCGCGTTCTGAGCTGCGCGCCACCCCTCGAACAGACCGGCCAAGGCATAGGCGGTTGAAAACTGTGTGCCATTGATAAAGGCCAGACCCTCTTTTGGGCCCAGCTGAATCGGCTCTAACTCTGCCTTTTTCAGAGCATCCGCGCCTGGCAATACCACGCCGTCCACTTCGGCCTCGCCCGCGCCAATCACCACCGCAGTCATATGGGCCAGCGGTGCCAGATCGCCGGAAGCGCCCACTGAGCCTTGCGCCGGGATCACTGGAGTTACACCGCGCGCCAACATCTGTTGCAGCAGTTCAACAAGCTGCCATCGCACCCCTGACGCGCCGCGCCCGAACGACAGAAGCTTGAGCGACATCATGAGACGCGCCAGCCGTCGCGGAACGGCAGGCCCAACCCCGCAGCAATGGCTTAGGATCAGATTGCGCTGCAGGGTCGACGTATCCTCGGCCGCGATCTTGTGACTGGCCAGTTTGCCGAAACCCGTGTTCACACCATAAACAGGCTCTGACCCCTGTGCGGCCTGCTCAATCCGCGCCGCCGCGGCCTCGACAGAGGACCGGCAGGAACCATCCAGAGATATCGCGGATTCGGTCCAGTATACCTTTTCAAGCTGCGCCAGCGAAACCCGGCCTGGGACCAGTGTCATGGACGTCATTCCACACCTCCGAAAATACGTTTGTACAGGGGGTTGAAACCGATGCGATAGGCCAGCTCTGTCGGGTGGGTGACATCCCATATGGCGAGATCGGCACGCAATCCGGCGTCAATTGTGCCGGTATCACTCAGTCCCAATGCCCGTGCTGCATTGCAGGTCACGCCCGCCAGCGCCTCTTGCGGGGTCAGGCGGAACAGGGTGCAACCCATGTTCATGGTCAGCAACAGCGAGGTCAGCGGTGACGACCCCGGATTGCAATCCGTGGCCAAGGCAATCGGCACATTCTGCGCGCGCAATAGCTCTACCGGTGGCTGTTGGGTCTCATGCAGGGTGTAGAACGCGCCCGGCAACAGGACCGCGACGGTCCCAGACGATGCCATCCCCGCTACACCTTCGGCATCGAGATATTCGATGTGATCGGCGGACAAGGCGCCATAGGAGGCCGCCAGGCGGGCCCCGCCGAGATTGGACAATTGCTCGGCATGCAGCTTGACCGGCAGTCCCAACTCTTGTGCCACTTTGAAAACACGTTCGATCTGTGCCGGGTTGAACGCTATGCCCTCGCAGAATCCGTCCACCGCGTCCACGAGGCCTTCTGCATGAGCCGCGCGCAGAGTCGGGATGCAGACGTCATCGATATAGGCATCGCCCCGCCCGGAATATTCGGGTGGTATCGCATGGGCGCCCAGAAAACTGGTCTTGACCCGAACCGGCCTTTCCTGCGCGATCCTGCGCGCGGCGCGCAACATGCGCAGCTCGGTTTCGGTATCCAACCCATAGCCGGACTTCACCTCGATGCACGAAACCCCCTCGGCCAGCAACGTATCCACACGCGGCAATGCCCCGGCCAGCAGATCCTGTTCTGACGCCGCGCGCGTTCCGTTGACTGTTGACAGGATGCCACCCCCGGCGCGTGCGATTTCTTCGTATGTCGCACCGTTCAGGCGCATCTCGAACTCAACTGCGCGATTGCCGCCAAAGACCACATGGGTATGCGCATCGATCAGAGCGGGCGTAATCAGGCGATCACCAAAATCGACTTGCGGCCAATCAGTATAAGGGCTCGGAATCTCGGACTGCGGCCCGACCCAGACGATGCTGGACCCATCCATCGCCACCGCACCGTTTTCGATCATCCCATAGGGCTGCCCCACCTGCATCGTGGCGATGTGTTTGCTGCAAAAAACGGTTTTTTTCGTCATGGCGATTCTTTAGGGCTCCCCCTCCACTTGGATTTTTCGTATACGTGTATTGAGTTAAAGTCTACACAAATTGGAAATGCGATGGCGATTCACGCAAAAACCGCCTTGTTGGGCTCAAGTTGGGTGCAAGATCTGCGGGTTGAGATCGAGGACGGGCTGATATCGGCACTGCACATGCAGACGGATGCACAACCCAATGATGTCTGTGTTGATATCCTGCTGCCGGCGCTAGCAAACCTGCACAGTCACGCGTTTCAGCGGGCCATGGCTGGTATGACCGAGGTGCGCGCCGCTGGACACGAAAGCTTCTGGACATGGCGCACCCTGATGTACCGCTTTCTGGATCGCCTCACCCCGGATCAGATCGAAGCCATCGCCGCGCTCGTATTCATGGAGATGCAGGAAGCAGGATATGCCTCAGTCGGGGAATTCCACTATGTCCATCACCAGCCCGGTGGTGCGCGCTATGATCAGCTGTCGGAACTGAGCCAGCGCATCTTTGCCGCCGTGGACCAGACCGGAATCGGCCTTACGCATTTGCCGGTGCTTTACACCTATAGTGGCGTAAGACAGGAGCAACTGGCAGGCGGCCAGATGCGGTTCGGCAATGATGTGGACCAATTTCTGCGTCTGGCCAACGACTGCCGGACGCACCTGCCCCACGTCGACAGCCGGATCGGTATCGCGCCGCATTCGCTGCGTGCAACTTCCCCCGCCGATTTGCAGCAGGTGCTGGCCCAATCCCCGCAAGGCCCTGTCCATATCCACATTGCCGAACAACAGCAGGAGATTTCGGATGTCGAAGCTGCGCTGGGGCAACGCCCCGTGGCGTGGCTGCTGGATAATGCCGAGGTCGATGCGCGCTGGTGTCTGATCCACGCCACCCACATGACCGATGATGAAACCCGCGCACTTGCGGGGTCGGGTGCAGTTGCCGGGTTGTGTCCGATCACCGAGGCCAATCTGGGGGACGGTATCTTCAACGGTGTCGTCTACATGGAAAACCACGGTGCGTTTGGTGTGGGGTCTGACTCGAATGTGCGCATCTCACTTCCCGAAGAGTTGCGGATGTTGGAATATTCGCAACGCCTGCGCGACAAGGCCCGTACCGTTCTTGTGCGGGGTGCTGGCTCGGTTGGACAGGCGCTTTATACCGGTGCGGCGCAAGGCGGTGCACAGGCCCTTGGACGCGCAGCCGGTGAGATCTCCGTTGGCAAACTGGCGGATCTGGTCGCGATTGACCGGGACCACCCGACGCTTTGCACCCTGCGGGATGATCAGTTGCTGGATGGGCTCAGCTTTGCGGCGCCTGATGGGACGGTCACGGACCTCTGGTCAGCCGGACGCCATCAGGTACGTGCCGGACAGCACATCGACCGCAAGGCCATTCTGACTGCCTATCGCCGGGCAATGACTGACCTGCTGACGGGAATCTAAGCCAAAATCACCAATATCAGAGCCGAAATGACACAGAACACCGAAACCACCAGCTACAAGGATATCAAGCGTACCGTGCTGCGCCGCATACGGTCGGGCGAGTGGCAGCCGGACACTCTGCTGCCGAACGAGCAGGACCTCGCGGTCGAGTTCTCCTGCACCCGCACCACGGTCAATCGGGCGCTGCGCGAACTGGCGGATGAAGGGTTTTTGGAACGCCGTCGAAAGGCCGGAACCCGCGTCCTGAGCGCACCGCACCGGCAGGCACGGTTCACCATCCCTCTGGTCCGGGATGAGGTCGAGGCCCTGGGTGGAACCTATCGCTATGCGCTGGTCTCACAACAGTTTCTGCCCGCGCCTGAATGGTTGAGCGCCCGATTAGCCCTGCAGACCGGGCAAGCTGCGATGCATGTACGGTGCATGCATTACTCGGGCAACACGCCCTTTCAGTTCGAGGATCGCTGGATCGTGGTCGACAGTGTCCCGCAGGTGAAAGACGCAGATTTCAGCGCCCTGGGACCCAATGACTGGCTGGTTCAAACCGTTCCTTTCACGAATGTCGAGCTGACCTTTCTGGCCAGCCGCGCCGATGCTTCGGCGGCCGGGTTTCTGGACCTGCCTGAAGGCGAGCCGGTCTTTACCGCCGAGCGCATCACATGGCTGCAGGACAAGCCCGTGACCTTCGCCAAGATGTATTTTGCCGCCGGATACCGCATGACGACCCAATTCTGATTTCCGGGCCTTTACGCTGCGCGATTTCCGATACAGATTCGGCTGCAACGGACAGGTGCAGAAATGAAGGAAGATCGGGATGGGCAACCCGCTATATGATCGTTTGTTTGGCATTCACGCGGGCAAGCAGACACCCTTTCTGCATTTGCCCGATGGCCGAAAGCTGACCCATGCCGATTTTCTGGATACCGCCGCCCGCATCGCCAACGCGCTGACCGGAATGGAGCTGGAGCCGGGTGATCGCGTTGCGGTGCAGGTCGAAAAATCCCCTGAGGCGTTGGCGCTTTACGCCGCCTGTGTGCAGGCTGGATTAATTTTTCTACCTTTGAACACGGGCTACACCACGCAAGAGCTGAGCTATTTCATCGAAAATAGTGGCGCAACGATGGTAGTATGCGACGCTGCTGTTGAAGCTAGGCTTACCCCTCTGGCACAGGCACAAAATGCGCGGCTGGAGACCCTGAACGCAGATGGGTCCGGCAGCCTGATGCGCCGCTCGCTGGGAATGCTGCCCGCGTTTGAACCGGTACGCCGGTCCGAGGATGATTTGGCCGCGTTCCTATATACCTCCGGGACCACGGGACGCTCGAAAGGTGCGATGCTGACGCAGGCCAATCTGCTGTCCAACGCGGAAACGTTGGTCCAGGAATGGCGATTTACCGAAGATGACGTTCTGCTGCATGCGCTGCCGATCTTTCATACGCACGGGTTGTTTGTGGCGACCAATGTGGTGTTGGCTTCGGGGGGCTCAATGATCTTTCTGCCCCGGTTCGATCTGGACGATATGCTGCGCCTGATGCCACGGGTCACCACGATGATGGGGGTGCCAACCTTCTACACAAGGCTGCTGAGCGATGACCGTTTCAGTCGCGATCTGTCGCAACACATGCGGTTGTTTGTTTCAGGCTCTGCACCGCTTTTGGCCGACACACATGAACAGTTCGAGGCGCGCACCGGCCATCGCATTCTGGAACGCTATGGCATGACCGAAACCAACATGAATACCTCAAACCCCTATGATGGCGAACGCCGGGCGGGCACGGTCGGCCTGCCTCTGCCGGATGTGGAGTTGAAGGTCACCGACCCTGAAACCGGCGATACGCTGCCAGAAGGTGAGATCGGCATGATCGAGGTGCGCGGCCCGAATGTGTTTCAGGGCTATTGGCAGATGCCCGAGAAAACCGCCGCTGAACTGCGCGAGGACGGTTTTTTTATCACCGGTGATCTGGGGCGGGTTGATGCGGATGGCTATGTCCATATCATCGGGCGTGGCAAGGATCTGATCATCTCGGGCGGGTACAACATCTATCCCAAAGAGATCGAATTGCTGCTGGATGAACAGCCCGGCGTTCTGGAAAGTGCAGTGATTGGCGTGCCGCATCCGGATTTTGGCGAAACAGTGGTGGGCATTTTGGTTCCCGAGCCGGGTGAGACGCCGGATATCGCCACGATCGAGAGCGCAGTCGGTCAGGCATTGGCACGGTTTAAGCATCCGCGCCGGTTGATCCTGCTGGATGAACTGCCGCGCAATACAATGGGCAAGGTGCAAAAGAATGTCCTGAGGGACAGCTACAAAGATCTGTTCGCCCAGGGCTGAGCCTATGGCATCAGCGGCACACGGCCCTTATCCGTCAGGGTCCAACATGCGCGGCCCTCAAACACCGCAACACCTACGGGGCGGCCATATCCTGCACCGCTGTCCAGATTTACCCGGTGGCCATAATGTGTCGCGCGCTCCACTGGTGTATGCCCGTGCACGATCAGTTTCGGATGCGGATCTTTGTGCGCATGGAACGACTGCCTGATCCAGACCAGATCATTTTCCCGCTGTTCATTCAGCGGAATTCCAGGCCGTATACCTGCATGAACAAAGGCCAATTCAGGCGTCTGGTGCATCGATACCAGACCGCCCAGAAACACCCGATGGGACTTCGGTACTGCCACCCGCGCCACCGCGTGCACATCCTCAAGACGGGTGCGATCTTCAAAGGTCACGTCATAACTGCGCAGCGTCTCGATCCCGCCAATCCGATCATGAAGCCAGTGATATCCGACCAGCAGATGCGGGTCATGGCGGGGCACGTCCTCAAGAAACCAAGCAAACATCCGGTCATGATTGCCTTTCAGCGCGATCCAGCGCCTGCCTGCTTCGCAGCCAGCGATCAACCGATCCAGAACGCCCCGGCTGTCAGGGCCGCGGTCGACATAATCACCCAGAAACACGATCTCGGCATCCGGTCCACCGTCGCGCTCAATCAGGGACAGAGCGCGTTCGAATTCATCTACCCGCCCATGCAAATCGCCAATGGCATAAACTGGATTGGTCATCGATGTCCCTTCAGGCCGATAAGCGTGGTGCCGTTCTGCCGGATAAACAATAGCTTGAAAAGTGGGCGCCCGCGCCTGAACCAGCGCGGGCATCCAATGATGTCATAGCGTCAGACGCAGCTGTTTAGGCGACGTCGAATTCCAGCGGCTTGATCTGAGTGAACAGACCGGTCTCGGCCAGTTTCGCACGCGCTTCCGCCGGAACCAGATCATCGACATAGAGCAGCGCAATGGCCTCACCCCCGGCCTCGGACCGCCCAAGGGTGAAGTTGGCGATATTGACACCATGTTCTCCCATGGTCTGGCCCAGAGTGCCGATGATCCCGGGTACGTCTTCGTTGGTGGTATAAAGCATATGCGCACCAACCTCAGCGTCGATATTGATGCCCTTGATCTGGATAAAGCGCGGTTTACCATCGCTGAACACGGTACCCGCGATCGAGCGTTCGCGCTTGTCGGTTACAACGGTCACCTTGATATACCCGTCGAAGACGCCCGACTTGTCCTGATTGGTGGTCGAGATTTTCACACCCCGTTCCTTGGCCACAACCGGAGCCGAAACCAGGTTCACCTCGGGATTAAATTTCTTCATGATCCCGGACACGACGGAACAGTTCAGCGCCGCAAGGTTCATTTCGGACGCCACCCCGTCATAGAGGATATTGATCGCCTTGATGGGCTCATCCGTCATCTGACCGATGAAACTTCCGAGATGACCGGCCAGTTTGATCCATGGGCCCATGACCTTGGCCTCTTCCGCCGTCACGCTGGGCATGTTCAACGCGTTCTCGACCGCGCCAGTCAGAAGATAGTTCGAGATCTGCTCGGCCACCTGAAGCGCCACGTTTTCCTGCGCTTCGGTCGTGGCGGCCCCAAGGTGCGGGGTGCAGACCACGTTGGGCAGATTAAACAATGGGTTGTCCTTGGCGGGCTCAACGCTGAACACGTCGAAAGCAGCCCCCGCGATATGTCCCGATTGCAACATTTCAGCCAAAGCCTCTTCATCGACCAGCCCACCGCGGGCGCAGTTGACGATACGCACGCCGGGCTTGGTCTTGGCGAGGTTCTCTCGGCTCAGGATGTTCCGGGTCTGATCGGTCAGTGGCACATGGAGCGTGATGAAATCGGCACGGGCCAGCAACTCATCCAACTCAACCTTTTCGATGCCCATCTTTGCGGCTTTCTCTTCGCCCAGATAGGGGTCATAGGCGACGACTTTCATTTTCAGGCCCAAGGCACGTTCGCAAACGATGCCGCCAATATTGCCCGCTCCGATCACTCCGAGCGTCTTGTTGGTCAGTTCGATCCCCATGAATTTGGACTTTTCCCATTTGCCCGCATGGGTCGAGGTGCTGGCTTCGGGAATTTGCCGCGCAACAGCGAACATCATCGCGATCGCATGTTCGGCAGTTGTGATCATGTTGCCATAGGGCGTGTTCATGACGATCACGCCTTTTTTCGAGGCGGCTTCCTTATCGATATTGTCCGTGCCAATCCCGGCTCGACCAATGACTTTCAGCTTGTCGGCTTTTTCCAGAATGGTCGGCGTCACCTTGGTGGCCGAGCGGATGGCAAGACCGTCATATTGACCGATCACCTCGGCCAGTTTTTCTTTGTCCTTGCCAAGATCCGGCATGAAATCCACGTCGATGCCACGGTCGCGGAAGATTTGAACGGCTGTTTCGCTGAGTTTGTCGGAAACAAGTACTTTGGGGGCCATATCTCTGGTCCTTGATATTTGGGAACTGTCCGGGCCTGACGCGGCCCAGAATTTTCGTCGAAAATTCTTTATCAGGCGACTTCCGTCTGCGCTGCGATTTCGGCCTCAAACGCCCATGAAAGCCATGGCAACATCGCTTCGATGTCCGAGGTCTCAACAGTGCCCCCGCACCAGATACGCAACCCCGCAGGTGCGTCACGATAGGCACCGATGTCGAGTGCAATGTTCTCGGCCTCAAGCCGCTTAGCAACGGCTTTGGCAAATACGGCGCCGTCCTGAATGCGCGGATCAGTGAATTTCAGACAGACTGAGGTGTTCGACCGCGTCGCCGTGTCCACGGCCAGATTGGCGATCCAGTCATTCTGCGAGCAGAACCTATGCACCGCGTCGGCATTGGCATCCGCGCGCGCGATCAACCCCTGCAGCCCACCGACCGAGCGTGCCCAGTCCAGCGCAAAAAGATAGTCCTCCACCGCCAGCATCGAGGGTGTGTTGATCGTTGCGCCGGTAAAGATACCTTCGATCAGTTTACCGCCCTTGGTCAGACGAAAAATTTTCGGCAACGGCCACGCGGGGGTGTAGCTTTCCAGGCGTTCGACCGCACGGGGGCTGAGGATCAGCATGCCATGCGCAGCCTCTCCACCCAGCACTTTCTGCCAGCTGAAGGTGGTCACATCCAGTTTGTCCCACGGCAGGTCCATCGCGAAGGCCGCCGAGGTTGCATCGCAGATCGTCAGGCCCTGACGGTCATCCGCGATCCAGTCGCCATTTGGAACCCGTACGCCCGAGGTTGTGCCGTTCCAGGTGAATACCACATCATTGGCGAAATCGACCGAAGCCAAATCCACGATCTGACCGTAATCCGCCGTCTTCACCTCCGCGTCGATCTTCAACTGCTTGATCACGTCGGTCACCCAACCGGATCCAAAACTCTCCCAGGCCAGCATCTCGACCTTGCGTTCGCCCAGCAACGACCACAGCGCCATCTCGACCGCGCCGGTGTCCGACGCGGGGACGATTCCAATGCGATAGTCGGCCGGAATGCCCAGCAATTCGCGCGTGCCTTCGATGGCCGCTTTCAGCTTATCCTTGCCAACAGCCGCACGGTGCGAACGACCCAAGGCGGCATCGGCCAGTTTTGACAGCTCAAATGTAGGGGGTTTGGCGCAGGGGCCCGAGGAAAAACGCGGATTAGCCGGCCGCGTTGCCGGTTGTTCAATGCTCATCTGTATTACCCTTCCAGATACACGCCCCTCGTTGGGGAGGGGTGTCCCACGGATAGAGCTATGGGGCCTTCGCACCTGCAGCAAGCGAAAAAGACGCTTTCACTGCAAAAAACGACACCAAAAGTGAGCGCAAACGAGAACAGAGGTTTCCGATAAGCGAAAACCCCGCCTTCTCGGCGGGGTCCTTTGGTAACTTATTCGGCTGCTTCTTCGTATTCTGACATGGGTGGGCATGTGCAGATGAGGTTTCGGTCGCCGTAGGCGTTGTCGACGCGGTTGACGGGGGACCAGTATTTGTCGACGCCCATGGAGCCCGGAGGGAAGCAGGCTTGTTCGCGGGTGTAGGGGCGGTCCCAGTCGCCGACCAGATCGCGCACCGTGTGAGGGGCGTTCTTGAGCGGGTTGTTTTCCGCATCGATCTTTCCATCGATGATGTCCTGCGCCTCGGATCGGATCGAGAGCATGGCATCGCAGAAGCGATCGAGTTCGTCCTTGGGTTCCGATTCCGTGGGTTCCACCATCAAGGTACCCGCCACCGGCCAGGACATGGTCGGCGCGTGGAAGCCGGAATCGACCAGACGTTTGGCGATGTCATCGACGCTGACATGGGCCGCCTCATCCAGCGGACGGGTGTCGAGGATGCATTCATGCGCCACACGGCCCGTTTCCGAGGTGTAGAGGATCGGGTAGGCGTCCTGCAGACGTGCCGCGATGTAGTTGGCGTTCAGGATCGCCACCTTGGTCGCTTGCGTGAGACCCGCGCCCCCCATCAGCAACACATAGGCCCAAGAGACAGGAAGGATCGAGGGCGAGCCGAACGGCGCCGCCGAGACCGGACCGACGGCGGTGCCGTATTCCGGGTGGCCGGGCAGGTGCTCGGTCAGGTGCGCCTTGACGCCGATCGGACCCATGCCAGGGCCGCCGCCACCATGCGGGATGCAGAAGGTCTTGTGCAGGTTCAGGTGGCTCACGTCACCGCCAATGTCACCGGGACGCGCCAGACCCACCATCGCGTTCATATTGGCCCCGTCGATATAAACCTGACCGCCGTGGTCATGGGTGATCTGGCAGACCTCCTGCACGGTGGTCTCGAACACGCCATGGGTCGAGGGGTAGGTGATCATGCAGGCGGCCAGATGATCCGAGTGCTTTTCTGCCTTGGCGCGGAAGTCATTCAGGTCAATGTTGCCTTTCTCATCCGCCTGCACCGGCACAACCTGCCAGCCCACCATCTGGGCCGAGGCCGGGTTGGTGCCATGCGCCGAGGTCGGGATCAGACAGACATTGCGGTGCCCTTCACCACGGGCAAAGTGATAGTTGCGGATGGTCAGCAGACCCGCGTACTCGCCCTGCGCGCCCGAGTTGGGCTGCTGCGAGATCGCGTCATAACCGGTGATCTGGCACAGCTTGTCGTTCAGATCGGCGATCATCTCATGATAGCCCTGCGCCTGATCTTCGGGGCAGAACGGGTGCAGATTGCCGAACTCGGGCCAGGTGACCGGGATCATCTCGATCGTGGCGTTCAGCTTCATGGTGCAGGACCCCAGCGGGATCATCGCCCGGTCCAGCGCCAGATCGCGGTCGGCGAGACGGCGCATATAGCGGGTGATCTCGGCCTCGGCCCGGTTCTTGTGGAAGATCGGGTGGGTCAGGTACTCGCTTTCGCGCAGCGCATAATCCGGCAGGCGGTATTGCTTGTTTGAGCTGTCATCCTTGCGGTCGATGCCAAAGGCACCCCAGACCGCCTCGATGGTCTCGGGGCGGGTCTGTTCATCCAGGCTGATACCCACTTTTGTGTCGCCGACCTTACGCAGGTTGACGCCCCGGGCCACAGCGGCCTCCATGACCGTTTTCTGCAGATGGCCAACCTCAACCGTGATCGTGTCGAAGAACACCTCGGGTTCGACCGAGAAGCCCGCCTCTTCCAGACCAGCCGCCAGGCGCGAGGTCTTGCGGTGCACCGATTGCGCGATGGCCTTGATGCCGTCGGGGCCGTGATAGACCGCATACATCGAGGCAATCACCGCCAGCAGCGCCTGCGCGGTACAGACGTTCGAGTTCGCCTTCTCGCGGCGAATGTGTTGCTCGCGGGTTTGCAGCGCCAGACGGTAGGCTTTGTTGCCGCGCGCATCGATGGACACACCGATGATACGACCCGGCATGGACCGCTTCAGCTTGTCGGTGGTCGCCATGTAGGCCGCGTGCGGGCCACCATAGCCCATCGGAACACCAAAGCGCTGGGTCGAGCCGATGGCAATGTCGGCACCCATCTCGCCGGGCGACTTCAGCAGCGCCAGTGACAGGATATCGGCGGCGACAATTGCGATTGCCTTGTGTTCATGCAGGGCGGCGATTTCCGACGTGAAGTCGCGCACATGGCCGTGCGTGCCCGGATACTGGAAGATCGCGCCAAAGACTGCACCTGCATCCAGCGTATCGGGGTCGGCCACTTGCACGTCGATGCCCAGAGGCTCGGCGCGGGTCTTGATTACGGCGATGGTCTGGGGGTGGCAGTTCTTGTCGACAAAGAAGGCCGCGTTGTTGGCCTTCGACCGGCCGCCGCGCTTGGCCATTGCCATCGCTTCGGCCGCTGCTGTGGCTTCGTCGAGCAGCGAGGCGTTGGCCACGTCCAACCCGGTCAGGTCGCTGACCATGGTCTGAAAGTTCAGCAGCGCCTCAAGCCGGCCCTGGCTGATCTCGGGCTGATAAGGCGTGTAGGCGGTGTACCAGGCCGGGTTTTCCAGAATGTTGCGCAAGATCGGCGCAGGCGTGGTTGTGCCGTAATAGCCCTGACCGATCAGCGAGGTCAGAACCTTGTTCTTGCTGGCCACCTGCTTCATGTGGAACAGCGCGTCGCGTTCCGTCATCGCCGGACCCCAGTCCAGCGGTTCCTTTTGCCGGATCGCCGGTGGGACGGTGGCGTCGATGAGCTGGTCCAGCGTCTTGAAGCCGATCACCTTGAGCATATCGCGCATCTCGGTCGGGCTGGGCCCGATATGGCGGCGGTTGGCGAAGTCATAGGCTTCGTAATCGGTCAGTTTGAAGGCCATGTGTGCGCTCCTCAAGGATAGGTCAGGCCCGGCGGAGACGGCGGGAGCCTCCGGCGGAAGTATTTGGAAAAAGATGAAGAGGCGGATCCGCGCAAGGACCCGCCGCTTGAATTAACCGATGAAGGCCTTGTAGCCAGCTTCGTCCATCAGGTCTTCGAGCTGCGCGGCGTCCGTGATCTTGATCTTGTAGATCCAGGCCTCGCCCTCGGGATCTTCGTTCAGCGCGCCGGGATTGTCGGCCAGCGTCTCGTTGACCTCAATGATCTCGCCATCAACCGGAGCATAAAGCTCGGAGGCTGCCTTGACGGATTCGATCACGCCGATCTCGCCATCCTTCTCGAACTCTTCGCCCGCGTCCTGCTGTTCCACGAACACCACGTCGCCCAACTGCTCGGCGGCGTGTTTGGTGATGCCCAGCGTGGCGGTGTCGCCGTCAACGCTCAGCCACTCATGCTCTTCGGAATAATAGGTTGCCATGTTGTCTCTCTCCTGACTTCAACGCTTGTAATTCTGGGTGACGAAGGGCAGCGCCACGATCTCAGCCGGTTGCGGCTTGCCCCGGATGATCAGGTTCACCACCTCGCCCGGCTCGCCGTGACCGGCGGACACATAGCCCATCGCAACCGGCCCACCGACGGTGGGACCAAACCCGCCCGAGGTGATCTGACCGATCGTGTTGCCATTGCTGCACTGGATCTCAACACCCTGACGCGCCGGGGCCCGCCCTTCGGGCTTGATCCCCACCAGCTTGCGCGCCGGACCTTCGGCCAGTTCCTTCTGAACCCGCTCGGCACCCGGGAAACCGCCCTCTTCCTTGCGACGCTTCTGGATCGCCCAGCCAAGGCTGGCCTCAATGGGCGAGGTGCTCTGATCGATGTCATTGCCGTAAAGGCACAGCCCCGCCTCCAGCCGCAGGCTGTCGCGCGCGCCCAGGCCGGCCGCTTCGCAATCCTCATGCGCCAGGAACGACTTGGTGATCTCAATCGCCTTGTCCTCGGGAATCGAGATCTCATACCCATCTTCGCCGGTATAACCCAGCCGCGAGATACGGCATTCGACGCCGTTGATATCCGCCAGGGTGGTTTCCATGAACTTCAGATCCCGCGCGGCAGGGCAGAGTTCCCCAACGACGTTTTCCGCCGCAGGGCCCTGAACCGCCACCAGCGCGCGGTCGAAGATCTCGGTCACTTCGACGCCGTCGAGGTTGGCTTTCATATGCGGAATGTCCTGATGCCGGAGCGCCGCGTTCACCACTACAAAGTAGTGATCCCCCGCGTTCGACACGATCAGATCATCCATGATCCCGCCTTCGGCATTGGTAAAGAACCCGTACCGCGCCTTGCCCTCTTTCAAGGTCGCATAGGCCTGTGGGCACAAAGCTTCCAGCTTCTCCCCCACATTCTCGCCGCGCAGAATAACCTGGCCCATATGGCTCACATCAAACACCGCCGCCTTCTCACGACACTGCTTATGCTCTCCCATAATCCCCAAAGGATACTGAACAGGCATCTCCCATCCGGCAAAATCAACCAGCTTACCACCCAACTCAACATGCAATGAGTACAACGGTGTGCGCTTCGGTGTGTCGCTCATAGCGGATACCTACTTTTGTAACTATGTTTCAAAACACATGCCCGTCAGTCTGACCCAAGCTGCAAATTTTGCAACGATTCAGCCCTTGGCTTATGGGTAGAACCGCCATCGGGGCCGACTAGTATACGGGCGTATGCATCAGTCATGTTCCTATAGGAAACTTTTTTCCGTTAGGCAACACTCCTCGTTTCAATCTGAAATACCGGGCTGAGGCGTTCACGACTCGGCGTGGCTGGCCCCTGCTTAGCTCAAGACATCCAGCTGAAAAATCGGTATTTTTACTGCGCCTTATTAAGCGCGCCAATCCAACGATTGCACGGCGTGATACAACACATTGAGCCCGGCAATCAGATCCTCCTCGGCCGTGTCCTCGGCGAAATCGTGACTGATTCCGTTGATCGAAGGTACGAACAGCATCGCAACCGGCATCAGGCGCGACACATTGGTGGCGTCATGCAGCGCACCAGAGGGCATGTTGCGCCATTTGCCCGGTGCGGTCTGCTCAGCTCCGCGTTCCAGAGCCTGACGCAGGGCGGGGTCCATGGCGACGGGCTCCAGCCCCAGCATCGGACCAAATCCCAACCCCATGCCCTGCTCATCCGCCACCTCTTGAGCAGTGGTGCGAATGATCTCTTCCATGCGCGCCAGCCTGTCGGTATCGCCATCGCGCCATTGCATCGAGAACCTGACACGTCCAGGCACAATCGACGCAGCATTGGGGTGAAGGTCGACATGCCCGATTGTCCAGACGGTTTGCGGCCGAACCACGTTGCGAAAACGGTCATTGAGCCGCGCGTTGAACAGTGACAGCGTTTGAAAAGCATCGCGACGCAGATGCATCGGTGTCGTCCCGGCATGATTCTGCTGACCTTCGAATGTGATCCGCATATCGCGTATGCCAACAATGTCTGAAACCACGCCGATCTGTTCGCCAGCTGCGTCTAGCGCAGGACCCTGTTCGATATGCATCTCAACGAAGCCATTGAACCGGACAGCGTCAATGAAGCCCTGCGACAATTGCCCCATGGTGGACCGCGCTGCGCCAAAGCTGATACCAGCCGCATCGGTCAGGGCGTCCGCCTGCTCCAAAGGCAATCCGCCCGACCAGACCGCTGAGCCGGTTGTGACGCCAAACCGCCCTTCTTCATCCTGAAAGCTGACGGCTGATACTGGCCGGTCGCTGGATCGTGCGATCTCAAGCGCGGCGATCACGCCGAGCGCACCGTCCAGCCAGCCCCCTTCAGGCTGACTGTCGGAATGGGACCCCATCAGCAGCGACTGCCCCTCCGCCAGTCCAAACAGGTTGCCGACCGGATCGAAATGCGGGGTCAGTCCGGCCTCGGCCATACGCCCAGCCAGCCATTGGCGCGCAGCAATATCCGCCTGGGAATAGGCTGGGCGCACAACCCCCTTACCAACGCCGGATGCGCCGAATTCGCGCAGTTTGTGCAGGTCAGCGAGGAAACGGGTATGATCGACGGCCATGGGCCTCTCCGGCAAATGTGTCAGGCCGACCATAGCCGCTAACCGGATCAGCGCGAGGAATTTTTCAGATGTGCTTGAAACCCCTCTGGCCCCGGCCCTGAACCTGCCCTAAGACTTCGGCCCAAGAGGGATCGACATGTCACATATCACATTGGTGCGCCACGGGCAGGCCAACACGACCGCACGGGATGAGGTAAGCTATGACCGGCTCAGCGACCTGGGGCATCAGCAGGCACGTTGGTTGGGTGCACATCTGCGTGACACCCGCGCGCACCACCCCCGCGTCTACTGCGGTACCCTGAACCGGCACGTGGAAACGGCGGCCAGCATGGGCCTGTCTGATCCGATCCGCGATGCGCGGCTGAATGAGATCGAATATTTCACCCTGGCGCAGTTGTACCACCAACAGCACGGGGTCGAGATCCCAACAGACCGCGAAGGCTTTGTCGAGCATTTGCCAAAAACCTTCACCGCCTGGTCTGCAGGCGAAATCATGGACCCGCCTGAGACGTTTGACGCCTTCGAGGCCCGCGTCCGCGATGCCCTGCACGAGATCGGGACTGAGGGCGGGCCAGCGATCGTGGTCACCTCGGGCGGGCTGATCTCGATGGCGGTGCGGCAGGCGATGGGGCTGGATATCCCGTCGATGGCACGGGTGGCGCTTGCCATCATGAATACGTCGATGCATCGTCTGCACCCGATTGGCGCACAACTCAGCCCGGTTCTGTTCAACGCCATTCCGCATCTTGAAGCACCGGACCGACAATTCGCGCAGACCCATCTGTAACCTCGGAGGTCTTCATGCAACTTTACTATGCCCCCCGCACCATTTCGATTGCTGTCGCCATTGCACTGGAAGAGGCCGAGCTGGAGTACGAGGCGATCAAGCTGGACTTTGCCGGGGGTGAGCAAACCAAACCCGCCTATAAGCAGATCAACCCCAAGGGCCGCGTTCCCGCGCTGGCGGTGGATGGCGGCATTCTGACTGAAACCGGGGCGCTGCTGGAATACATCACGGCCAAGGCCCCCGAAGCCGGTCTGGTGCCAACCGATCCGGTCATGGCCGCCCGGATGCGTGAGGTGATGTATTACCTCGCCTCGACCATGCATGTGAATCACGCGCACAAGCTGCGCGGCGCGCGCTGGGCCGACAAGAAATCAAGCTGGAAAGACATGAAAGATAGAGTCGCACAGAATATGACCGCGTCTTGCGAATATATCTGTTCGAACGGATTGCGTGGGCCGTTTGTGCTTGGCGAAGCGATCTCGCTTGCTGATGCATATTTGTACGTTGTCTGCAGCTGGCTAGAAGGCGACGGCGTTGACGTTTCGGCCTTTCCAAAGATTCTCGCCTTCCGTGAGGCGATGGAAGCTCGGCCTTCGGTTCAGGCGGTGCGCGCCGCTGGTATGCTCTGACAAAAGGAAAACGTATGACACATCTCTGGGTCCGGGCAGAACAGCGCCCCAACGAGGAACGGGTCGGACTGACCCCCGAAGGCGCCGCGGCGCTGATCGCTGCAGGCCTCCGCGTGACGGTCGAGGAAAGCCATGTTCGCGCCATTCCGATTGACGGCTACAAAGCAGTTGGCTGTGACATCGCGCCCGAGAACTCCTGGCCCGAGGCCCCGCCGGATGCGATCATCTTCGGCCTCAAAGAACTGCCCGAGGACGGCACGCCCCTGCCCCACCGCCATATCATGTTCGGCCATGCCTATAAGGGCCAGCATTCCGGCCGCGCCCTGCTGGAACGGTTCAAGGCCGGGGGTGGCATGCTTTATGATCTGGAATACCTCGTGGATGAGGACGGCCGACGAGTCGCGGCCTTTGGCTATTGGGCCGGTTATGCGGGTGCTGCGGTCACGTTAAAGGCATGGGCCACACAACAACGCGGAGAGGAATGCCCACCCGTGGGCGTCTACCCCAGCAAGGATGCGTTGAACGCCGAATTGCTGGGTGAACTGGACGCCACCGGAACTGCCCGCCCCAGCGCCATAGTCATTGGGGCGTTGGGACGAGTAGGCACCGGGGCTGCCGACCTCTGCGAAGCGATGGGGGTCCGCGTCACCAAATGGGACATGGCGGAAACCGCCAGCGGCGGGCCTTTCCCCGAAATCCTCGACCATGACCTGTTCCTGAACTGTATCTTCGCGCGCCCCGGCACGCCTGTCTTTGTTCCGCCAGAGGCACTGACCGCCCCACGCAACCTGACCGCCATCGGTGACGTGGCCTGCGACCCGGATAGCGATTACAACCCGGTTCCGGTCTATGACCGCGCCACCACTTGGGACGCCCCCGCTCTGCGCGTTGCGACCGACCCTGTGATGGACGTGATGGCCATCGACAACCTGCCATCCATGCTACCGGTCGAAAGCTCACAGGACTACGCAGCACAACTGCTGCCCTCGCTGCTGACCCTGTCCGATTTGGACAGCGGCGTCTGGGGTCGGGCAGCGGCAACTTACAAAACACATATCGAAGGGATCTGAACGATGACGATTCACTGGTGTGGCACCGGCCTGTCGGCCATCCCCGGCCTGCGCCGCCTGATCGAAGGCGGACACAAGGTCACCGTCTGGAACCGGACCGTTGAAAAGGCCAAGGCCGAGGTCGGAGACCTGACCGATGATATCCGCGCCTTTGACATCGACGCCTTGGGCGCGGTGCTGGAACAGGGCGACGTGATCGTATCCATGCTGCCCGGCGACTGGCACGTACCGCTGGCGGAACTGGCAATCTCGAAACAGGCCAATTTTGTTTCGTCCTCCTACATCGCACCCGAGATGCGCGCGCTGGACGACAAGGCGCGCGAGGCTGGGGTTGCACTGGTCAACGAAGTCGGGCTGGATCCAGGCATCGACCACCTGATGGCACACGCTCTGGTCGCGGATTACCGCGCCTCGGACGCGTTCGATCCGCAGAACCACCTGAGCTTTGTCTCCTATTGCGGTGGCATCCCGAAGCACCCGAACCCGTTCCGCTACAAGTTCAGCTGGTCGCCTCTGGGCGTGCTGAAGGCGCTGCGCTCGCCTTCGAAATCGATCCGCGACTATGCCCCGCTGGACGTCGCCCGCCCATGGGACGCGATCAGCAGCTATACCGCCCCGCTGCCGACACCGGAAAACTTCGAGGTCTACCCGAACCGCGACTCGCTGCCTTTCATGCGGGAATACCAGTTTGAGGATCACTGGACCGTCAAGGAGTTCGTCCGCGGCACCCTGCGCCTGAACGGCTGGGCCGACGCCTGGTCGGATGTGTTCGCCGAGATCGAAACGCTGTCAGGCCCCGAAGGTGACGCGCGGCTGAAAGAGATGTCGGATCAGTTCTGGGCCGAGAACGCCTATGACGAGGGCGAGCCCGACCGCGTGGTTCTGTGCGTCGGTTTGAAGGCCGAGAAAGACGGCATCCCGATCTGGCACAAAACCTATGTCATGGACGCCTGGGGCGACGAGCGCGGAACTGCCATGGCCCGGCTGGTGTCGATCCCGGTGTCACTGGCCGTCGAAGCCGTCCTGAACCGCGCCATCGCGGCAGGCGTTCACGCAGCACCAAGCGATCCGAAACTGGTACAAGGCTGGATGGGTGAAATCGACACGCTGGCGCAGCATCTGCAGATCGTGGATCATTTGGCCTGAATGGCATCAACAGCCATCCCGATCAGGCTTGGATGGCTGTTTGCAGAATTGCGCAATCAGGCCGATGGGCATTCAGATATATTGCGCAATCACTGCTTCAACATCGACGCGGTTGATGCCCAGTTCAGAAAGCTCATGATCCGAAAGACGGTTGAGTTCCTGAGCGGCACAGACGATATCCGCCTGGATCGCTCGCATCTTCATTGCCCGGTCAAACAGCAACACGGCACTGGCCGAAACGGTTTGATCCTGAGTTGGATTTGCGTCCAGCATGGTCTCACCTCGCAGAAAAGATCTTGGTTCGGACTTGCGGCACTGAGACTCAGGCCTGCGAATTGTAAGGTTTCTTGTGGTAAACGCTTCGATAGGCGCGCTGTTTGATCTCGTGGCGTGGAACACCAATATCGGCCAGTTGATCGTCATTGAGCTGTTCAAGCTGTCGGGCGGTGTTGGCAAAGGCCTTGCGGCGGAACTGTTCAACTTTCGCTTCTGCGTGGTTTGCAAACAGGCCAAAAAAGAGACCCT
>JAUHYC010000080.1 GCA_030426685.1 Alphaproteobacteria bacterium
GACCGCAACGCCAATCCCTTAGCGCAACCGCCTAAATCCTAACCCCAAGATGCCCACCGTCTCTCCGATGCGTCAAAGCCAGTCTCCCAGCCCCCCAACAACCGCCTCAGCAGCGCCGGTGAAGGGGTATTTACGGATTAGGTCTGGGACCTGCAACCCCCATTTTGAAAAAACTTCACATTTCAGGTCGGTTTCTTTTCTACTTTAATAAAAACAACAGGTTACCTTAATAATTCCCCGCACAAACCCGCCAATGAGAGGCTTGAAGCAAGGGAAATGGCCGCCTTTCGGCGGAATCGTACCCAATGCTTGGTAGGCACCCCAGAGTCGGGCGAATGTAAGCGCCGCCCGAGTTCCCTCGGGCGGCGCCATTTGCTGCGATTGCCGCGGGATCAATCCAGATCAAATCGATCCGCGTTCATCACCTTGTTCCAAGCCGAGACGAAGTCACAGACAAATTTGCCCCCCGCATCGTCCTGACCATAGACCTCGGCCAGTGCCCGCAATTGCGAGTTCGATCCAAAGACCAGATCCGCGCGGGTGCCTGTCCACTTCACCTCACCGCTTGCACGGTCGCGGCCTTCATAGACGCCGTCACCAGAGGGATTCCATTCGGTGCCCATATCCAGCAGGTTCACGAAGAAATCGGTACTAAGCGTACCGACCCGATCAGTGAGCACACCATGAGACGTGCCGCCGAAATTTGCGCCCAGCACACGCATGCCACCAACAAGTGCAGTCATCTCGGGTGCCGACAAGGTCAGCAATTGCGCCTTGTCCACCAACAGGGCCTCGGCCGGAACTGAATATTCCTTATGCAGGTAATTACGGAAACCGTCGGCGATGGGCTCCATCACCGCGAAAGAATCGACATCCGTCTGCTCTTGCGAAGCATCGGTACGGCCCGGGGCAAAGGGAACATCAACGTCATGACCCGCAGCCTTGGCGGCCTGCTCGATGGCGGCAGCACCGCCCAGAACGATCACATCGGCCAATGAGACCTTCTTGCCCCCCGATTGCGAGTCATTGAACGCTTTTTGAACGCCTTCCAGTGCCTCCAGCGCCCTGGACAGCTTCAAAGGCTCGTTGACCTCCCAGTCCTTCTGCGGAGCCAGGCGAACACGCGCACCATTGGCGCCGCCACGCATGTCCGATCCGCGGAAGGTCGAGGCCGAAGCCCATGCGGTCGACACCAGCTCAGACACCGAAAGCCCGGTGGCCAGAATCTTGGCCTTCAGGTCTGCCGCGTCCGCTTCATCGATTAGATCGTGATCGACCGCAGGCACATTATCCTGCCAGAGCAGTTCTTCGGTTGGGGCCTCGGACCCCAGATAACGCGAGCGCGGTCCCATGTCGCGGTGGGTCAGCTTGAACCAGGCACGAGCAAATGCATCGGCGAACTCTTCCGGGTTCTCGTGGAAGCGTTTCGAGATCGGGCCATAGATCGGATCCATGCGCATCGCCATGTCGGCAGTGGTCATCATGGTCTTGACCTTTTTCGACGGGTCATGCGCCGCCGGGGCCATGTCTTCCTCTTTCACGCCAACCGGTTCCCAGATCCATGCGCCCGAGGGGCTCTTGGTCAGGTTCCAGTCATAACCGAACAGCAGGTCGAAGTAGCCGTTGTCCCATTTGATCGGGTTCGCCGTCCACGCGCCTTCAATACCGCTCGTCGTGGTGTCGTCACCCTTGCCGCTGCCGAAATCATTGATCCAGCCAAAACCCATGGCCTCCATCGGGGCCGCCTCGGGCTCGGGTCCAACCAGCCCGGGGTCACCCGCACCATGCGCTTTGCCAAAGGTGTGGCCCCCGGCGACCAGCGCCACGGTTTCCTCATCATTCATCGCCATCCGGCCAAAGGTGTCGCGAATATCGCGGCCTGAGGCGAGGACATTGGGCTCGCCATCCGGTCCTTCCGGGTTCACATAGATCAGGCCCATCTGCACGGCGGCCAACGGGTTATCCAGATCACGCTCGCCGGAATAGCGGCTGTGCGGGTTTTCGGTCGGGGCCAGCCATTCGGTCTCAGCGCCCCAATAGATGTCTTCTTCAGGAGCCCAGATATCTTCGCGGCCACCGGCAAATCCAAAGGTTTTGCCCCCCATGGATTCAATGGCACAATTACCGGCCAGAATGTACAGATCCGCCCATGAGATCTGGTTGCCGTATTTCTGCTTGATCGGCCACAGCAGACGGCGCGCCTTGTCGAGGTTGCCATTGTCAGGCCAGCTGTTGAGTGGGGCGAACCGCTGGTTCCCGGTCGAACCGCCTCCGCGCCCATCTGCCGTGCGATAGGTACCGGCGGCATGCCAAGCCATGCGGATAAACAGGCCGCCGTAATGGCCATAATCCGCCGGCCACCAATCCTGCGAGTCGGTCATCAGCGCATAGAGATCCTGTTTCAGCGCCTGCAGATCCAGTTTTTTGAACTCTTCAGCATAATTAAACGTCTCACCCATCGGGTTCGATGCGACCCCGTGCTGATGCAGGATCGACAGTTTCAGTTGATTGGGCCACCAATCCCGGTTTGTCCGAGCGTCGGCGCCATGCACTACCGGGCACTTGCCCATGTTGGGGGTGTCACTTCCGTCCATATCGATCTCCAGTTCTGGCTAGATATATGTGTCGCGCTGTTAAAATTGATGCGGGAAACAACGGTCACGAGTGTCTTCGCGCGCTTCATTGGACAAGGCACTGCGCATCATCGCGCGCGCCCGTCCTACCCTCTTCCTGGAATATAGCATTGACGACTCGTTCAATTTGTCTGGCCACAGATCTAGCAAATCTAAACCATGCACATAAGTTTTGTTTTTCGATGATATTAATAGTTTTTACTTATTAATATTGTTCAGCGCCACCTCGTCGCAGCGTCATGATTGCCTTTCTGCGACCTCCCTTCACAGTGTCCGCCAACAACAGGGAGGGGAAAGAGCGGTGCAATTTGACTATGTGATCGTCGGAGGCGGTTCGGCGGGGGCGGTTCTGGCAAACCGACTGAGCGCAAATCCCCAAACCCGGGTCTGCCTTTTGGAGGCTGGAGGGCGCGGGGACAGCCTGTTGGTGCGCATGCCCGCGGCAGTGGTTGCGATGCTGCCTGGGCGGCCAAAGATCAACAACTGGGCTTTTGAAACCGCCCCCCAGCCCGGTCTGAACGGGCGCAAGGGCTATCAGCCGCGCGGGCGCGCGCTGGGTGGGTCGAGCGCGATAAATGCGATGCTCTATGTGCGCGGCCAGCAGCAGGATTACGACAGTTGGGCCGAACTGGGCTGTAACGGGTGGGATTGGGACAGCGTACTGCCCTATTTCAAGCGTTCGGAAAACAACGAGCGCGGGGCGGATGATCTGCACGGCGATGCAGGTCCGCTGCAGGTTTCGGATCAGAAAGAGGAACGCCCGATCACCCGCGCCTTCGTTGATGCCGCCATCCAAATGCAGCATCGCCACACCGAGGATTTCAACCGGGGCGACAATGAAGGCGTGGGGCTCTATCAGGTGACCCAATTCCATGATCGCGTGCGCAACGGTGAACGGTGCTCTGCTGCGGCGGCGTGTCTTTTCCCGGTCATGCACAGGCCAAATCTGACCGTTATTACCGGCGCACATGCGCAGCGCCTGGTGTTGGATGGAAAGCGGGCGACCGGCGTGATCTACCGCCAAGGGGGCAAAGGCCCCAATCTAAAAGTGGCCGCCGCGCGCGAGGTGCTGGTCTGCGGTGGCGCGCTGAAATCGCCTCAACTGCTGATGCTCTCCGGCATTGGGGACCCGGAAATCCTGATGCAGCATGGGATCACTGTTCGTCATGACCTGCCGGGCGTAGGGCAGAACCTGCAGGACCATCTGGATTTTACACTCGCTTACAAGTCCAAAGACACGGATAACTTCGGAATTGGTCCGGTCGGATCGTTGAAACTGCTGGGTCATCTCTGGCGCTGGCGAAAGAATGGCGTTTCGATGGCGGCCACGCCCTTTGCCGAAGGTGCCGCCTTTCTGAAAACAACGCCCGATCTGGACCGGCCTGATATTCAGCTCCATTTCACCATCGCTCTGGTCGATGATCACGCCCGCAAACTGCATATGGGTTATGGTTACAGTTGCCATGTCTGCAAGCTGCGGCCCGAGAGCCGGGGCACCGTCTCGCTGCACAGTGCTGACCCTGAGGCTCCGCCTTGCATCGATCCAAACTTCCTGTCTGATCCGCGCGATCTGGACACGATGATCAAAGGCGCTCGGATCACGCGTGCGATCATGCAGGCTCCGGCGCTCGCCCCCTATCGACACAAAGAGATGTTCGGCACCGAAACCGCCCAAAGCGACGCGGACTGGGAGCATCATATTCGCGCGCGGGCCGATACGATCTACCATCCGGTCGGAACCTGCAAAATGGGCGTGGACGATATGGCCGTGGTCAGCCCGGATCTGCGGGTGCGGGGGATGGACGGATTGCGGGTGGTCGATGCCTCGATCATGCCTGCCCTGATCTCGGGCAACACCAATGCGCCGACCATGATGATCGCGGAAAAAGCTGCTGACATGATCCTCTCGACCGCTTGACGGGAACATGCGTTGAGACGCAACGTCAAACCCACTAGACCCCAATATCCTGAGGGAGAGATCGATGCCCGCGCCAACAAACACATTCAAGCAAGCCCTCAAATCCGGTCAGCTGCAACTGGGCTGCTGGCTGGGTCTCGCCGATCCCTATTCTGCCGAGATCGCCACCACCGCCGATTTCGACTGGTTGTTGATCGACGGCGAACATGCGCCAAACGACCTGCGCTCGATCCTCGCGCAGTTGCAGATCGTACAGGCCTCGGATGCACATGCGGCGGTTCGGTTGCCGGTGGGTGAGACCTGGTTGATCAAGCAAGTGCTGGATGCGGGCGCGCAAACGCTGTTGATTCCCATGGTCGAAAGTGCCGAACAGGCGCGTGAACTGGTCCGTGCCGTAACCTATCCGCCACACGGGTCTCGTGGCGTCGGATCAGCCCTTGCGCGGGCCTCGGGATTCTCGGCCATTCCCGACTATCTGCAAACGGCGGATGAGCAGATTTGCCTGCTGGTGCAGGTCGAAAACCGCGCCGGTCTTGCGGCATTGGATGACATCCTTGGTGTCGAGGGCATCGACGGTGTCTTTATCGGCCCGGCGGATCTGGCCGCTGATCTGGGCCATCTCGGTGACCCCGATCACCCCGAGGTCGACGCCGCCATTATGGACGCTCTGGGCCGGATCGTGCAGGCTGGCAAAGCTGCGGGCATCATTTCGCCTGATCCGCAGACGCAGAAGCGCTGCGTCGCAATCGGTGTGACTTTCCTGGCCACGGCGATCGATGTGATCTTGCTCGCAAACGCGATGCGCTCCGAAGCAGACGAGGCACGTGTAAGGCTGCAGCAGGTCTAGTGACCGCTCACCTTCTTGTAGAGCGCCGATTTGTAGCCGAACGGAATGCCTAGAACCCCGACCAGCCAACCGGCGGTCCGAGCAATCTGGATCAAGCGCCGATCGGGTTGGAATGGGAACAAGAGCACCGCGCCCAACAGGGCTACGCACCGAATCGGAACACTGAGAAACCCAAGCATCGCCCGAGCTGGTTTTTGATCCAGCTTGCGGCGCATATGGGTGTTGGCCTGATCCCGCCCGCGCGCGGCCTGATACCAGAATGACAGCCTTTCGGGTGGAATGGTCTCATAGACATACGCATCCGGCACCCAGCCGACGGGCAATCCGGCAGCCACGGTTTCGGCATAGAACTTGGCGTCTGTGCCACCGGTCATACGCATGGCCTCGTCAAACCACAGGCCGGTTTCGCTGAACAACCGGGTTTCACCCAGCCAATTGTTGGTGACGATGGTCACACCACCTGTGTCATTCAGGCTCGTCTTCCGCGCCGCCACGCGTTCCTTGTCCAGATAGCGATTGTTGATATTGCGCAGCATCAGCCGCTGCAGTCCGGTCTCCGCACCGGACGGGCCTGCCGCCCGGAGCGGTGCGCCCAGCAAGACGGCAGAACTGCTGCGATACCCGGCGACCAGCCGTTCCAGCCAATCGGGGGCTACAACCTCATCATCATCGACGAAACACAGCAGGTCAGCGCCCTGCGCCAGGGCTTCGCGCGCGGCACGGTTGCGGCCAAAGGGGATACCCGGCTCGGTCTCCAGCACATAGTCCAGCGCAGCACCGTTCGGCAGTGTCTCACCTACTGCGCGCACTGTGGCTTCGCTGAATGGCGAGGTATCATTCTCGACAACCAGACAACTGACCGTGCAGTCGGGCGGCAGCGACATCTCTCCCCAGCTCCGGATCAACGCCGCCAGCATCTCGGGGCGCTGACGGGTCAGGGTCGATACGGTGATCTTTAGAGCGGCAGAGCGGTCATCCATCGGTCCCCCTTACATCCCGTCCTGCTTTGTTGACAAGGTTCAGCGCCCCGCCGCCTTTGAATTCTGCTGCTTCATCAACGCCTCGAGCCCGACACGGTAGTTAGGATAGAGCAGCGAGACACCCAGCTCTGATTTGATCCTATCATTGCGAACCCGCTTGTTTTCATTATAGAAACTGCGCGCCATTGGGGTCAGGTCAGCTTCGTCGAAAGACACGGCGGGCGGCATCGGCAACCCCTGCAGTTCGGCCGCGTATCCGATCACATCCTGTGGTGGAACGGGCTCGTCGTCGCAGACATTGTAGATCGCCCCCGGATTGGGCTGCGCCATTGAAGCGATCAGAACCTGCGCGATATCATCGACATGAATGCGCGAAAAAACCTGTCCCGGCTTTATGATACGCCGCAGCCCACCGCGCCTGAGCTTTGAGAACGGCCCCCTGCCCGGACCGTAAATACCCGCCAGACGAAAGATATGTAGCGGCAGGTCCGAAATCTCGCTCCATTGGCTTTCTGCCAGAACGCGCCAGCGGCCGCGTTCGGCCGTGGGGGCAACCGGTGTGGTCTCGTCCACCCAGTCGCCCTGATGATCTCCGTAGACAGCTGTAGTCGACAAATACCCGACCCATTTGAACTGTCCGGCGCGGGCTGCGATCTCAGCCCGCAAATGCGCCAGAACCGGATCGCCCTCGGAGGTCGGAGCAGTCGAGATCAGCAAATGCGTGACCCCATCCAGATCAAGTTCCGTTCCTGGCCATATCTGCGGCTCGGCACCCGATGCGCGAATATCTACCACCTGTTTTGGATCGCGTGTGGTGCCAATCACGCGCCAGACCCGTGAATCGAGCTGCCCTGAGATGGCTCTTGCCGAATAGCCATGGCCGAAGGAAAACAAAATCTGTGTCATGGCCCTTTGATGATGCGCCAATCCCGGGGATGCAAGCGCCGGATGGACGCACTTGATTCGAATCCTCTGATGCGCATTCATTGATGTATGAGCGATAAGCCCCCCAACCTCCGCGCCGCCTACGCCCTGAAATCGCCTGAGGACAACAAGCGCCTCTATGCGGAATGGGCCGGTGATTATGATGACAGCTTTGCCGCGCTTGAGGATTATCAACTGCACATCCATACAGCCCGTGCTTTTGTCGGCGCCGGAGGGCAAGGCCCGGTTTTGGATGTAGGCGCAGGCACAGGGTTGTGCGGCGCCATTCTGGCGGGGCTGGGCGTCGGACCGATCGATGCAACCGATATCAGTGCGGAGATGCTGGATCAGGCAATGCGCAAAGATATTTACCGCGACGCGATTGAGGCCAATCTCAATCAGGGCCTGCCAGTGCCGCGTGACAGCTACGCGGGCATCGTCTCATCGGGGACTTTCACCCATGGTCATCTGGGCCCCGAGGTTCTGCCCGCATTACTGCGTGTCGCCCGCCCCGGCGCGCAGTTAGCGCTGTCCATTAATGCCAAACACTTTGAGGCAAAGGGGTTTGCGGATGCCTTCGGGCAACTGGAACAAGGTCAGATCAGCAATCTCTCACTAC
>JAUHYC010000030.1 GCA_030426685.1 Alphaproteobacteria bacterium
ATCAACAAACGCCTGAACCGCCATCTACCGGCCGAACGGAAAGCAAAGATGCGGTTCCGCTTGAACCTCGCACGCTAAGCCCACTCCACCGGGTTCAGACGGAACAGTTTCGAAAGCTGCTCATAAACCTCGGGCACCTCGTGCTTCAACGCACGCGGGCGTTCAAAGAACACCTCGACCGAGACGGCAAAGAACTCCTCGTGCCCGGTCGCCCCGTAAGGATCGATCACCGTGTTCCGCCCGCTTTCAATGGCGCGGACATGCGCGTCATAGGCGGTCAGGAACACTTTCTCCCACTCGGCAAAACTCTGCCCTGCGCTCAGGATCGGAACACCGTTGGTTCCCCCCGACAGATCGTCGATCTGATGCGCGAACTCATGCAGCACCACATTTTGCCCATCACGATCATCCAGCGCGCCCCGCTGACTGTGCGCCCATGACAGAATGACCGGCCCGCGATCCCAGCTTTCACCGGTGCGCACGATCTCTTTCTCTGACACCACATAACCCGATTGCCGCCGTTGCTTAGACTTGAACGCGTTCGGATAGATCAGGATCGTCGTCAGATTGTCATACCAGATCTTGCTGTTGATCACGAGCAGACAGGCCTGCGCCGCAATCGACAGCTCCATCTCTTCGGTCACTTCCAGCCCGTCGCAGCCGTAAAACGCAACCTGATCCAGAAACAGGTTCACCTTGCCATCCAGCTTGCCGCGCAACCCGTCCGGTAACCGCCGGATCATGGGCACCTGCTGGTCGATGACGTTGCGCTGATGCGCCGTCAGGGGCGTCGCCAGCAACGCAGCACGGGCCTGTTTTCTGGACCAGAAGTAATAGGCAAGACCGCCCGCGATCAGTAACAGAATGGTAAGGAAGATGAACATAAGGAGACACTATAGGCATCGCCTGCCGGGGCACAATCGGGTGCCTGAATGTTGTACAACACAGAAGAAACCGGTCTCGGACCGTGTACAAGTCGGACGATTTCGATTTTCACATCTGATCGCAAACACCACCGATAATAATTTGATCAAATTTCGTGACAACGCGCCAATCCTCATCTAAACCTCTTGGTAGTCGACCAACGGAGCCCCAAATGGACCTGAGCGCCCTGCACACATTCCGCGTCGCCGCCTGTGACCTGAACGGCCAGATGCGCGGCAAGCGCGTCCCGCCGTCTTACGCGAGCAAGCTGGATAAGGGCGCCGTTCGCATGCCGTTCTCGGCCCTCAACGTCGATCTCTGGGGGGCGGATATCGATGGCAGCCCGCTGGTGTTCGAAAGCGGTGACGCCGATGGTGTCCTGCGCCCCTCAGGACGTGGTCCGGTGCCTATGCCATGGCTCGAAACACCCACCGCGCTTGTACCTATGTGCCTCTATCACGATGACGGCAAACCCTTTGCGGGCGACCCAAGGCACGCGCTCTCCGCTGTCCTGAACCGCTATGCCGAACGCGGCTGGTCTGTCATTGCCGCCACCGAGTTGGAGTTCACGCTGCTTGATGCCTCAGGCCCCCAGCCGCAGCCTCCGGTCAACCCCGTCACCGGGCGCAGGCTGCGAAATGAATCGGTACTTTCGATGGCCGAGATGGACGCCTTCGATAACTTCTTCACTGAGCTTTACGATGGCTGTGAGGCCATGGGCATCCCCGCCCAGACTGCCATATCCGAAAGCGGCATTGGCCAGTTCGAGATCAATCTGAACCATCAAGACGCCATGCGCTGCGCCGATGATACGTGGCTTTTCAAGAGCTTGACGCGTGGTCTTGCCCGCAAACACGGGTTCACCGCGACTTTTATGGCCAAGCCTTACGCCGAGGATGCGGGCAACGGGATGCATGTACATTTCTCTGTTGTAGATGGCGCTGGCCGGAATGTGTTCGATGATGGCGGGGCCAAGGGCACCGCCCTGTTGCGCTCGGCCGTGGCGGGATGCCTGGCCGCCATGCCCGGTTGCACGCTGATTTTTGCACCGCACGGAAATTCCTACACGCGGCTCATTCCCGGGGCCCACGCCCCCACGGGTGCAAGCTGGGCCTATGAGAATCGCACCGCCGCCCTGCGCATACCTGGTGGCGCGCCCGCAGCCCGGCGGATCGAACACCGTGTTGCCGGTGGGGACATCAACCCCTATCTCATGCTCACCGCAGTTCTGGGTGCAGCGCTTGTTGGAATCGAAGACGAAATGCAACCGCCCGACCCGATCTCGGGCAATGCCTATGAGATCGATGACCTGCCACAGTTGGCATCCGACTGGTCCTCCGCCATCACCGCGTTTGAGAGCGACCCGATGGTCGCACGTATCTTTCCGACCGATCTGATCCGCTATATGGCGATGACCAAACGACAGGAACGCACGCGTTTCGGCACCCTGCCCCCAGACGAACATTGGCTGAGTTACCTCGAGACTGTTTGAGCCCCTTGCTCGCTCGGTTTCGGTCCGCTAGAATAAATTTGATCAAATTTGGTGACCCATGAAAATCGGCATCCTCCTAACCGGCCATCCACCCGAAGAAATGTATGATCAATTCGGCGAATATGATGGTATGTTTCGCGCATTACTTGACGGGAATGGCTTTGAATTTCAGACATATTCAGTCGTCGACAACGAGTTTCCCGATGGCACCCATGCGGCTGATGGCTGGATCATCACCGGATCGCGCCACGGTGCCTATGAGGATCACCCCTGGATTCAGCCACTTGAACAGCTGATCCGCGATATCCGCGAGGTCGGGCACCCGCTGATCGGTGTTTGCTTTGGCCACCAGATCATTGCGCAAGCTCTTGGTGGAAAGGTGGAAAAGTTCAAAGGGGGTTGGGCTGTCGGGCGCACGGATTATACCTTTGAGGACCAGACCGTCACGTTGAACGCATGGCATCAGGACCAAGTCACACAGATACCCGAAGGGGCAGAGGTGATTGGTACAAATGCGTTTTGCCAGAACGCCATGATCGCCTATGGCGAGACGATCTGGACCGTGCAGGCGCACCCCGAATACGGCAACGACTTCATTCAGGGCCTAATGGAGACGCGCGGCAAAGGCGTGGTACCCGACGCCCTGATGCAGGCAGCGACCAACCGCAGCGACGCTCCGGACGACAACAGAAAAATCGCACGCTACATGGCGGACTTCCTGAAGAAAGAGAGGGCCTGATGGCCGACTGGAAAGATGAGCTGCCGCAGGCGGCCCGAACCTATATCGAAGGGCAGCGGCTGGATGAGGTTGAATGCATCATCTCGGACCTGCCCGGCATCGCGCGCGGCAAGGCCGTGCCCGCGTCGAAATTTGCAAAACAGGCCTATTTCCACCTGCCTGACAGCATCTTCTACCAGACCATCACCGGCGATTGGGGTGAGGCCGCGGGTGAGGACGGGTTCATCGAACGTGACATGATCCTTAAGCCCGATTTCTCAACCGCTTCGGCAGCCCCGTGGACGGGCGATTGGACGCTGCAGGTGATCCATGACGCCTATGACCGGGACGACAACCCGATCCCCTATAGCCCTCGCAATGTGCTGAAACGTGTTGTGCAACTCTATCACGACAAGGGCTGGAAACCGGTTGTTGCCCCTGAGATGGAGTTCTTTCTGGTGGCGCCAAACGTTGACCCGGCACAGGAAATCAAGCCGATGATGGGCCGCTCGGGCCGCCCGGCTGCAGCGCGGCAAGCCTATTCGATGACCGCAGTGGATGAGTTTGGTCCGGTGATCGACGATATCTATGATTTCGCCGAACATCAGGGGTTTGAAATCGACGGCATTACGCAGGAAGGCGGTGCGGGGCAGTTGGAGATTAACCTGCGCCATGGCAACCCGGTGAAGCTGGCTGATGAGGTGTTCTATTTCAAACGCCTGATCCGCGAGGCCGCTCTGCGCCACAACTGTTTTGCCACCTTCATGGCGAAACCGATCGAAGACGAGCCGGGTTCGGCCATGCATATCCATCATTCGATCATCGATATGGAGACCGGCCAGAACATCTTTTCCGGACCGCAAGGGGGCGAGACCGACGCGTTCTACAACTACATTGCCGGGTTGCAGAATCACTTGCCTGCAGGTCTGGCGGTGATGGCACCCTACGTGAATTCCTACCGCCGCTACGTGAAGGACCACGCGGCACCGATCAATCTGGAGTGGGCGCGCGACAATCGAACCACGGGCATCCGTGTGCCTCTGTCAGGACCTGAGGCGCGCCGGATTGAGAACCGCATCGCCGGAATGGATTGCAACCCCTATCTGGGCATCGCGCTGTCGCTGGCCTGCGGCTATCTGGGCCTGATCCAGCAGGAGCGGCCGCGCCGTCAGTTCTACGGTGACGCTTATGAAGGCGAAGGTGACATTCCGCAGGTCATGGGAAGCGCGCTCGATCTGTTTGACGAGGCCACCGACTTGCACGAAGTTCTTGGCCCGGAATTCGCCCGTGTCTACGGCATTGTCAAACGCGCCGAATATGAAGAGTTCCTGCAAGTGATCTCTCCGTGGGAGCGCGAGCATCTGTTGCTGAATGTCTGAGCAAGCAGCCATGTTCGACATACCCGTATTTGGAAACAGTGGAAGCCGGGGCACGAGATGAACCTGCTCTATTCCAATGACCGCAAGTCCGAATATCCACTCAGCTGGTACGCGGCGACGGCCAAGACGCTTGACCGCGCTCCGGCGTTGGATGGTGAAATATCGGCCGATGTTTGTATCGTCGGAGGAGGTTACACGGGGCTTTCAGCGGCGCTGCATCTGGCCGAAGCAGGGTTTGATGTCGTCTTGCTTGAGGCGCACCGTGTGGGGTTCGGCGCGTCGGGCCGCAATGGCGGGCAACTGGGCAGCGCGCAGCGCATGGATCAGGAAGATCTTGAGCGGCTTGTCGGCGACAGCGACGCTGCAAAGCTGTGGGATTTGGCAGAAGGCGCCAAAGACCTGGTCAAATCGCTGATCTCAAAGCATCAAATTGATTGTGATCTGAAACCCGGCATCGCCACTCTGGGATTCAGCAAGTCCGAACAAGCCGGGCTGCAAAGCCACGCGGCGCATTTGTCAGCCCGATACGGCTATGACCAGATCAAACCGCTGGACGCGGAAGAAGGCCGTGCGCTTTGCCCCTCTCCGGCCTATGCGGGCGGATATCTGGACATGGGTGCCGCGCATTTGCACCCGTTGAACTATGCACTGGGACTGGCGCGCGCGGCTCTTTCTGCTGGGGTTCGTTTGTATGAAGGCACCGAGGTGCTGGGCATGGACACAGGCCCGCGCGTTACGGTCAGAACCCAACAGGGTCGTGTCACCGCCGAGCATGTGATACTGGCCTGCAACGGCTATCTTGGTGATCTGAACCGGCAAGTCGCATCGCGCGTTATGCCGATCAACAATTTCATCGCAGCGACTGAACCGTTGGGGGCCGAGGCGACGCGTGTTCTAACGCAGGACATTGCCGTCGCCGACACGAAATTCGTCGTCAACTACTTCCGGCTTAGCGCGGATGGCCGCCTGCTGTTTGGTGGCGGAGAAAGCTATGGTTATCGCTTCCCCACCGATATCGCTGAGACTGTGCGCAAGCCGATGGTCGAGATTTTCCCGCATCTGCGCGACGTCGGGATTGATTATGCGTGGGGCGGCACGCTTGCCATCACAATGCGGCGGATGCCCTACCTCGCGCGCGTTGCACCGAATGTCCTGTCAGCCTCGGGCTATTCCGGGCACGGGGTTGGCACCGCGACCCATGCAGGACAGTTGATGGCGCTGGCTATTCAAGGTCAGGCCGAGGGGTTCGATACCATGGCCCGCGTCCCCGCGCTGCCCTTCCCCGGAGGGCCAGCCCTGCGTAGTCCTCTGCTGGTGCTTGCCATGACATGGTATGCGCTGCGCGATCGGTTGGGCTTCTGAAACCAACAAATGCAAAGGTTTGGTGAAATTTCGCCGAAGTCGCGAAACTGGTCTTGGCATGTTCGATTCGTGACTTTATATTTCCCAAAGATAAAATTCGGGAAATCCAAATATGACGCTTGTACCCAACGTTCATGACGCCGAACCTATCCCCGCAGCTGCCCGCGACGCGATCGATGCCCTGATGCAATCCGGCGATCTGTTTCGCTATACTGCGCCGCAGGATGCGCCGGTGGCCCTGCTCGAAACGGAATTTGCTGAGTTGCTTGGCTCGAAATACGCGCTGGCCGTGTCGTCCTGTTCTGCTGCCCTGTTCTTGTCTCTCAAAGCATTGGGCCTGCCACGTGACGCGCGTGTACTGATTCCGGGCTTTACCTTCGCTGCAGTGCCGTCGTCGGTCGTTCACGCGGACTGCATCCCCGTTCTTTGCGAAGTGGGTCAGAATTATCGCATCGATATGGAGGATTTCGCAGCCAAATTGGACAGCGTGCAGGCCGTCATCATCAGCCACATGCGCGGCCATACCTCGGATATGGATGCGATAATGGCGCTGTGTGACGCGCGCAACATCCCGGTGATCGAGGATGCGGCCCACTCGCTGGGGACCACCTGGCATGGACGCAACATCGGCACCATCGGCAAGTTCGGCTGCTTCTCATTCCAGTCCTACAAGATGATCAATGCGGGCGAAGGCGGAATTCTTGTCACTGATGACGCCGATCTGGTGGCCCGCGCCGTGATTATGTCGGGCGCGTATGAACATAACTGGAAAAAGCACAAAGGCCCCCACGGCGACAACTCAGCCGATTTGGAGCAAGCCTTTGCCCGCTGGCAGAACAAACTGCCGCTTTATAACCTGCGCATGAACAACCTGAGCGCCGCTGTGATCCGGCCTCAGATCCCGGAACTGGCGCGGCGGGTGCGCGACGGGCTTGCTAACCACGACTATGTTGCGGGCCGCTTAAACACCTCGCCCCATATCGACGTCCCTGCCCCGCTGACACCCGAACGCCGTGCGCCGGATTCGATCCAGTTCAATCTGGTGGATCTGGATGAGGCTGAGATCAGCGCCTTCGCCTCGGCGGCTGAGGCGCGAGGCGTCAAGGTGCAGGTCTTTGGCCTGAGCCAGGACAATGCGCGCGCCTTCTGGAACTGGCAGTTCCTGCCCGAACAGGTCGAACTGCCACAAACCCGCGCCATGTTGATGAGCGCCTGCGACGTGCGCCTGCCTGTACGTCTGACCCGTGAGGAGTTAGATGTGATCGCGGATATTCTGCTGGCCTCGGTTGGTGAGGTCGTTGGCCCGATGCCCGTCTACGGCACCTGATTAATTCCCGTTCAGATCAAATTCCTGAACAGGCAAGAACAACGCGTCGATTCCATCTGGGGTCGGCGCGATGCGCGATAAGATCGCAACGACAGTCAGACCCGATTGTGTTTCCACCAACAACGGCGCCCCTGAATCCCCCATCATGACCGGGCAAATCGCATGTAGAAGCCCCGCGGAACTCGCCTGATGTGCACAGGACATGGTTCGGCTCAGCACATGCGGGCGCAGACCGGGGTAGCCTGCGACGGAACCATCCCCTTGGGTGCCCTGTGCAACAGCCAGAAAACCCACTTCTGCCCCAATCGGTTCGGCCAACTCCAATATCGCCCAATCCAGATCGGCGCGATTGTCGAACGCTCCGTCCACTCCCTGCTGCGCGTCCAGCCGATATGCAAGGACGAGCGATACCGCAACAGCCTCTCCGCGTTGATATCCCGCAGCAAAGCGAATGCTGGTCGCAGGAATCCAGCGTTGGCGAGCACTGTTGTACAGGCAATGGGCAGCGGTCAGGACCAGCCGATCCGAGACCAGCACTCCGGTGCAATGAGACCTCTGGCTGCGGCTGGCAAAATTGACCCGCCCGATGGCGCTCCAGGGTGCCTCAGAGGCATCAAGGATTTCACGGGCGCGGATATCGTCACAACCAACCGAAGACTCCTGGCCCATCGTGCAGATCGGTTGCCAGATCTCCGAAAACTGACCCTGCGCCAGCGCGCCTTGTGCCCAAAGCAGCGCACAAATCGCGACCAGCCAGCGCATCACGCAATCAGCTGAGCTTGGACAGCTTCTGCTGCAGTTCCGCGAGCTGTTTCTTGATGTCGTCCAGATCTTCCTTCGGCTCTGATGCCCGCTCCTGATCAGGGTCAGGGGCGGACCAGTTGCCGGATAGCCCTCCGGTCATCGCCTTCAAAAACGCCTGTTGCTGCGCCTGCAGCGCGTCGAACCCCGGCATCTGAGACATCGGGTTCATGGCGTTCATGTTCTCCATCATCTTGGATTGGCTTTCGCGCAACATCTCAAACGAGCTTTGCAGGAATTGCGGCATCATGCCCCCACCGGGCACCATGTAGCTGCGCACCAGATCGTTGAGCACATTGACCGGCAGCACGTTTTCGCCCCGGCTTTCATGCTCGGCAATTATTTGAAGCAGATACTGACGTGTCAGGTCATCACCCGTTTTCAGGTCAATGATCTGTACCTCGCGCCCATCGCGGATGAAGCCCGCGATATCCTCGAGTGTCACATAGTCGCTGGTCTCTGTATTATACAGACGGCGGCTGGCGTAGCGCTTGATCAGCAGCGGTTTTTCTTGATCCGACACCCTGTACCCTCCCCAAGGATGATGCGTTGCAGCAGAGGTTATGCGACTGCAGCACAAAAAGAAAGGGCAGGTCAATGACCTGCCCAAAGCGATTGCACCGATAGGGAGGAATGGGTGCCGTTCGCGATCTTTGCCTTACTTGGCAGTTGCTGCTTTCTTTGCTGCAGCAGTCACCTCGTTGGTGGCTTTTTTGACGGCTGCGGTTGCATCTTCTGCAGCGTCTTTGCCAGCCGCCATCAGCAGCTCAACGGTTTCGGTCTGAACTTTTTTCGCGATTTCCGCGAAGGCTGCCATGTTTTCAGCAGCAACTTCAGCCGACGCGCTTGCGAAGTCAGTTGCGGCTTTGGCGTAGTCGGCAGGCTCTGCCTTAACTTTCGACATCTCGGACAGTTTGGCCAGGGTGTCCTTGGTCCATTTGTTCGAGATTTCTGCCGATTTCTCAGCCGCATCCAGCGCAACGCCCGACAGCTTTTCGTTCAGCGACGCGGTCGATTTGAACGCATCTTCCAAAGCAGCGGTGTCAACCGGGAATGCACCCATCATGTCTTTCATGACTGCGGTAAAGTCTTGGGTCTTTGCCATTGTCTTAATCCTCTTAGCCTGTCCGGGCCCACCCCGGGTTTCATCAGCTTGAGGGCAATATGATTGCTGCGTCGCAGCATTGCAAGTTTTTTCTTGCTGCATCGCAGAAAAATATCAGTTTCAAAATGATATCAACGGTTTGCCTTGACCAAAACATAAGTCCCAGGTGCCGGGCACAGGCGCGGATGATCCGAATCGCCGGTATCTCGGGCCGGAACCTGCTTGCCGGAACGCTTCTTCAGCCAGGCCTCCCACATCGGCCACCAGGATCCCTCGTGGAAATCGGCCTCCTTCAGCCAGGTATCGGCATCTGCCTTCATGTCCGGGTTCGTGTAGTGGCCGTATTTCTTCTTGCTGGGCGGATTCACGATGCCCGCGATATGGCCGGACTCAGAGACAACGAAGGTCTTGGATTTCGACCCGGTCTGCTGCACGCCGCGATAGCAATCTTTCCAGGCAGCGATATGGTCTGTCTCGCAGGTGATCGCCATCAGAGGCACATCGACATCACTGATATGGAGCTTGTGGCCCATCAGCTCGAACCCTTCGGTGACGAAATCGTTGCTTTGGCACAACCCCCGCAAATACTGCATCGCCATTTTGCCCGGCAGGTTGGCACCATCACCGTTCCAGAACAGCAAATCGAAGGCAGGCGGCGTTTCACCCATCATGTAGCTGCGCACAGCCGGGGTATAGATCAGGTCCTTCGAGCGCAGGAACGACATTGTCCGCCCAATGATCCACGCCTTCAGAATGCCATCTTTCGACACCTGCTCTTCGATACCGTCGACAAAATCATTCTGAAGGAAAGGCAGGAACTCCCCCTGCTCGCCAAAATCGGTCAAGGTGGTGAAGAAAGTTGCCGATTTTACCGACTTGTCACCACGCTGCTTCATCAGCGACAGGGTCAGGTTCAGCGTCGTGCCCGCGATACAATAGCCCACCGCGTTGACCTGTTTGACCTTGCAGATCTTCTTGGCCTCTTCGATGGCGGCCAGGAACCCTTCCTGAATGTAATCCTCCATCCCGATATCGGCGTGAGAGCTGTCGGCATTCACCCAGCTGACCACAAACAAGGTATACCCCTGCTCGGTCACCCATTTGATCAGGCTGTTCTGGGCCTTGAGGTCGAGGATATAAAACTTGTTTATCCACGGCGGGAACAGCACAATCGGAGTTTCGTGCACCGTCTCGGTAACCGGCTTGTATTGGATCAACTCCATCAACCGGTTGCGATACACCACGTCACCGGGTGTTGTCGCAATGTTGCCGCCGATCTCGAACGCGCTCTCGTCAGCGAGCTTCACGACCATCTCGCCGTCATTGGCCTCAAGGTCCGACACAAGGTTCTCGAGTCCTTTTATCAGGGACCGGCCTTCGGTTTCGATTGCCTTTTCAAGCGCGTCGGGGTTGGTGGCCAGGAAATTCGTCGGTGCCATCATGTCGATGATCTGCTGCGAAAAATACTGCAGGCGTTGCTTGTCTTTTGTCTCCATATCCTCGACCGAAGCCACGGCCTGTGCGATTGCCTCGGAATTGGTGTGATATTGCTGTCGGATAAGGCGGAAATAGGGGTTGGTGTCCCACATTGGATTGGAAAACCGTTTGTCTTTTGGCATGTCCGCAGGCGCCTCGGCGTCACCACCCGCCAGCGCCTTTTGCGCCTCGGCAAAGTTCAGGACCGATTTCCCCCAATATGCGATCTGATACTCCCACAGCTTGCCCGGGTTCTGCATGGCATCTGCCCAATAGGCGGTTGCTGCTTTTGCAAAAAGCTCTTGATTCGGAGCATCAAGGGCCGGGGTGTGTGGTGTTTTACTGGCCATAACCTCGACCAGTCGCTTGGACAATTCTTCAACTTTGCCCAAGTTTTCCTTAAGCCGTTCAATATGTTCTTCAGTATGCTCTGGTGTTTGGTCGTCAGTAGTTGTCATTTTAACAATTCCCACCTAATCTCGCTGCTATGCAGAATAACGTCGTGGGCGTCGGGGGGCAAAGCGGCGAATGGTCCGAACGCAGGAGGCACATTCGATGCGCTATATGATGACCTACGACCTGATGGAAACCATCCGTAACACCAACCAATGGCTTGGTGCAACCGCAAGCGCGATGGCCTCCTACCCCCTTTTTTCGATGACGCCCAATCCGGCCTTCAACTGGATGGCCGCCTGGGGTGAAGTAACCGAACGTACTTTCCAACGTATGGTGGTCAAACCCGATTGGGGCATCCGCACCTTCACCTGCGAAGACGGCAAGGATCATCTGGTCGATATCACCACGGTTCTGGAACGCCCCTTTGGCGACCTGATCCACTTCCGCGTCAACGGGCGCGAAGAGCAGCCACGCAAGGTGCTGCTGGTCGCGCCGATGTCCGGACACTATGCCACGTTGCTGCGCTCGACCGTCAAAAGCCTGCTGGTCAATTGTGAAGTCTACATCACCGACTGGCATAACGCGCGCGACATCCCCGTGTCCGAAGGCAAGTTTGATGTCGAGGATTATACGCTCTACCTTGTCGATTTCATGAAAGAACTGGGTCCCGACACCCATGTTGTGGCTGTCTGCCAGCCCGCACCGCTGACGCTCGCCGCCACCGCCTATCTGGCCGAGGTCGAGCCCAAGGCGCAGCCCTCTACCCTGACCCTGATCGGCGGCCCGGTTGACCCCGACGCAACCCCGACCGAAGTCACCGATTTCGGTCGCCGCGTCACCATGGGCCAGTTGGAAGAGACCATGATCCAGCGCGTCGGCTTCAAATACAAGGGTGTGGGCCGAATGGTCTATCCCGGCCTGCTGCAACTGGCGTCGTTCATGTCGATGAATGCCGAGCGGCACAGCAATGCGTTCTCGGAACAGATTCAGCGCGTCATCCGCGATGAGGCTTCGGATCACGATGCGCATAACCGGTTCTACGATGAATATCTCGCGGTCATGGATATGACGGCCGAGTTCTATCTTTCGACCGTCGAGCGTGTGTTTAAAAACCGCGAAATCGCACGCAATGAATTTGTCGTTGCCGGACATAAGGTCGATATCGGAAAGATCACCGATGTCGCCGTAAAATCGGTTGAGGGTGCGAATGACGATATTTCGGCACCGGGTCAGTGCATCGCGGCGCTGGACCTGTGCACCGGCCTGCCCGAGAGCAAGAAGGCCAGCCATGTGGAACCCGGTGCAGGGCATTATGGCATCTTCGCGGGCCGCAGTTGGCGAGATAACATCCGCCCGCTTGTGATTGATTTCATGAACGAAAACAGCCGCAAGAAACCGCGTCGCCGGGCAGCGAATAGCAACAAGGTTGCATGAGCAGGCCGGCCGCCGAGATCCTGACATTCGCTTGTACCTGCGGCGCGCTGCACGGTCACATTACGCCCAGAGGTGTCAGATTCGGCACCCATGTCGGTTGCTATTGTCACGATTGCCGCGCCGCGCAGCTCTATTTCAAGCAACCCGACCCGGCCCCCGGACCGGTCGATATCCTTCACACCTCACCCGAGGAAATCCGTATCGAACGGGGGCTCAAGTATTTGGCGGCCATGCAACTCGGTCCCAACGGGATGCTGCGGTGGTATGCAAAATGCTGCGACGCCCCGCTGGCGACCACACCTCAGACGGCAAAGCTTCCATTTGCGGGGTTCATTGTCGAACGCTTATCGGATACTGCACCGCTGGGCCCGATCACCACACTTGGCTTTGTGCCCCAGCCGGACGGTAAACAAAGGCATGAAAGGCTACGGTTCGCCATTTTCGGGTTTCTCCGCCGTGTCCTCACCTCACGCCTGACGGGCCGTTGGAAGGCGTCTCAGTTCTTCTTGGCAGACACTGCCAAACCGGCCATCACCCCGACCATTCTAAGCAAGGAACAACGCGCCGCGCTCTATGACTAGATCAGTTTGGGCGAAACCTGCAGCCATTTCTGAATCGCCTGATTGACTGCATCCGGCGCTTCGAGCGTCAGCAAGTGGCCCGCATCAAGGATCACCTTCAGCTCGGCTTCGGGGATCATTTCAGCCATGAACGCATGTTTGCGTGGGGGTGTCAGCGTGTCATGGACACCGCACAGAACAAGCGTCGGAACCTTGATCAATCTCAGTGAGGCTTGCTGATCTGGGCGGCGTTGCATGGCGCGCATCTGGCGTGTGAACCGCTCCGCCCCCAGCCCTGACGCCATGTGCAAGACGTCTTGCAGGATGGGGATACGTTTCGGCCCCGGCGCCAACGTATCCGACCCGATCACCATGCGCATTACGTCGTCCAATCGCCCTGCCTGCGCCCCGATGATCAGCTCTTCGCGTTCGGCAGCAATATGTGGGGTATCGGCTTGAGCATCCGTTGCCATCAGACATAGGCGCGTCACCCGATCAGGGGCCCGACGGATCAGTTCAAGGGCCACGATACCACCCATGCTATGCCCCGCAAGCGCGAATCTCTGCGGCAGTTGATCCAGCAAACCGGATGCGATCTCTTCGATCCGTTCACCACCAGAGATCGGCGCAACGGTTACTACCCTGTCCTGCGACAGCGTTTCGATCTGCGGGTAAAACAACCGGGCATCGCTCATTAACCCGGGAAGAAAAACCAGCGGCTCGATCACGCGTGGCCTCCCTCGTTCAACGGTTCAGAGGTATTGTTTTTCCCTCAGGATGGGAGTTTTGGCCGTGCGCGGCAAGCGCAAACTTCATGGGTAGCCAATGCCGCGAAAGGTCGGGAAATCGGTATAGCGCGCCTTGCGCTGCGCAGGGGTTTCACACGGTTCTTCACCCGCGCGCAGCAGGCTACCACGCGGTGCGATGTAGCTGTCGATCCGGCGTACTGGCTTGGGTCGCCAGACCAGATTGAAAGCGCAAAGTTTGGGAAAGAACCAGATCTCGGAATAGTCAAGATGGTCATGCAACCACCACGCCAGATCACGCCAGTCGCGCCCCTGCGCATAGCGATCCGCAAACCACGGAACCACGATCGAAGCCCCGGCAACCCGCGCATCCGCCTGCCCCCAATCCCAGATGTGGCATTCCAGCGGGTTGTCGTTGCGGGCACAGTTTAGCCGGTTCTCATTGCCAAACCGGTTCAGCGATGGCGAGCGATAACCAGACCGCACGGCGATCCGGCCAAAAGTCTCCTCCAACGGGTCCATCAGCGTTTCGCAAAACGCCCGCCCGGTTTCAATCGCCAGATCGGGGTTTTCGGGGATATTCTGCCGCTCGTGGAAATTGCCGATCTCGGAATACAGGAAATCGCGCATAAAAAAGTGCCGGGACAACCGCACCCGGCCCAGCGTCTCAAGGCTCCACATACTGCCGGGTTTGCGCACCGTTCAGTACCCATTCCACCGAAACGCGCCATCTGCCCCAAGCACTGAGAACGGGTTGAACGCCACCTCCCAGATCGTCCCCTCGGGAGCGCGGAAATAACCATGATGCCCGCCCCAGAACACATCCGACGCCGGTTTGAGGATCTCGGCACCTGCCTCTTCCGCTCGGCTCAGAACGGTGGCCACCTCGTCTTTCGACCGGCAATTGTAGCTCAGCGTCAGGGCGCCGCGTCCCAGCGTGGTCTTATCGACCCCAATCTCCTCCGCCAATGCCGTGAGAGGGTAAAGACCCAATGTCTGTCCAACCAGGTCATAAGCGATCACGCCGTCCGGGCTGTCGACGCGCTGCCAACTCATCGCCTCGTAAAATGCCGCTGCCTTGTCCAGATCATCAACGCCGATTGTAATCAGACTGACCCGCTGTTCCATCATTCGACCCCCTGTGTTGCTAGCCATTCGAGAATTCCCGAAACGGCCCCATTCGTTTGCCCCGGAGACATCAATCGCCCGGCAACGACGTGCGAGGCCGGATCGTCCCCCGGCCCCATGGTCACCATCCGCACGGTCGCTGGTCCACCCCAGGCTTCGGACACCTTGTGCGTTCGATCCGGCCTGACCACCTGATCATCCTGCGAGAACCAGAACAAGGCCGGCACCTGCGCACCCGAGAAATCAAGCGCATAGACCGTATCCACCAGAACCGACATTGGCACCACCGCCTCCCATGGATAGACGACAGTCCAATATTTGTTTTTTTCAGGAATAGGCCCCGACACATCCCGTTCCGGCCCCATCAACAGCGGCAACCAAACCCGTGCCCAGGGCAGTGTCGGAACCCAGGCCGCAATTGCGTTCACCCCAAAATTTGGCGAGACGAACACCATCGCCGCCACCTCTTTGCTGAGCTCGGCGTCCAATGCAGCGGCAGCCGCCAATGTTCCGCCAGTTGAGGTTGAGATCACGATGACCTGATCCCCGACCGCTCGGGCGACGGCCAATCCCTCTGCCATGTCTTCCATCCAGCCCGAGGCCGTCGCCTCGGCCAACGCTGCGCCTTCCCTGCCATGCCCCTGCAGCCGGGTGTAGACAAGGTTTGCACCCAACACCTCCGCGATCCTGTCCGGCACCGGTCGAATTTCTTCGGATGAGGCCGAAAATCCATGGACATACAGCACCGAATAGGGCGTTCGGCGTTCATAATACCCGTCCTGCCATTCAACCCGTTTTTTGACACCCGGCACAATATCATCATAACCGGCTTCGATGCTCTCCAGATAGACCTGAACCCCTTCACCAAATCTGCGCGGATCAAAGCGCGGATTGAGGTCAACTGGTTCGCGTGGGCCAAACGCATAGATCAGCCCCGCAATCAGGCCGAGACCCAGCAGCACACGGCCCAATACCCAGCCCATTCGCCGCATCAGGCCCCGTCCATCACATCCAGCACCGCCCGCTCAATCAATTCCAGACAAAGGCCATCCGAGAACCTGTGATCGGCATCCTTGACCAGCAACAATCTCATATCCGGACCCGAGGCATGTTCAAGCAGTCGGACCGCCGTCTCGGTCGACACTGCCGTATCAGCCGTTCCTTGCAGGAACCGCACCGGAAACGGCAACTCCAGCGGTGATCGCAACACCAGCCTTTGCTGCCCCTCTTCGATCAGCCGTTTGGTGATGATGTAGGGCTCCATATAGTCCGAAGGCAGTTCGACCCGACCCTCAGTTTCCAAAGCCGCTTTCTGGTCCTCTGAAAATGAGGCCCAATAACCGTCCTCTGTGAAATCGGGCGCGGCTGCAATGGTTACCATTCCGGCAAGCCGCTCGGGCATCGCCCGCGCCAGCAACAATGCCTGCCAGCCTCCCATGGACGACCCTACCACGATCAATGGGCCATCGGTCAGCTGAGAAACCGCGGCCAGCGTATCTTCGTGCCAATCCCCAATGCAGCCATCGACAAACGCACCCGAGCTCTCACCATGCCCTGAATAGTCGAAACGCAAAAAGGCCTGCCCCCGGTTCTGCGCCCAGGCCTCCAGATGCACCGCTTTGGTGCCCTCCATATCTGACTTCAGCCCACCCAGAAAGACCAGGGTCGGCCCGGCCCCCTCACTCTTGTGATAAGCCAAACGCCGCCCCTGTGCGGTCTCCAGAAATTCTGTCTCTGCCATAAAACCCTCTTTTCCTTCCCAGCATCATGCACGGCCCCCCTCCAAGTGCAATTCCCGGATCCCCCTTCATCTGGCCAAAAATACCTCGGGGAGCGCGAGGGGCTGGCCCCTCGCTCCTGCCCTTGACACCGGCGCACCCGCCTGCCACATGAGCCAGACACACATAACCCGCAACCGGGCGTTCAGTGGGCGCCAAACCGACGAGGAGAGCCGAAACATGGCCCTGGATTCAAAATCCGTCTCACTCACCTTCCCTGATGGCAATGCACGATCTTACGACGCTGGCGTCACGCCCGCGCAGATCGCCGCCGACATCTCGACCTCGCTGGCGAAAAAGGCGATCTCGGCCACGGTGAACGGGCAGCACTGGGACTTGCAGTGGCCTATCGATTCCGATGCGCAGATCGCCATTCACACCATGAAGGACGAGGCGCAGGCCAATGAACTGATCCGCCATGATCTGGCGCATATTATGGCGCGCGCGGTGCAGGAAATCTGGCCGGACACCAAGGTCACCATCGGACCCGTCATCGAAAACGGCTGGTATTACGATTTCGACCGGGCTGAGCCCTTCACTCCCGAAGACCTCGGCAAAATCGAAAAGAAGATGAAGGAAATCATCAACCAGCGCGATCCCGTGACCACCGAGGTCTGGGACCGTCAGCGCGCGATCGATTTCTACACCGCCAACAACGAACCCTATAAGGTTGAACTGATCGACGCCATCCCCGGCGACGAACCGCTGCGCATGTATTGGCATGGCGACTGGCAGGACCTTTGCCGTGGACCACACCTGCAGCATACTGGACAGGTTCCAGGCGACGCGTTCAAGCTGATGTCCATTGCCGGTGCTTACTGGCGCGGTGACAGCGACCGCGCCATGCTTCAACGCATCTATGGCGTAGCCTTCACCGGCAAGGAAAAACTCAAAGCCTACCTGCATATGTTGGAAGAGGCTGCCAAACGCGACCACCGCAAACTGGGGCGCGAAATGGACCTGTTCCACATGCAGGAAGAGGCCCCGGGTCAGATCTTCTGGCACCCGAACGGCTGGACCGTCTACACCCAACTACAGGACTACATGCGCCGCCAGCAGCGCAACGGCGGCTATGTTGAGGTCAACACGCCTCAGGTCGTCGACCGCAAACTGTGGGAGGCCTCGGGCCACTGGGACAAATATCAGGAAAATATGTTCATCGTCGAAGTGGACGAGGAACATGCGCGGGAAAAGGCAATCAACGCTCTGAAACCGATGAACTGCCCCTGTCATGTGCAGATCTTCAATCAGGGCCTGAAATCTTACCGCGACCTGCCCCTGCGTATGGCAGAGTTCGGATCGTGTAACCGGTATGAACCTTCGGGCGCCCTGCACGGCATTATGCGCGTGCGCGGCTTCACTCAGGACGATGGTCACATCTTTTGTACCGAGGATCAGATCGAATCTGAAACCGCCGAGTTCATTCGCTTTCTGTCCGAGATCTACAAAGACCTCGGGTTCGAAAACTTCTCGGTCAAGTTCTCGGATCGGCCTGAAATGCGTTCCGGTTCAGATGAGGTTTGGGACAAAGCCGAAGCCGCCCTGCTCAGCGCCACCCGCGCAGCAGGGATCGAGCCGGAACTCAACCCGGGCGAAGGCGCCTTTTACGGCCCAAAACTCGAATTTGTTCTGACCGACGCCATTGGCCGGGATTGGCAGTGTGGCACACATCAGGTGGACTTTGTTCTGCCCGAACGTCTCGACGCCACCTATATCGGCGCGGATGGCGGCAAACACCGACCGGTCATGCTGCACCGGGCCACGTTGGGTTCATTTGAGCGCTTCATCGGCATCTTGATTGAGGAACACGCTGGCAAACTGCCGTTCTGGCTGGCCCCACGCCAGGTTGTTGTCGCCTCGATCACCTCTGAGGCCGATGATTATGTGGTCGAAGTGGTTGAGACGCTCAAAGCTGCCGGTGTCCGGGCCGAGTCTGACACTCGAAACGAGAAGATCAACTACAAGGTCCGCGAACACTCGGTTGGCAAAGTTCCGGTGATTCTGGCAGTTGGCCATCGCGAAGTGGATGAGCGCACTGTCAGTGTCCGTCGTCTGGGCGAAAAACAAACGCAGGTCCAATCGCTTGAATCTGTAACAAAAGAGTTGTCGCAGGCGGCAACCCCACCTGATCTGCTGTAACAATCGGCATCATAATGCCGGAAATCCGGCCCCGCATTTGGGGCCGGATTGAAGCACCCCCATTTTTCCCCTTCAAAAACAGCTCGTTAACGCGCAAGGTAGCATGACTATCTTTGACGTGCTCGTGAGACACGGGCTCGTGAATTCAAACATGCCCACCAACCCACTACTTTGATCAGTGTCACAAACAGACACACGCAGTCAGCAAGAGGAATACTCGAGATGTCGAACACCGCAAAAACCTTGGTTATCGCAAGCGCCGTTGCAGCCGCTGTATCCGGCGCTGCCACAACCGCAACCGCACAAGCCAAAGAAAAGTGCTATGGCGTGTCGCTGGCCGGTCAGAACGACTGTGCCGCAGGTCCGGGCACAACTTGCGCGGGAACCTCGACTGTCGACTATCAGGGCAACGCATGGACCCTGGTCGATGCAGGCACCTGCGCCGATATCGAACTGCCAGAGACCGCAGACGGCAAGGCCCGCCACGGTTCGCTTGAGCCGCTGGAACGCGATCTGCCCGCATAAGGCTGTCCGATTGGATTACGAAGGGCGGGCAGGTTCGCCCGCCCTTTCTTCTTGATCAGGGAAAATGCAGATGTTGGATGATGCTCTCAGGTCGAACCGATTGCCCGCAGCGCCGGGTGTTGGGTACAAGCCGCAACATTTTGCGCAGATCCTTGAACATGCGCAGCCTGTGGCATGGCTGGAAATCCATGCCGAGAACTACATGGGCGACGGTGGCCGCCCGCTGGCGCAACTGCGCCATCTGTCCGAGCATTTTCCGATTTCTGTCCACGGTGTTGGCCTTTCCATTGGGGGTGAAACTCCGCTGGACCCCGATCATCTGGCGCGGCTGAAACATCTGTTGGGCTGGCTGAACCCCGCCAGCTTCTCGGAACATCTGGCATGGTCTACTCATGACAGTCATTTCCTGAACGATCTTCTACCCCTGCCCTACACCGACAAAACGCTTGACCGCGTCTGTGATCATATCGATCGGGTGCAAGAGGTGGTTGGCCGGAAAATGCTGCTGGAAAACCCATCCAGCTATCTCGCCTTTGAGGAAAGCACCTGGTCCGAACCAGAATTCCTGCGTGAGATCGCCCGGCGTACCGGGTGCGGGTTGTTGCTGGATGTAAACAACGTATTTGTCTCGGCGACAAATCTGGATTTCTCACCCCAGGGCTATATCGATGCCTATCCGCTGGAAGAGGTCGGTGAAATACATCTTGGCGGTCATGACGAGGATGAAGACGACCATGGCCACCCGCTGCTGATCGACAGCCACGGGCGCGAAGTGGTTGATCCGGTCTGGGTCTTGCTGGATTACGTTCTGAACAAGACCGGCCCGAAGCCGGTTTTGATCGAATGGGACACAGATGTGCCCGAATGGCCCGTTTTGCGGGCCGAGGCAGAGCGTGCGCAATCGGCGTTGGATCGCGTGCCCGCATGAGCGTTTCGCAGACAACATTCCGCACCGCATTGCTGGATGCCAGTCAACCTGTCCCCGATGGGTTGCTGGACGCGGCGGCCCAGCCAGCGGGCCGCCGGTTCAGCGTCTATCGCAACAACGTCGCCGTTTCCCTGACCGAGGCGATGCATCAGGCCTTTCCAGTGATCACCAGGTTGCTGGGACAACAGAATATGGACGGGTTGGCCGGGATGTACCTGCGTCGGCACCCGCCTTCATCACCTCTGATGATGTTCTACGGCGAGAATTTCCCCGATTTCATCGAAGGGATGGAGCAACTGTCGCATCTTGGATATCTGCCGGATGTTGCACGTCTCGAACTGGCATTGCGGCGCGCCTATCATGCCGCGGACGGCCAGCCCATTGCAGCTGACGCGTTGGCGCTCCCACCTGAGGATCTGATGCAAGTCAAGCTGGCGCTGGCCCCTGCGGTTCAGATCGTGCGCTCGGATTGGCCTATCTACGCGATCTGGCAATTCAACACGCAGGATGAGGCGCCAAAGCCACAGGCCAGCGCCCAGGATGTGCTTATCACGCGCCCGGAATATGACCCCGAACCGCAATTGCTGCCACCCGGTGGTGCAGCTTGGATAACTCGTATCCGTGAGGGGCAAACCATCGGCGACGCCTTTGAGGCGACTTTGGCGGAAACACCTGAATTTGACCTTGGAACCACTCTGGCACTGCTTTTGCAGGGTAGTGCAATAACTTCTGTGACTATCGAAAGGCTGAATACATGACTGCCCTGATCTCAACCTATAATACCGCGATGGAAAAGGTAGACCACGCAACCGGCTGGCTGACACCCACATTGGCGCGAGTGATTTTTATTGCAGTCTTGTTCGTCTATTATTGGAACTCGGCAACCCTGAAGATCGACGGGTCGATCTTTTCTCCGTCAGCGGGAGCTTTCGGGCAGATTTTTCCCAAAGCGGCCGAGGCTGTCTTGTATGATGTCAGCCAGATGACGATTTTCCAGCGTATTGTAATCTTCTTAGGCACGGCTGCGGAGTTTGTCCTGCCCGTGTTGCTGCTGGTCGGTCTGCTGACCCGCTTGGCCGCCCTTGGCATGATTGGCTTCATCTGGGTTCAGACCTTGACCGACGTGGTGGGTCACGGTGTCAAACTGGGCGGATTGTTCGACAATGCCATCACCCTGATGGATCAGCGGGTCATGTGGACCTTTCTTATGCTGGTGATCGTGATCAATGGCGCCGGTCCTATCTCGCTGGATCGCCTGCTGCGCCTGAAATGATCTAGAAATGTGCCTTGGGCTCGTCCGGTTTTCCTGCGGCGAGCCCGAGCAGACCTGCCACCCCCGCGAACGCGATTGGGAACATGGTGAAGACGCCAAAGCCAAAAGCGTAGTACATCCCAGCTGCCGAAATCAGTAGCAAAATGCCTGCCACCAATGCGCGCGCATGGGCCATGGCGCCTCCGACAATCGCCAGCAACGGCGCCACGATCGAGGCTGTCTGGATCAGTGCGGGATTATCCACCTGCTCCGCGATCCCTTCAATCTCACCAAACCGATTGATCATTTCCACGAAGCCGTACCCGAAAAAGCCGACGATCATCCCGATCAGGCCGGCAATGACGCCCAAAATCATGGCAGCATTTCGCATTCAAAGGTCTCCGTTTGATGCCAGTGTCACATAGGCAGTCATTCAGGCAACAACAAGAGCCTGACGGTTTTCAGGCGTCCAGCCCAGATACATCTGGCCATCGGCGTCTATCAAGGGTCGTTTCATCAGGGTCGGATGATCGACCAGCAGCTCAAGCACGGGGCGATTGCGCGTGTCTTCATCCAATCCTCGCCAGGTTGTTGAACGCGTGTTGAGCAAGGCTTTGCCGAATTTCTCAAACGCTGCTGACAGTACATTTTCTGAAATGCCCTGTGCGCGGACATCGATGAATTCAGCATCCGGTAGTGATTTCAAAGCCTTACGGCAAGTATCGCATGTCTTTATACCATAGAGACGCATTGTCTGATTGATCCTGCAACTGCTGTAATTTCGGACAAACCCAACAGGTCGCCCCGGTTATTCTTGATTTTTTACTTCACCGTGCAATGTTGAAAAAGACGAAACACGCAGTTCGGGCTGTATCGTTTGGGCGAACAGTGATGTGTTGCGGTCTTGTCGATCACTGCTCCCACCATTTGTGGGACAACGCATAAGTAGAAGGAGACACGGGAAATGCCAACTGGCACCGTGAAATGGTTTAATACAACCAAAGGCTATGGTTTTATTGCACCCGATGAGGGTGGCAAAGATGTGTTTGTTCATATCTCGGCCGTAGAACGATCCGGCCTGACCGGACTCGCAGACAATCAGAAAATCTCGTACGAGCTGCAGGACGGGCGTGACGGCCGCCAAATGGCGGCTGAATTAAAGCCGCTTTGAAGCAAACCCCGCCCGCGGCGGGAAGATCGAAAAAGGTTGGCGGCCAATTTCAGGCCGTCAACCGTTTCAAAGGCAACCCCCAACACACGTCGCGATCATTTCGATGTGTTCAGTGGGCATTGCCTGAATGCGTTGAATCAACGACACGGGCTTAGCCCTCTCGGATGACATCCTCAAACTCGCGCCATTCGCGTGCGGTCATGCCCGAGTTTTCCTGCGTGACCGCCTCACCGCTCAGCATCCGGCGCAGGCAGGTGACCATCTGGGCGGACAGGTTGACCGCGCCAAGGCGGTAATCTTCGAACGCGCGATAGGCAAACGGCACCCAATCGGCGACAATCTTGCACATGGTGTCGGCATAAACACGGATTTCGTACTGCGCATGCGGGTCCGCACGCAAACGCAGGAAGTGGAACAGATTGTGCAAATCCACCTTCCAGTACCATTGCGTGTAGATATTGGCTGGCAGGTTCATCCGCGCCAGTTCACGTGCCAATCCCTGTTGCCCATCCTGACCGATCATCGCCTCGTAGTTGTCATAGCAACGTGCACTGTCCGCTTTCAAAATCTCCAACACACGCGCAGCTTCTTCGCCCTGCAACGTATCGCCTCGGCCCTGGTTATTGACTTCAGATTGGGCGGCCACATGCTCGGGTGCGGGAATGTAGAACTCTCGGTCCAGGATCGAGTAGCGGGCCGAGTATTCATTCACATTTGCGGTGCGGTGACGGATCCACTGACGGGCGACAAAGACGGGCAGCTTGACGTGCAGCTTGATCTCACACATCTCGAACGGGGTCGAATGCCAGTGGCGCATCAGATAACGGATCAGCCCTTCGTCATTTTGAACCGATTTCGTGCCCTTACCGTAAGACACACGCGCTGCCTGACAGATCGCGGCGTCGTCGCCCATATAGTCGATAACACGGACGAAACCGTGATCCAGGACCTGGTGCGCCGTGTAAAGGTGATCTTCCATACCTTCGGCGACCACACGGCGGGTCGGGTTCGACTGCGCGCGTTGAGCTTCGATCTCGGCCAGTTGTTCGGCGGACAGCGGCATGAAATTATCCTTTCCAGCAATGAGTCGCCTGCCACTATATATCGGTCAGACCACCATCGAAACCGCCATATGTGTGGCGTAGCGCGCAATTTTGGATTTGTTGCCGACCCGCCCCCTCGACATGGCAGGGCGGCGCGCTAAGCTGCTGAACATCACAGTTTATGTAAGGAAAACAGCGATGGGGCTGACTTATCTTCACACTATGGTCCGAGTGAAAGATCTCGAGAAATCGATAGCGTTTTACCAGCTTCTGGGCCTGAAAGAGACCCGCCGCTATGAAAGCGAAGCGGGTCGGTTCACTCTGGTTTTCCTCGCTCCGCCGGGGCAGGAAGATGCTCCGATCGAGCTCACCTATAACTGGGACGGCGATGACCAACTGCCAAGCGACAGCCGCCATTTCGGGCACCTCGCCTATGGCGTCGACAATATTTATGAGACCTGCCAGCATCTTCAGGACAACGGTGTGGTCATCAACCGCCCCCCGCGCGACGGGCGCATGGCGTTTGTGCGCTCACCCGACAATATCTCGGTCGAGTTGCTGCAAAACGGAGAGGCCCTGGATCCGGCGGAACCGTGGGCCAGCATGGAAAGCACCGGTCACTGGTGATCCGTGGGCTGATATCGCTGGGGCTGACCGTCGCGGGCAGCCCCCTTTGGGGCGAACCATGCCGCCTGGCGTTGGCGCTTGCGCTGGATATCTCGACCTCGGTGGATGCAACTGAAGACGCACTGCAGCGCCGGGGACTGGCCGCCGCATTGATCGCGCCCGAAGTGCAGGAGGCTTTCTTTATTTCACCCCAGCCCGTTGCATTGGCCGTTTACGAATGGTCTGGCAGCTTCAATCAGACCCTTCTGCTGGATTGGAAAGTGATAGCAACCCCGGCCGATCTGGTCTCTGCCGCGCATCGGATCGGTCAATCCGAGCGATCCGCGAATGATTCTCCAACCGCGATGGGGCATGCTTTGGCCTATGGCGCCACCCTGATGCAGCGCGCACCGCCCTGCCTGTTTCAGACCATCGATATCTCAGGGGATGGTAAGAACAATGACGGCTACGGGCCGCAGATTGCCTACAAACATTTTCCTTTCGAGAACACGACGGTCAACGGTCTGGTCATCAATGGCGCAGATTTTGAGGGTGAAATCGACCTGATACCCTTTTTCCAGAACAATGTCCTGCACGGCCCCGGTGCTTTTCTTGAGATCGCCAGCGGGTTCGAGGATTTCGAACGCGCCATGCGTCGCAAGCTGGAACGGGAACTGAAAGGCCTGGAGCTAAGTGAGCTCAGGCCGGGCAGGACGGAATGATCCGCCTGCTTGCAACTTTCCTGTGCCTGCTGGCCAGCCCACTTGCGGCTCAGTGTCGTCAAGCCCTGGCGCTTGGTCTGGATGTATCGGGCTCAGTCGACAGTCGGGAATACCGATTGCAACTGGACGGGCTGGCCTCTGCACTGCGCCGCCCCGAAGTTGCGCAGCTGATCCTGTCGAACCCTGCCACCTTCGTGCGCCTCGCGATATTTGAATGGAGCGAGACCGGCCATCAGCGGGTTCTGCTGGATTGGACTGATTTGCGCCGGGCCGATGATCTGCAGCGGATTGGGCAGCGGCTGAACGCCACCAAACGATCCGCCGCGCCGCAAGGAACCGCCGTTGGATCCGCCATGCTGACCGGAGCCGATCTGCTGGCATCTCAAACCGATTGCTGGCGGCGCACGTTGGACCTGTCCGGTGACGGCAAACACAATCTTGGACCCCACCCGCGCGACGTGAAGAAAGCGTTACAAAACCAAGGAATTACCATCAATGGCCTTGTCATTGGTGCCGACGACCCCGCCACCGGCGATGTCCGCTATGTGCAGGTCGGAGAGCTTTCCGCCTATTATCAGGCATGGGTCATCCTGGGACCTGATGCATTTGTCGAAGTTGCTCTGGGGTTTGAGGCCTATGAAGACGCCATGACCCGCAAACTGATCCGCGAGCTCGAAGGGCTAGAGCTGTCCACTGCCCCGGTACACTCAGTAGATATAGCGGATTTGGTCCGTCCAATACCGTTCGACCCGGCGCAGTGAGCCGGTGATCTCTTCGATCCCTTCTGCCCCGATCACACCTCGGCTTTGCAAGCCTTCGGCATGACGCGAGAACAACTCAGCCACCGTATCACGTATCTCGCGTCCCCGTGGTGTGAGCTTTACCCGGACTGACCTCCGGTCAATCTCGCACCTCTGGTGGTGCATATAGCCCATCTCAACCAGTTTCTTGAGGTTGTAGCTGACATTGCTGCCCTGATAATAGCCGCGGCTTTTCAATTCGCCCGCAGTGACTTCGTGATCCCCGATATTGAACAGCAACAAGGCCTGTACCGCGTTGATTTCCAACACGCCGACACGTTCGAATTCATCCTTGATCACATCCAATAGCAGCCGGTGCAAACGCTCAACCAGCGCCAGCGCCTCAAGATAGCTGTTCATGAACCCCTTGGTCCCGGGCGCGGAGACCTGCAATTCCATACTCATCCGATCCTCCGATTCAGTCGCGCTGTTCCCGGCAGGATGACGCGAATTCCCGAAAAATCAGTTAAGCCGAATTTTCCTTTATTTCTGAAACGTCTGCGCGATATCGGCAATCAACTCCGCCAGACGAGCCGGCGGGCGCGCTTGTCCGGTCACCCATTGGTACAGATCCTGATCGTTTTCATGCAGCAATGCATCATAGGTATCCAACCCGGCCTCATCCATCGAAGACAGATGGCGATCGGCATAAGCTGTCAGGATCAGGTCCATCTCTTTGATACCTCGACGCATCGAGCGCATTTTCATGCGCTTGATACGCGTTTCGCGGGCTTCGGTCATTGGTCGCTTGCCATTTTCAGGCGCAGTGCTTTTTCCACTCGCGCCAGACGTTCGGAACTGGCGCGCATCTCGCCCCGGATCGTGCGCAGTTCGGCCACCAGATCGCTCAGTTCGGAATCCACTTCACCCGTCAGGCTTGTCGTGTCCATGCCATCGCCTTCACCGGTCAGCAGCCACATGATCGACACGTTCAGAAGACCGGCCATCATCGACAGTTTGTTGGCGCGTGGCTCTGACATGTCATCTTCCCACGCGATGACAGTGGCCTTCTTCACGCCAAGCCGACGTGCCAGTTGCACCTGTGTCATTCCGGCAAATTCCCGGGCGCCTGCAACCCGGTCGCCAAAGGTCGCTGCGTCGGGTCCGAACCAGTCCGTTTCCTCGGTCATCACTGTCTCCAATCCTCAAATGTCATATAGCTTGAACGTTATTCGGGCGCACCCTATGACAGTCATAACGAACATACAAACCGAGGCCCTGATGAGTTTCCTTTCTGCGACATTGTCGCGCGTCAAACCCTCGCCCACCATCGCCATGACAGCCAAGGCGGCCGAGTTGAAAGCTGCCGGGCGCGACGTAATCGGGCTGAGCGCTGGCGAGCCCGACTTCGATACACCGCAGAACATCAAGGACGCGGCCGTTGCGGCCATCGCTGCGGGTAAGACGAAATACACCGCGCCGGACGGAATCCCTGAGCTGAAGCAAGCCGTCTGCGCCAAAATGAAACGCGACCATGGGTTGGACTATGCGCCCGCTCAGGTCTCGGTCGGCACTGGTGGGAAACAGACGCTCTATAACGCGCTGATGGCGACGCTGAACGAGGGGGATGAAGTGATCATCCCTGCCCCCTATTGGGTCAGCTATCCGGATATGGTTCTGCTTGCGGGTGGCACGCCGGTTGTAGTGGAGACCCGTCTTGAGAACAGTTTCAAACTGACGCCCGAGCAGCTTGAAGCAGCCACTACCCCCAGGACCAAATGGTTCATCTTCAATTCTCCCTCGAACCCAACAGGGGCGGGTTATAGCAGGGATGAGTTGAAAGCGCTGACAGATGTATTGCTGCACCATCCCCATGTGTGGGTGATGACCGACGATATGTATGAACATCTGGCCTATGACGGGTTCGAATTCTGCACCCCGGCGCAGGTTGAACCGCAGCTTTACGACCGCACGCTGACTTGCAACGGTGTATCCAAAGCTTACGCCATGACCGGCTGGCGCATCGGCTATGCGGCTGGTCCGTTAGAACTGATCGCGGCAATGCGCAAGGTTCAGTCGCAATCCACCTCCAACCCCTGCTCGGTCAGCCAATGGGCCGCAGTTGAGGCGCTGAACGGAACCCAGGCCTTTCTCGCGCCCAACAACGAGATTTTCAAACGCCGCCGCGACCTTGTGGTGGATATGCTCAGCCAGATCGACGGCATCACCTGCCCCACGCCGGAAGGCGCGTTCTATGTCTATCCGTCCATCGCTGGCCTGATCGGGAAATCCACCCCCGCAGGCACCGTGATCGATACCGACGAGGCCTTTGCCAACGCGCTTCTGGAAGAGGCTGATGTGGCGGTCGTCTTTGGTGCGGCCTTTGGTTTGTCGCCGAATTTCCGGGTCAGCTATGCCACCTCGGATGAAGCCCTGACCGAGGCCTGCACCCGCATTCAGCGCTTCTGCGCATCGCTCACCTGAGGTTCCTATGTCCACCACCCTGCCCGAATATTACTTTCGCGTCCGCGAAAACGGGGCTGCGGTTTTCCGGATCGACACGGACAATCGCCAGCGCCGGATCGAGATGGAGCAGATCGCAGTCATCAATATCCGCAATGGCGAGGTCAAGCCGCAGGGTCAGCGCATTCTCTCTGATGCGGACAAGGCCGAAATCGCCCGCTGGATCAAGGCGCGCAAGGCCCTTCTGGCCCGGCGGGATATGGATGACATTCACCGGACCGTTGATCATCTGAACCTGACCACGCAATGGGCCCAATCGAAGGCCACCGACGCGCAGTTGGATGAGATCACGGATCTTCTGTTGATGGCGATGCACGACCTGCGCTCGGTTCTGGTACGCAAAAAATCCGACCGGATCAGTGATAACTGATCCCTCAGACAGGTACCGCGCCTACCTCGCGCACTGATCGCAGCCAAAATCGCGTCATTAGCAGGACCGCGGCACAGGCAAGGCCGAGTACGAGGCCCAACCAGACACCGATCCCCTCCATACCCTGGACGAAGCCAAAGAAATACGAGGCCGGTATGCCGATGACCCAATAGCTGAGCGCAGCCATGACCATCGGAACCTTGGCGTCCTGCAATCCGCGCAACAGCCCCAGCGCAATCACCTGCGCACCATCGACAAGCTGGAACAGCGCAGCCATCGCCAGCAGTCCGGCGCCGATCAGCAGTATCTGAGGGCGCTGCGGATCATCAGCTTCCATGAACAGTGAAATCAGTGGTTCCGCGCAGGTCAGGAACAATATGACCGTCAGAACCGATATGACCAGCGACATTCCGGTGACCGCAATCGCCCCTTTCTCAAGATGCGGGCGATCCCGTCTGCCCAGAGCGTTCCCCGCCCGGATCGTCGCAACATTCGACAGGCCCAGATGCACCATGAACGTCGCCGACGCGAGGTTCAGGGCGATCCCATGAGCCGCCAGCGGTACGGGCCCTAACCACCCCATCATGACAGCCGAGGTCGCAAACAGCGATACCTCGGCCAGGGTGGTCAGGCCGATGGGAATACCCAATCGCAGAACGCTAAAGAACATCTCCCAATCCGGGCGCCAGAAACGCTGAAACAGGCTGTGGTCCGGCAGCACCCGAACCGCGTAAATCACGACCGCCACCAGCGACACGATCTGAGTCAGGACCGAGGCGATAGCGGCACCGATCACCCCCAACTCGGGCGCACCCCAATTCCCGAAGATCAGCGCATAGTTCGTCACGCCATTGACCAGAGCGGCCGCCACGGTGATCCAGAGCACGATCTGCGTCCGCTCAATCGCGGCCAGATAGGATTTCAGCACCATCACCAACAGGGCGGGAAACAGACCCCACCCGGCAACACGCAGGTATTTTGCAGCCGTTTCAGCGACTTGTGGTTCTTGCTTCAAGGCAATCAGAATGGGATATGACCACCACAACAACGGCATCATCACCGCCGCATAGATCAGCGATAGCCAAAGACCCATACGGGTCGAACGGCGAATGCTGGTCTCATTCCCCTCGGCAGCGGCGGTCGCGACCATCGGCATCACCGCCCAGCCGAACCCCGCTCCAAACAGGAACAGAACAAAGTAATAGCTGCCAGCCAGCGTCACCGCTGCCAGTGCTTCGATCCCATACCAACCCAGCATGATGGTATCGGTCAGGCCAATGGCATACTGCGCCAGATGCCCGCCGATCAATGGCAGGCCCAGCACGGCGATCGCGCGGAAATGGCCGGGATATGTCATCACCTTGTTCATCCCGACAGCCTTAGGCCCGCCCTATGCCAGAGACAAGAGCGCAACCCGATTATTTCACAATGAGACTCTGCTGCCCCGAGCGATCAAAGCCGAATTCCGCCTACGGGCAATGACTTGTAGAAAGGACGGATAATCAGGTTAGCCGACCTTCGCATCAGGGTGCAGCGCCGTCCCAAGGATGTGGTCCGAACGGTGGATCACGTGATGGGCTTGCCCAACGATCAATGGATCAGGTTCGCCGACAATCCTGTGGTCCTTGTCCGGATAGTCGAGCGTCGACAGGAAGTGACGCATGCAGTTCAGGCGCGCGCGTTTCTTGTCGTTGGATTTGACAATGGTCCAGGGTGCATCAGCGGTGTCGGTGTAGAAGAACATCGCCTCTTTCGCCTCGGTATAGTCATCCCATTTGCTCAGGCTGGCCTTATCGATGGGCGACAGTTTCCATTGCTTTAACGGGTCAGTCTCCCGGCTGGTGAACCGGCGCTGCTGTTCTTGTCGCGTCACTGAGAACCAGTATTTATAAAGTTGAATGCCCGAGCGCACCAACATCCGCTCCAACTCGGGCGTCTGCCGCATGAATTCCAGATATTCGTTGGGCGAACAGAAGCCCATCACCCGCTCAACACCGGCGCGGTTGTACCAGGACCGGTCGTAGAAAACCATTTCGCCCACGGTCGGCAGCTGCTGCACATAGCGCTGGTAATACCATTGCCCCTTTTCTTCCCAGGTTGGTTTGTTCAGCGCGACGACACGTGCCTGACGCGGGTTCAGGTGCTCCATGAATCGCTTGATCGTACCGCCCTTGCCCGCCGCATCACGCCCTTCGAACAGCAACACGAAACGCTGCCCTGTTTCCTGCGCCCACAGCTGGGCCTTCAGCAATTCGGTCTGAAGTTCCGCTTTCTGCGCTTCGTACTCCTTGCGTGCCATCTTGCGGCTATATGGATATTTACCGCTTTCAAAAGCCTGCCGAATCTTTTCGGGGCTCGGTGCAGTTGCGTCCGGCATTTCCACCGGCACATCGTTCATCTGGTTCGGTTTCTGTGAAGGCTTTGGGGTGGCGTCCATTCATACTCTCCTTGGGGTATCGCTGTTCGGGATTACGCCTGTCAGATTTGGATGAAATTCGCTTTGATTGGTGTCAAAGTAACTCATCTTTTGGCCGTTCCGGGGAATTTACATGCAATCCGAATTCGTGAGGCTGAGCGAACGGCCATTCCATCTGCGACGTTGGGGACAACCCGAACTGCCACCCCTGTTGCTTCTGCACGGTTTCCCGGAATACGGCGGCGCGTGGGCCGACCTTGCCCGGCACCTGTCTGACCAATTTCATTGCATCGCCCCGGATCAACGCGGGTATGGCCAAAGCTGGACGCCAGACGGTGTAAAAAATTACACCGTCTCGCAACTGGCCTCAGACATGGCGTCACTGATACTACAAATCGGTCCACCGATATATGTGCTTGGCCATGACTGGGGGGCATCGGTGGCCTATGGCCTGGCTATGAACTACCCTGATCTGGTCAGCCGCCTGATCATCGCAAACGGGGTGCACCCGGTCCCGTTTCAGCGCGCCTTGGCCGCGGGCGGCGCCCAATCGGCGGCCTCGCAATATATCAGCCAGCTCCGAGCACCCTACGCGGCTGTACATTATGCGGCCAACAATTTCGCCGCCCTCGAACGCTTTTTCCGGCACGGAATGGGGATTGACTGGTTGTCGGATGCGCGGATGGAGGATTACCGTCTCGAATGGGCCCGCCCCGAGCGATTGAACGCAATGCTGAACTGGTACCGCGCCTCACCGTTAATCGTGGCCGACCCGGACACTCCCAGGTTCGATGTGCCCGAGTTTCCCCTCGACCGCCTCAGAGTCACCTGCCCTCACCTGCTGCTTTGGGGACCGGAAGACCGCGCCCTGCTAGCCGAATCCACCGATGGGCTAGAGGAGTTCGCCCCTCACCTGACCCGCATCACCATCCCCGGCACCGACCACTGGCTGCACCATCAGAAACCGCAGAAGATCGCCCGGATCATTATCGACTGGCTTCAAGCCAACTGATCGGTCGACCCCGCCCTCATCGATGCCCCCAATCGTCTGGATTGTCTGAGTTGTTGGGCGACAGCCCCAATATGTCCCCCTCGGTTGAACATCCCAACCCCAAGACTGTGCGATTGGCGTAGGAGAAATAGGCGCAGACCTGGTTGATCTCCAGAATCTCGCCATCATCCCAACCTGCATCACGTAGCGCCACAATATCTGCTTCGGTCAAATCCGCAGGTCCCTCGGTCAGAACCTGTGCATATCGCATCGCCGCGAGTTGCGCAGCGTCCAAAGGTGCTTGCCCGATATCCCCCGCGTCAATCGCCGCGCGGATCGCATTTCCGCGTTCCTCATCCCGCAACAATCGCTGCAACCCAGCGAAATGATGCTCAACGCAATATCCGCAACGGTTCAGCGCACTGACCCATACCCCAAGCACCTCAAGAAACCACTTCGGCACCTTGTTGGCCGAATGATGCAGCACATTCTTGTAGACCGCCATGTGTGCTTCCATCGTATGTGGGCGCAGGGAATGCGCCATCATGATGTTGTCCACGTTATTGTCGGGTCCGGTAACCCGTCCGTAGAGTATTTTCAGCTTGCCTGTCGCCTCATCGAACGGAATGGTCTTGATCCAGCTCACCTGACTGTTTCCTCTGATTGGGATTGTTTCGAACGGCCTGCCCAAGACAGGACCTGCTGATATGCAACTTCAGCGCACCTTGATGCCCGCTGCAACCTGTTTGACACTTAGTCATTTGCACAAGCAAAAGAGGTACAGGTCAAATCTCGAATAAGCCAGCACATGCGAGACACGCTTGATCCTGCCATAAGAAAACGCAGCATAGGTGACACAACACTTCGCGCCCCTCTTCCCCCGGACCACATCACCTGCAATAATGGGGACCAACCTAAAAACAAGAGCAGCACCCATGCCCGACGATCTGTTGACGCCCAGCGCCACCACTACTTATGATGCCTCGTCCATCGAGGTACTTGAAGGTCTGGAACCGGTTCGAAAACGCCCCGGTATGTATATCGGCGGTACGGATGAGCGCGCGCTGCATCATATGGTCGCCGAAATCCTCGACAACTCGATGGATGAGGCGGTGGCGGGCCATGCCAACCGGATCGAGGTGGAGCTGCATGCAGATTACGCCCTGACCGTGCGTGACAACGGGCGAGGCATTCCAATTGATCCGCACCCCAAGTTTCCCGATAAATCCGCGTTGGAGGTCATCCTGTGCACGCTGCACGCGGGTGGTAAGTTCTCGGGCAAGGCCTATCAGACCTCGGGTGGTCTACACGGTGTGGGTGCATCCGTGGTCAACGCGCTGTCGGATTCGATGGTTGTCCAGGTGGCGCGGGACAAGCAGCTGTTCGAACAACGTTTCTCGCGCGGTATCCCGCTGGGTCCTGTGGAAAAGGTGGGCGCTGCCCCCAACCGGCGCGGCACAACAGTGACCTTCCACGCCGACGCCGATATTTTCGGCCATCACAAGTTCAAACCCGCACGGTTGTTCAAATCCATCCGCTCCAAGGCTTACCTGTTCTCAGGCGTCGAAATCCGCTGGAAATCCGCCATCGATGATGGCGAAACCCCGACCGAGGCCAGTTTCCACTTCCCGGGCGGTCTTTCCGATTACCTGAAGGAGACGATGAACGGCTCCTCCACCTATGCCGAGCAGCCCTTTGCCGGCACAGTGGACTTTCAGGAAAAATTCGGCACCCCCGGCAAGGTCGAATGGGCGATCAACTGGACGCCTTCGCGCGATGGATTCATCCAGTCCTATTGTAACACCGTCCCCACCCCAGAAGGCGGCACCCATGTGGCCGGGTTCTGGGCCGCTGTCCTCAAGGGGATCAAGGCCTATGGCGAGTTGATCAATAACAAGAAGGCCGGTCAGATCACCCGTGACGACCTGATCACCGGTGGCTGCGCGCTGGTGTCGTGCTTCATCTCCGAGCCGGAATTTGTGGGCCAGACCAAAGACCGCCTCGCCACGGTCGAGGCACAGCGGCTGGTCGAAAACTCCGTCCGCGACCATTTCGACAACTGGCTGGCCGCGGACACGAAATCCGCCGGCGCGATACTGGATTTCCTCATCCTTCGGGCTGAGGAACGCCTGCGCCGACGGGCCGAGAAGGAAACACAACGCAAGTCCGCCACTAAGAAACTTCGTCTTCCCGGCAAGTTGGTGGACTGTAGTAGTTCAACACGGGACGGCACCGAATTATTCATCGTCGAGGGTGACTCGGCCGGTGGCTCCGCCAAGATGGGCCGTGATCGCAAAACGCAGGCCCTCCTGCCCCTGCGCGGCAAGATTCTGAACGTGCTGGGCGCGGCCTCTTCCAAGCTGGGCACCAATGCCGAGATCAACGATTTGACCCAGGCGCTGGGTGTAGGCCTTGGCACCAAATTCAACGTCGACGACCTGCGCTATGACAAGGTCATCATCATGACCGACGCGGATGTGGACGGTGCGCATATCGCCTCGCTGCTGATGACGTTCTTCTTCACCCAGATGCGCCCGATGATTGACGCGGGCCACCTGTATCTGGCCTGCCCGCCCCTCTACCGCCTGACCCAAGGTGCCAAGCGCGTCTATTGCCTGGACGAGGCCGAGCGCGATGAGTGGCTTGAAAAAGGTCTGGGCGGCAAGGGCAAGATCGACGTATCCCGCTTCAAGGGTCTGGGCGAAATGGACGCCAAGGACCTGAAAGAGACCACGATGGACCCGGCCTCTCGCAAGCTGATCCGCGTCACGATTGACGAGGACGAACCCGGCGAAACCGGCGACTTAGTCGAGCGCCTTATGGGCAAAAAACCCGAACTGCGGTTCCAATACATTCAGGAGAACGCGCGGTTTGTGGAGGAGTTGGATGTTTGAGTTTGGTACAACCCTCAAAGAAACTGTCGACTGATAGGTTTTACATCTAACCAGTTGGGGTTTTTCGAGGCTATCTTGGTCGTCGACTTTGATAGCCGTTTCTCAAAATCGTGAAACAAAGAAACAATCATGGCGAAAAAGAAAAAGTTTCGCTTCTACATCGGGACGGAGGCCGAACGTTTCAGTTCTGTTTACTCTATTACAGTTCACAGGGGTAACGTTTACCTGATTTCCAAAAGCTTTGGTGGAATTGCCAAAGGTTCCTTCCACGAGGGAGGTGTTTGCCACTTTGGATTTACCGATGAATACTGGAAAAAGAACTTTATTGGAAAGCGGTACTCGCCGAGTAGGTGGCGAAGGCCGACAAATATTGCAGTTAATCGGTTTGCGCCAATTGCGTTTGTCCGGTTTCAAAACAACCTTTTGAAGGCCCGGCATTCGATCGGAAGCGGCGACGCGCATTGTGTTCAAGCGCCGCAAAGCGCTCAAATGATGGAAATTATTCTCATCATCGCATCTCCGGAAATTAGCGGCACCGAAAAAGCGTTTCAAAACCAGAAGGTGCTCTGGGAGCAGAACATAAAGGAAAATGAAAAGCTCTTGGTGTTATCACAACGTGGACCCGAGCTTCATAGAACCGAAGATGTAGTTTCAAAACTCAATCCCCATCGTCCAAGATACGAGTGGACCGGGATTTCTGAGATGGCATCAGGCGAGCGGATGGAAGACTTGAACGCCATATTAGCGACTAAGCCGAAGGATGGTGAACCCATCATTCTTACGGAAATCACTGGGATCAAGTTCACCAAGTACTAGCAAGCGCAGGATGGTTGCTCGCGCCCATCCTATCTAATCTCCGCCCTCGCGCCCGCCCATGGGGGCAGGTCGGATGCGCGCTTGATGCTTTGCATCAAGCATTGGATGGATAGTGCAGAACAATCCCTCGCCCCGTAGGCCGGGCTTCAGCCCGGCACACCGCAACCCCCTTGCCTAACCCGTTGATCCCGTTCACACTTACTCTCAACCCGTCATCCAAGAACGACATTTGAGGTTCCGAGCGTCCAAGACCCAATTTGACCAACAAATTTCCGAACGGGAGGACGACATGAAAACATTAACCCTCGGACTGACCCTGCTGGCCTCGGCAGCCCCCGCGCAGCAGATGCTCAGCACCGCATCCCCTATTCCGGACGGCGCTGAGACGCGGTTTTGTTATTACGAAGGCATGGCCTATTCCGAAGACGCCTTTGTGGTGCTGTTCGGCGACAACACTGTGACATCCACGGTGGGCACGCGCGAGGAGCATCTCATGCGGTGTGCACGACGGGATGATGGCTCGTTGCACTGGAAACCGCAGAGTACGTTTCAGGTCAGCAAGTAGGATGGGCTTTTAACCCATCACACCGAAACAAAGGCGATGGGGTGAAACCCCATCCTACCTCAACTTTTCATCCAGCCAGTCCGCAATCTGCGCCGCTGGCCCCTCCCACCCCGGTTCCATGAACAGAAAATGCGCATGATTTTCGACCGGCAAAAACGTCGCGCGGTCTCCGTACAGATCGGCCAGCGCGCGGCAGGTGTTGGGGTTCACGGCCCGATCCTCGGTACCTGAAACGATCAGCACCGGGCAATCGACCTTGTTGATATCCACCTTCATCGCGTGGTGATCGTCGAACATCCAGAAGAACATCTCGAACATCACCCGCCCGCTTTCCGGGCCAAGCTGGTCGAACACCTCATGCTGCTGCTCTTTGGGCATCTTGTTGAGCGCAAAGGGAGCCATCAGGTCAAAATCAACCCGCATGGGCTGTTTCCAGAACGCCCCGCCCTCCATCAACGCGCGCGGCACGGCGCGTTCGTCATCGGTTTCGGGCAAGGTACCCCAGGCCGCGTTCGGGTTGATCAGGACAATCGCGCTCGCCAACCCGCGCGCTGCAACCTTCTGCGCCAAAACACCCGCAATAGCGTGACCGAGCACCACCGGCTTGCTGTCGAGCTCCTGCACAAACGCGGCGATGTCATCCGCGTAATCCATGACGCTGGTATCTGTCAGGCCTGGATCGGGGTCTGCCTTGGGGTCTCCGCCATGATAGCGCAGTGCGGGCGTGTGCACCGTCCAGCCGCGTGCACGAAAGAACCCGGCGAAATCCTGCATGCACCACGGTCCGGCAAAGGCGCCGTGGATCAGAACAATCTCTTTTGTCATGAAAATCTCCCTCACCTCTGAACAGTATGAGAGGTGAGGGACGGGTTCGACAAGCCCGTTACAACGCGGCATTAAACAGGGTGGTCAGGTTCTCTTCGGTCAACGCGATCGGATTGCTGCCGCATGAGGGGGCGATGATTGCGCCTTTGGCCAGTTCGGGGTTGGCGGCCTCGGTCACGCCCAGATCGGAGAGTTTGCGGGGGAAAGCCAGCGAGTCGTTGAACTCCTGCACAAAACTACCGAAGCTGTCGAAGCCGCCATCGATGCCCAGATAGGCCGCTGCTGGCTGGAACCGATCCGCGATCCGCAGCGAAGTGAAAGAGATGATCTCAGGACCCATCGCCAAGCGTGGTGTCTGGCAAAATGATCTGTCCGAGGAACAAATTCTGAACCGGTACTCGCAGTAGGCGCTAGAAGTCCAGCGCCGCTCGATCGATGAGGTCGGTCCAGAAGCGTTCGGCAGCTTCTGCCGCCTGCTATGCGACCCCAACAGGCGCATCGTTATCACCGGTGGATGTATCACCGGGACGCGGACACAGTATCTGTATTTGCATCTGCAAAAGATCCGCCCTGACGTGAAGCTGATGTCTGACGCCGCGCCGTCGATCCATGACTTGCTGGAAGTTCGCCAGGGTGATGTGCTGATGGCGCTGGACGTGCGGCGGTATGAGAACACCACCCTGCTGATCGGGCAGCTCTGCCATGAACGCGGGGCCGAGGTCGTACGGCCGACAAGATTTCTGGGGTACAACTGAGCGTGAGGACGGTTGCCAGCCTGCACTCAGAACATACACTCTGTGCCATGACATTTGTTACCGAAAACCAATTGCCACTACTGATCCTGTTCTTTCTGATAGGTCTGTTCGGCACCGGCTTACTGTTCCGCAAACCCGCAGGGCATCGGGCGTGGAAGCTGGCCGATCTGGTCTGGGTTGTCCTGGGTGGTGTAGGTGCCTTGGTGGCGGTTCTGGCCGGGCTCTATACTTCGGACAGTTCGCGGCTGGACCGACAGATTGACGTGGCCTACGCCGCCTCGCTGGCTTTCGACCGCGACGCCGCACGTTTCCGGCTCCGTTTTTGCGACCCGGCCTATGACCCCGATATCGCTGTCCTGTGTGATAAGGTCGAATTCCTGTCGGCCTCTACCGCCAGCAATGCGGACTTGCCACTGTTCATTGCGGTCACGAATGAGGTCGCGCCGCTGCAAGGGCTGAATTTCCTGTTTGGCCGCAGTTCCAAGGATGAGATGGAGGATGCGCGCGGGATGGCCGCCAAGGCCGACGCGTTCAACATCGATCAGTTTCTGGTCTTCACATCGGTGGATGATGCCACACAGGCCGCCATCGACAATATGCGCCGCAAAGTTCCGGCCATAGCGGGCGACTACCTGATCCTGGCGCAGAGTTACGATGACCTGGTCGCACAAGTTGGCAAACTCAAGGAGGAGTGGGAGTATCTGCAGGCCAACGCGCATATTCTTGTGTTGCAGATCATCGCCCTGTGTCTGGTCAGCTTTGCCGCCCCGTTCCGGCTCGGGAAATCCATCGTCGAACTGCGCACCGCGTTCAGCGCCGATAAGCCTGCGCCAGCCGCTCAGGATCAGCCCCCAGAAAATACCGCATCAGAGTCCAAAGATTCCGCGCGCCCCGGCGAAACCAGCCCTGACGGATATAGCGTTCCGCACTCGTGACCGCATCAGCTCTCAACAAAGTCACGCCAGACAACGCGCGGATGAGCGCCACATCCTCCATCAACGGCTGATCGGGGTAGCCCCCTGCCGCATCATAGTCGGCCCGACGAACGAGCAACCCCTGATCGCCATACGGCAAGCCAAAAAGACGGCTGCGCAGATAGGCCCAACCTGCAACCCAGCCCGCGCCCAGCCCGCTGGCGCGGAAACGTAAACGGAAGGCCGCTGGCCGACCGGATGGCAGATGATCGGCGACGATATCGCTCCACCCCTCTTGCAACTGGGTATCTGCGTGCAGGATCAAAAGCCACTCGCCCTTGGCCGCTGCACACCCCCTTCGCAATTGCCCCCCGCGCGAAGACGGGCCTGAGACTACCGCAGCCCCTGCCGCTTCGGCCAATTTGAGCGTGTAATCCTCGGAACCGCCATCGGTGATGATCAATTCGCGGATCAGGCCCGAATGCAGCCCCTCCATCAGTGCATGTAGCGTCCCGGGCAGCACCTGCCCTGCATTCAAGGTCGGAATCACGATACTGATCGGAGCGGACACGTCTGAAACCCTCTGGTCATGGCGGCGCGATCTCCTATATCACGGGGCCAGACCAAATGACGAGGATCAACCCATGCCCCACCGCCGCATTCTGCGCCTGACCGGCAAGGACACGGACAGCTTTCTGCAGGGGCTGATCACCAATGACGTACAGCGGTTAAGCAACGGGCTGGTTTATGCCGCGCTGCTGACCCCTCAGGGTAAGTATCTGGCCGACTTCTTCCTGAAACGTGACGGCGAATCCGTATTGCTGGATGTAGCCGACGAACTGGCCGACGGGCTCGTGAAGCGCCTGACAATGTACAAGTTGCGCGCCGACGTGACGATTGAGGCCACCGACCTGAACCTGCAACGCGGCTCTGGCCCCGCGCCTGATGGTGCCCTGCCCGACCCGCGCCACCCCGATCTGGGCTGGCGGGCCTATTCCGCCGCGCCGGAAGGCGATGATGGCACCGATTGGGACGCCATCCGTGTACAACATTGCATCCCTGAAAGCGGTATCGAACTGACCCCTGACAGCTATGTCCTGGAATCTGGCTTCGAAGCTCTGAATGGCCTGGATTTTAAGAAAGGCTGCTACGTCGGCCAGGAGGTCACGGCCCGAATGAAGCACAAGACCGAGTTGCGCAAGGGCCTGCGGGTTGTCGAGATTACCGGCAATGCGCCAGTTGGAACAGAAATCCAGTCGGGCGGTAAACCCGCCGGGGTGCTGTTCACGCAATCGGGCGGCAAGGCCATCGCCTATCTGCGCCTTGATCGCGCAAGCGCAGAGATGCAGGCGGGCAACGCAACGCTGCACTTGCCGGACTGAACTTGTTGCCAAAGCAGCACGAATAACCCGCTGGACTGGCACGCGTATTTGAACGCCCGAGCGAGCAGGATATCACTGAGGCCAGTACACGTTTCAGGATATCCCCATGTTACGCCTCTATTCCGCCATCTGGCGCGCCAGCGCTGGCCGTCAGATCATCCTCATCCTGCTTTCACTGGCTGTTGCGGCGCTGGCGGCGGCCCCGCTGGAGTTTCAGCGTGACATCGTCAACCACCTGACCTCTGGGAACATCGAGGTCAACCACCTGGTCCTGCTAGGGGCCGGGATGATGGGGGTTATCCTGCTGAGCCTGACATTGAAATGGGTGCTTGGCTATCGCGCCGGGACACTGGGCGAGGATTTGATCCGCCTGATCCGTGGCAGATTGCTGGCCCGGGCCGTGGATATCGAACAGGAAGGGCAAGGCCTTCGCACCGGGACAATGACCACAGCCGTTTCCGCCGAGGCCGAGGAGCTTGGGAAATTCGCAGGGGGCGCCTTTGCAGATCCCGTGGTGCAGATCGGCACCCTGATCAGCGTAATCGGCTATATCTCATCCACGCAACCGGGGCTGGGCCTGATCGCCTTTTCGATGATCGTGCCACAGATCGTCATCGTGTTGGTTTCACAGCGCAAGGTGAACATTTTCGTGGCCGAGCGCGTACACACCCTGCGAAACTCAACCGACCGGCTAACGCAGGCGGATATTGAGGATGCTACAAAGGCGATCCTGACGCAATTCGACGACATTTACGAGACACGCCGCAAGATGTTCCTTTGGAAGCTGTCGGCAAAGTTCCTGCTGAGCGTCATAAACGGCGCGGGAACCGTCGGGGTCCTGATGCTGGGTGGCTGGCTGGTCCTGCAGGGCAAAACCGATGTGGGCACCGTTGTTGCGGCGACCAGCGGCCTCAGCCGCATTCAGGGACCAACAGCGTTTCTGATCGCCTTCTACCGGCAGGTGAGCGCCAATCGCATCAAGTATGAGTTGCTGCTGGAACTGTTCGGCGACAATCCAGAGCGCTACCGCCGCGTCGACACATAAAAAAGGGGCCGCAATGCAGCCCCTTCGAAACCGGTTCGACGCCTGGTCAGGCGCGCTCGGAATAATCCATGGTCTCGGTGTTTACCACGATCATCTCATCCTGACCGATGAAGGGCGGGACCATCACCTTAACGCCGTTGTCCAGAATCGCTGGTTTGAACGAGTTCGCAGCGGTCTGGCCTTTGACCACAGGTTCGGTCTCAACGATCTTGCAGGTTACTTTCTGGGGCAGCGTGGCGTTCAACGCTTCGCTTTCATAAAATTCGACCACGATGGTCATGCCGTCCTGAAGAAACGGGCGGCGTTCACCCAGCAGTTCGGCGGGCAGTTCGATCTGCTCATAAGTTTCGGCATCCATGAACACCAGCATACCGTCGGATTCGTAAAGAAACTGCTGATCCTTCTGCTCAAGACGGACACGCTCGACCTTGTCGGCGGAACGGAACCTCTCGTTCAGTTTTGAGCCGTTGCGCAGATTGCGCAGTTCGACCTGAGCAAAAGCGCCGCCTTTACCGGGCTTTACGTGGTCAACTTTGACCGCCGCCCACAGCCCGTCGTTATGCTCAAGCACATTGCCGGGGCGAATTTCGTTCCCATTTATCTTGGGCATGACTTATTTCCTTCACAAACGGTTGATGCGTCAGTTGCTGACCCTATATCTGGCGGGACCACACCTGGCAAGACAACGAGACCTAGTGATGCACATGCAGCAAGCTATGCAAATGACGCAACGCAACTATGCATTTTAGGTGTATCCGAATCGCACCTAATAGGTCATAAGGACCGTCACGCCGAAAATGCAAGAGCAAGAACAACAAGGATAACGAGATGAGAGATTTCGTTGACGGCACTGCCTTTAACAACGAGCAAGGCAATCGTGCACGTAAACTTTTCGCGGCCGTTGTACTGGCTGCTCTGGATGACGCCATCGCTGATGACAAGAAGTATGGCAACGGCCCTGAACAGATCGCCCGCTGGGCTCGCTCGCGCGATGGGCGCGAAGTGCTGTCCTGTGCCGGTATCGACCCGAACGAGCGGGTTGTCGATGGACTGATGGAATTCGTCGGTCGCGGTGTGCGGACATCGGTTGCCTTGTCGCGCGAGGAAAGCGAACGCCGGAATGCTGCACAACAGGCCGAAGCCGCCTGATTGACATTCTCTTCTGAATTGAAAAACGCGCCCTCCTCAGCGGGCGCGTTTTTCGTTGCCAGAACACCAGTCTTCAAAAAGACAATCTTGTTGAAGCCAGCAGAGGCCGTCTACCTGGCGGACGAACCGCAAACTAACCGAAATATGTAGGGGCGTGTTCATCCGGGCTTTTCCTTTGCCCTCAAATCAGGTCATCTGCGCCGCAACACAGGAGGGTGGCCATGGTTCGCTCCATCATGATTCAGGGTACCGGCAGCAATGTTGGGAAATCGGTTTTGGTGGCCGGGTTGGCGCGCGCCTATTCACGGCGCGGCCTGAAGGTTGCACCCTTCAAGCCTCAGAATATGTCGAACAACGCTGCGGTCACGGAAAACGGGGGCGAGATCGGTCGAGCGCAGGCGCTGCAGGCCCGCGCAGCAATACGCGCGCCCCATACGGACATGAACCCCATCCTGCTGAAACCCGAAACAGACACAGGTGCGCAGATCATTGTTCAGGGCCAGCGCGCGGGCACGATGAAAGCGGGCGACTATCGCAAGGACAAATCCAAACTGCTCAGCGCCGCGCTGGAAAGTTTTGATCGACTGTGCCGCGACTCTGACCTGGTCCTGATCGAAGGCGCAGGCAGCCCGGCGGAGACCAATCTGCGCAGGGGGGACATCGCCAATATGGGATTTGCCTGCGCTGCCAATGTGCCGGTGGTTCTGGTTGGGGACATTCACCGAGGTGGCGTAATCGCGCAAATCGTGGGCACTCAGGCCGTACTGGATGCAGGCGATCTGGCAATGATCCGCGGCTTTGCCGTCAATCGCTTCAAAGGAGATGTTTCGCTGTTTGACGCGGGACGAGACGATATCGCCGACCGAACCGGCTGGCCCTGCCTGGGGGTGGTGCCGTGGTTTCACGACGCCTGGAAACTGCCGGCTGAGGATATGATGGATATCCGCTCCCACTCCGGGGGAGATTGTAAGATCATAGTGCCTCAGTTGGAACGCATGGCGAATTTCGACGACCTCGATCCACTTTCCGCCGAGCCCGGCGTGACGGTCGAGATCATTCCCGCTGGCCGCGCCCTGCCCGGCGACGCCGACCTGGTACTATTACCGGGCAGCAAATCGACCATCGGTGATCTGACCTATTTCCGGGCTCAGGGCTGGGACATTGACCTCTACGCCCATCTGCGCCGAGGTGGACATGTGCTGGGCTTGTGCGGCGGATATCAGATGTTGGGGAAAACCATATCCGATCCTGACGGCGTTGATGGCCGCCCTGGAACCGTCGAGGGGTTGGGCCTGCTCGATGTCAGCACCACCATGGCCGGACAGAAACAGGTGACCCTGCGCACCGCAACTGCATTGCCAAACGGGGAGCCAGTCAGCGGCTACGAAATCCATATGGGCCGCACCGAAGGCCCGGATTGCGCTCGCGCCTGGTTGCAGGTCGAAGGCCGCACCGAGGGTGCCGCCAGCGCAGATGGGCGCGTGCGCGGCAGTTACCTGCATGGACTATTCTCATCCGATGCGTTCCGCGCCAACTATCTGGCACAACTGGGGGTGACGTCAGACAACGCTTACGAAGATGGTGTTGAGCGAGTTCTGGACGATCTCGCCGACCATCTTGAGCAACATATGGATCTGGATTTGCTTCTGTCCCTGGCGCAGGAACCGCGCCGTAGCTGAAGGTTATTCTGTATCCTTCGCCAACATCGCCCTCGAAATCTCGCGCCTTACCATTTTGCGCAGGTTCCGAGTGATCCGTTCACCCAATGCGCCCTGCAATTCCTCACGGACAATCTGGGCCACAATCTCACGCAGGTCTTCTTCTCTGAAAGACGATGCGACCGGTTTACTTGCCTGATCCTCCACAACTTCCGGATCGCGCACAAATGTTGCCGAGGGCTCTGCCCCGGCTTCTCTGGTCTGGGATTGCGCAAACCCGTTGTCGACGGGCCATTGGACAGATTTCGTCTTCGTGCCCGAATAGTCATCATCGCTCTCGCCGTCGGGCTCCCACTGATCTTCGGTTCGGGCAATCGCGGCCTCCAACGCCTCGATCTTGGCGCTGAGACTACCCGCAAGATCGCGTTTGGGTTCGGTGTCTGATGGCGTGACCTTGGCGCTTGCATCGCCTTCGCGCACAACATCGCTCGGCTGCAGACGCATGGGTTCCGCTGATGATCCCGACGTATTTGCCACCTCACCAGATGCACTGTGCTGGGGCATCAGTTTCAGGGGTGCTGGCTTGTCGGCGATCAGCGGTTCATCGCTTACCCGCAAGGCATCTGTCAAAACCAGCCGCCCGGGCTTTGGCGCCGGGGCGGTCGGGACAAAAATGAACTCTGATTCTTCATGCGCATTTTCGCCGACCAATCGCTTAACCGACGAAAGAACGTCCTGAATATTGGCGTTTACAACCCGATCTGACATTATTCACTACCGCTCTAACCTTGGATCTGATTGTAGCCAATCCAGACCCGCACCACAACCGATAGTGATACTGTTTAGTCGCGGCGCAAAGCCTTGAGCACCCGATCAAGATCGCGGCTCTGCTTGCTGACTTGCGACGGAGCTTTTTTTACAAGGTTGTAATACAGCGTCGGATCATAAATCTGCACCGCCAGCCCCAAACGTTCCGCAGTCAGCAGACCTTGCGCCTGAAGCAGTTCATAAGCCGCACGCGACCGTTCCGTGCGCGAGGCGACTTCGGCCAGTTGTGCATCCAGCAAATCTTGCTGCGCATTCAGAACATCCAGTGTCGTCCGTGCGCCCAAAGTCGCCTCTTCGCGGATACCATCAAAGGCCACTTGCGAGGCGCGCACGCGCTCGGTCGAGGCGCGCAGGCTGGCCGTTGCTGCAAGGAAAGCGGCATACCGGTCGGCGACGCCTTGGGTAATGTTCTTTTGCACATTCAGCAGGTTTGCGCGCGATGCATCACGTGTCGCCATCGCCCGACGCACGGCTGCAGCCAGCCCGCCACCCGAATAGATCGGTTGGTTGAAGTTCAGCGAGATCGTCGCGTCGTTGACATAATCGTCGTTATCATAGCTTTCGGTGATCCCTGCGTCCGCGTTCAATCTGACATTCGGCCCCAGATTTGCGCGCTGCTGCTGCACGATCAGGTCCAGAGCACGAACCTGATGCTGCGCCGAGAGGATAGCAGGATGGTTGCGCTGCGCCAGCGCCACTGCCGAGGATTCGGAGCTCGGCAGATTTGGCAAGCTTGGCTGTCCGGCAGTACGACCCGGCGCTTTGCCCACGGCATTTACATATTCTGCCTGTGCAATGCTCAGGTTACCGCGCGCAACAGCCAGATCCGCTTGGGAACTTGCCAGTTGTGCCTCAGACAAGGCCACGTCAGTCCGGGTGACTTCACCAACTTCGAAACGATCCTGCGACGCCCGAAGTTCTTCGGCCGACACATCCACGTTGTTTTGACGAATTCCGACGGTTTCTTCCTGCAGCAATACGCCCAGGTAGGCGTTTACCGCCCGGATCAGCACCTGCTGCTCGATATCAATCAAGGATTGCCGCGTGGACAGCACGGTTTCCTGCGCAGACTGCTTTCCGAGAACCGAGGCACCGCCATCATAAATCAGCTGGCTCAGCGTGAGACCCGAAAAAAAGGTCGAAGGTTCAACTGTGTTTATCAGACCGCTGTTATTGGTGCGGGTATAATCCCGGCTAACCTGCACGGTCCAGTTGATGATCGGACGCAATGCAGACAGCGCAATCGCGACATCTTCATCGGCAGCCCGCAGCAAGGCGCGGTTTTGTTCCAGAAGGCCGCTGGTGTTGTAGGCGCCAATGAACGCATCGGTCAGATTGTCTGCCCAAACCGGTCTATCGGGCACTGCACTCAAAGCAATGCCAGCCACCAAAGCCAATCCTTTGACCAGCTTCCCTGTTACCGTCCCGCGCATAACAAAATCCTCTCAAATCGAAATTACGCAACCACCAAGGCAGTTTGCGCCCTTGTTTTCAAGTAATCAAGGCGTCAAAAATATCTATTGATCAACTATAGCGAAAATACACACTCAGCGCAAAATGCTGGTAATACCGGGGCGCTGGCGTTGAAGGCATAGCGCCAGGAAACGCGGCCTGCGGACTTGTGGCCAACCCGCACCGTACCCAGGTCGCCATCCATGAACAGGCAGACAATCCGCCCCTGATCCTTGAGTTGATCCAGCAATGCCTCCGGCAGTTGCTCAACCCCGCCCTGAATCATGATCACATCATAAGGTCCATGTTCTGCCGCGCCCTGCTCCAGCGGACCGACATGCACGATCGCATTGTCAGCGTCTGCGTCCATCAAAAGCGTCTGTGTTTCAGAGGCCAACTCCTCGTCGGTTTCGACGGCAACCACCAACTCAGCCATGCGCGCGGCAACCGCGGTTGAATACCCAAGCGCCGGAGCGATATCCAACACAACTTCGTCTTTGGAAATGTTCACCGCATCAAGCATCTTGGCCAGCGTCCTGGGTTCCAGCAGGGATCGACCACCGCCCAATTCGATCAGGTCCCCGACATAGGCGGCTTCACGTTGCGCATCCGGCACGAAATTCTCGCGCTTGACGGTCAGCATGGCGTCGATGATGGGGAACTTGGTCACATCCGAAGGTCTGATCTGCGTATCAACCATCGTAAGGCGCCGGGCTGCGAAATCTGTCATGTGATCGCTCATTGTTTTTTCGCTCAGTTACCCGGCTTGTGCCACATCCACCCCGCAGCGGCAACGGGGCAGAGAGCAAATCCAGGCGCGGCAAATAGGTCTGACAGATTTGATGTTTGATTTCTCGCTCAGGGGCTCGGAATCGCGCGTTAAGCTCTGGACCTTCATCCAGAAAGCTGTTAGAACGCCCATCACACCACGGCAAGTGATTGATTTCACTGAGAAAGGCGAGTTGGCGGAGTGGTGACGCAGCGGATTGCAAATCCGTGTACACCGGTTCGATTCCGGTACTCGCCTCCAATAAAATCAAAGACTTGCGTCATCCTTCCTCTCCTTCACTGCCACTTTTGAAACAACCGTTGAAACTTTCACGTTTCGGTCTTGCTTCGTTCCATTTGATTTCTTGCCTCTTGAGCGCGCTTCGCGAGTTCTCTTTGCCGGATCGGGCCGCCGTACTTTTTCAGCA
>JAUHYC010000031.1 GCA_030426685.1 Alphaproteobacteria bacterium
CGCAGCGCGACATGATGCGGGCAAGCATATGTCGCTGCCGGTTGTTGGAGATGCCAAGCTGTCATTGCAGGCTCTCACACAGGGTCTGGATTACACTGCGCCGTCCGACTGGGTGTCGCTGGCACAGAATGAGCGGCGCAAGTGGGATACCTATGTGGCCGAGAATGTCTCTTACGGAAACCGCCCGAACTCCTACGCGCAGGCCATTGGTGTTGTGAATGATCTCTGTGACACGCGTGACCGTGTCGTGGCCGCAGCCGGAGGCCTACCCGCTGAGGTCACCGCCAACTGGCGCACCCTGGATATCGGCACGGTGGATGTCGAATTCGGCTTCTCTTGTATGGGTTACGAGATCGCAGGCGCCTGGGGTGCGCGCATCGCCCAGTCCGAGCAGGAACCGGACAAGGACACGATCACCTTCTGTGGCGATGGATCGTATCTGATGCTGAACTCTGACATCTACTCCTCTGTTTTGAGCCAGAAGAAACTGATTGTTCTGCTGCTGGATAATGGTGGCTTTGCCGTCATCAACAAGCTGCAGAACAACACCGGCAACAAAAGTTTCAACAACCTTCTGGCTGATTGTCCGACCATCCCCGAACCCTTAGGTGTCGATTTCGCGGCTCATGCGGCCGCGATGGGTGCGACAAGTGAGAAGGTCGCAAACCCCGCCGAATTGGCCGAAGCATTCAAGCGCGCAAAGGCCAGTGACAAGACCTATGTGATCGTCATGGATGTCGACGCCTATGACGGCTGGACAACCGAAGGCCACGCCTGGTGGGAAGTCGGCACGCCACATACATCAGCCGATGAAAATGTTCGCAACGCCCATGTCGAATGGGAAACCACACGCGAAAAGCAGCGTAAGGGGGTATGATGAGGCGCTTTACAGCAGAAACTGCAGATCCTGCCACGATCGTCGAAGAGCTGCTGCACGGGGACGGCGCCGTTGGTATCTCGGGTCTGTTTACGCCCGAAGAGATTGCCCAGGCTCGTGCCATTGTCATGACCCACTCGGAAGAAGCGGCGGACAAAGTGACCCATTTTCAGGGCGCCGCCGCCGAAGACGGCAGGCTGAACCTCCAACGCCGGGTCTGGAACCTGCTGGCCAAGGGCGAGGTGTTCTCGCGCATGGCCAGTCATCCGGTCTTGATGGACATCCTGCGCAAGTTTCTGGGGACCGAGTTCATCATGGGCTCGATCGCTGCCAATCGCATTCTGCCCGGCGGTCCGGGACAGGAGCCGCATGTGGACTATCCCTATTGGGATTTTCACCGCGCTGAAACACATCCCATTGGCCTGAACGGATCGTTCCCGATGAATGCTCAGGTCTCTGTTCTGCTGGATCCGTTCACCGTCGAAAGCGGCGCGACCGGCTACGTTCCCGGTTCGCAAAAGGAGCTGCGTTATCCGACTCCTGAGGACAAGTTCTATGAGAAATGTGAGCAGATGACCGGCGCACCCGGTGACGTCGCCCTGTTTTATGGCGTGACCTGGCATTGCGCGATGCCAAATAACGCAGATCACGACCGCAGCGCCATTCTGATTCAGTATCTGCCGAAATGGGTCAAACCGATGGAAGATATGCCCGCTGCTTTGCCGCGGGCGTTCCTTGATCAGGCGAGCCCCGATCTGCGGCAATTGCTGGGGCTGAACTATCCCTATCCCGAGGTGTTAGACACCGCACGGGCAGGCAATACCGAGGGGCGAGCGTGACTCTGATCGAAGGCATCAAAGGCAACCGGTTTGCCGTATTTGGGCGCGCGGGCATGGACCTGTTTGCCGATCCCATCGGCACCAAAAGCGAGGATGCAAATACCTTTCATGCCGATCTTGGCGGCTCCAGTGCCAATATCTGCGCGGGGCTTGTCAAACTGGGCAGTCAGGCCGCTCTGATCACCTCGGTCTCGGACGATGCGGTGGGGCGGTTTTGTGTGAACCGGTTGCGGGATTATGGCGTCGAGACCCGTTATGTGCGCACGGTAGGGGGCGAGGCGCGTACGTCACTGGCCCTATATGAAAGTTGCATCAAGGACTTCCAGAACGTCATCTACCGCAACGGAGCCGCCGATTTTCAGGTGACCAAAGAAGACATGGACGCCGTGGATTACGACGCATTCTCGGCTCTGATCACCGCGGGAACCGTCTTTGCTTCCGAGCCGTCGCGCTCAGCCACGTTTCACGCCTTCGAAAACGCCCGCAGCGCCGGTCTGCCCATAATCTTCGACATCGACTACCGCCCCTATAGCTGGCCTTATGCGGAAGTGGCCTCAGACGTTCTCACCCGCGCCGGCAATGAAAGCGATCTGATCGTCGGCAATGATGAAGAGTTCGGCTTTATGGCGGGTGGTCTCGAAAAGGGCCTGAACAAGGCGCGCGAACTGGCGTCCAGTGGCAAGACGGTGATCTACAAGATGGGCCACGAAGGGGCCATCACACTGACTGACGATCAGGAGATCCGAACCGGCATCTTCCCGGTCACCGCTGTCAAACCCAATGGTGCGGGTGACAGCTTTCTGGCCGGGCTTCTGGCCTCGATTGCAGCGGGCAGCGATTTGCGCGATGCCGTGTTGCGCGGCTCGGCCTGCGCATCCATCGTGGTCTCAAAACCCGGTTGCGCCGGGGCCATGCCGACCACGGCTGAACTGGACACATTTCTGGCACAGCACCCTGGCCCAACCGATACCTGAAAGGAGCCGCCGATGCACATCGCGCCCCATGACAACCAGAACAAACCCATCGTTGGTGCCAATCACGATCTGGTGCCACTAAACTATTTCAACATCGTCAAACTGAGAAAGGGTGAGGTGTTCGAATACGCCGTGCCAGGCTATGAGACCTGCATCGTGCCCGCCACCGGCACCGTGGATGTTGATGTGGACGGCGCTGTCTTCACCAGTCTGGGCAACCGCACCATTGACGTGTGGGATGGTGAACCCGAGGGTGTCTATGTTCCTGTCGGAGCCAGAGTTCGCCTCACCTGCACATCGGACGAAACCGAGACATTCATCGCCGGAGCCAAATATGACCGCGTGTTAGAGCCCTTCGACGTGCGCGTGCCAGATTTGGATCTGGTGCAATACGGCTCGGATGACACCAAAACCCATCGCAAGATCAAGCATATCCTCGGTGCAAATCACCATGACAAGGTGGGCCGTCTGCTTGTGTCCGAACTTTACACCGTCGGTCAGGGTGGCTGGTCCGGGTTCCCCAGCCACAAGCATGACACCGACCGCGCCGGTGAAGATGGCGAGATGATCGAAACCCGCCATGACGAGACTTACAATTTCCGTTTCCGGCCCAACTATGGTTCGGGTGTTCAGATGCTGCAGCGCGAAGACAACAAGCCGGGCGAGGCTTATCACATCATGGATGGCTCGACGATCTTGCTGGACAAGGGCTATCACCCCTGCGCTGCGCTGCCGGGGTATGAGATGTATTATTTCACCATCCTCGGTGGGCTCAGCCAGCGCTCGTTGAAGCAGTATTTCCAGCCGACCCATGCCGCCCAATTGCACACCATTCCCGGCATCATGGACATGGTGGCCAAGTTCAAATGAGCCTCGTGACATTATCCGACGTGCTGCAACCCGCGCTACATAACGGTTATGCCGTGGCCGGGTTGGTGACTCTGGGCTGGGAGGACATGCACGCCTATGTGGCCGCAGCCGAAGCCGAAGACGTGCCCATCATCCTGCAGGCCGGGCCATCCTGCCGCGAACACACACCGCTGCCCGTTCTGGGCAAGATGTTCCGCCATTTGGCCGATGGGGCAAGCGTTCCCGTTGTGGCTCATCTGGACCACGGCTACACACATGAAGAGTGCCACATCGCCATCGACAGCGGTTTCACATCGGTCATGTTTGACGGCTCGCGCAAATCCCTGGCGCAGAACATTGACGAAACGGCTGCGATTGCTGACATGGCCCACGCCGCCGGTGTGTCTTGCGAAGGCGAGATCGGTTTTGTCGGCTATTCCGGCGGTGAAGGCTCGGATGGCACCGACCCGGATGACGCGGCGCAGTTCGCGCGGAAGACCGGCGTGGACGCAATGGCGATCTCGGTCGGCAACGTCCATCTGCAACAGAACAAGGAAGGCGGGCTGGACGAGATCCGCATCCGCGCCATCGAGGCCGTGACCGAGGTACCTTTGGTGATCCATGGTGGGTCCGGTGTGCCAGTCGCACAGCGCAGCGCATTGGCACACGGATCAAAAATCTGCAAATTCAACATCGGGACAGAGCTGCGCATGGCCTTTGGGCAAGCATTGCGCAGGGCTGTGAACACCGACCCGGAGAGGTTCGACCGGGTCTTGATCCTGAAAGACACACATGAACCGGTCGTCGACGCGACGCGCCGGGTTCTGAAGGCTTTCAAAGGGGCATGAGTTTCAGAGTTTCGATCTATTGCGGTTCGGGTGCATCAGGCAAGTTCATGCGTGCTCGGCCAGTCAGATCAACGGGACAGAGGTCAACGCGGGCTGCAGGGTTGCAAGGTACGACGCGCCAGACTCGTACCCCCTCAAGAAATCGTCAGACATCTTCTTGGCGCGTCGCACTCGCTTGGTATCCGCAGGAGATGTCCGGAATGTGTCCACCAGATTAAGTTTGCCAACTTCGGGGAACCCCCAATACGCAGCGGGATCGGAATTAGATAGCGCAAGCTCAGCCGACCGCTTCACCGATCCGTATATCCCCTTGAGAGGGGCTGGATTGATTGGGAGCATGAGGTCAACTTGCTCCATTTCCGTAAACCCACCTTTTCTCATGCCGCGGTCGCTTTTGCAGAAAACCTTTGCGTTGGCCGCGATGCATTTGTGACCGCGCAATATGTTTCACCAACTTGGTGCTTCAAGGGCGTTGATCCCGTCTGACCTCAACCCACCCCTACGCTGCAAGCAAGACTTGCAAAGAAGGAACAGGTTTTTCAGACCGCCCCGCAAGGGCCTGGGATCAGGCAGTCAATCGGCGGGGGAGTATTCAATCAGGTCATATTCAGCGCGACATCTGATTGGAGTTGGGTACGATCAACCCAAATCCGAGCCTTCACGGACGCTCGTTGAAAAACAGTGATTCCGGCTGTCGCTACTGCCGTTGTATTGTGATTTTGGCCAGCAGCCCGTTGGTACCGGGCTCGAATGTCAGGACACCGCCGTGCAAGTTCGCGATAGTCGATACGATGGTCAGGCCCAGCCCATGGCCGCTGATCATTTTGGTATTGCTGCCGCGCTTGAAGGGGGCCATCAGTTCTTCGATATCCTGGATGGTGATATTTGCGCCTTCATCTTCCACGGTGATGACCGCGCTGTCGGCATCTTTTTCCAGCCCGATCTTAGCGCGGCGTCCGTATTTGAGCGCATTGTCGATCAGATTTGAAACCGCGCGGCCAAGTGCCACCGGCCGCGCCATGACGATCACCTTGTCATCGAGTGGAAGCGAACCTGTGCCTCGGCGCGACATGAACAGAGATTGCCCGCCTTGCACGGAAACCTTTTCGGCAGCAAGAAACTCTACCGGGCTCCCAACATCCTGATAGTCCGCCACAATCGATTCAATGAGGGATGTCAGCGAAATGCGCCGCGGCGCCTCGGCATCCAGCTCTGCCCGGGTATAGGTAAGCACGCTTTCGATGATGCCGGTCATTGCATCGATGTCGATATCCAGTTTCGTACGAAGTTCTTCGTCCGGGATCAAAGCCGTACGCAGTTTCAGGCGTGTGGCCGGGGTTCCCAGATCGTGGCTAACGCCTGATAGTACGGCGACCCGCTCGGCAAGCTTCTCGCGCTCGGCGGCCAGATAGCTGTTTACCGCGGAAACGATATCCCGCAATTCCTGAAGGCCTTCGGTTTCGTAGGAAGTCGGACCACCAATGCGGTTTCGATCTCGTAACGTTTGGGCAAACCCCAAAAACTGAGCTGAGCTGTTCATGACAATCGTGATCAGCATTCCGATCGACACCAAAGCGAGGCCGACAGCCAGAAGCCTGATATCTGATGGTGCTGCAGAGCAACCCCACACTGCAGATCCATCAATTCTAATCCAGGGATTGTCTCCGGGTTTGGCAAAGACCGCCGGCTCGCTGCAATAGGACGCAAGCAGTTTTGTAAGCGCGCCCAGAGTTTCGCGGGGCGTTTGGTCGGGACCAGAGGATACGCCGGCCAAGGGGTAGCTCAGATCGGGAGAAAGTATGGCGAGCGCCATCGGTGCCGATGCGCTTTCGATCGAATGGCTCGGCCGGATAGACAGATTGGTCAAAAACGAGGGACGTGGAGCACCTGACATGAATTCGAACTGACCTTGTTTTGCAAGGTTCTGATCCGCTTCGGATACTTGGGCGATGGTCACCCCATCTGGTGGCTCGCTACCCGTTCGAAAGCTGTCGTAAAGAATTGCGCCGGTGTACTTTGCGCGATCGAGATGGGACGTCCAGCGTGCGTCAGACTGGAACCAGATCCCGGATGCGATCAGTCCAAGCATGAATGCAGTGATGACCAGGATGACCCCGCCAACCCTCAGGCTGCGCAACTTGTGCATCAATCGTCCTCTGCGACCACATCGACCGCAAACACATAGCCAACGCCACGCTCGGTACGCAACATATCGGGTTTTTTGGGGTCGTTTTCGATCTTGGCACGTAGCCGTCCGACAAGAACGTCGATGGCGCGGCCTTCGGCATCCGAAGTCTTATCTCCCTCCCCGGTTACATCCAACGCGACCGCAATCTCCTGTCGCGTCAAAGGGATGCGGGCATTGGCCAGAAACGCTTGCAATAGCATGGTTTCCCGCTGGGAAAGCGAAACCTGATATCCTTCGGGCGACACGACCTCGTTTCGTTTTGAATCGTAGGCCCAGCCAGCGAACTGGTAGATCGCCTTCTGGCGACGGTGTGCCAGGGACGAAGTGCGGCGGGCACGCGCCAGCACCGCACGAATCCGCGCCAGCAGCAATTCGGTGTTGAAGGGTTTTACAATGTAGTCATCGGCGCCAACCGCATAGCCAGCCATTCGGTCGCTATCGGCGGATAATGCCGAGACCATGATGATCGGCACCGATTGTTCTTCTCGCAGGCGGGCACAGATTTCGACTCCATTTTCATCACCCAGCATGACATCAAGCAGGATCAGATCGATCCGGCCCGCCGCCAGATGCTTCTGAATGTCGGCCTCGTTGGTCGCAGGCAGTGCGATACAGCCGTTTTGTTGCAGAAACTGCGTCAGCATCTGTCGAAGTTCGGCGTCGTCATCGACAACAAGCAATCTTGGTATATTCACCCGAACCTCCTTTCGCGCAGTGCTTTGCCTGTCCCTATGTAACACTGTGCAACAGAATCAACGCGCAAGTAACAGCCGGTAACAAATCGGGTAATTTTCTGCACAAGCGCGTGGAATACCCGGCTTGCGCCAATTGCATGGCACCCAACCGTCAGTCCAAAATTGCGCCACGTCATCCGAAACGGCCGAGCGGCCTTTTCAGAAGTCTTTACGGGAGGAACCCAAAATGAAAAATGTTGTATTCGGGGCTGTATCCGCAGCTGCCCTTATGTCGGCCAATGCCGTTGTGGCCGAACCTCAAGCCGAAGTCCTTCACTGGTGGACATCCGGCGGCGAAGCGAAATCGGTTGCCGTATTGCAACAGGAATTTGCAGACAACGGTGGTACCTGGACTGATATGCCCGTCGCGGGTGGTGGCGGTGATGCCGCGATGAGCGCGCTTCGTGCTCGTGTCCTGGCCGGCAATGCGCCGACGGCCGTTCAGTTGAAAGGTCCTGCAATCCAGGAATGGTACGAAGAAGGCGTTCTGGCCGACATTTCAGCCGTTGCCGAGGCAGAAGGCTGGGCAGATGTGCTTCCGGCATCGATCGCAGGTCACATGATGTGCGAAGGCACATGGTGCGCCGCACCGGTGAATGTCCACCGTGTCGACTGGATTTGGGCCAACGCGGATGTTCTCGAAGCCAACGGCATCGCAATGCCGACAACCTGGGATGAATTCAACGCCGCCGCTGAAAAGCTGCAGGCCGCCGGGATCATTCCTCTGGCCCATGGCGGACAGGCCTGGCAGGACGCGACCGTGTTCGAAGCCGTTGCGCTCGGCATCCTTGGGCCCGATGGCTTCCGCAAAGCCTTTGTCGAGCTGGACGAGGCGACCTTGACCTCGGACGAGATGATCGCGGTCTTCGACCAGATGCGCACTCTCCGCGGCTATGTCGATCCGAACTTCCCCGGTCGCGACTGGAACCTCGCCACTGCGATGGTCATGAATGGCGAGGCCGCCTTCCAGATCATGGGCGACTGGGCCAAGGGTGAATTCCTGGCTGCAGGCAAGGCACCTGGCGAGGATTTCCTTTGTGCGTCTGTTCCGGGTGAGGGCTTCCTTTACAACGTAGACAGCTTTGCCATGTTCGACGTTGAAGGCGAAGACAACCAAGCCGGTCAGGCCCTTCTGGCCAAACTGATCGTGGGTCCAAGCTTCCAGAAAGTGTTCAACCTGAACAAGGGTTCGATTCCGGCGCGCGTTGACGTGGCCCTGGACGAGTTCGACAGCTGCGCGCATCTTTCGGCAAAGGATATGACGGCAAGCTCAGAAGGCGGTTCGTTGCTGCCCAGCTATGCCCATGGCATGGCTCTGCGCGGTGCTCAGTCGGGTGCTATCACCGACGTTGTGACCTCGCATTTCAACTCTGACATGTCGTCGGAAGAAGCTGTCAAGCAGTTGGCAACTGCCATCGCAAACAGCCTCTAAACCTCGACCAACCTGCTGTCTGCGCCTCGCTACATGGCGCGGGCAGCTGCTGTGGAGCATCTCATGTCGAAATGGCTCGAAGATCACCTGCCGAAGGTCGTGCTTGCACCTTCTTTCATCGCGGTTCTCGTCTTTGTTTACGGCTTCATTGCTTGGACGGCATGGGTATCGCTGACTCGCTCAAAGCTGCTACCGAAATACGAAATCCACGGGTTTATCCAGTATGACCGCCTGTTCGCCGCACCCCGCTGGGACGTCGCGATGAACAACCTCTTCATATTCGGCGCGCTGTTCATCGTCATCTCCATGGTTTTGGGGCTGCTCCTTGCGATCCTGCTCGATCAGAACATCCGAACCGAAGGCGCTATCCGCACCATCTATCTCTACCCCATGGCGCTTTCCATGATTGTCACCGGAACGGCCTGGAAATGGATCCTCAACCCCGGATTGGGTGTCGAGGCAACGGTCAGGGGCTGGGGGTTCGAGAATTTCACCTTCGACTGGCTCGTCAATCCGGATATGGCAATCTACACGATCGTCATCGCGGCCATCTGGCAAAGCTCGGGCTTTGTGATGGCATTGTTCCTCGCCGGTCTACGCTCGGTCGATACCGAAATCATCCGGGCCGCGCAGGTTGACGGTATTCCGACATGGCGAGTCTATACGGCGATTATCATCCCCTCTATGGCACCGATTTTTCTTTCAGCATTCATCGTGCTGTCGCACCTGGCAATCAAGAGCTTCGATCTGGTCATCGCACTGACCGGCGGAGGCCCGGGCTTCGCCTCGGATTTGCCAGCCACCTACATGTACGCCATGGCCTTTTCCCGCGGCGACATCGGGCAAGCGGCAAGCTCTGCGATGATCATGATGGCTGTCGTCTTTGCGATCGTCGTTCCCTACCTCTATTCCGAACTGAGAGCCAAAAATGACTGACGTCACCATACACCCCGCTCGCAGTCAAAGCCGTTTGGGTAAGATCGCGCTGCGCTGGCTTCTATACATCATCCTGGGCCTGTTCGCTCTCTACTACCTGATGCCGCTCTTCGTGATGGTCACCACCTCGCTGAAAAGCCTGGAAGAGATCCGGACAGGTGATCTGATCTCGCTACCGCGCGTCGTGACCTTCGAAGCTTGGACAACCGCATGGTCCACAGCCTGCACCGGTATCCAGTGCGAGGGCGTCCGGCCGTACTTCTGGAATTCGGTGCTGATCGCCGTGCCGGCGGTTCTGATTTCGACCCTGGTCGGAGCCTTGAACGGTTACGTCGTCGCCCAGTGGCGCTTTCGCGGCTCGAACCTGTTCTTTGCCGCAATGTTGTTTGGATGCTTCATCCCGTTCCAGGTGGTGCTATTGCCGATGGCGCGGCTTTTGGGGATCATGGGTATTGCAGGCACCATCCCCGGGCTCATCTTCGTCCATGTCATCTATGGTCTTGGGTTTACGACGCTGTTCTTCAGGAACTATTACGTGTCGATCCCGTCGGAACTCACCAAAGCGGCCAAGGTTGACGGCGCAGGGTTCTTCCGCATCTTCTGGTCGATCTTTCTGCCACTCAGCCTGCCGATCATCGTCGTCACCGTGATCTGGCAATTCACCCAGATCTGGAACGACTTTCTGTTCGGGGTCTCGTTCAGCCAGGCCGGCACCCAACCGATTACGGTTGCGCTCAATAACATCGTCAACTCAACAACCGGCGTTAAGGAATACAACGTGGACATGGCCACAGCGATCATCGCGGCCCTTCCCACGCTTCTCGTCTATGTCGTCGCCGGCAAATACTTCATCCGCGGCCTAACCGCCGGTTCCGTGAAAGGATAATCCAATGGCTCCCATCCTTGAAATCAAGAACCTCTACAAGAACTACGGACCGGTTGAGATCCTGAAGGATATCAACGTCTCCATCGATCCCGGCGATTTCCTTGTGCTGGTCGGGCCGTCGGGGTGCGGCAAGTCGACGTTGCTGAACTGCATTGCCGGGCTGGAACCCATATCCGGAGGAACACTGCAAATCGGCGGTCAGAATATGACCGATGTCAGCCCGAAGGATCGCGATATCGCGATGGTGTTCCAGTCCTATGCACTCTACCCGACGATGACCGTTGCCAAGAACATCACCTTCGGCATGAAGGTACGGGGCGTGGATCAAGCCACGCAGGAGCAAAAGCTGAAGGAAGTCGCGAGACAATTGCAGATCGAACAATTGCTGTCGCGTCGCCCCGGCCAGCTTTCCGGCGGCCAACGCCAACGAGTCGCCATGGGTCGGGCCCTGGTCCGCGATCCGAAACTCTTCCTTTTTGATGAGCCTCTGTCCAACCTGGACGCCAAACTCCGCGTGGAAATGCGGACCGAGATCAAAGAGCTACATCAGAAGCTGGGCGCCTCGATGGTCTATGTCACCCACGATCAGATTGAGGCGATGACACTTGCCACCAAGATCGTTGTCATGAAAGGCGGCGTCATCCAGCAAGTGGGCAGCCCTGCCGAAATCTACAATCGGCCTGCCAATCTCTTCGTGGCGGACTTCATGGGCAATCCTGCGATGAACCTGATCCCGGCAAAGGCTATGAAAAATGGCGAAGGCACAAAGATCGAGATCGCCCGAAAAGACGGAGCCCCAATCGTACTGACCGATGCCAAGAACCGCGATTTGCCTGAAGATGTGATCATCGGTGTTCGCCCGGAAGACATCGCCGAGCCAGAATTTCGTGCAAGTCAGGACGCACAATTCGCCGAATGCATGGTCGACATCGTCGAGCCCGCAGGCGCCGACACTTTTGTCGTGATGCAGATGGGCGGCAAGCAAGTCACTGCGCGCCTTCATGCGGAAACTTCTGCGACACCTGGTCAAATGCAACGGCTAGCATTTGATCTTGGAAAGGTCTCCTATTTTGCACCGGACTCCGGCCATCGCCTGAACTAAGAGATGCGGCAGATTGCGGATACTGGCGGGAGATGGGCAAGACTGGCTCCCGTCCAGTCCGGTTCCCCAGCACTTGAAGCCGCAAATGCTGTCGCAATGCGGATTTCGGCTCCTTCGAAGCGGTATTCTCAAAATACATGCCAGCGAGTGCGGCGGTGGGAGAGTCTTCCAAAGTGGCGGTGGGATGATCCTGCTGCATGCGGCGTAAAAACCGGCCAATTCAGGTTTGAGTGGCGCCTTGGTCCGTCAGGACCAAATCTGGCATGGCTCCAGGATTTCTCTCTGAGCTGTTTTGCCCTGCTTTGCGCCAGGTGGTAGCTTTCAGCGTTCATCTCAAGGAGACTTGCATGATGGGTCAACCTGTCGTGCAAGGTACCGGTCAGGCGCTCTGATCCGAATGTTTCCGTCCACTCGTCGAACGGCAGGTCGCCGGTGATTAGGCACGAATATCTCTCGGTGTCGGCGGCCATGCTCAGGGGCATAGTCCTTGATGATCTAGTATCGTATCCACACCATTCTGACTGACAACGGCATTCCGTTCACGGAACAGCCGAAGAACCGGAACACCATCTATTCCCGGCCAATACGGTTTGACATGATCTGCAAAGCCAACGGGATTGAACTTTGTCCGACAAAGCCGAACCACCCGTGGACCAATGGCCAGGTCGAACGCATGAATCAGCCCATCAAGGACGCGCGCCGCCTGAAGACTCTCAGCGGCCTCGCGCTCTGCGAATGCATCTGCAGACTCTGGACTTCAGAACCAGACAGATTCATCGTGGACCCGATCCACCGGATGCAGGCGCTGAACACCTAGCGCCAGTCAAAGAATCCGGGGCCTGCCTGCTTTAGCAGGGATTCGGCCATTGAACGGCCCAACTCGAACCCGTCTTCTGCGGATCCCGTCACCTCTTCACTGATCGCCTCGGACCCGTCCGGGCGCAGCACCTCGCCGCGCAGATGCAAGTCCCCGTCCCGAATTTCCGCCAGCCCCGCAATTGGTGTTTCGCACGATCCATCGAGCCCGGCCAGCAGGCTGCGTTCGGCAGCAAGGCGCTGGCTGGTTTCGAGATCATGAATGGCCGACAGCATCTCGGCGGCGCGGCTGTCCTCGCTGCGCCGCTCGATCCCGATAGTGCCTTGCGCGATCGCGGGCAGCATGTCCTCGGGTGCAATTGCGGTGGCGGGAACCTCGTCCATCTGCAACCGGCGCAGCCCTGCCATGGCCAGAAAGGTGCAGTCGGCCACGCCATCGGCCAGCTTCTTCAGCCGGGTCTGCACATTGCCGCGAAACTCGACCACGTTCAGATCGGGGCGCCGATTCAGCAACTGTGCCCGACGGCGCAGCGATGAGGTGCCAACTACGGCACCTTGTGGCAGGTCATGGATCGAACGGAGTGTGGGAGAGATAAAGGCATCACGCACATCCTCGCGCGGCAGGAAGGTGTCCAGCACCAACCCCTCGGGCTGTTCGACCGGCATGTCCTTGGTCGAATGCACAGCGATGTCGATCTCGCCCTTCAACATCGCCTCTTCGATTTCTTTGGTGAACAGGCCCTTGTTGCCGATCTCTTTCAGCGGCCGGTCCGCGTCGATCATGGCGCGGTTGTCGCCGGTGGTCTTGATCACCACGATCTCAAAGGCGTCCTCGGGCAGATCGAAGGCGGTGCTCAGCCTCTGCCGGGTTTCATGAGCCTGTGCCAGCGCCAGCGGCGATCCACGGGTGCCGATTCTCAGAGGTGATGCGGGGGTGGGCAATGTGAGCTTCATGCGCACAGCTTTAGTCGCGTCACATTGCCCTGACAATGGGGGCAGAGCTTGACAAATTGCCGCCGAAGGCAGACCCGTTGCGCCAGACTGGAAGATTGGGGGCAGGTATGGCCGAAACAAAGACATTGCTGCGGGCGCTGGCGGGAGAGGTTCAGGACGTTCCGCCGATCTGGATGATGCGGCAAGCCGGGCGATATCTGCCGGAATACCGCGCGACCCGTGCGCAGGCCGGGGATTTCCTGTCTTTGTGCTATACGCCCGATCTGGCGGCCGAGGTCACCTTGCAGCCGATCCGCCGCTATGGGTTCGATGCGGCAATCCTGTTTGCCGATATCCTGCTGGTACCGCAGGCGCTGGGTGCGGATCTGTGGTTTGTCACCGGAGAGGGGCCCCGGTTGTCAACGATCACGCAGCAATCGGAATTCGATGCACTGAAACCGGTCGAAGATATTCACGAGACCCTTTCACCGGTCTATGAGACGGTGCGCATTCTGTCGCGGGAACTGCCGTCCGAGACCACCCTGATCGGATTCGCGGGCGCACCCTGGACTGTGGCGACCTACATGATCGCCGGGCGCGGTACACCGGATCAGGGGCCTGCGCATGCCTTGCGTGAGGAAAACACCGCGCTGTTTGAAGCGCTGCTGGATCGGATCACCGCCGCGACAATCGAATACCTGTCGGCCCAGATCGAGGCCGGGGCCGAGGTGGTCAAAATATTCGACAGCTGGGCCGGGTCCCTGAAGGGAGACGCGTTCCGCAAATACGCCGTCGAGCCCTGCCGGGTTATCACAGAAGCCATCAAGGCGCGCCATCCGGGCATCCCTGTCATCGGATTCCCACGTGAGGCGGGCGAAGGCTATGTCGGCTTTGCCAAGGCAACCGGAGTGGATTGTGTCGCGCTGGACAACTCCGTCTCGCCCGACTGGGCGGCAGAGAATGTACAGGTGGATGGCTGTGTGCAGGGGAATCTGGCCTCGTCCCATATGGTGACGGGTGGACAGGCTCTGGTGGATGAAACCCACCGGATCGTTGAGGCATTCTCGAAGGGGCCGCATATCTTCAATCTGGGGCATGGGATCACACCAGATGCGGATCCGGAGAATGTTCAGCTGATGATCGATACGGTGCGCGGGCGGTAATTGGATGAGGGGGCCAGCCCCCTCTTGGCCTGCGGCCAATTCACCCCCGAGGTATTTTTAGCCAGATGAAGCGGGCGGGAGTTCGCTCAGGATATCCTCAGTGTGCTCTCCGCGTTTGGGGCTGGGTTTGGGCTGCCAGACGTGAGTTGAGAACCTTGGCGCGGCGGCGGCTTGCCGTAGCTCATCGTGGTCCAGCCATGTCCGGCGCGTGGTATTCATGGGGTGGTCCAGTGCCTCTTGCGGGCTCAGGACCGGCGCGACGCAGGCGTCGGTGCCGTAAAACAGCGCGGCCCAGTGATCCCGTGGTTGAGTGCCGAAGATTTGGGCAAGCCGGTCTGTGAGATGGGGCCACGCCGTGCGGTCATACTGTTGGGCGAATTCCGGATCATCGCTGAGATCAAGGAGATTCAGAAAGCAGGCATAGAACTTTGGCTCCAGGCATTGCACCGAGATAAATCCACCGTCCGCGCAGGTATAGGTTCGGCTCCAGTGCGGGCCGTCCAGCAGGCTCTGGCCTCGGCTGTCCGACAGGTTGCCGGTCTGGCGCAGGCTCATGAGCAGGTTCATCATGTGGGCGGAGCCGTCATAGATCGCGGCATCAACCACTGTGCCCTGTCCGGTGGTCCGCGCATTCAGAATCCCGGCCAGAATCCCCGTCACCAGATACATCGCACCACCCCCGATATCACCAACCAGCGTGGCCGGAGTTAGTGGAGGCGTGTCAGGGTTGGAGGCATACCAGAGCGCCCCGGACAGGGCGATGTAGTTCAGGTCGTGGCCCGCAGTGCCGGATAGCGGGCTCTGCTGGCCCCAACCCGTCATTCGGCCAAAGACAAGCTTTGGGTTGAGCCGATGACAGGGCTCGGGTCCCAGTCCCAGTTTCTCCATCACGCCAGGGCGAAACCCTTCGATCAACGCGTCGGCGGTGGTGATCAGGCGCTGGGCCACACTCAGATCATGTGGATCCTTCAAGTCCAATGCGATTGAACGTTTGCCGCGATCCAGAAGGGAGCGTTCAGGCATTCCCGGCGTGACAGGCGCGCCTTTGCGGTGGATGGTAATGACGTCCGCGCCCAGATCCGCCAGCAGCATGGCTGCGAACGGCCCCGGGCCGAGCCCTTCGATTTCGATGATGCGGATACCGTTCAGCATGGTCCCTCCTGCGGCGCAGGGTTTCGCCCGGGGCTTGAGAATGCAAGCAGAGAATCGTGATCCTTGTGGCGAGGGTTGACTCAATGGGTTGCCTGCCGTCCTGTTTCAGGGCTAGGTCTTTGCGGGTCTGCCACAGGAACGCAAAGAGGTTTGTCGGATGAAGTTAAGCGATACACGCGAAATTCAAGCACCTCCCGCCGCGGTCTATGCCGCCCTTTTGGATCCCGAAGTTCTGAAGGCCTGCATCGGTGGCGCGCAGGAGATCACTGGTGATCCTGCGGAAGGGTATCACGCAACCGTAGTCCAGAAGGTTGGCCCGGTGAAGGCGACATTCAAAGGCACTGTCACCATGTCCGATATGGTCGAGGCTGAGCGTTTGACCATTGTCGGCGAGGGTAAGGGTGGTGCTGCGGGCTTTGCCAAAGGCAGCGCCGATGTGACGTTCAAGGCCAGTGGCTCGGGTGGTACCGAGCTGAGCTATGAGGTGGATGCCAAGGTTGGTGGCAAGCTGGCGCAATTGGGTAGCCGCCTGATCGATGGATTTGCCAAGAAGATGGCAGATCAGTTCTTTGCCAAACTGCAAGAGCATTTCGAAGGCCCGCCACCGCAGGAAGAAGCGGTTGAGGACAGCGGCAAGACCGGCTGGCTGGGGCGTTTGACCGGACGCGAATAACCCCTGCACCGGCGCGCAGGTCTCTGTGCGCATTGGAACTGTTCCGCGACGTTTTTGAACGATAGTCTGCAGGCCAGAACGAGGGGATGCATGACGACAATTTTGTCCATCAGGGATTTGCGCAAATCCTATGCCGATGGGTTCGAGGCGCTGAAGGGCGTGACTCTGGACATCGAAGAAGGTGAAATTCTGGCGCTGCTGGGGCCGAATGGTGCAGGCAAGACCACTCTGATCTCGACGGTTTGCGGCATTACAACTCCAACATCTGGATCGGTGACCGTTGGCGGGCATGATATCCAGACCGAGTATCGCGCCGCCCGCAAGATGATCGGGCTGGTGCCGCAGGAAATTGCGCTGGAACCGTTCGAGAAGGTCTGGAACACGGTCCAGTTTTCGCGCGGCCTGTTCGGCCATGGCCGTGACAATGCGCGGATCGAGGAGATCTTACGCAAGCTGTCGCTGTGGGACAAACGTCGGAATGCGATCAAGGAACTGTCCGGCGGCATGAAGCGCCGCGTGCTGATCGCCAAGGCGCTTGCGCATGAGCCGCGCATCCTGTTTCTGGACGAACCCACCGCCGGCGTCGATGTCGAATTGCGCAAGGACATGTGGGAGATCGTGGCCGAGCTGAAGCGGTCTGGCGTCACCATCATCCTGACCACCCATTATATCGAAGAGGCTGAGGCCATTGCTGACCGGGTGGGCGTAATCGACAAAGGTGAGTTGCTGCTGGTGCAGGAAAAGGACACGCTGATGGCGCAGATGGGCAAGAAGCAGATTGAGGTGATGCTGACCGAGCCAATCTCGGCCATACCCGACAGCCTGTCAGTTCATCAGTTGACACTGAACGGGCCGGGTGACGCGTTGATCTATACCTATGATACCCACGCCGAACGCACCGGGATCACCACATTGTTGAACGATGTGGCGCAGACCGGCTTGGTGCTGCGTGACGTGCAGACACGGCAATCGAGCCTGGAAGAGATTTTCGTCAATCTGGTGTCGGGAGATCCTGCATGAATTGGGCCGCGATTGCTGCCATCTACCGGTTTGAAATGGCCCGGTTTTTTCGCACTCTGGCGCAGAGTTTTCTTTCACCGGTTCTGTCGACATCTTTGTATTTCGTCGTCTTTGGCACTGCGATCGGCAGCCGCATCCAAGAGGTTGAAGGCGTGTCTTATGGCGCGTTCATCGTACCGGGGCTGATCATGTTGTCGGTGGTGATGCTGTCGATCTCGAACGCCTCATTCGGCATCTATTTCCCCAAGTTTCTGGGCACAATCTACGAATTGCTGTCTGCCCCGATCAATTTCATCGAAATTGTCATCGGCTATGTCGGCGCGGCGGCGACCAAGGCGTTGTTTGTCGGGCTGGTCATACTGGGCACAGCGACCTTCTTTGTCGATATACGCATAGAACACCCGTTCGCTATGGCGGCGTTTCTGATTTTGTCTTGCCTGAGCTTTTCCCTGTTGGGTTTCATTGTCGGCATCTGGGCCAGCAATTTCGAGCAGATGTCGCTGATCCCTCAGCTCGTGGTCACGCCGCTTATCTTTCTGGGCGGTACGTTCTATTCCATCTCGATGCTGCCGCCATTGTGGCAGACGATCACCCTGTTCAATCCGGTCGTTTATCTGATTTCAGGCTTCCGCTGGTCATTCTACGGCATCGCCGATGTTCCGATTTTCTGGAGCCTGCTGGCCATCATCGCCTTTACCGGGCTATGCCTTGCCGTGATCGGATGGATCTTCAGAACCGGCTGGCGCATCCGTAGCTAGGGCGTTGCATTTTTGCCCATCGAGTGTGGGAATTTGGTTCACGTCGCGTTTATGGTCCCACCGGTCCCTTGTTAACGGCTCTGGCGCGCTCTACATCGGCATCCATGAAACCAAGCCTGCCGTTCCTGAAAAAGCAGCCCCTCGTGGCCGTGGTCCGCCTGTCCGGTGCCATCGGGATGGCCGGGCGTGCATCGATGAATGCCACAACTCTGGCACCTGTGCTGGAGAAGGCGTTTCGCAAGGGCAAGCCTGCGGCCGTCGCGCTCGAGGTCAATTCGCCCGGTGGTTCACCCGTCCAAAGCTCATTGATCGGGGCGCACATCCGGCGGCTGGCAGATGAGCTTGATGTGCCGGTTTATGCCTTTGTCGAAGACGTGGCCGCCTCGGGCGGGTATTGGCTGGCGGCTGCGGCGGATGAGATCTGGGCCGATGACAGTTCGGTTTTGGGCTCGATCGGTGTGATTTCGTCAGGCTTTGGCGCGCATGTCTTTCTGGCGCGGCAAGGGTTCGAACGCCGCGTGCATACGGCAGGGCAGTCGAAATCCATGCTTGATCCCTTTGCGCCGGAAAAGAAAGAAGACGTGGCGCGGCTCAAGGTCTTGCTTGAGGATATCCACGAAAACTTTATCGCGCATGTCCGGGCGCGTCGGGGCGGAAAGCTGGAGGCCAATGCCGATCTCTTCAATGGCGAGGTCTGGCTGGCCCGCCGCGCGCAGGAACTGGGTCTGATCGATGGCATCGCGCATCTGAAACCCAAGATGCAGGAACGGTTTGGCGACAAGGTCAGGTTTCGCCGCTACGGATTGCGCAGGCCGATCTGGTCGCGCATCGGGGTGACGATTGCACAGGATGCCATCGCAGGGCTGGAGGAGCGCGCGGCCTTTGCGCGTTTCGGGTTGTAACGTGATCATCAAAGCGGTCACCCTGTTCCTGATTGCCATGGGCGTATTGGCGATGTTCGGCAAGCTGCGCTTTCCGGGGCAAAAGCGCCTGAGTTCCGCGAAATGTCCGCGTTGCGGGCGATTCCGGATCGGCAAGGGCCCGTGCCCCTGTGAAAAGGGAGGCCGCAGATGACGGCGTGGCTGTATTCCGGCCTTGGTCTGCTGATTTTGCTTCTGGCCGGGGATGCCCTGGTGCGGGGTGCCGTGAACCTCAGCCTGCGTCTGGGAGTGCCGGCGCTGATTGTCAGCCTGACTATCGTGGCTTTCGGCACGTCTGCGCCGGAGTTGTTGATTGCAATCAGCGCGATTCAGGAAAACGCGCCTGGCATCGCTTTGGGCAATGTCGTCGGTTCGAATACGGCCAATATCCTGCTGGTTCTGGGCCTGCCGGCGCTGCTGGCCACGCTGCATACCAGCGAATGTAACAGCCGTAAGAACTATATCTTTATGCTGCTGGCCTCGGTCCTGTTCATCGGGCTGGCGTTTTGCGGGGTGTTCAACCTGTTCAGCGGGGCGATCCTGCTGGCCGGTCTGGCATTGATCCTGACAAATGCGTTCCGCGAAGCCCGCGCACATCGCAGCGCCTGCGGCGCGGCCTGTGCGGATGAGGACGCATTTGAGGGCCTGGAAGAGGCAGACCCGGACATGCCGTATTGGAAGGTGTCGGTCTATCTGATCCTTGGCCTGATCGGCTTGCCCATGGGCGCGCATCTTTTGGTGGACAACGCAACGATCATCGCGCGGGATTACGGCGTCAGTGAAACCGTGATCGGCCTGACTTTGATCGCCGTGGGCACGTCGCTGCCTGAACTGGCGACCACGGTGATGGCAGCGCTACGCCGACAGGCGGATGTGGCAATGGGCAATGTCATCGGGTCGAATATGTTCAATCTGCTGGCGATCATCGGTATTGCAACATGGTTCGGACGCATTCCGGTGGACCCTGAATTCCTGCACTTCGATCTGTGGGTGATGCTGGGTGCGTCGCTGCTGCTGATGCCGTTTGTGTTTTTCAAACAGGATATCACGCGGGCCTGGGGCCTGATCCTGACATTGCTTTATGTGATCTATGTGGTCAGCCTGTTGGCATGATGTGACCAGAGGAGAGGGCCCATGACCCGAGCATTGGTGACCGGCGCCGGAAAACGCCTCGGACGCGCCATGGCGCTCTATCTGGCGGGGCGAGGCATTGACGTTGCGGTCCACTATGCCAGTTCCGCTCAGCCTGCGCATGATACCGTGGCCGAGATCAAGGCGCTGGGCAGGGCGTCCGTTGCCCTGCAAGCCGATCTGCTGGATGAGGCACAGGTCAGCACGCTGTTGCCGCGGGCGGCTGAGGCGCTGGGCGGGCCGATCACCTGTCTGGTCAACAACGCCTCGATCTTCGAGTACGACAATATTCACACCGCCACCCGCCAAAGCTGGGACCGCCATCTCGACAGCAACCTGCGAGCCCCGTTTGTCCTGACGCAGGCCATGGCGGAACAAGGGCTGGAACCCATCGCAGATGACTCGGGCGAGCCGGTGGCAACCGGGCTGATTGTCAACATGGTGGATATGCGCGTGCGCAAGCTGACACCCGAATTCGTGTCTTACACCATCGCCAAAATGGGTTTGTGGGCCCTGACCCGCACAACTGCGCAGGCATTGACTCCGGCGATCCGGGTCAACGCAATCGGGCCGGGCCCGACCCTGCAGGGCCACCGCCAAAGCGATGGGCACTTCAAGGCACAGCGCAAAAACACGGTGCTGGAACGCGGCGCCAACCCGTCGGATATCACGGCGGCGTTAGGCTATTTTCTGGATGCGCATGCGGTCACCGGGCAGTTGCTATGCGTGGATGGCGGGCAGCACCTGGGTTGGAAAACACCGGATGTTCTTGGCATTGAATAGACATAATCGGCCCAAGTTTTGCACCGCTCTCATTGCCGTTACCTGAGCGTTACAAAAATGTCTTGTTTTTCATATACTTGTCGCGCATTGCAAAAAATATCACTAAAAATCAGTCAGTTATTGTGCTGCCTATTTTTTGTGCAGCTCGAGAAACAGGCAAAGAATCAAGGGGATTTCGCAGACTCGGGAAAGTTATCTGCACAGTTATCCACAGAAGTCGTGGATTTGTTTTCTCTTGATCTCTATCGCCCAAGATTGCAGCCATACTCAGAGAATCATATCTCGGAACCATGACCACCAGTAGCGACTCGGACCCCAAACCTCAGCCCACCGGTTATGCCTGCATTCAGCGATACGTAAAGACGCTGGACAGCTCACCTGGTGTCTATCGGATGTTGGATGCCGACAGCCGGGTCTTATACGTGGGCAAGGCGCGCAACCTGAAGGCGCGGGTGTCGAACTACACCCGACCGGGTCATTCCGGGCGGATCGAAAAGATGATCGCATCCACCGCCTCGATGATGTTCCTGACCACGCGGACCGAAACCGAGGCGCTGCTGCTGGAACAGAACCTGATCAAGCAGCTCAAGCCCAAGTACAACGTGCTGCTGCGGGACGACAAAAGCTTCCCGAATATTCTGGTTGCCAAGGATCATGCTTTTCCACAGATCAAGAAACATCGAGGGGCCAAAAAGGAAAAGGGCGCTTATTTCGGACCATTCGCCAGTGCAGGCGCGGTGAACCGGACATTGAACCAGCTGCAAAAGGCATTCCTGCTGCGCAACTGTTCGGATTCGATGTTCGACAGCCGCACGCGGCCGTGTCTGCTCTATCAAATCAAGCGGTGCTCGGGGCCCTGTGTGGGGCTGATCTCGGAACATGACTACCGCGAAAGCGTCAAGGATGCCGAGCGCTTCCTGTCGGGCCGCTCCACCAAGGTGCAGGAAGAGTTGGCCGCGCAGATGATGTCCGCCTCCGAGGCGATGGAGTTTGAACGCGCCGCCGGTCTGCGCGACCGGATCCGGGCGTTGACGCAGGTGCAGACGAGCCAGGGGATCAACCCGCGCGGTGTGACCGAAGCGGATGTGATTGGCCTCTATATGGATAGCGGGCAGGCCTGCGTACAGGTGTTTTTCATCCGCGCCAACCAGAACTGGGGGAACAAAGATTTCTACCCTCGGGTTGGGGCGGATGTGTCCCCGGCTGAGGTTATGGAGGCGTTCCTAGGCCAATTCTACGACAACAAGGAACCGCCCCGTCAACTGATCCTGTCGGATGCCATCGAGAATGCCGACCTGATGCAGGAGGCGTTGACCGAGAAGGCCGGGCGCAAGGTGGAGATCCTTGTGCCTCAGCGTGGAGAAAAGCATGAGCTGGTGGCCGGAGCTCTGCGCAATGCGCGGGAATCATTGGCCCGCCGGATGTCCGAAAGCGCCACGCAGGCCAAATTGCTGCGAGGTGTGGCCGAGGCGTTTGAGCTGGACGGTCCTCCAAGCCGGATCGAGGTTTACGACAACAGCCATATACAGGGCACCAATGCCGTTGGAGGCATGATTGTGGCTGGCCCCGAAGGGTTCATGAAAAACGCCTACCGCAAGTTCAATATTCGCGGCGATGACCTGACCCCCGGTGACGATTTCGGCATGATGAAAGAAGTTCTGACCCGCCGCTTTACCCGCCTGCAAAAGGAAGATCCGGACCGGGACAAAGGGCTGTGGCCTGATCTTCTGCTGATCGACGGCGGCGCAGGGCAGGTGAGCGCGGTGCATGAGATCATGGCCCAGCGTGGGGTCGAAGACATCCCGATGGTCGGTGTCGCCAAGGGTGTCGATCGCGACCACGGCAAGGAAGAGTTCCACCGTATCGGCCAACGCCCGTTTGCTCTGAAACGCAACGATCCGGTGCTCTATTTTATTCAACGCCTGCGGGATGAGGCGCACCGGTTCGCCATCGGTTCCCATCGGGCAAAACGGGCCAAGGCGGTCGGGGCGACCCCGCTGGATGAAATCCCCGGTGTCGGAGCCGCGCGCAAGCGTGCGTTGCTAACCCATTTTGGCAGCGCCAAGGCCGTCAGCCGGGCCAATCTGGCGGATCTCAAAGCGGTTGAGGGTATCTCGGCAGGATTGGCGCAGAAGGTCTATGACTTCTTCCACGACAAGGGCTAGGTGTTTGATCCCACAGATCTGACCGTGTTTTTGATCGCCCAGTACCTGAACACGCAGATCGTTTTCGAGGTGAGGCCCGCTCGGAGTACCGTCTTGAAAGCGACCATTTTACCGGCAGCTTCGTCTAAGATTTATTGTTGCGGGTCAGTGCGTTGGATTGCGGCGTGGCGGTCTGGCCCGTGGTGGAAAATCTGGCAAGGTGGAAACCGCGGGACGCAGGTGGTGCGTTATGGGGGAAGCATGTCTCTGGAAGGTTTTGTGTCTGGTGCAAGCACCAACACTTGCCATTGCCGCTGGGCGTTCAGGCTGTGTAGGTGTGCGCATAACACTTCGCACACCTACAAATCATCAAAAATCCAGATTCTCCACGCTCAGCGCGTTTTTCTGGATGAATTCACGTCGCGGTTCAACGACGTCTCCCATCAGCTTTGTGAATAGATCATCCGCTTCGACCATGTCGTCCACACGGACCTGCAGCAACGTCCGCGCATCCGGGTCCAGCGTGGTTTCCCACAGCTGATCGGGATTCATCTCTCCCAAACCTTTGTAACGCTGCAGCGAGAGACCTTTTTCACCTTCTTCCAGAATGGCGCGCAGCAGGTCCAGCGGGCCGTGGATGACTTGTGTACGGTCGCGGCGTACCAGCGTGGCCGGGGTGTTATAGACCTCTTGAAGGCTTTGTGTGAAGCTGCCGGTCTTGCGCGCTTCACCCGACCGCAACATGGGGCCGTCCAACGTGCGGACCTCTTCGACACCGCGCAGGATGCGGGCCAGGCGGATGCCGTGGTCCTGCGTGATCCGGCCTTGCCAGCCGCGCTCGTATTCCAGCGCGATCAGGTCGAGACGCGCGGCGACTTTGTCGGCCACGCCTTGAAGATCGGCATCCACCGCACCTGGGACAAAGGCTCCTGCAACGGCGGCCTGCTCCAGAATGTGGCGCGGATAGTGCGTTGGGAAAGCGTCCAGAACGCGTTTCAGCTGCCGCGCCTCATCGACCACGCGGGTCAGATCCTGACCGATGATCTCTTCGCCCGAGCCCAGTTTCAGTACCGCCCCTTCGACGCCCTGATTGATCAGATAATCGTCCAGTGCCGCCTGATCCTTCAGGTAAACCTCTGATTTACCGCGCGAAACTTTGTAGAGCGGCGGTTGCGCAATGTAGAGATACCCCCCCTCGATCAGTTCCGGCATCTGCCGATAGAAGAAGGTCAACAGCAGCGTCCGTATATGCGCACCGTCCACATCCGCGTCGGTCATGATGACGATCTTGTGGTAGCGCAGCTTGTCGATGTTGAACTCATCACGGCCAATACCGGTGCCCAGCGCCATGACGAGGTTGCCGATCTCTTGGCTCGACAGCATCCGGTCAAACCGAGCGCGCTCGACGTTCAGGATTTTACCGCGCAGGGGCAGAACGGCTTGCGTCAGCCGGTCCCGGCCCGTCTGGGCAGAGCCACCGGCCGAGTCACCCTCGACGAGGAAAACCTCGGTCTTGGACGGATCTTTCTCGGAACAATCCTTAAGCTTACCGGCCAGATAGTTTACGTCCATCGCCGTCTTGCGACGGGTCAACTCACGGGCCTTGCGGGCGGCTTCGCGGGCCAGAGCGGCCTCGATGATCTTGCCGACGATTGCTTTCGCCTCGTTCGGGTTTTCCTCAAACCATTCGGCTAGCTTTTCGTTCATCAAACCTTCGACCGCCGGACGCACCTCAGACGACACCAGCTTGTCCTTGGTCTGGGACGAGAATTTCGGATCGGGCACTTTCACCGACAGCACGCAGGTCAGCCCTTCGCGAGCATCATCGCCGGTAAAGCTGACCTTTTCCTTCTTCGCGATGCCACTGGATTGGGCGTAGTTGTTGATCGTCCGGGTCAAAGCGCCGCGGAAACCAGCCACGTGCGTACCGCCGTCCCGCTGCGGGATGTTGTTGGTGAAGGGCAGAACCGTCTCATGGTAGCTGTCATTCCACCACATTGCGATTTCAACGCCGATATCGTCGCGCTCACCCTTGATATAGATCGGCTCGGGCATGGCCGGGGTCTTGGACCGGTCGAGGTATTTGACGAACTCCTTGACGCCGCCTTCATAAAACAGCTCGGTTTCCAGCCGTTCCGCCGGGCGTTCGTCGATCAGGATGATCCGCACACCCGAGTTCAGGAAGGCCAGTTCCCGCAGGCGTTTTTCCAACGTTTCAAACGAGTATTCGAGGTTTGAGAACGTATTGGTCGAGGCCAGAAAACGCACCTCGGTTCCTGCCCGGTCACCGCATTCGCCCACGACTTTCAGGTGTTCCGCCGTCTCGCCGCCCTCAAAGCGCGCCACGTGCTCTTTACCAGCGCGCCAGATGCGCAACTCCAGCCAATCCGACAGGGCGTTCACCACTGAAACACCCACACCGTGCAGGCCGCCCGACACCTTGTACGAATTGCTGTCGAACTTACCGCCCGCGTGCAGCTGGGTCATGATGACCTCGGCGGCCGAGACGCCCTCTTCCGGGTGAATATCCACCGGAATCCCGCGCCCGTTATCGCTGACCGAGACGCTGGAATCGGCGTGGATTTTCACCGTCACATGATCGGCATGACCGGCCAGAGCCTCGTCAATTCCGTTGTCGACAACCTCGTACACCATATGGTGCAGGCCCGAGCCATCGTCCGTGTCCCCGATATACATCCCCGGGCGTTTGCGAACCGCCTCTAAGCCTTTGAGAACTTTGATGGAATCAGCGCCGTATTCCTGGGGTGCCTGTGCGTCTTCGGACATGCCGTCAGTACCTATATTATTTTGGTAACTTATACGTTCTCTGGTGGGGATTGTCACGCGATCCCCCAACATTTTGTGTTTGTTTTGCTAAATTCGCGCAGGTCAGAGATGATCGAGATCTGCGGCTGTTGCAAACGCCTCTACAGCGCTGCGTTTGGTCGGCAAACGCGGAGCCAGAAATATCCAAAACCGTTGCCGAAAACTTCTGACCCCGACCTGAAAGCAACGGCGTCAGCGCACTCGTTCAGGACGACACGACCGAGCCGTCGGCGCCTTCGGTCACGATCAGCGTCTGCGCACGCTCACCCAGTTCCGCAAACAGCTCAGGCCCGGTGCCTGTCATCCAGGCCTGAGCTCCCAGCGCGCAAATCTCATCATAGAGCGCCGCGCGCCGATCAGCGTCAAGATGCGCGGCGACTTCATCCAGCAACACAATCGGCGGCGCGCCGACCATCTCCGCCAACGCCCGCGCATTGGACAGGATCAACGACACCAGCAACGCCTTTTGCTCTCCGGTTGAACAATCCTTGGCTGGCACGCCCTTGGCGGCAAACACGCCATACAGATCCGTCCTGTGAGGACCAACCAATGTTCGCCCCGCCGCGATATCGCGGAACCTGCTCTCACTGAGCGCCTCACGCAGGTCCTGTGTCGTTTCAGGCATCGCGCCTTCGGTTTGCACCAGTTCCAGTTCTGCCGATGGAAAGGCCGTTTCCGCCTGATCTTGCGCGCTCCGCAAATGCTCCAGCGCTGTATGGCGCGCTCTGTGAATACGGTGGCCGGCTTCGGCCATCTGACCTTCCAGCGCGGCATACCAATGGGCGTCTCGCACCTGATCCTTCAACAGCCGATTTCTTTCACGCATCGCCTTTTCATAAGCAAGTGAAGCTTCTGCATGGGTCGGATCAAAGCTTAGGGCGATGCGATCCAAAAATCGCCGCCGACCCTCAGCCCCCTCGATCCACAGCCGGTCCATCGACGGCATCAGCCACACCACCCGCGCCAGTTTGCCCAGATCGATCTGGCTTGCGGCTTTTTCGTCTATCCGAACCTGCCGAGCGCCACCGCCTTCAGACCAGGTTTCGATCTCATAGCTCTGCCCTTGACTGTCGAGCAGCCCGGACAGCTTCCAACCCAGGGCCTCAGGTCGCCGGGTCATTTCAGCGGCACTCGCCCGCCGCATCCCGCGTCCGGGCGAAAACAGAGACACTGCTTCCAGGATATTGGTCTTACCAGCTCCGTTCGGCCCATGGATCACGACGGGCCGTCCGTCCAAAGACAACCGTGCCAGCTTGTGAGACCGAAAATGCGAGACCGTTAGCTCGGTCAGGGCCAATCCCATGACCCCTCCCTTCATCTTTTCAAAAATACTCCCGTCGGAGGCATCGCGCGTCAGCGCGATCAGACGCGCATCGGCATGACCACGTAAACCGCGCTCTGATCATTTCCTTCGCGCATCAGGGTCGGATCACCAGCGGAATTGAACATGAACACTGCATTCTCGCGATCGACCTGAGATGCAATCTCCAGCAGATACTTCGCGTTGAAACCAATCTCCAGCCGCTCGTCACCATATGCCACGGCCAGCTCTTCCTCGGCTGCACCACTGTCTGGCGCATTCACTGACAGCACCAGCTTATCACCGTCCAATTGCAGTTTCACCGCGCGCGAACGTTCGGAAGAAACGGTCGCGACCCGATCCACTGCTTGCGCGAACTCTGCCGCGTCCACTTCCAGCTTGCGCGTATTGCCTTGCGGGATCACACGCGTGTAGTCGGGGAACGTTCCATCGATGACCTTCGAGGTCAAAGTGATATCAGGTGTCGCAAAGCGGACCTTGGTTTCGCTGACGGAAACCGCGATATCCATTTCATCATCTTCCAGCAGCTTACGCAATTCACCTACGGTCTTGCGCGGCACAATCACACCGGGCATGTCGGCAGCACCCTCGGGGCAATCCGCGTCGATGCGGGCCAAACGGTGGCCATCGGTTGCCACGCACCGCAGCACCTTGCCCCCCTCGGACCCGTCGGTCACATGCATGTAGACGCCGTTCAGATAATACCGGGTCTCTTCGGTGGAGATGGCAAATTTCGACTTGTCGAACAACCGCCGCAACATTGCCGCCGAGGCCGTGAAATTCGATGCGTATTCCGAGGACGCCATGACCGGAAAATCTTCTTTGGGCAGCGTTGCCAAGGAAAAGTTCGACCGCCCGGCCTCAACCGTCAAGCGTCCCGCCGCGCTGTCGGCTGTCAGCGTCACCAGCGCACCGTCGGGCAGTTTGCGCACAATCTCATGCAATGTTGTTGCCGCGACGGTTGTGGCCCCAGCCTTTTCGACCTGCGCCGGCGCTTTGTCGACCACTTCGATGTCCAGATCGGTTGCTCGGAACTGAACCTGGTCGCCTTCGGCCTCGATCAGCACATTGGCCAGGATCGGGATCGTATTGCGACGTTCCACTACGGATTGAGCCTGTGAAACGGCCTTGAGAAGGGTGCCGCGTTCGATGCTGATCTTCATACCCTCAGTTCCTCTGACTTGCGTGCCGAATATGGGCGGGACTGGCACGTTAGCGTCTCTACCCTGAGGCACAAGGATTTTTTATGGATTTCTGGGTCGGTTTGCCCAATGCGTCAAGGGGTGCGTGGCCACGAAGCTTCAGATCAGGGCTAAGCGTGGGCCAATTCGCACAAGAAAACGCCCCGGACGTGAGCGGCCGGAGCGTTTTTTCAAAATTGGTCGCGTCGATCAGGCTTCAAGCGCCCGGCGCAGCATCTCGACGTCTTCGGCAATCTGCCCGTCGGTTGTTTTCAGTTCTTCGATGCGCTTGACGCCATGCATGACCGTGGTGTGGTCCCGCCCGCCAAAGCGGCGGCCGATCTCGGGCAGGGACCGGCTGGTCAATTGTTTGCACAGATACATCGCCACCTGTCGCGGACGCGCGTACGAGCGCAGGCGCTTGGGGCCGATGATATCGCTGAGGCGAATGTTGTAGTATTCCGAAACTTTGCGCTGAATCTCTTCGACGGTGATCTTACGCTCTGATGCGCGCAGGACATCGGCCAGACAATCCTGCGTCAGTTCCATGTCGATCTCGCGCCCAACCAGCGAGGCAAAGGCGAACAGACGGGTCAGGGCACCTTCAAGCACACGCACATTGGTTGAGATGCGATGGGCGAGGAATTCCAGAACACCGTCTGCGATACGGAGATCGGGATAAGTGCTGCTGTACTGTTGCACCTTGTTCTGCAGGATGCCCAGGCGCAGTTCATAATCGGTGGGGTGCAGATCGACGACCAGACCGCATTGCAGGCGCGATTTCACCCGGTCCTCGAGATCCTTGATCTCACCCGGCGCACGGTCGGCCGAGATGATGATCTGCTTGTTCTGGTCCACCAGCGCATTGAAGGTGTGAAAGAACTCTTCCTGCGTCGAATCCTTACCCGCGATGAATTGCACGTCATCCACCATAAGCACATCGACCGAACGGAATAGATGTTTGAAGTCCATCATCCGACGCTCGCGCAGGGCCTGCACAAAGCGATACATGAACTGTTCCGCCGACAGATAGAGTACGTTCAGCTCAGGGCGTTTGGTTTTCAGTTCCCACGCGATCGCGTGCATCAAGTGGGTCTTACCAAGACCGACACCGCCATAGAGAACCAGCGGGTTGAAGGTGACCGGGCCGCCTTCGGACACCCGGCGCGCGGCAGCATGGGCCAGTTCGTTAGGTTTGCCGACCACGAAACTGTCAAAGGTGAACCGCGCGTCCAGCGGGGCCGCCTGCAGGGCCTCAAGCGCGTCATTCGTTGCGTCCATGGCGACGGGTGCGGGCTGGGCCGGGGTGGCTTGCGCTGGCTCAGCCGTCTGAGCCGGGCGTGCCGGTGAATTGGCCGCCGTCCGAAACGCGAGACGCTGCACCGTCTCACCCGACGTATTCAGTTCATAGAGAATGAGGTCCGCAAAGTTCTGACTGACATAATTGCCCATGAAGTTGGTCGGCACGGAAAAAACCGCCACACCGTCCTGCAACTCCTGAAACTCCAGAGGTTCGATCCAGGTGGTGAAGTTGTTCTTACCAACAGCCTTCATCAACTTGTTCCGCAGTTGTCCCCATTTCTCTTGTGTCATACGGCGCCTCACGCATCCCATCTTTGTTGGCCTGTCAGCCTTATTAATATGTCCGGATTCCCGGTCTTATGGCGTTCATGCACAGGGGTACCCATCGCCAGACAACAGCATCTGGCGGGTATATCTGAATGTCAGCGCAGCCATTGCGGCACCATCCCCAATAGGGACACACCCGAAAAGCCGGAGTGCGCATCTCATTCCATTTTTTAGACAGGGCCAGATCGTCGGATAACCCGAGACCATGAGCAGATCGTCCACCCGGCCGAAGCCGGTCTTCGAACATTCGTTCCGTGATCCTTCCGATGCCCGTCGGTCAGATCGTTGGAACAGCCTGTCCCCCCAAGCGAGTGAATCGCTGATCTAGTGGTAACAACAGGCCATGCGCGCGTTCAACGAAACTCTGATATTGACTCGCGGTTCTGCGCGAAAGAATCTCTCGGCTTTGTAAAGACGCGGCTTTCCGGCAACAATGGAAACGGCGCCGCAATATGCGACGCCGTTTTCTCAGATTTTTTCTTGACGCGATATCTGAAAGAATCAGCCCAACGCTTTGACACGCGCCGACAGACGGGACATCTTGCGCGACGCGGTGTTCTTGTGGAAGACACCTTTGGTGACGCCGCGCATCAGTTCGGGCTGTGCTGCGCGCAGGGCCGCGGTGGCCGCGTCCTTGTCGCCGGATGCGATCGCTTCTTCAACTTTGCGCAGATAGGTACGGATGCGCGAACGACGTGCTTTGTTGACGGCGAAACGCTTTTCGTTCTGACGCGCGCGCTTCTTTGCCTGGGGCGAATTTGCCATGTGTCTCTGACCTTTTGTTCGGTACGGTTATCTTGGGTTGCGCGCCACGGGTATTATCCGCACCGGATCAGAAATCACGAGTGTGAGTCGGGCCAAGCGGGCCGCACGCGCATGTATGACGGCGGTCTCTACCCAAGTTTGGGGGCTTTGCCAAGCCGATTCTTGTGATTTGGCTGCCGCACAAAAAAGGGCGGGATCAACCCGCCCATGTTGCAAGGTACTTTGCGCGCCTTACTTGTCGCGGAACTGCGCCGCACGTTTTTCCAGAAACGCGGCCATGCCCTCTTTCTGGTCTTCGGTCGCAAACATCGAATGGAACACCCGACGCTCAAACAGCATGCCTTCGCTCAGCGGCAACTCATAGCTGCGGTTCACAGCCTCCTTGGCCGCAATTGCTGTGATCTGTGATTTTTCTGCGATCTTCTGGGCCGCGCTGGTCGCTTCTTCGATCAGCTTCTTGGCGGGCACGACACGGCTGACCAGCCCGGCCCGCTCGGCCTCTTCGGCGTCCATGAACCGACCTGTCAGGTTCATATCCATGGATTTGGACTTGCCAACAAAGCGGGTCAGGCGCTGGCTGCCACCCAATCCCGCGATTACACCCAGATTGATCTCGGGTTGGCCGAACTTGGCACTGTCCGCGGCGATGATGAAATCGCACAGCATCGCCAACTCGCACCCACCGCCCAGCGCGTAGCCCGCGACGGCTGCAATGATCGGCTTGCGAATGGCCGAGATCCGGTCATTCGCATCGGCAAACAGGTTGATGTTGAACACGTCCACATAGCTCATCTCGGACATCTCTTTGATGTCCGCACCAGCGGCAAAAGCCTTGTCCGAGCCGGTGATCACGATGCAGCGCACCTTGTCGTTTCGGTCTGCATCTTCCAACGCGTCACACAGCTCACCCAGCAACTGGGTGTTCAGCGCGTTCATTGCGTCGGGTCGGTCGAGTCTGATTAGGGCGACGTGGTCTTCGATTTCGACGATGATCGTCTCAAAAGCCATGAGATGTAAGCTTCCGGTTGTTCCGTTCAGGTATGAGTCCTTATCACGCGATTTCGCTGGATCAAGTTATCTTTGGCATTGCGCGCAGTAGAAGGATGAGCGACCGGACTGGGTGATTCTCTTGATCGTGGCCCCGCATCCGTCGGTCCGGCAGGGCTGACCTTCGCGGCCATAGACATCAAAGCTATGCTGAAAATATCCAAGCTCTCCATCGGCTTGGCGGAAATCCCGCAGCGAAGATCCGCCCGCATCAATTGCATCCTGCAACACCTGGCGAATGATCGGCACCAATGAGGCGGCGCGGCTTGCGGAAATCTGTCCAGCCTTGCGACGTGGCGACACTCGGCCGCGATAAAGCGCCTCGCAAACGTAGATATTGCCGAGCCCGGCAACGATTCCCTGATCCAAAAGCGCCGATTTCACCGGTGTGTTCTTGCCCCTGAACGCCTCAATCAGGTGCCGTTCGTGGAAATCATTGCCCAAAGGCTCCGGCCCCAGAACCGCGAGAAGCTTGTTCTCTTCAGCGGTTGCCGTCGGCAACAGGTCCATTGCGCCGAAGCGGCGCGGATCGTTAAAGGTCACGCGCGCGCCGTTGGCCATATGAAACACAACATGGTCATGCTTTTGCGCGGGTGGATGATTCTGCACGAATTGACCCAGCGGGTCACCGGACACCGTCATCCGCCCCGACATGCCGAGATGAATCAGCAGCGTCTCACCACTGCTGAGATCCGCCAGAATGTATTTTGACCGCCGCCGCAGCCGTTCCACCCGCTGCCCGCTCAGCCTTTCTGCCATACGGTCGGGAAAGGGCCAGCGCAAATCGGGCCGGTTTACGTCGGCCTGTTTGATCACCACCCCTTCCATCGCTGGGCTCAAACCGCGTCTTACTGTCTCGACCTCGGGCAATTCGGGCATTACACGGCTCCTAATTCAAAGGGCCGCATTGTGCCCGGTTCTTATCGCCCTATAACAGAGGCGAAATTCGACAAACGGCAAGGCTTATGTCCGACAACAGCGACAAGACCACTCATTTCGGGTTCGAAACCGTGCGCGAGGCCGACAAGGCGGGCCGCGTACAGGGTGTATTCAACTCGGTCGCCTCGAAATATGACGTGATGAACGATGTCATGTCGATGGGCATCCATCGGGTCTGGAAAGACGCGATGATGGACTGGCTGGCCCCGCGTCCCGGTCAGCGCCTGCTGGACGTGGCTGGCGGCACCGGGGACATTTCATTCCGCTTTCTCAAACGCGCGGGACACGGTCACGCCACCGTGCTGGACCTGACCGAACCGATGCTGGTCGAAGGTCGTCAACGGGCCGAAGCCGATCAGATGGCTGACAGCCTGAACTGGGTCGTGGGCGACGCGATGGCCCTGCCCTTTGAGGATAACACCTTTGACGTTTACACAATCTCGTTCGGCATCCGGAACGTGACCCGCCCGCAAGAGGCCTTGAACGAAGCCTATCGCGTGTTGAGACCCGGTGGCCGCCTTATGGTTCTGGAGTTTAGCCAGTTGTCGAATGACGGGCTGCAAAAGCTCTATGACCTCTACAGTTTCAATGTCATCCCCCGCATGGGCAAGCTGATCGCCAATGATTACGACAGCTACCAGTATCTAGTGGAATCGATCCGCAAATTCCCCGATCAGGAAACGTTCCTGAATATGGTCCGCGCCGCCGGTTTCGAGAATGCCAAGTACCGGAACCTGAGCATGGGCATCGCCGCGCTGCATTCCGGCTGGAAAATCTAAATGCGCGGACCTCACAACATTATCCGACTGATCCGTACGGGCGCCACGCTTGAACGCACAGGTGCCATGAACATAGTGCTCGACGCGTTCGAGGCACCCAAAGCCGTGCGCATCCTGGCCCACATGCTGGGCAAGCCGTTCCAGTGGCTGGGCTACAAGGGCGACCCTGATATGCCGCCAGCCACCCGCGCCCTGACGGCTCTGGGTCCTGCCTACATCAAGTTCGGACAGGTTCTGTCCACCCGGCCCGACGTGGTCGGCGATGAGTTGGCGGAACAATTGCGCGTCCTGCAAGACAAGCTGCCCCCCTTCTCCAAAGACAAGGCCATGGCCGAGGTCGAGAAAGAGCTGGGCCAGCCCATCGGCGAGATGTTCAGCGCGTTCAGCGAGCCGATCGCCGCCGCCTCGATTGCGCAGGTTCACAAGGCGAAACTGGTCAGCACGGGTGAGGATGTTGCCGTCAAAGTCCTGCGCCCGGGAATCGAGCGCGCCTTCCGCAAGGATGTAGATGCGTTCTATTTCGCCGCCGGTATCGTGCAGTTCTGCGCCCCGGGCGCACGCCGGCTGCGACCAATTGATGTGATCGAGCATTTCGACGGCGTTGTGCGCGGCGAGCTGGACCTGCGTCTGGAAAGCGCCGCCGCCTCGGAATACGCCGCCAATACCAAAGACGACGCTGGGTTCTGGTTGCCGCCCGTGGTCTGGTCCCTGTCCGCGCGCCGGGTGATGACGCTGAGCTGGGCGGATGGCATCCCTCTGGGTGAAAACGACGCGCTGGATGCGGCAGGGCACGACCGCCGCGATCTGGCCGAGCGTGTGCTGCGCATGTTCCTGCTGCACGCTCTGCGCGATGGCTTTTTCCATGCCGATATGCATCAGGGCAACCTGAAGGTCGCGGCCAATGGCGATATCATCGCCTATGATTATGGAATCATGGGCCATATCGACGAATATACCCGCCGGGTCTATGCCGAGATTCTTTTCGGCTTCATCCGCCGCGACTACAAGCGCGTGGCCGAGGTGCATTTTGAGGCCGGATACGTTCCCGCCAATCAAGACGTCGATGAATTCGCACGCGCCCTGCGCGCGGTGGGTGAGCCGATCTTTGGCATGGATGCCTCAAACATCTCGATGGGCCGCCTGCTGAATTACCTGTTCGAGGTCACAGAGCGGTTTGGTATGGAAACCCGGACCGAGCTGATCCTGCTGCAACGCACGATGGTGGTGGTCGAAGGCGTTGCCCGCTCTCTGGACTCACATATCAACATTTGGGAAGTCGCCCGCCCGGTGGTCGAAGATTACATCAAGCAATCCATCGGCCCCCGCGCGGCACTCAAGGATTTCGGCAAAACCGCGCTCGTACTGGCGCGCTTCGGTCCCCGCCTGCCCACGCTGGTTGAAAACGCGCTGATCGCCCAGACTCAAAAAGACGATCACAGGAATTCAGGCTTTACCGCAAGCCTCCTGCCCGCCGCTATTGGCGCCACCGCAGGTATTGTGGCCACTTTGTTGGCAATGACGCTCGGATAACGCCGATCCGCCTGCTTCAACTGGCCAAAAATATCCTCGGGGGGAATCGTGCGCAGGGCGCGATTGGGGGGCAGACAACCCCCCGCCCCGCCTAGAGTCAGAGCCGTTCTATCGCAATGGCGATGCCCTGACCGCCGCCAATGCACATGGTGACCAGTCCTTTGGATCCACCAGTACGCTCCAATTCATAGAGCGCCTTCAACGTGATGATCGCACCGGTTGCGCCCACCGGGTGACCCAGAGCAATCGCGCCCCCGTTCGGGTTTACCTTCGCCGCGTCCAGACCAAGCTCCTGATTGACGGCCAAAGCTTGTGCGGCAAAGGCTTCGTTGCTTTCGATCACGTCAAAGTCGTCCACCGACAAGCCGGTCTTGCGGAACAGGTTCTGCACCGCCGGAACCGGACCGATGCCCATGACCTCGGGTCGCACTCCGGCATGCGCATATCCCAGAACGCGCGCCTTCGGCTTCAACCCGGCCTTCTCGGCGGCATCGGCTGTTGCCAGCACCATCGCCGCAGCACCATCATTGATACCAGACGCATTGCCTGCAGTCACACGGCCATCCTTCTTGAACACCGCTCTTAACCCGGCCAGCGCCTCGGCGGTGGTGGCTTTGGGATGTTCATCAACCTTGAAATCAACCATGTCGCGCTTAACCCTGACCTGCACCGGCGCAATCTGGCTTTCGAAATACCCGGCCTCAAGCGCAGCCGCCGCACGGGTCTGGCTGGTCAGGGCGAATTCATCCATCTGTTCGCGGCTGATCTGGTGTTCATCGGCCACGTTCTCGGCCGTGACACCCATATGCCCGGTGCCGAATGGGCAGTTGAGCGCGCCCAGCATCATATCCAGCGAGGTCACATCGCCCATCTTGGCCCCCCAGCGTGCCTGCGGGACAATGTAGGGGCTGCGCGACATGCTCTCGGCACCGCCGGCAACGGCAAAACTCGCATCTCCCAACATCAGCGACTGTACTGCCGACACGATGGCCTGCGCGCCTGAGCCACACAGCCGGTTCACGTTCATCGCCGGAGTTTCCACCGGAATCCCCGCTTGTTTGGCTGCTGCGCGCGACAGATACATATCGCGCGGTTCCGTGTTGATGACGTGACCGAAGACCACATTTTCGATCTGTCCGGGCTCGACACCGGACTTCTCCATCGCCACTTCGGTGACCACGGTTGCCAGATCAATGGGTGCAGTCGACGCCAGAGCCCCTCCAAAAGTTCCGATTGCGGTGCGGGCACCGTCGAGAATAACGATATCTTTCATGTCCCTCTCCTCTTGGGTCTGGCGGCATTATGCATCTGCAGCATAACGCTGTCCCAAAAGACGTCCCGTCACAAGCGGAATTGACATCACATGCCCAAGCGCGCACAGAATCCGCCATGACGGAAAATACAGACGATATTCTGACCCTGCTGCCTGCACGCCTGAAAGAGGCGCGCCGGGCCAAAGGTCTTTCGCTTGAGGCCGTGGCCAATCTCAGCGGCGTGTCCAGATCCATGGTCAGCCAGATCGAGCGGGGCGAAAGCAGCCCTACGATTTCAACCCTGTGGAACCTGACGCGCGCCTTGCAGGTGGATTTTGCGGGGCTGCTGGAAGACAGCAAATCCACCGACCAGATCGAAGTGCTCAGGAAATCCGAAGTGCCCAGCATCGACAACATGGGCGAGAAATGCCGGATTCGCATCCTCTCTCCGCCGGAAGAGGCCGGAGGGCACGAGGTCTACGATATCCAGTTCGAGGCGGGCGGGGCCCTGAACAGCCAGCCCCACGCGCGGGGTGCGCGCGAACAATTGACAGTATTGGAAGGCGCCGTTCGTATTGTCTCGGGCACGGCGGTTTCCGAACTCAACCAGGGTGACACGGCACGTTACGCCGCTGATATTGCACATTCCATATCCGCCAATCACCCGGCCCGCGTGTTCCTGATCGTGAAAAACGCCTAAGATCAGCGAATATCCGCCTTTGCGGAAATTTTTCCTGCATACTGTAATTCTCCTATTTGGGAATTTAATCCGCTATGTTAGACACGCGACTCAGTTAAAGGAGATCGCCATGGCTGACGCATTCCTATCCCACGTAACGGACACCCTTACGCAGATCGAAGCCGAGGGTCTGTATAAACGCGAGCGAATGATCACCTCGCCTCAGGGCGGTGAGATTACGGTGGGCGACAAACAGGTGATCAACCTGTGCGCCAACAATTATCTGGGTCTGGCAGATCACCCCGCGCTGATCGAGGCCGCCAAAGGCGCGATGGAGCCCAAGGGATTCGGCATGGCCTCGGTCCGGTTCATCTGCGGCACGCAGGACATCCACCGGGAGCTGGAGCAGAAGCTGGCGAATTTTCTGAACAAGGATGATGCAATCCTGTTCGCCGCCTGTTTCGATGCCAATGGCGGGTTGTTTGAGCCTTTGTTAGGGCCTGAAGACGCTATTATCTCGGACAGCCTGAACCACGCCTCAATCATAGACGGTGTTCGCTTGTGCAAGGCGAAACGCTATCGCTACATGAACAACGACATGAACGACCTCGAAGCCTGGCTGAAACAGGCGCGCGAGGACGGGGCGCGGCATATCATGATCGCAACCGATGGCGTGTTTTCGATGGATGGCTATCTGGCCAACCTGCCAAAGATTCGCGAGCTGGCTGACAAATACGACGCAATCGTCATGGTCGACGACTGCCATGCCACCGGTTTCATGGGACCGCATGGCGCAGGTACGCCGGATCATTTTGGCGTCGACGTGGACATTCTGACAGGAACTTTGGGCAAGGCACTGGGGGGGGCAATTGGCGGTTATATCGCCGGGCCGCAGCCAGTGATCGACCTGCTGCGGCAGCGGGCGCGGCCCTATCTGTTCTCAAACTCGCTGCCGCCTTGCATCGTTGCTGCGGGGATCGAGGCGATCCGCCTTGTGGAAGAAGGTGACATGCTGCGCAAGCAACTGTTCGGTAACGCCAAATACTGGCGCGCTGGACTTGAGAAGCTGGGCTTTGACTTGCTGCCCGGAGAACATCCGATCATCCCGGTCATGCTGGGCGAGGCGAAACTGGCGCAGGAGATGGCGTCGCGCCTGTTTGACGAAGGTGTCTATGTCTCGGGCTTCTTCTTCCCGGTTGTCCCACGTGGGCAGGCCCGGATCAGAACGCAGATGAATGCGGCTCTGACCAAAGACGAACTGGATCGGGCGCTGGCAGCCTTCGGCAAGGTCGGCAAGGAATTGGGAGTAATCTGATGCGCGCAAACACGATGAAGGCGCTTGAGAAGTCCAAGCCTGAAGAAGGTCTGTGGATGGTGCAGGCCCCGGTGCCCGAAATCGGCGCGGATGAGGTTCTGATCCGCATCAACAAGACCGGCATCTGCGGCACGGATATTCACATCTGGAACTGGGATGACTGGGCCGCGGCCACCGTGCCGGTGCCGATGATCACCGGACATGAATTTGCCGGTGAGATCGTCGAGCTGGGGCGCAATGTGACCGGGCTTGAAATTGGCCAGCGTTGCTCGGGTGAAGGCCACCTGATCGGCACCGACAGCCGCCAGAGCCGGGCGGGCAAGTTCCACCTCGACCCCGGCACCCGCGGAATCGGGGTGAATGAACAGGGCGCGTTTGCGCAATATCTTAAGCTGCCTGCCTTCAACGTCGTTCCCCTGCCTGATGACGTTCCGGATGAGATCGGGGCAATTCTCGACCCGCTGGGCAACGCTGTTCACACCGCTCTCAGCTTTGATCTACTGGGTGAGGATGTGCTGATCACCGGCGCAGGCCCCATCGGCATCATGGCCGCAGCCGTGGCGCGCCATGCGGGCGCGCGCAATGTGGTGATCACAGATATCAACGCCGACCGCCTGAAGCTGGCCGAGCATGTGGTGCCGACGGTGCGCAGCGTCGATGTCTCGAAAGAGGACCTGCAGGATGTCATCGCCGAGCTTGGACTGAAAGAAGGCTTTGACGTCGGCCTTGAGATGTCGGGCTCACAAGTCGCGCTGGACCAGATGGTCGAGGCGCTGGTGATGGGGGGTAAAATCGCACTGCTGGGCATTCCGCCTGGAAAATCTCCGGTGGACTGGAGCCGGATCGTGTTCAAGGCCATCACCATCAAGGGCGTCTATGGGCGTGAGATGTTCGAGACCTGGTACAAGATGATCGCCATGCTGCAGAACGGGCTGGATGTCAGCCGGGTGATCACACACCGGTTCAAGGTCGACGATTTCACACAAGGCTTTGCTGCTATGAAATCTGGCCAATCCGGTAAGGTGGTTCTGGACTGGACCTGACACACTGGATAGTTGCAAAATTAGGCCCTACACAGGTGCAAATCCGCACATCTGAGGGACGACATGAGCGACAAGACTGACCGGTTTCTAGAACGCGGAATCGAGGACTCACTGGTCACCGATTTCGCGGAAACACACCGCAAAAGCTATGGTGACTTTCTGCAACTCAAGACGTTGCTGAACTTGCAGAAAACATTTCAGGACCCAGCACAGCCGGATGAGATGCTGTTCATCATCATCCATCAGGTCAGTGAGCTGTGGCTGAAACTGATGCACCACCAGTTGGTGGAGGTGCGCCGGTTCCTGCAACAGGACGAATTCGGCCCGGCGATGAAAAACCTCGACCGGGTGAAGGCGATTCAGCGACAACTGATCTCGGCCTGGGAAACCCTACTGACCATGACTCCTGCCGATTACCTGACCTTCCGGCAGGCGCTGGGAAATTCGTCAGGTTTTCAAAGCTATGGCTATCGCCAGATCGAGTTCATCCTGGGCAACAAGGACGCCTCGACCCTCAAGGTGCATGAACATGATCCAGAGGTCATGGCGATGTTGGACGCTGCGCTGACCAAACCTTCGCTCTATGACGAAGTGTTGTTTATGCTGTCACGCCAAGGGTTTGACGTGCCGCAAGACCTGCTGGAGCGGGACTTTGCGCAGCCCTATTCCGGCGATCCGCGAATGGTGAAAATCTGGGTTCAGGTCTTCCGTGACACGAATAGATACTGGGACCTCTACGCACTGGCCGAGAAGCTGATGGATGTGGAATCCCTGTTCCAGCGCTGGCGATTCGATCATGTCACTGCCGTCGAACGGGTGATCGGAAACCAGCCCGGCACAGGTGGGTCGAGTGGCGTGGCCTTCCTGCGCAAAGCCTTGGATCTGCGGTTCTTTCATGATCTCTACGACATGCGTACCGAGTTGATGTATAGCGGGCAGGACTGAGACATGCTCTATCGCGGATTTTCTCAGGCCGAGCTTGAGCAGGAATACTCTCCCAGTTCGATGGTCGGCGGCGACCTGACCCCCTATCTTGCCAGCTATGCCGCGCTCAGCGCAAAGGCGCGGGCCGAATTGGAGGTCCGGGAAAACCTCGCTTATGGCGACAGCTCAACTCAGCTTCTTGATTTCTTTCCGGCACCCGGCGCCAAGGCGCCTTTGCATGTCTTCATACATGGGGGCTATTGGCAGGCGCTCAGTCAACGAGAGTCCGCATTGATGGCCCCAGTGCTGCATGAAAACGGGCAGGCCTTTGCGACGCTGAATTACACGCTCGCCCCAGAGGCGCGGTTGGGCCAGATGGTCGAGGAATGCCGCGATGCGCTGTTGTGGCTGGCATCACAGGCCGAAACGCTGGGATTTGATCCGTCGCATGTTACCCTGTCGGGCCACAGTGCCGGTGGGCATCTGGCGGCGATGGTGATGGCGACCGCATCGAACGCGTTGGCCCAGGCTGGTATGCGGGTGCGCAATGTCATTCTGATCAGCGGTGTCTTTGATCTTGAACCGATCAGTCTGACCCCCGTGAATGATCCCATTCAACTGACTAAGGTCGAGATTCACGACCTTTCCCCCTGTCTCCATCTGCCCGCGCCGGGACCGCGTTACAGGATAACGGTGGCCGAACGGGACACGCCCGAATTCATCCGCCAAAGCCGGGAATATGCCGAATTGCTGCGCAAGGCGGGGCATTCGGTCAGCTTCGATCTGCAGCGCGGCAAGCACCATTTCGACATCATCATGCCTTCGGGCACGTTTCTGTCTTCGCGCTCCGAATAGGCCGGTCTTAAGAAAAACAGCGGCCCAATGGGCCGCTGTTTTGTTCTATTGCTGGTTGCGCAACCTAGTCGAGCGTCCGGGTGACCTCTTCGCGCTCGAAAATTTCGATCACGTCGCCCTGACGGATATCGTCATAGTTTTCGAACGCCATACCGCATTCCTGACCCGACTGAACCTCGGCCACTTCGTCCTTGAAGCGCTTGAGGGTCTTCAGCGTGCCTTCGTGGATCACCACGTTGTCGCGCAGCAGACGGACGCCTGCGGACCGACGAGCCACACCTTCGGTGACCAGACAGCCGGCAACCTTGCCAACGCCGGTGACCTTGAAGACTTCGCGGATCTCGGCGTAACCGATGAACTTCTCGCGGATCTCGGCGCTCAGCAGGCCCGAAGCGGCTGCTTTCACGTCGTCCACAAGGTCGTAGATCACCGAGTAATAGCGAATCTCCACACCTTTCTGGTTCGCGGTGTTCCGAGCAGATGCATTGGCGCGGACGTTGAAACCCATAACCGGCGCACCCGACGCTTCGGCCAGGCCGACATCCGTTTCGGTGATCGCACCCACGCCCGAATGCAGCACGCGTACGCGCACCTCGTCGTTGCCGATCTTCTCCATCGCCTGAACGATGGCTTCGGCCGAACCCTGCACGTCGGCTTTGACGAGGATCGGCAGCTCGGCCACGTTCTCGTCTTCCTTGGCCTTCTGCATCAGCTGCTCAAGGGTGGTCGCGGCGCCGGCGGCGGCGCGTTTGTCCTTGGCGGCTTGCTCGCGATAAGCGGCGATCTCACGCGCCTGTGCTTCGGTCTCGGTCACGTTCAGAACGTCGCCCGCTTCGGGCGTTCCGTTCAGACCCAGAACCTCGACCGGAACCGAGGGGCCAGCCTCTTTGACGCGGTCGCCCTTGTCGTTGATCAGCGCGCGGACCTTACCGTATTGCTCACCCACAACGAAGATATCGCCCTGACGCAGCGTGCCGTTCTGAACCAGAACGGTGGCCACGGGGCCACGGCCCACATCCAGCTGCGCCTCGATCACGGCACCTTGGGCGGCACGGTCGGGGTTGGCTTTCAGCTCCAGAATCTCGGCCTGCAGCGCGATGGCTTCCAACAGCTCGTCCAGACCCTGGCCAGTGATGGCCGAAACCTCGACATCCTGAACCTCGCCCGACATCTTCTCAACGATCACTTCGTGTTGCAGCAGATCGGTGCGTACCTTGTCCGGGTTGGCGTCGGGCTTGTCGATCTTGTTGATCGCCACGATCATCGGTACTTCGGCCGCCTTGGCGTGGTTGATCGCCTCGATGGTCTGCGGCATCACCGCGTCATCGGCCGCAACAACCAGAACCACGATATCCGTGACCTGAGCACCGCGCGAACGCATCGAGGTAAAGGCCGCGTGGCCCGGCGTATCCAGGAAGGTCAGCGTCACGTCGTTATCGGTTTTCACCTGATAAGCACCGATGTGCTGGGTGATACCACCGGCCTCGCCCGCAACAACGCGCGCATCACGAATCGCATCCAGCAGCGAGGTCTTACCGTGGTCGACGTGACCCATGATGGTGATGACCGGTGGACGCGGCTGCAGATCGCCTTCGTCGTCTTCGACCTCTTTGATCACATCCTCGACATCCGAATCGGACACGCGGGTCACCTTGTGACCAAATTCTTCGATGATCAGCTCGGCGGTGTCGGCGTCGATAGTCTGGTTCTGCGTAACCATCATGCCCATGTTCATCAGCGATTTGACGACATCAGCCACGCGTTCGGCCATACGGTTGGCCAGTTCCGAGACCAGAATCGCCTCGGGCAACTGAACGTCGCGGATCACCTTTTCCCGCTCGACCGTACCGCCCATGGCTTTCTGACGCGCGCGTTCCTGTTTGCGCTTCATCGCGGCCATCGAGCGTTGGCGATTGCCTTCGCCACCGGTGGCCTGACCCAGTGTCAGCTTGCCCGAGCGGCGATTGTCCTCGCGGCCTTTGCCACGGTTGCCACGCTGATCACGTTCGCGATCCTGTTTGCGAGGCGTGGAGGCCGGCGCAGGTTTGCTGGCCGGGCTGCGTGCCGCTTTGGGTTCTGCCGGGGCAGGCGCGGCTGCGGCGCGTTGGGCGGCTTCTTCCGCTTCTTTGCGCTTGCGCTCTTCTTCCTCGGCCTTGGCGCGGGCACGTTCTTCGGCTTCGCGCTGTTCGCGTTCCTTGGCCTCTTGCTCAGCCCGGCGGCGCGCACGTTCTTCCTCGCGCGCCTTTTCCTCGGCCTCGCGGGCTGCGGTCTCTTCGGCCTCTCGTGCCTTGGCGGCCTGCAACGCCTTCATACGGCGCGCCATTTCCGCATCGGAAATGCCCGCCGGACGACGCGAAGGATCACCCGAAGGAGCGGCACCGCCGCTTTGTTTGGTCGCGCCCGGCTTGGGTACGACCACGCGTTTGCGTTTGGTCTCCACCACGACATTCTTGGTGCGTCCGTGGCTGAAACTCTGTTTCACATTTCCGGGGCGCGCCCCGCCACGAAGACCCAATGTCTTTTTGCCGTCACTATCGCTCATTAAGCTTCTTACCCTTCCGAGCGGCCCTTGCCGCCGTCATCCGTTTCGCGCAAGCCACGCAGGCGCTGCGCTTCCTCTACAACACGTTTGGCGAGTCCGCCAGAGGCCAAGGCCGCATGAATCACGGTTTGGCGCCCAAATGCCTGTCCTAACTCGTCCGCGGTCAGCCAGCCGATGTATTTGCCGAAGTGCGGCGTGCTGAGTTTAGACTTGCCGCGCCCCGATCCATCCGAGGCCTGAATCAGTACCTGAGCCTCTTCCCGGTCCAGCCACGTCTTGACCTTTTCATATCCGGCAACGGCGTCGCCGGACTTGCGCGCAAGGCTGAGCAACTCAACCACACGGCGCGCGATCTGTTTTTCGACCTCGTCGGTCAGGTCCTTTGGCGCTGTCACCTGCGCCTTGAACCCGCGCGAGAACAATTTCTTGCTCACCGCCTTGTCCAGCGCCCCACGATCTGCCGCCACGTAGACCCCGCGCCCCGGCAGTTTCGCCGCGACATCCGGAAAGACCTGGCTATCCGGCCCCGTCACAAAGCGTATCAACCCATATTTAGGCTGAACTTCGCCCGTGGCGATGCACTTTCGCTCAGGCCCTTCCGACCGATCCTTTTGGACGCCACCGCGACCCATGTCAGCCACCCGAGGCCTGAGATCAGGCCTCGACCTCCTCGTCGGTCACTTCGCCGTGTGCTTCGACCTGCTCCAGTTCGGCCGGATCAACCCAGCCCAGCATGATGCGCGCGGTCATGACCAGATCCTGCGCCTCTTCCAGCGTCACGCCGAAAGGCTCCAGTACACCGTCGTCCTTGATGCGTTCGCCATCCACTGTCGTCCAGCCACCGGCCAGTTCCCAGTCGGCACAGGTTGCGAAGTCTTCCAGCGTCTTCACATCGTCCTTGGCCAGCGCTTCTACCATCTGGGGTGTCAGGCCTTCGAATTCAATGAGGCTGTCTTCGGCACCCAGAGCACGCGCCGCATCCAGAGCGGCCTTGGCTTGCGCTTCAAGGAATTCGCGGGCGCGGGTTTGCAGCTCCTGCGCGGTGCCTTCGTCAACACCGTCAATTACAAGCAGCTCGTCAATCTCGACATAGGCGACTTCTTCAAGGTTGGTAAAGCCTTCGGACACCAGCAGCTGAGCAAAAAACTCGTCCAGATCGAGGCTTTCCATGAACAGCTGTGTGCGGGCTTCGAACTCTTTCTGACGGCGCGCCGATTCTTCGGCTTCGGTCATGATGTCAATGTCCAGACCGGTCAGCTGGCTGGCCAGACGCACGTTCTGACCGCGGCGACCGATGGCGAGGGACAGTTGTTCCTCAGGCACCACCACTTCGATCTTGCCGGCTTCTTCGTCCAGAACCACCTTGGAAACCTCTGCAGGCTGCAACGCGTTCACCAAGAAGGTCGGCTGATCTTCGTTCCACGGGATGATGTCGATCTTTTCACCCTGCAGCTCATTTACCACGGCCTGCACACGGCTGCCGCGCATACCAACGCAGGCACCGACAGGGTCGATTGAACCGTCGTAAGAGATCACGGCGATCTTGGCGCGCGAACCGGGGTCACGGGCCACGGCCTTGACCTCGATGATGCCGTCATAGATCTCCGGCACTTCCATCTTGAACAGTTCGGCCATGAATTCCGGCGCGGTGCGCGACAGGAAGATCTGGTGGCCACGAACCTCGCGCCGCACTTCCTTGATATAGGCGCGCACGCGATCGTTCGGGCGATAGCTTTCACGACCGATCTTGTCGTTGCGGCGCAGAACGGCCTCGGCCCCGCCCAGATCGACGATGACATTGCCGAATTCTTCGCGTTTGACGGCACCGTTGATGATGGTACCGGCGCGATCCTTGAATTCTTCGTACTGACGGTCGCGTTCCGCTTCACGCACCTTCTGCAGGATGACCTGCTTGGCAGATTGCGCCGCAATCCGGCCCATTTCCACGGGGGGCACTTCTTCGACGAAGACGTCACCAACCTCGGGCGATTCCATGTACTGCTTGGCCTGTTCGACGGTCATCTCGGCCTGATAGTTCTCAAGCTCATCATCCTCGACCACGGTGCGGACGCGGGTAAAGGTCGCCTTGCCGGTCTTGCGGTCAATCGACACGCGAATGTCCATCTCGGCGCCGTAACGGCTCTTGGCGGCACGGGCGAGCGATTCCTCCATCGCTTCGACAACCAGACCGGGGTCGATCATCTTTTCGCGGGCCACGGCCTCGGCGGTCTGCAGCAGCTCCAGCTGGTTGGCTGAGGTGATTGCCATCAGTTCGTCTCCTCTTCGGACCCTTCGGTCTCAATCTCGTCGAAAGCGTTTTCGTTCAGGGCACCGGCGTCCTTGCGCTGGCGCAGCATTTCTTTGATCAGGTCATCGGTCAGGACCAGCTTGGCGTCGCTCAGCCAGTCGAACTGCAGTCCGATGGTGATGGTTTCATCCCCTTCGGGGATATTGATCAGAACCTCATCCCCTTCGATCCCAGCCAGCTCACCTTTGAAACGGCGGCGACCATCGATCAGTTCCGCGGTTTCGATCTTGGCCTCATACCCTTCAAAGGTCTCGAAATCCTTGAGACGGGTCAGAGGGCGGTCGATGCCGGGGCTGGAGACCTCCAGCGTATAGGCATCAAGGATCGGATCTTCGACGTCCAGCGTGGCGCTGACCGCGTTTGAAATCTCGGCGCAATCATCCACTTCAATGCCGCCATCGGGCTTGTCGGCCATGATCTGCAACGTTGTCTGCTTGCCGCTCATCAGGCGGATGCGGACCAGCTCATACCCCAGATCCTCGATCACGGGGGTGATGATCTCGGCCAGTCGCCTATCGATGGCTGCTTTGGCTATCAGGTCGTTTGTCATTCAGGTTCTCTACCCTGTCGTCGGGCACAAAAAAACGGGCGCGCGGCCCGTCGATCTTTTCCGGTGGAGCCCCGGACCAGAAGTCCAACGCGCCGCTGTTGCAAATGCATATACGCAGGGTTTCCCGAGTCTGCAACCCCCGGCGACAATCGTGAGCCGATTTAGGCCAGCCACCAACGTTCGGCGATGCGGCCATCGTCCAGCACACCACCCTTGCCAATCTGGCGCGGCATCCCGACATGAGCCGCAACAGCGAGCGCCATATCCGCCTCGGACGGATGAAACCGCAGGCTGCGCTGCGATATCAGGTCTGCGCTGGCAGGCAACGCAGCGACATCCACGAAACCATCTCGAAGGGCTTCGGCTCGCACTTTCGCGTCTGGTATCACGATGATCTCAATCGAGTCGGCCCAGCCCGCCGCTCCGGCCTTGTAATGATCTGCCACCCTGCGCGCAAAGAAGTGACGTTCATCCTCAGCCCGTTCGACACGGTAACACCCGGTGCCATTGGCCCTGTCCAGAGGTGTCACCACCTCTCCTGCTCGGGTGATGACAAAGCGGGGATCGG
>JAUHYC010000032.1 GCA_030426685.1 Alphaproteobacteria bacterium
CGAAGAAAGATGGCGCCAGAACACCACCCATACGGGTCAAAGTGTTCCGGGCTTTAGCCGAACCAGATCCCGTAATACATTCGCATTCCTCCCTCCATTCAAGTCAGAGGCACCCTGCCAAAACTTGTGGGATTTGTCATCCCCTTTTGAGACTTCCCGTTAATCCGCCAACAACTCTGCCCGGCTGAGCGCGAAATTCGAGGCGATCCAGCGTGCCTCAAGCTCGGCCAGCTTGGCACCCAGCGCCGGGCCTGAATAGGCGGGAATAAGATCAGCCGCTTTGATCGGGAAACTGGCGGCAGCCCCGTGTTCAAGGGCCTCGGTCAGACCATTCGACCAGGGTTGTTCCAGAAACGCACAACGCAAAAGAGTCTCGTGCAGCCCACCTTCGGCGCCGTAGCGATATCCCAGTTCAGCGACGCTGGTGGTTGCCATCGCCTCTTCCCGCATCCGGGTCAGGCGCTGCAATTGCGCCCGGCTGAGACGCAGGGTTTTGGCCACATCGGGCGATGCAACTGCGGCCAGTCGGCGAATCGCCTCGGGGCTGGCCCCGGCGTCCTGTTCCAGCTTGACCAGAACGGCCAGCGCGGTGTCATCGGCACCGGGCAGCAGCCGCGCCAGAACGCCCGCACTGCGCATCGCCGCCACCGACGGCGCGGGATCGGGTGCGGCCAGCAGCTTCAGCATCTCGGCCCCGACCCGTTCGCGCGAAAGCCGTTCAAGCCCATCGAGATTGGCGGCTATGGCGGCAAGCGCATCGGCATCAAAACCGGCCTCTGCGTCGCCATACCAGGCGTGAAAGCGAAAATAACGCAGCGAACGCAGGTAGTCTTCGCGGATGCGATCCTGCGCCTCACCAATAAAGCGCACGCGCCGCGCACGCAGATCGGGCAGGCCGTCCAGCGGATCGAGGATCGTGCCATCGGGCCGGGCATAGAGCGCGTTCATGGTGAAATCGCGCCGCGCTGCATCCTCTTCGACCCGATCGGAAAAGGCGACAACCGCGCGCCGACCGTCTGTTTCGACATCACGTCGAAAAGTGGTGACTTCGTGCGGGATGCCGCTGCTGACCACCGTCACGGTGCCGTGATCTATCCCCGTCGGGATTGCTTTGAGCCCGGCGGCCTGGGCCAGGTCCACAACCTGCTCGGGCTTTGCGTCTGTGGCGATATCAATATCCGAGACCGGAGCCTGCAACAGAGCGTTGCGGACACATCCACCCACAAACAGCGCCTGCACCCCACCCCCGGTCAACGCGGCGCACACATTCTGCGTGGCTTTATCGGTGATCCAGTCTTCCGTGATCCGATTCATTCGCTCATCCGCGCCGCCAGCCCCCTCAGCATCCGCGCCGTCGCCCCCCAGATGTAATAGGGGCCATAAGGCACGGCGTAGTAATACCGCCTCTGACCGCGCCAGCGGCGCGATTCGACGACATAATTCTCCGGGTTCAGGACATGCGCAAGCGGAACGGAAAAAACCTCTTCTACTTCACCGGGTTCGGCAACTGCGTCAAAGCCGGACTCAAGGATCGCGACAACAGGCGTGACCGAAAAAGAGGTCACGGTTTCATGAGTTGGCAGATGTCCCAGAACGCGGGGAATGTCTGGGGACAGACCGATCTCTTCCTGCGCCTCACGCAGGGCTGTGGCGGTGACATCGGCATCGCCTTCATCCTGCTTGCCACCGGGAAAGGCAATCTGGCCGGGATGGTGTTTCAGGGCCGAGGACCGCTTGGTCAGGATCAACCGCGCTGCGCCGCTGGCGACGGAAACAGGCACTAACACACCGGCAGGGCGCAGCTTGCGCCCCGCGGGCAGCACCGTTTCCGGGTTCAGGTCAAAGTCGCTGGACCCGGAGCCATCGCGGCTGAGTGCCTCCGTCAGTTCTGTGATCAGATCACGCGCCATCCGGACCTTCGGCTTCGAACCCAACCGTGGTCGGGTCCAGCACATAATGCGCACCGCAGAACTGGCAATCGGCGGTGACGGTGCCCTGATCTGTCGTCATCTTCTCGATATCCTGCGCCGAGTAGATCGACAGGCTCTGGCGTACGCGATCCTCGGAGCAGGTGCACCCGAACTGCACCTGCTGCGCATCATAGACGCGGGGCTGTTCCTCGTGAAACAGACGCACCAGCAGATCCGTCGGCGCGACCGACGGCCCGATCATCTCCAGATCGTCCACGGTGTCGAGCAGGATATTGACCCGATTCCAGTTCTCACCCTCTTCGCCGTCGACCAGATCGGCGGCCGTCAGGATGTCCCCGTTGCCTTCACCAGAGGCGGCGAAGGGGGAAGCCTTGGGCATATGCTGGAGCATGATGCCACCCGCACGCCAGTGCTCTCCCACGCCGGGCTCGATCGATTTTCCAAAGCTCAGCGAGAATCGCGTCGGCAACTGTTCGGATTGCGCAAAATACGCCTCGGCGCAGGCGCGCAGCGATCCACCCGCCAACGGGGTGATGCCCTGATAGGGCTGCGTGCCCTCGCCCTGATCGATCATGATGGCGAAGTACCCCTCGCCCACCTGATCGAAGGCGGCGGCATCGGTTAGCCGGTCGCGGTCAAAGCTGGCATAGGCGCGGATCTGCGCAGGCTCACCTTCCTTCCGCGGCGCATAATAATCGGTCGCAATCATCCGCACCGCACCTTTGGACTGAACCTGCAGGGACAGCTTCCAGCGCAACGAGACGGTCTGGCCGATCAGCGCGGTCAGCAGGGCCATTTCGGCCACCAGCGCCTCGACCGCTTCCGGATAGTCGTGCTGTTTCAGGATGCCGTCCAGAACTCCGTCCAGCCGGGCGACCCGGCCACGCATATCCGGTACGTCGAGTTGAAAGGGCAGGACGGTATCGTCCCACGCGATTTTCGTTCCAAGAGACATGGGGTTTCCTTACAGGCCACGGGTTGGCATACCGCCACCATATAGGTCGAACAAATTTGCTTGAAAGGGGCCATACATGATCAGACGGTTCGGTGAAAGCCCTGAAGCCGGGCGAACATACACAAGACGCGTCGGCGTCTATTCGCTGCTGCCGCAGGGCCGTCGCCTGCTTCTGACCTGTCAGCAGGAACCCGGCCCCGATCTGCAGCTGCCCGGTGGCGGCATCGATCCCGGTGAGTCCCCTATCACCGCCCTGCATCGCGAAGTGTTCGAGGAAACCGGCTGGCTGATCGCGGCCCCCCGGCGCGTGGGCGCCTTTCGCCGGTTCACCTATATGCCCGAATACGATCTGTGGGCCGAAAAAATCTGCCTGATCTACCGCGCCCGCCCTGTCCGCCGTATCGGCCCCCCGACCGAGCCGTTTCACGAGGCGCTCTGGATGGAAACCGAGGATGCGATACATCTGCTGGGCAATGAAGGCGACAGCTATTTCGCCCAGCGCCACCTGCAGGGGCTTTAGGGTCCGTTATATTCGAAGAACACGGCCGAGACGTCATCTTCCATCCCGTCACCCGGCGACATGAGCTGTTTCAGTCGCCAGAACATATCGTCCAGAAACTCGGATCCGACATTCTCGGTCAGGCAATCGGCCGCCATCCGTCGCAGCCCGTCATCATCCAGCATACTGCCATCGCTCAGTCGGCATTCGGTGAAACCGTCTGAATGCAGCAACAGCTTGTCGCCCGGCTGCATATATGTCTCGGTCTGGTGAAACGCTGCATCGGACAACAGCCCAATGGGTAATCCGCCCTCACCCAGAAATTCTGATCTACCGTCCTGACGCAGCAGGAGCGGATGGGGGTGCCCGGCCTGCACCATTTTCAGATGGCCATTGCGCAGATCAACGATGGCGTAGACCATGGTAAAATACTCTTCGATCCCCGCATCGGCGATCAGACGGGAGTTCAACAGCGCCGCAACCTCTTCCGGTGGCAACAACGCGTAGAACCTGTTGAATCGCCGCTCCATCGCGACATTCTGATCGAAATGGGTGCTGGACAGATAGCCACCCAAACGCGCTGTCATCATTGCCGAGGTAATCCCGTGGCCCGACACATCAATGCTGTAGAAACCCAGCCTGTTGACGCCTGGTGAAAACATGCCCACCAGATCTCCTCCGATATGACCGCAGGGTTTCAGCAACAGGCTGACACGGGATTTTCCGAACTGGCCCGTCAGTTCAGGCACCAGAGATTCCTGAATCTTACGGGCCTGCATCAGGTCCTTGTCGATGGCGTCGTGGGCCAGTTTCAGCTCGTTCAGAGCGGATTCGATCAGACGGTTTTTCTCGGACAGTTCGCGCTGCATGTCCAGAATGCGCGCACCCGCCGAGATGCGCGCGCGCAGCTCATCCGCCTCCAGGGGCTTGATCAGAAAATCATCCGCCCCCGCATCCAGGCCCTTTGCCACTTCCTGCTTTTCGCTCTTTGAGGTGAGGAGGATGAAATAGCTGTATTGTTCCGTCACCAGCCCGCGAAAAGCGCGGCAAAACTCCAGCCCGCTCATCCCCGGCATGACCCAGTCGCTGAGGACCAGGTCGGGCGGGCGATTGGCGCACAGGTCGATTGCCGCCTCACCGGTGTCGGCCTCAAGCACCTCGAATCCCCATTTCTTGAGCGAGGCGACCAGAATCCGCCGTTGCAGCCGGCTGTCATCCACCACCAGAACCTTGCGTATCGCACCAAAATCCAGCGTAACCTGAGTTTCTGCCTGACGGCCTTCCGGCACCATGAAATCCCTGCACTTTAAAATACTTCCGATGCAGAGACGCTAAGCATGTCTGTTTAACATCCGGTGAAGGGCGGCGCTTAACCCCGCGTTTACCCCCGCCGCGCTACCAAGGGACAATCACATGAGGGTGGCATGATTCAGTGGTCCAGAGTCAGACAGTTGCGCAACGAGGTCGGCGCCGATGAATTCGACGAGGTGGTCGAGATCTTTCTGGACGAAGTGCAGGAGGTCATCGCCAAACTGCGCAACGATTCAGCCCGGGACGAGATCGAACAGAACCTTCACTTTCTGAAAGGCAGCGCGCTGAGTCTCGGTTTCGACAGTTTCTCGAAACTGTGTCAGGACGGCGAACGCCGCGCCGCTGCGGGTGAAGGCGCGGCGGTTGATCTACCCGAAATCTTCGCAGCTTATGAGGAGTCGCGATTGCAGTTTCAGGCCGGTCTGGCCGATCGGTTGCACCAGCGTGCCTTGCGATCGATTTGAATCGAGATGCATGACCTCTCATACAGGTTGAACACGCAGTTCTATGAATGGGGCGTGGACAATTCGCGAACGATTCAGATCACGAACTGCGCCAATGTCTCATCCTCGGTGATGTCTGTATAGGTGAACCCGGCCTCATCCAGATGCGCGAACAGGCGCATGAAATTCTCGGGCTTGCGGGTTTCGATCCCGATCAGGACAGAGCCGAAATTGCGCGCCGATTTCTTCATATATTCGAACCGGGCGATGTCATCTTCGGGGCCAAGGATGTTCAGAAACTCCTTCAACGCGCCGGGACGCTGCGGCAGGCGCAGGATGAAGTATTTTTTGACACCCGAATAGCGCTGAGCGCGCTCCTTGACCTCGGGCAGGCGTTCGAAATCGAAATTCCCGCCAGAGGTGACACAGACCACGGTCTTGCCGCGAATGAAGCTTTGCACATCGCCAATGGCCTCGACCGCCAGCGCACCGGCGGGTTCCAGAACGATGCCTTCGACATTGAGCATCTCGATCATCGTCGCGCAGATACGATCCTCGGCCAGCGTCAACACATCCGACAAATAGCGCGATTTCAGCAGTTCGAACGGCTTCTCACCAATCCGACCGACCGCCGCGCCGTCAACAAACGTGTCGACGTGATCCAGCGCCACCGGATGTCCCGCCGCCAGGGCCGCACGCAGACACGCCCCGCCCGCCGGTTCCACAAACAAGCAATGGGTGCGATCCCCGAACCAGGTGGCCACGCCCGCAGACATGCCGCCGCCGCCAACCGGCAGCACGACATGATCGGGCACACGGCCCAGCTGTTCTTCGATCTCAACCGCCAGCGAAGCCTGCCCTTCGATCACATCCGCATCGTCGAAAGGCGACAGGAAATGCCCGCCCTGTTCAACGCACCATTTCTGTGCCGCCGCCAGAGTGTCGTCGAAATAGTCGCCGGTCAGGTGGATCTCGATATGGTCCCCACCGAAAATGCGGGTTTTCTGGATTTTCTGCTGCGGAGTGGTGACCGGCATGAAGATCACGCCTTTGACCCCCATATGCTGGCACATATAGGCCACGCCCTGCGCGTGGTTGCCCGCACTGGCGCAAACAAACAGCCCCTGCCCTTGCTGCTTGCGCATGGCGTTGAACGCGCCACGAATCTTGTAGGACCGCACCGGGCTGAGGTCCTCGCGCTTGAGCCAGATATCCGCCCCATAGCGATCAGACAGATGGGCATTCCGCTGCAATGGCGTTGCCGGAAACACAGAGCGCATCGCCTGTTCGGCGGCGCGGGCGCGGGTCATGAAATCAGTCATGGGCGTTTCCCTGCCCCATCACCGCTGAAAGGGCAAGGAATACATATGTGTACGTCGGTTAGCGGAGCTCGCGTTTTTCGACAAACAAACCGTACATAGTCGTTAGAATGCTGACATTGACCATCGGCAGGATCAGCGTCCCGAAGAACACCGACAACAGAACACCCAGGACGGGGATTACCGCAAGCATAGTGAACGCAAGCTGTACCAACAGCTGAAACAAAACCGCCACAATGACCAGCACAATGATGTCAGCGGCTGCACCCACTGTTTGATTCCATGCCTCGCCCAAAGTGATCGGTTCCCCAATTGCCGCAGCCGGTAGAATGATCGACAGGCGGTAAAAGCTGATCAGAAGAAAGACACCATAGACCAGCGAAACAATGACGGACACAGCCACAAAACTTTGCCCCAACGCCACAAAGACAACTGCGATTGGGATATATCCAATGAGCAGGATCAAAACCAACATCAATGCCCGGCCAAGATAGGCAAGTATCCGATCAGTGCGAAAGGGTGGGAAAATACCGCTAGGATATTCCTCAAGTAAGATAAACCGGTGCCACGATACGGCGATCCAAAACATGATAATGGACATGACCACAACCATCAGCAGGATGAATGTGAAAAAGGCGCCAAACGAGAAATCCGGTGGCACATCGCCCGAGCTTTCATCGAAGACGTCCAAGGGGACGCCCAGCACAAAAAACAGACTGACAATCACTGCTGTAGCGATCAACGCGGGTCCGACCGTGATCTGAAGGACCTGAGTGATATTTCCAAAAACCATCCGCAACGAATGCGCGAAAATCTTCCAGCCCAACATCCTGAAACCTGCCCCTTCAACCAATCCTTGTTCTCTATCCGCCCGTTTCACCTCAATTCCCACCCTGCGTCAATCCTGTGAACTTGCCCCCGCGTTCAAAACCCGTTAGGGGCCAATCGTTCTACGCATAAAGGGAAGTCAGATGTCCGCGCCCAAGAAAGTTGTTCTGGCCTATTCCGGTGGCCTTGATACCTCGATCATTCTGAAATGGCTGCAGACCGAGTATGGCTGTGAGGTCGTGACCTTCACCGCCGATCTGGGTCAAGGCGAAGAGCTGGAGCCTGCCCGCAAGAAGGCCGAACTGCTGGGGATCAAGCCCGAGAACATCTATATCGAAGACATCCGCGAGGAATTCGTTCGCGACTTCGTCTTCCCGATGTTCCGCGCCAATGCGCAGTACGAAGGCCTGTATCTGCTGGGGACGTCCATCGCGCGCCCTCTGATCTCAAAACGGCTGGTTGAGATTGCCGAAGCGACCGGTGCAGATGCCGTTGCGCATGGCGCGACTGGCAAGGGCAATGATCAGGTACGGTTCGAACTGGCGGCTTACGCGCTGAACCCCGATATCAAGGTCATCGCGCCTTGGCGTGAATGGGATCTGACCAGCCGCACCAAGCTGCTGGAATTTGCCGAAGCGAACCAAATTCCGATTGCCAAGGACAAGCGTGGTGAGGCCCCGTTCTCGGTCGATGCCAACCTGCTGCACACCTCGTCCGAGGGTAAGGTTCTGGAAGACCCTGCCGACATGGCGCCGGACTATGTCTACCAGCGCACCGTCCACCCCGAGGATGCGCCGAATGAGCCCGAGTTCATCGAGATCGGTTTTGAAAAAGGCGACGCGGTCAGCATCAATGGCGAGGCGATGAGCCCGGCCACCATCCTGACCAAACTGAACGAATATGGCGGCAAGCACGGCATCGGTCGTTTGGACCTGGTCGAGGGCCGCTTTGTCGGTATGAAGTCACGCGGCATCTATGAGACCCCGGGCGGCACCATCCTGCTGGAAGCGCACCGCGGCATTGAATCCATCACCATGGATCGCGGCGCGATGCACCTGAAAGACCAGCTGATGCCGCAATATGCCGAGCTGATCTATAACGGTTTCTGGTACTCGCCCGAGCGCGAGATGCTGCAGGCCGCGATCGACAAGTCGCAAGAGCATGTCACCGGCACCGTCCGCGTGAAACTGTATAAAGGTCTGGCCTCGACCGTTGGCCGCTGGTCGGATCATTCGCTCTATTCCGAGGCGCATGTGACCTTCGAGGAAGATGCCGGTGCTTACGATCAGAAGGATGCTGCAGGCTTTATCCAGCTGAACGCCCTGCGTCTGAAACTGCTGGCGGCGCGCGACAAGCGTCTGTCGAAGTGACTGAAGACGATGGCATAAACGAAGAACTCGAAATGTTCATCGAGGCGCAGGACGTGGTTTGGTCCGATGTCCTGCGCGAATTGGAGCACGGGCGGAAATCCAGCCACTGGATGTGGTTCGTGTTCCCGCAATTGGCGGAACTGGGCCGGTCGCACATGGCCCAGCTCTATGGAATCGAGGATCTGCAAGAGGCAACCGCCTATCTGAACCACCCCGAACTACGCCGCCGCCTGGTTCAGGTTGCTCAACTCATGTTGATGCATACGGGATCTGCTCCTGTGGACATACTGGGCAATATCGACGCCAAGAAGCTGCGTTCATCGATGACGTTGTTTGCAGCAATCCCTGATGCACCACCGGAATTTCAGGATGTGCTTGCGGCATTTTATGGCGGAAATCCTTGCGAGCGGACCTTGAAGGCGCTGGACGGCGCCTGAAAACCCGGGGTTCCAGTCAGGTCATCCTTGCATGGTCATCCGGCAACTCTTTACGCAGATTGCAGCTGCGAAAAGGGGATCACATGCTGCAGGACATTGCGGACGGCATTCAAAAGGGGCTGAACGGCAAAAGCTTCGATGGATCGCTGAAATTCGATTGTGGCGCGGATGGCGTCATCGTTCTGGTGGACAACACCGCCAGCACGCAGGATCGTGACACCGATTGCACCATACGCATCTCGCGCGACAATCTGGGCAAGCTGCTGACCGGCAAGCTGAACCCGGTGACGGGGGTGGCCTTGGGCAAGCTGAAAGTCTCGGGCAACATGGCAGTGGCCATGAAGCTGGGGCAACTGCTGGGCTAGGCAATAAACTCGGCTCACCAGCGCGTGACAATCGATGTCTGCGGATTGCCAGAACCCGCTTTTCGAGGCAGCCTGTTTCGGGAAGGAGATTTGCCATGACCCGGATGAGTTGCCGCGATTGCTTTAAACCCGTTTTGCTATTTGCCCTGATCACTCTGGCCGTTTTGCTGCGCGCATTGCCTGCACCGGCGTCCGGGACCGAGACTCTGACGGTTGCGGGTGGTTGTTTCTGGTGTGTGGAATCCGATTTTGAATCCGTTCCGGGTGTGGTTGGTGCGGTGTCCGGCTATACCGGCGGCACAACCGCGGACCCGACCTATGAGCAGGTGACGAAAGGCGGCTCGGGCCATTATGAGGCGGTACAGATCACTTTTGATCCGGCCCGCGTTTCACGCGAAACATTGCTAAGCATGTTTTTCCGTTCGGTCGATCCGACAGATGCCGGTGGTCAGTTCTGCGACCGCGGTGACAGCTATCGCACCGCAATATTTGTGTCTAACACAGGGGAAAAGGCGCAGGCGCAACAAGCCAAGGCGGATGCGCAACAGGCGTTGGGGCAAACTGTTGTCACCCCGATCCTGCAGGCTGGCCCGTTTTATCCGGCCGAGGCCTATCATCAGGATTACTACAAGGGCAACAAGCTGGTCCTGACCCGCTTTGGACCCAAGCGCCAGAAGAATGCCTATAAGGCCTATCGCAAGGCTTGTGGCCGAGACGCTCGTGTAAAACAGCTGTGGGGAAGTGACGCGCCTTTCGCCGGGTCTTAATCCAACTGCGCTTCGTGCACCTCTTTCTGGTTGGGGATCACATCAGCCGTTCCGTGCCGCATCACCATCAGGGCAGCAGCGCGGTTGGCCTGCGCAATCGCCTGAGCCATCGGCATTCCCCGATCCATTCCCGCAAGCACATAGCCCGTGAACGTATCCCCCGCTCCGGTTGTATCCACGGCGGTCACTTTATGCGCCTCGAACTCCTGCGGGTCGTGACCGCGCTGATGATACCGCGCCCCTTTCGCGCCCAACGTCACAATCACATGCTCGACCGGCAGGTCTGAGGGTGCAAGGCCCGAGGCCGCTTGCAGTTGTTCGGCCTCAATCTCATTCAGGATCAGAAAATCCAGATAAGGCAAAACCGCCTGAACCGCCTCTGCCTGAAACGGGGCAGCGGCATAACAGACGGTCAGGCCCAGATCGCGACCCAGTTTTGCGGCCTCGACCTGCGCATTGGTTTCGTTCTGCATGACCAGAAGATCACCAGCCTGCGCCTTGCCCAGCGCCTGCGTCAGCTGTTGTTTCTCTACAGCGTGGTTGGCGCCCGGCAACAACACGATCAGGTTTTCGCCCTGCGCATCCACCGCGATGATCGCGTGACCGGTTGGTCCATCCACCTCTGCGATATGCCGTGTGTCGATGCCATATTCCGCAAGCCGGTCGCGCGCCCAGCGCCCATCCGACCCGACTGCTCCAATATGGGAAACTTGCGCGCCTGCCCGTGCCGCAGCCACCGACATATTCGCGCCCTTGCCGCCCAGAAACTTCTGCAATTCGCTGGCCGCCAGGGTTTCACCTGCTTCGGGCAGGTGCGGCACCGCATAAACCAAATCCGCGTTGATCGAGCCGAGATTCCAGATCGTCATGGCTTATCCGATATCGCATGAGGCCAGAATGGCCATGTTCAGGATGTCATTTGCCGTCGAGACCGTGGAACAGATCTGGATAGGCTTATCGACCCCGGACAAGATCGGCCCAATCACGGTCGCACCCCCCATTTCCTGCATCAGCTTGGTCGAGATCGAGGCCGAATGCCGGGCCGGTACGATCAGGATATTGGCCGGACCGGTCAGGCGCGAAAACGGATAGGCGGCCTGCTGATCCACGTTCAGCGCCACATCCACGGTCATTTCGCCTTCGTATTCGAAGTTGACACCGCGCCGGTCCAAAACCGCGGGCGCACGGTGCATCTTTTCCGCCCGTTCCGAAACCGGATAGCCGAAGGTCGAAAAGCTGACAAAGGCCACCCGCGGCTCAATCCCCATATGGCGCGCAACAGCAGCCGAGCGTTCGGCGATCGTGGCCAGATCACTTTCATCCGGCCACTCATGCACCAGCGTGTCACCGATCAGCACGATCCGACCCTTGTGGAGCAACGCGGTGACACCCGCCGCGCCATGGGCTGCATCGGCGTCAAACACGTGGTTGATGCGCTCCAGAACATGGGCTGACTTTCGTGTCGCCCCGGTCACCAGACCGTCACCATGCCCGTGCGCCAGCATCAGCGACGAAAACACATGCCTGTCGCGTGCGGCGAGACGGTGAATATCCTTGTGGTCAAAGCCCTTGCGCTGCAGCCGTTGGTAGAGAAACTCCTTGTAGGTCTCCAAGTGCGTGGTGTTGGCGGCGTTCACCACCTCAAGCTCGCGTACGGCATCGCCCAGACCTGCGTCTTCCAGCTTGCGTTTCACATCATCGGGGCGGCCCACAACCAACGCCTTGCCAAAGCCCGAGCGCTGATAGGTCACCGCCGCGCGCAACACGCGGGGATCATCACCCTCGGCAAAAATCATCCGGCTCTGCGCCGCGCGGGCACGGGCGTTGAGACCGCGCAGGATACTGGCGGTCGGGTCCATGCGGGATTTCAGGCTCAGCTCATAGGCATCCATGTCGATGATCGGGCGCCGTGCCGCTCCGGTGTCCATTCCCGCCTTGGCCACGGCGGGTGGGATACGGTGGATCAGACGCGGATCGAACGGCGTTGGAATAATGTAGTCGCGGCCAAAGGTCAGCGATTTACCATATGCCATGGCAACTTCATCCGGCACATCCTCGCGCGCCAGACGGGCCAGCGCATGGGCGCAAGCTATCTTCATCTCGTCATTGATGGCACGGGCATGGATATCCAGCGCGCCGCGGAACAGGTAGGGGAAGCCCAAAACGTTGTTGACCTGATTGGGATAATCGCTGCGCCCGGTGGCGACGATGGCATCGACGCGGACCTCGTGCGCCTCTTCCGGGGTGATCTCGGGATCGGGGTTCGCCATCGCAAAGATCACCGGATTGTCGGCCATGGAAGCAACCATATCCTGCGTCACAGCCCCTTTGACCGACACACCCAGAAACACGTCGGCCCCCTTCATGGCGTCTTCCAATGTGCGCAGATCGGTGGTGATCGCATGGGCTGATTTCCACTGGTTCATGCCCTCGGTCCGACCCTGATAGATCACGCCCTTGGTGTCGCAGACGATGCAGTTCTCATGCCGGGCGCCCATGGCCTTGAGCAGTTCGATACAGGCAATCCCCGCAGCACCCGCCCCGTTCAGAACTATTTTCACATCTTCGATCTTCTTGCCTGAGATATGCAGGGCGTTCAGCAAGCCCGCTGCGCAAATCACGGCTGTTCCGTGCTGGTCATCGTGGAAGACCGGGATATCCATCTCTTCCTTCAGGCGCTGTTCGATGATGAAGCACTCGGGCGCCTTGATGTCTTCCAGATTGATGCCGCCAAAGGTCGGCCCCATCAGCCGCACCGCACGGCAGAACTCATCCGGGTCTTCGGTATCCAGTTCGATGTCGATCGAGTTCACGTCGGCGAACCGCTTGAACAGGACCGATTTCCCCTCCATCACCGGTTTCGATCCCAGCGCGCCCAGGTTGCCAAGGCCCAGAACCGCCGTCCCGTTCGAGATCACAGCAACCAGATTACCCTTGTTGGTATAGTCATATGCGGTCTCGGGTGCTTCGGCGATAGCTTCACATGGAACGGCGACACCGGGGCTATAGGCCAGCGACAGATCGCGCTGAGTGGTCATAGGAACCGTGGCCTGCACCTCCCACTTGCCGGGGGTGGGGTCGAGGTGAAAGGCCAGCGCCTCTTCTTTGGTGATCTTCGTTTTGGGCATCTTACAGGTCGTTTCCATGACTTCGGGGCTTCTGCCTCATACCGCAGGCCGCGCCGCGCCTCAACGAGAATGAGTTTTCGCCTTTTATAGAAGATGCGGGATTTGTAAGGTCGCGCCGGAACACGCCAGAAGGGGGCCGCTTTTGTCCACAGTCACGCCGATGATGGCTCAGTACCTTGAGATCAAAGAAGCCCACTCTGACGCCCTGCTGTTTTACCGCATGGGTGACTTCTACGAGATGTTTTTCGAGGACGCGGTGAATGCCGCCGAGGCACTGGACATCGCCCTGACCAAGCGCGGCAAACACAATGGCGAAGACATCCCGATGTGCGGCGTGCCGGTTCATTCCGCCGAAGGGTATCTTCTGACCTTGATCCGCAAAGGCTTTCGCGTGGCGGTCTGCGAGCAAATGGAAAGCCCCGCCGAGGCCAAAAAAAGAGGCTCTAAATCGGTGGTAAGGCGCGAAGTCGTGCGCCTGGTCACCCCGGGAACCCTGACTGAAGACGCCTTGCTGGAAGCCCGTCGGCACAACTTTTTGGCCGCCTATGCCGACGTGCGGGACGAGGCCGCGCTGGCCTGGGCCGATATCTCGACCGGGGCGTTTCACGTGATGCCTTTGACTTCAGTTCGGCTAAGTCCAGAACTTGCCCGTCTGGCGCCGTCCGAATTGATCGTGGCCGATGGGGTGCAAGACAAGCTGAATGAACCCGTCATGGATCTGGGTATCTCGCTCACCCCAATCGGGCGCGCAAGCTTTGACAGCACTTCGGCGGAAAAGCGCATCTGCGGGTTATTCCACGTGGGTGCTTTGGATGCCTTCGGCAATTTTGGGCGCGCCGAGATTTCGGCCATGGGCGCATTGATCGACTATCTGGAGATCACACAGAAGGGCAAACTGCCCCTTCTGCAGACGCCTCTCAAAGAGTCCGAAGACCGCGTCGTCCAGATCGACGCCGCAACAAGGCGCAATCTGGAGCTCACCCGGTCTCTTTCCGGTGGTCGGGCCGGGTCGCTGTTGTCCGTTGTGGATCGCACCGTTACGCCGGGCGGCGCGCGACTGTTGGAGCAAAGGCTGTCCAGCCCTTCTCGGAATCTGGACGTCATACACGGTCGGCTGGACGCGGTGAGTTTTGCGGCCGAAGACAGCCTGATTGCTTCAGACCTGCGTGAGGCATTGCGCAAAACCCCCGATCTGGACCGCGCCCTGTCCCGTCTGTCACTGGATCGCGGCGGCCCCCGTGATTTGGCCGCCATCCGTAACGGCCTGACACAAGCCGCAGCGATTGCCGAACTCTGCGCAAATCAGGACGTACCTGTCCTACTGGCGACGGCGCTGCAGAACCTTGTCGGTTTCGAATATCTGCTGAACCTGCTGGACGAGGCCCTTGTTGCCGACCCGCCCTTGCTGGCACGCGATGGCGGCTTCATCGCCCCAGGCTTTGACGGCGAACTCGACGAGGCGCGGACGCTTCGCGACGAAGGTCGCTCGGTCATTGCGGGATTCCAGCAAAAATATGCAGAGCATACCGGCATCACATCGCTGAAGATCAAACACAACAATGTGCTGGGATACTTCATCGAAACCACCGCCACACATGCCGAGAAAATGCTGAACCCGCCGTTCAGCGAGACCTATATCCACCGTCAAACCACCGCCAATCAGGTGCGGTTCACCACCGTCGAACTCTCCGAGATCGAGACCCGTATCCTGAACGCGGGGAATCTGGCTTTGGAGATTGAAAAGCGGCTCTATCAAAGGCTATCTGATGAGATTCTTACCCTCGCCGCCCGCCTGAACCAGGCCGCCCGAGGCTTGGCCGAACTGGACCTGACCACCGCTCTCGCCGATCTGGCGCGCGGCGAAAACTGGTGCCGCCCACAGGTCGACGCTTCGCGCGCCTTCGAGGTTCAAGGCGGACGCCACCCGGTCGTCGAACACGCGCTGCTCAAGCAAAGCGGCGACGCCTTCATCGCCAATGACTGCGATCTGAGTGCCGAAGACGGGGCTACAATTTGGCTGCTGACCGGCCCCAATATGGCGGGTAAATCAACCTTTCTGCGTCAGAACGCCTTGATTGCCCTACTTGCCCAAATGGGCAGTTACGTTCCCGCCGAACAGGCGCATATTGGCGTGGTCAGCCAGCTGTTCAGCCGCGTCGGCGCGTCCGACGATCTGGCGCGGGGCCGCTCGACCTTTATGGTCGAAATGGTTGAAACTGCCGCCATCCTGAACCAGGCGGATGATCGCGCCCTGGTGATCCTGGATGAAATCGGACGTGGTACAGCCACATATGATGGCCTTTCGATCGCCTGGGCCACGCTGGAACACCTGCATGCCGCCAATAAATGCCGCGCGCTGTTTGCCACACATTACCACGAATTGACCGCGCTTGCCGGGAAGTTGGACGGCGTCGAGAACGCCACAGTCGCCGTCAAGGAATGGGAGGGCGAGGTCATCTTCCTGCATGAAGTTCACAAAGGCGCCGCCGATCGATCCTATGGCGTTCAGGTTGCTCAATTGGCCGGCCTGCCCGCTTCGGTGGTCGAACGCGCTCGTATCGTTTTGGATCAACTGGAGAAAACCGAGCGCGAAGGTGGAAAGCAAAAGGCATTGATCGACGACCTGCCGCTGTTTTCGGCAGCTCCCCCGGCACCGCCGCCGGCACCCAAGGCCTCACCGGTTACGGATGTGCTGGATGAGATTCTGCCGGATGAACTGACCCCACGCGAAGCGCTGGATCTGGTCTATAAACTGAAAGAGGCGGCCAGATCCTGACCGCCGCTTCATCTTTTCAAAAATACTCTCGCCGAAGGCTTGGCCTCAACGAGGCCAATCAACTCGCAGGCGTCGACGACACACCAACCTGTGCCGGACGCAGCAAACGGTCATGTAGCATGAAGCCTTCCGCGGACACCTGAATGATGTCCCCCGCGCGAGTACCCGGAACAGGGGCTTCAAACATCGCCTCATGCACATTCGGGTCAAACCGGTCGCCGACCTCGGGTGTAATCACCTCGATCCCATGTTTCTGGAACACGTCTTTCAGGGCACGCATGGTCAATTCGACACCTTCGATCAGGCCGGCAGCAACCTCTTTCTGCTCATCCGTCGCTGCCTCAAGCGCGCGTTTCATGTTGTCATAGACCGGCAGCATGTCGCGCGCCAGCTTGGATCCGCCATATTGCTCGGCGTCGCGGCGGGCCTTGTCGCCCCGCTTACGGGCGTTTTCCGCATCCGCCAGCGCCCGCATGAACCTGTCTTTGTAATCGTCCCGCTCAGCGCGCAGTTCATCCAGTTCCAGCGCTTCTTCGCTGATCTCGGCAATTTCCTCGGCCAGCTCTTCAGCTTCGGCCGACATGATATCGTCCAGAAATTCTTCGTTCTTGGGTTCTGCCATCTCTTACCCTCTAGCTCCGGTCGGAAATCAGCTTGCCGACCAGTTGCGCCGTATAATCCACGATCGGCACGATCCGTCCATAATTCAGACGTGTGGGCCCGATGACCCCGACCGCACCGATTATCTTACGATCAGCGTTCATATATGGAGACACCACCAAAGAGGAACCCGAAAGTGAGAAAAGTTTGTTCTCAGAGCCAATAAAAATGCGCACACCTTCGCCTTCTTCGGTCAATTCAAGGAATTCGGCGATATCGCGTTTGCGTTCCAGGTCGTCAAACAGCGTCCGAATACGGTCCAGCTCTTCTTCGTGGCCGGGCTCATTCAGCAGATTCGCACGTCCGCGCACGATCAGACGGGCCGAGTCAGCGCCATCCCCGTCCCAGGCGGCCATTCCGCTGTCGACCATTTCCCGGGCCAGCGCATCGATTTCCTGCTTCCGCGCCGTGATCTGAGATTGCATCTGGCGGCGCACTTCGCTGAGCGTCCGCCCTTCGATCAGCGCATTCAGAAAATTGGCCGCCTCACGCATTGAGCTTGGGGTTTGGCCCGGCGGCGGCGTAAACAGGCGGTTTTCCACATGCCCGTCCGAGAATACCAGAACCACCAGGGCGCGGTCATGACCCAGCGAAACGAACTCGATATGCTTGATCTCGGCCTCATGCTTGGGCGTCAATACCAACGACGCGCCCCGTGTCACGTGTGACAGAGCGGACCCGACCCGATCCAGCATTCCGCCCACATCCCCTGCGTTAGAGCCTAGTGTTTCATCCAGTTTCTGACGATCTTCCGCGCCCAGATCGCCCATTTCAAGCAATCCGTCCACGAACATCCGCAATCCTTGCTGCGTCGGGATCCGGCCCGCACTGACATGAGGGCTGTCCAGTAGTCCCAGAAATTCCAGATCCTGCATCACGTTTCGCACGGTTGCGGCGCTGACCTTTTCCGACAGCGTGCGGGTCAGGGTGCGGCTTCCAACCGGCTCACCGCTGTCCAGATAGCTTTCGACGATCAGCCGGAACACCTCGCGTGAGCGATCGTTCATCTCGTCCAGTATCTTGCTTGCTTCGCTCATCCGTCTTCCCCTGCTGGATCGTCATTAAATAGCAGGCCCGTGAAAGGTCAATCGGGGTTGCATCGTAACGCTGCAGGGCGTTATCCCCAAGCCAGCAAACAAAGGAATATCCATGCGACCCTCTGGACGAGATTTAAGCGAAATGCGCGCCGTTTCAATTGAAACGGGGTTCACCAAACACGCCGAAGGTTCCTGCCTGATCAAGATGGGTGACACCCATGTGCTGTGCACTGCCACCATTGAGGACCGCGTGCCACCCTTCATCAAAGGTTCGGGCCTGGGCTGGGTCACTGCTGAATACGGCATGCTGCCCCGCGCCACCAACACCCGGATGCGTCGCGAAGCGGCAAGCGGCAAGCAAGGCGGTCGTACTGTGGAAATCCAACGCCTGATCGGCCGTGCCTTGCGCGCCGGTGTGGACCGGGTTGCGTTGGGTGAGCGTCAGATCACCGTCGATTGCGACGTGATCCAAGCCGATGGCGGTACCCGCTGCGCCTCGATCACCGGTGGTTGGGTGGCACTGCGTCTGGCCGTAAACAAACTGATGAAAGCGGGCGACGTGATTTCTGATCCGCTGGTTGATCCAGTCGCTGCTGTGTCCTGCGGGATCTATGCTGGTCAGCCTGTGCTGGATCTGGACTATCCCGAAGACAGCGAAGCAGGCGTTGATGGCAATTTCATCATGACCGGCTCGGGCAAACTGATCGAAGTTCAGATGAGTGCTGAGGGATCGGTCTTTAGCCGTGCCCAGATGGATCAACTGATGGATCTGGCGGAAAAAGGTGTGGGTGAATTGGCTGCCGCACAAAAGGCCGCCACAGCATGACCCGCAAGTTCGACGGGAATAAACTGCTGGTCGCAACCCACAACAAGGGCAAGCTTGAGGAGATGGCACATCTCCTCGAACCTTTTGGCGTGACGGTTGTTGGCGCGGCAGAGATGGACTTGCCCGAACCGGAAGAGACCGAGGATACTTTCGTCGGCAACGCCCGGATCAAGGCCCATGCCGCCGCAAAAGCAACCGGCCTGGCCGCCCTGTCGGACGATTCCGGGATCACGATTGACGCGCTGGACGGCGCGCCGGGTGTCTATACTGCCGATTGGGCCGAAGCCGGCAATGGCCGCGATTTCCTGATGGCAATGAACCGCACCCATGAGGCGCTCGAGGCGAAAAACGCCCCTCATCCGCGCACGGCGCAGTTCCGCTGTACGCTGGTTCTGGCCTGGCCAGACGGCCATGACGAGGTATTCGAAGGCGTCGCACCCGGCCATCTGGTCTGGCCCATCCGGGGCGCAGATGGCTTTGGCTATGATCCAATGTTTGTCCCCGAGGGTTATGACATTACCTATGCCGAAATGGATCGCTGGGAAAAGAACAAGATCAGCCACCGCGGCCGCGCGGTGGAGCTGTTCGTGAAAGGCTGCTTTGGCGGATGATTGGCGCAACGGGGGCTTTGGCCTGTATGTGCATTGGCCCTTTTGTGAGGCCAAATGCCCCTATTGCGACTTCAACAGCCATGTTGCAAGAAATATTGATCAAAAACAATGGCTTGAGGCGTATCTAAGCGAATTGCGCCGCTCGGCCTCCGAAACGCCAGATCGCGTTCTCAATACGATCTTCTTTGGCGGGGGCACACCGTCCCTCATGGCCCCGGAAACCGTCGCTGCGGTGATCGATGAGGCCCGCGCCCTTTGGCGCCCTGCCAATGATATGGAAATAACGCTTGAGGCCAACCCCGGCTCGGTCGAGGCTGGTCGCTTTGCCGCCTATCGCGATGCCGGGGTCAATCGGATCTCAATGGGCGTGCAGGCGCTGAACGATGAAGACCTGCGTCGGCTCGGTCGCATCCATACGGTGGCCGAGGCCCTCACCGCCTTTGATATCGCACGCAACTGCTTTGATCGCGTCAGCTTTGACCTGATCTATGCCCGCCAACACCAAACTCTGGACGCGTGGCGTGCCGAGTTGACCGAAGCCCTTTCGATGGCCGTCGACCATCTGTCCCTGTATCAACTCACAATCGAGGACGGCACTGCCTTCGGCGATCGTTACGCCATCGGCAAGTTGCGCGGCCTGCCCGAAGACGACAGCGCCGCCGATATGTACCTTGCCACTCAGGAGATTTGCGAGGCGCATGGGCTGCCTGCCTATGAGGTTTCGAACCACGCCCGCCCCGGAGCGGAATCGCAGCATAATCTGATCTATTGGCGCTATGGCGACTATGTCGGGATCGGACCCGGAGCCCATGGGCGTCTCACGCTGAACGGGCTCAAATACGCGACAGAAACCTGCCTGTCGCCCGCACAGTGGCTCAACGCGGTTTCAAACGGGTCGGGGGAGAGTGAGCGAACAGAGCTTACGATGCAGGATCAGGCATCGGAATACCTTATGATGTGTCTAAGACTATCAGAAGGCCTAGATATTGATAGGTTTGAGGCGCTTGCAGGGAAACCTTTACCTCAGGACAAGGTGGACTCTTTGACAGATATCGGGATGGTTCGCCTTGTTGACCGTCGATTGACCGCCACCAAAGACGGACGCGCGGTGCTGAACGCGGTGATCCGGGAATTGGTGGGGTAAGACATGCAATATCTCTGGGCCGGGCTGGGATTGCTTTGCGTCGCCCTTGCGATGATCGGGGTGGCGTTGCCATTGCTGCCCACAGTGCCGTTCCTGCTTTTGGCGGCGTTTTTCTTTGCCCGGTCTTCTTCGCGGTTGCACACCTGGTTGTTGACCCACCGTACCTTTGGACCTCTGATCGTTGATTGGCAAAGTTCGGGTGCCATCCGTCCAGCTGCAAAAAAAGCGGCCACCCTGTCGATTGCCGCTGTTTTTGGTCTTTCAGTTCTGATCTCGGTGCCAGCCCATGTCCTGCTCATCCAGGCCGTGACATTGGGGGCAGTGATGCTGTTTATCTGGACCCGCCCTAACGGCTGAGCTTGGCGCAAAGGTCGTCAAGCTGATCAAGGTTTTCATAGGCCAGAACCACTTGGCCCGATTCCGACCCGGCCTTGTGATTGATCGATACCTTCATCGCCAGAATCGCTGACAAATCCTTTTCGAGCGCGCGCGTATCCGCATCTTTTCCCGCATTCAGATTTCTCGATTTTGGTGCCGGTTTATCTGCCCCGCCCTGCTGTTTTTTGACCAAAGCCTCGGTTGCGCGCACCGACAGTCCGTCCCGAACCACCTGTTTGGCCAGTTCCGATGGGTTTTCAGCGGTGATCAAGGCTCGTGCGTGACCGGCCGACAATTTGCCTTCGATCACAAGGGCCTGCACATCCATCGGCAAAGACAGCAGACGCAACAAGTTCGCAATATGGCTGCGGCTCTTACCCAGAGCTTCTGCCAGCTTTTCCTGCGTGTGGCCAAAGCGATCCATCAACTGTTTGAAACCGGCCGCCTCTTCCACTGCGTTCAAATCAGCGCGTTGGATGTTTTCGATGATCGCTACCTCAAGCACCTCGGTGTCGTCAAACTCGCGAATAATGACTGGAATTTCATGTAGTTGTGCCATCTGTGCCGCGCGCCAACGACGCTCTCCGGCGACGATCTCATACTGTCCGCCCGCAATACTGCGCACGATCAAGGGCTGAATGATGCCCTTTTCCCTGACCGATGCCGCAAGCTCATCCAGTTGTTCTTGCGCGAATCTACGGCGTGGCTGATCCGGGTTAGCCTGCAGTTTTTCAATAGGAACCTTCAGATCGGGGCGGCGGGGCTCGGACACCATCCGACCATCTATTTCGGGTGTTACGTCGGCCATCAATGCCGACAATCCGCGACCCAACCCCCTGGATTTGCTGTTCTTGACGCTCATTTCACCCTCCTGACGGCCGATTAAACGGCTACTTTGTTGTTCTTGTACATAACCTCGCGCGCCAGATGCCGATAAGCCATCGCCCCCAATGAGCCTGAGTCATATTGGAGCACGGGCAACGCATAAGACGGTGCCTCACTGACCCGCACATTCCGAGGTATCTTTGTTTTAAATACCATCTCACCCAAATTGTCACGCGCATCCTTCTCAACCTGTCGGGACAAGTTGTTGCGGTTGTCGTACATCGTCAACACAACACCTTCGATTCTCAGATCCGGATTCGCTGTCTGACGGACCTCACGGATGGTCAGCATCAGCTGTGACAACCCTTCAAGCGCAAAGAACTCGCTCTGCAAAGGAACAAGCACGGAATGGGCCGCGACCATCGCATTGACCGTCAGTAGGTTCAGTGAGGGCGGGCAATCGATCAGGACAAAATCCAGATCAAACGCATCGATGGCGGTTTGGCGCAACGCGTCATGCAATAAATAGCTTCGTTTTTCATTCGAAATCAGCTCAATATCCGCGGAACTGAGATCGACGGTTGCCGGCACGACAAAGAGATTGCTGATTTCTGTCTCCTGCACCACCGCCTCAAGTGGCGCATCGTCGAGAATCAGGTCGTATGTCGTCCAATCGCGATCCTCGACTCCCAGACCGGTTGAGGCATTGCCCTGTGGATCAAGGTCAACAACCAGGACTTTGCAACCCGCCTCGGCCAAACCCGCAGCCAGATTGATTGCCGTTGTGGTTTTTCCGACCCCGCCCTTCTGGTTAGCGACCGCGATAATCCGGGGCCCAGCAGGGCGAGACAGATCAACCACGAGTGACTCCTTTGATCTTCAGGATAACGGCTTGGGGTTCCGTTAAACTTGTAATCGGCTCAGCCTCGAATTTCCATTCTTTGCGCGCATCGGCAAGTTCTTTTTTCCAGGTCGCGCCTTTCGGCAACAACGCCATACCACCCGGCGCTAAATGTCTGTCACAAAAGGACATTAGGGTTTTCAGATCCGCAAGCGCCCGGGCGGTCAAGACATCCGCGTGAAGCGGCTCAACCGCTTCGATCCGCCGCGACGTAACTGTACATTTCACACCACATTCGCGCGCTACATTGCGCAGGAATGCTGATTTTCTCTGATCGCTTTCAACCAACGTGAATTGTGTGTCAGGCGCGGCTTCGATCGCCATAATCGCGCAAACCATACCCGGGAAGCCGCCTCCGCTACCCAGATCTGACCAATGCGAAGCCGATTCTGCACATCGAAACACCTGAACCGAATCCAATATATGGCGCGTCCAGATATCTTTGATGCTGTTGCGTGATACCAGATTAATCTTTGGGTTCCAGCGCTCCAGAAGGTCAACATAGATCTTCAGGCGTCCGAATGTTTCACGTGAAACACTCAAAGCTTCCGCTGTCGCGCCAGCGCCAGTGCTCATGCTTTCCGCACCTTCATATCGCGCCGGAGCTTGGCCAGAACCAACGTGATCGCCGCAGGTGTCACGCCTTCGACACGACCTGCCTGGGCAATATTAGCGGGCTTCGCTGCAGATAGCTTCTGCTTCATCTCCGTCGACAAGCCATCCAGAGAAAAATAATCGAAATCCCTTGGAATCACGTGAGATTCGTCCCGTTTCATCGCTTCAACATCTCTCTGCTGGCGCGCGATATAATTGGCATAAAGCGCATCTCGCTCAACTTGCCGGCGGACCTCATCGTCAGTGTTTGCCAATTCGGGCTCAAGCTCTATCAGGTCTTCAAACGCCACATCGGGGAAGGCCAAGACAGCCATACCATCACGGCGATTTCCATCTTGATTGACGTTAATACCCGCTGCGCGGATTTCTTTTGGTGTATAGGTCCGTTCGGATAGTTTGGACTTTGCATCCGCCAAACGGCTCAGCTTGTCCGAGAAAGCCCTTTGGCGCCGCTCTCCGACGCAGCCAAGATCGACGCCCATCGCGGTTAGTCGCTGATCTGCGTTATCGGCGCGTAGCGACAGCCGGAACTCAGCGCGCGAGGTGAACATGCGATAGGGTTCGGCAACCCCACGCGTCGTCAGGTCGTCAATCATCACACCGATGTAGCTGTCGGACCGAGTGAAATAGACCGGAGCGCGCCCTTGAACTTCGAGCGCCGCATTCAAGCCTGCGACGAGGCCCTGCGCAGCGGCCTCCTCGTATCCTGTAGTTCCGTTGATTTGACCCGCAAGATATAGACCGGGAACATCCGGAAGAGACAGGGATGCCGTCAGAACGCGTGGATCCACGTAGTCATATTCTATGGCATATCCCGGTTGTAGTATCTCCGCCTTTTCAAGCCCCTTGATCGATCGAACATATTCGACCTGAACATCCTGAGGCAGTGAAGTTGAGATGCCATTGGGATAGACCGTGTGATCATTCACCCCTTCCGGTTCCAGAAAGATCTGATGCGATTCCTTTTCTGAAAACCGAACAATTTTATCTTCGATGGAGGGGCAATAGCGGGGTCCGACACCATCTATATGCCCTCCATACATCGCCGATCGAGACAGGTTGCGCTCGATAATCTCATGAGTCCGTGCATTGGTATGCGTAATCCCACAGGCAATCTGTGGGGCTGTTACACTGTCAGACAGGAACGAAAACAAGGTTGGTTCCGGATCGCCCTCCTGCCGTTCCAAGCTGGACCAATCAATCGTGCGGCCATCCAGCCTGGGCGGCGTACCCGTTTTCAGTCGCGCCATCGGTAGGGCAAAGCCATCAAGACGCTCCGCAAGTTTCACCGATGGCCGATCGCCCATGCGGCCACCGGGCTTTGAGACATCGCCAATATGAATGACACCACGCAAAAAGGTGCCGGAGGTTAGAATAACGGTTTTGGAGGTGATCTCAGATCCATCTGCGAGGATAACTCCGGAAACGCGGGCGCCATCCATTCGGAAGTCGACCACTTCTCCGGTTATGACGGAGAGATTCGGCTGCGCGCGGGTTTCGTTAACCATTGCGGCGCGATACAGCGCCCGATCAGCCTGAGCCCGGGGCCCTTGCACCGCGGGTCCTTTGCGCCGATTCAACAGGCGAAACTGAATTCCAGCCTGATCCGCAACACGCCCCATAACCCCATCCAACGCGTCAATCTCTCGGACCAGATGGCCTTTTCCCAATCCGCCTATTGCCGGATTGCAAGACATCACACCAATATCCTGCTCGGACAGCGTCACCAGCGCGGTCGAAACGCCCATACGTGCAGCTGCATGGGCCGCCTCTGCCCCAGCATGCCCGGCTCCGATCACAACAACATCAAATTCCGAATGTTTCACGTGAAACACTCCTTACTTGCCCAGACAGAAACTGGAGAAAACCTCATCCAGAAGGGTTTCGACATCGATCCTGCCTACCAACGATTCGAGCGCCCGAATGGCTGTTCGCAACTCTTCAGCGGCAATATCATACATATCCGGACCCGATTCCAGAACCGTCTGCGCAGCGGTTAGCGCTTCGGATGCCCGCAACATCGCAGCGCGGTGCCGTTCGCGTGTTGCAATACCATGACTGGTGGTTCTTTCACTCAGAACACGCGATATATTGTTGATTAGCTGATCGATACCCTGCCCGGTTTTGCCCGAAATCCCATCCGCGGAACCGTCACGCAGGTCAGCTTTTGGAAAAACATGAATGTCGTCAGCCCGCATGGGAACCCCCAACGCATCCGGCGTTTCGGTTAGAAATACTCGAAGATCCGCTGATTCGGCGCGCTGGCGTGCACGCTCAATACCGAGGTTTTCAACGTGATCCTCTGTCTCACGCAATCCAGCCGTATCCAGCAGGGTGACAGGCAGACCTGCCAAATCCATCCGAACCTCGATGACATCACGGGTTGTGCCAGCATATTCCGAGGTGATCGCCGCCTCGCGACCAGCCAACGCATTCAGCAAGGTTGACTTGCCTGCGTTCGGTAGCCCAACAATCGCTACTTCAAATCCGGTACGGATGCGCTCAGCGATTCGTACGCCCTTCGCTTCGCGCGTCAGGTCTGTTTTCACCCCGGATATCAAGGCATCAACTTCTGGGGTTACGTCTGTTGGCACCTCTTCGTCTGCAAAGTCGATCACCGCTTCGAGGAGGGATGCCGCCCGGATCAGGTCACGCCGCCAGCCTTCTGCCAAATCACCTAGCGCTCCGGCCAGAATGGTCTGCGCCTGTTTGCGTTGCGCTTCGGTTTCGGCGTCAATCAGATCAGCCAGGCCTTCGACCTGAGCCAGATCCAGCTTACCGTTCTCCAAGGCGCGCCGAGTGAATTCGCCCGGCTCCGCAAGGCGAAGATCCGTCATGTCCGACAGGCACTGCGACACCGCATTGACCGAGGCAATGCTGCCATGAATCTGCAACTCTGCCACGTCCTCGCCCGTAAAGCTGGAGGGAGCCTTAAAGGTCAGAACCAAACCGTCATCCAGGCGCGCGCCATCAGGTGTGGTGAGCGTGCGCAGACGCATCCCGCGATGCGGCAATCCCCCCCCGGCCAGTGCGTTGGCGGCTTTATGCGCACAGGGACCCGAGAGACGAATAACGGCAACGCCAGCTTTACCCTGAGCGCTGGCCAGGGCGTATATCGTATCCATTACTACCCCCGCGTCAGTGCCGGATTCCGTGTCAGGTGTTCATTGAATTGAAGAATTCGCCGTTCGATTTGGTCTGCTTCAACTTGGACAGCAGGAACTCGATCGCATCTGTGGTGCCCATCGGGTTGAGGATGCGGCGCAGTACAAACGTCTTGGCCAAATCGCCCTTGTCGACCAACAGATCCTCTTTCCGGGTGCCGGATTTGAGGATGTCGATCGCCGGGAACACGCGCTTGTCTGCGATCTTGCGATCCAGAACAATTTCCGAGTTACCGGTACCTTTGAATTCTTCGAAGATCACTTCGTCCATCCGGCTGCCGGTGTCGATCAGGGCAGTCGCGATAATGGTCAACGAACCACCCTCTTCGATGTTCCGCGCCGCACCAAAGAACCGCTTGGGCCGTTGCAGAGCGTTTGCGTCCACACCACCGGTCAGAACTTTACCGGACGAAGGCACCACGGTGTTAAACGCCCTACCAAGTCTTGTGATTGAATCGAGAAGAATAACAACATCTCGTTTATGTTCGACCAGACGCTTGGCTTTTTCGATGACCATTTCCGAGACCGCGACATGGCGGGTCGCAGGTTCATCGAAGGTCGAAGAGACAACTTCACCCTTCACTGAACGCTGCATGTCGGTCACCTCTTCCGGGCGTTCATCGATCAGCAGAACGATCAGATAGCACTCAGGATGGTTTTGTTCGATCGAATGCGCGATGTTCTGCAGGATCACCGTCTTACCGGTCCGCGGCGGCGCCACGATCAGTGACCGCTGGCCTTTACCGATGGGCGCAACCAGATCGATCACGCGTGCCGATTTATCCTTGATGGTCGGATCCTCGATCTCCATCTTCAGGCGCTCATCAGGATAAAGCGGTGTCAGGTTGTCAAACAGGATCTTGTGCTTGGCCTTTTCGGGCTCTTCGAAGTTGATCTTGGTGACTTTGATCAGCGCAAAATAGCGCTCGTTTTCATCCGGCGCCTTGATGTCCCCTTCGACCGTGTCACCGGTGCGCAGCGAATGCTGGCGGATCATATCGGGCGAAACATAGATGTCATCCGGACCGGGCAGATAGTTCGCCTCGGGCGAGCGCAAGAAGCCAAAGCCATCCTGAAGCACCTCCAAAACACCATCGCCACCAACGGTCCAGCCCTCATCCGCGCGTTCGCGCAGAATCTGGAACATCATCTCGCCCTTCCGCATGGTCGAGGCGTTTTCGATCTCCAGCTCTTCGGCCATCGCCAGAAGGTCTTTGGGGCTTTTGGCCTTCAGGTCAGCCAGATTCAGGGATTCAGTTGTCATTATATATACCTTCACCGCTTTGGATCGCGGCACGGATTGGAATTTCAGTACGGAAGATACGCCGCCCGGACGGGCGTGTTGATCCCTACATAGGCGCGACAGCTAATGGAGTCAAATAGCCATCCGGCGGGATGGCCCTCAGAACTTCAGAATGACCGCCAGGACGATGGCAACCATCAGAACGGTCGGAACCTCATTCATCATCCGATACTGCCGCCCAGTGAGCTTGTTTCGGCCCTCTGCGAAGTCCTTGCGCCGCGCCATGAGCCAATGATGAAACCAGGTCATCCCGATCACGGCGGCGCCTTTGACCCAGGGCCAACTCCAATCCCAACCGACAATGCCGGGGGTGAACACCATGATCAAACCACAGACCCAGGCCACGATCATCGCCGGGCGCATGATCACACGCAGCAGCTTTTCTTCCATTTCAAAGAAAATCTGTTCAGCCCCGTCGACGGTTTGCGCCTTTTCCACGTGATAGACGAACAGTCTGGGCAGATAGAACAGACCTGCCATCCACGAAATAACAGCCATGATATGCAGTGACTTCACCCACGGGTATAACGTGAACAGTAGATCGGTCATCAAGGTCTCCGGGTGTCGCTCGGAACTCTCCCTAATAAAAAAATAAGAAAAGAAAAAGGATGATGGTTTTGTAGGGTGTCTGAAATCCGTGGATTACTTTGTTACCCATGGTTTTTCCCCAGCAGGGATAAGCTGAGTCAAGAACGAACCGATTCTGTTGAGAATGATATTTATATAATTAAAACAAAAACTTATAACTCTCCTAGCGATAAGATCATGTGGATAAGTGATAGAGTAATCTGGAACAGAAAGGTTATCCCAAGGATTGAACTTATCCTTGTCCTGATGGGATAGCGTCAGAGCGACTCGGAGAAGATTTTGGCGAAAATCCCGGACTTGCGTGTCAACCGGAAAACCATACAAACCATTCAGGAACGCTCAACGATTTACACAAGGGGTTTTCCACATGTCTGTCCCCATTCTGCTGGCTTCCGGGTCGGCCATCCGGGCGCAGTTGCTGCGCAATGCGGGGGTGCCATTTGAAGTGCAGACTGCACGCGTGGATGAAGAGATCGCCAAGCAAGCGTTGCTGGCCGAGGGCGCTTCACCGCGTGATATTGCCGATACGCTGGCCGAGATGAAGGCGCGAAAGATCAGTGACAAGAACCCCGGCGCGATGGTGCTGGGCTGCGATCAGGTTCTTGATTTTGAGGGCCAGCTTCTGTCGAAACCGCAAAGCCCCGAAGATGCACTGATGCAACTCAGAAAAATGCGCGGCAAACGGCATATGTTGTTGTCCGCCGCGGTGATCTATCAGAATGGTGAGCCGATCTGGCGGCATGTGGGCCAGGTGCGGTTGCGGATGCGCGCCAGTTCCGATGCCTACCTGCGCGCCTATGTCGACCGTAATTGGGACAGTATCCGCCATGCCGTCGGGGCGTATAAGTTGGAAGAGGAAGGCGTGCGATTGTTTGCCACCATTGACGGAGACTATTTTAATGTCTTGGGTATGCCCCTGCTCGAGTTGCTGAATTTCCTGGCCATCAAAGGTGTGATTGAACAATGACCAAGACCCGTATTCCCTTGGCCGGGGTCATCGGACATCCGATAGCGCATTCAAAATCCCCCGTACTGCACGGGCATTGGTTGAAATCCTACGGTTTGGCCGGGCATTACATTCCTATGGATGTGGCGCCGACGGATCTGGAGCAGGTGTTACGCACATTGCCAAAGGCCGGGTTTGTCGGTGCCAATGTCACCGTCCCGCACAAGGAAGCGGCATTGAGATTGGCCGATCACGTCTCGGACCGTGCATCGGTGATTGGGGCGGCAAATACGTTGGTTTTCCGTGAAGACGGTTCGATCCATGCGGATAACACCGATGGCTATGGTTTCATGAAAAATCTGCGCACTGGCGCGCCGGATTGGGATCCGGGCGATGGCCCGGCGGTTGTTTTTGGCGCTGGTGGAGCCGCGCGCGCGGTTTTGCAAGCCTTGGGTGAGGCTGGCGTGCCTGAGATCTTGTTGACCAACCGCACCCGGTCCCGTGCGGACCATCTGAAAGAGGAGTTTGGACAGCGCATTACCGTGGTCGACTGGGTACAGGCGGGCAATGTCATCGAAACCGCTGAGCTGGTGGTCAACACGACCTCTCTGGGGATGCAGGGTCAGCCAGAGCTGCGCGTGCCACTGGATGGGCTGCAGCCGGGAGCCGTCGTCACCGATCTGGTCTATGCCCCGCTGAAAACCCGCCTGCTGCAAGCGGCGGATGAGGCTGGATGCACCTCGGTTGATGGCCTCGGCATGTTGCTGCATCAGGCCGTGCCCGGGTTCGAGCGCTGGTTCGGTGTCCGGCCTGAGGTGGATGACGATCTGCGCAGGGCGGTTCTGGCATGAGTTTTGCGCTGGGTCTGACCGGTTCGATCGGTATGGGCAAAAGCACAACTGCGCAGATGTTCGTGGAGGAAGGCTGCGCATTGTGGGATGCAGATGCGGCCGTGCATCGGTTGTATTCCGCCGGTGGTGCCGCAGTTGAACCCATGCGCGCGGCGTTTGCCGAGGTCATAATCGACGGTGTCGTGAACCGTGACGCGCTGAAACAGGTCATTTCGGCCGATCCTTCCGCGCTGAAACGGATAGAGGCTATCGTTCATCCGCTGGTCGCAGCGGATCGTGCAGCATTTCAAGACGTGGCCACGGCGGATATTCTGGTCTTTGATATCCCCTTGTTGTTTGAAACCGGAGGGGATGCGGCGATGGATGCTGTCGCCTGCGTATCGATCTCCGCGGCTGAACAAAGACGCCGTGTGATGGAGCGCGGCACGATGAGCGAGGCACAGTTTGAACAGATCCGCGCCAAGCAGATGGCGAACGCCGAGAAATGTGCGCGGTCTGATTTTGTGATCGTTACAGATACGCTGGACCATGCCCGCGCGCAGGTGCAGGATGTGGTCAGGCAGATACGGGCTGGATTGGCAGATGCGTGAGATAGTACTGGACACCGAAACCACCGGATTTGATCCCGAAAGCGGGGACCGGATCGTTGAAATCGGTGCGGTCGAGCTGTGGAATCACGTTGCCACGGGTGAAACCTATCACGTCTATATAAATCCCGAACGCTCGATGCCGGAAGAGGCGTTTGGTGTGCATGGCATCGGACCGGACTTGCTTGAAAACCCGCGTCCGCCCGAAAAAGGTGAAGTGACGCTCAAGGACAAGCCGGTTTTTGCCAAAGTCGGTCACGGGTTTCGCGATTTTGTGGGCGATGCCAGGCTTGTGATTCACAACGCCTCGTTCGACATGAAATTTCTGAATGCCGAGCTGAAATGGATGGGTGCGCCGCTGATCCCGATGGAACAGGCGCTGGACACGCTGGCGATTGCGCGCAAGCGGTTTCCGGGCTCGCCAGCCTCATTGGACGCGTTGTGCCGACGGTTTGGCATCGACAACTCGAACCGGGTGCTGCACGGCGCGCTGCTCGACTCGGAAATCCTGGCCGAGGTCTATCTGGAACTAATTGGCGGGCGACAGCCGGATTTTGGTCTGTCCACATCGGCTGGCACCGCCTCAGGCGGGGCCGAGGACTGGCGCCCAACAGCACGCCCCACCGCCCTGCCACCTCGGATCACCGAGGCGGAACGTGCAGCGCATCAGGAGTTTGTAGAGAAACTGGGCGAAAATGCCCTGTGGACCCGCGCCTGACCAAGATCACGCGCGGGTCTGAAGCGATCAGGCGTCAGCCTGTTGTGCTTGGGCAGCGGCCTGGCGGCGCGCCAATTCGTTGCGATAAAGTGCCACGAAATCAATGTTGTCGAGGTTGACGGGCGGATAGCCCCCATCGCGCGTGATGTCGCTGACAATCCGGCGCAGGAACGGGAACAGCATGCGCGGGCATTCGATCATCAGGAACGGGTGCAGCTGGTCCTCGGGCACGCCTTCCACGTGGAACAGGCCACAATAGTCGATTTCGCACAGGAACAGAACATCTTCCAGGCCCTTGGCCTTGGATTTCAGGTTCAGCTTGATCGAGACCTCGAACTGGTGATCTGCCGGGCGCTTTTTCGCATCCAGATTGACCTGAACCGAAATCTCGGGTTGCACATCACCCGAGACGCCTTTCTGCGCCATCACGTTTTCAAAGGACATATCGCGGATGAACTGTCCCAGAACACGCATCTGGATTTGCGGGGCGGCCTGTGCCGCGGTGTTTTCTTCGGGGCTTTCGTCAGCCATGAAACTTCTCCGGAATTGAAATTCGCCACTGCTTAGCAAGTTGGGCGCGGCACCTCAATGCTGGTGCGGGCCTTCCACCCATTTCGATGGTTTGGACGGGTTCTGCCGCGGGCGGACTTCGGTAAATTCTCCGTCGATCACATCATCCTGAGCGAACGGGTCTGGTCCCGACCGAAACTGTGCGCCGGTGCCCATCTGGAAATGCGTGATGGTGGCCTTTGACTTGAGATAGCGAAATACAGCGACCCTTATGCCCGGAACAAGCAGGGCGAAACCAATGGCATCGGTGAAAAAGCCGGGAGTCAGCAGCAAAACGCCCGACAACAGAATCATGGCTCCATGCGCCAGTGGTTCGGTCGGGTCATCCAGTTCGGCGAAGGACCGCTGCAAATTGATCAGCGCCATGCGACCTTGTGTCCGCACCAAAACGGTGCCCAGAACAGCGGTCAGAACTATTATTGCAAGTGTGGGCCAAAGCCCAATCAGACCGCCAACCTGAATGAACAGGGCGATCTCGATGATTGGGACCAACAAAAAAGCCAAGAACAAGTACATTTGCGGTATCCTTAAGCATGTGCCGGGCTGTGGACTTGCCCCCGACTGTCACCTACATAGTGGCAGAGGGCTGTGTATACAAAGCCCGGGTTCTGAAAAGAGGACGAAATGAACTCACCCCTGATCCAGCTTCTGGTGCTGGCCGGAATTGCCATTTTCCTGATCCTGCGTTTGAAAAGCGTGCTGGGGACGCGGGAAGGTTTTGAAAAACCACCCCTTCAGCAGCAGCCGGACGCCAATAATGCACGCCGTGATTTCGAGGTGATCGAAGGGGGGCCGGATCACGATATTACCGATCACGTGGCGGAAGACAGCGAACAGGCGCAGACCCTGACCGCGATGAAGCGGGTCGAGCCCAGCTTTTCTGTCAGCGAATTCGTACAAGGTGCGCGCGGTGCCTATGAGATGATCGTGATGGGGTTCGAAAGGGGCAATCTGGATGAGATTCAGCCCTTTCTGTCCGAAGAGGTGTTTGACACTTTCGTTTCTGTTGTCGCCGACCGAGAAGACAAAGGCCTGACCATCGAAGCCGAATTTGTCGGCGTGCGCGAGACATCGCTGGCTGATGTGAAATTCGACAAGGATACCAATCAGGCCGAGATCACCATGAAATTCGTCGGTGAGCTGACATCGGTCGTGCGTGATCGCGGCGGGGACATCATCGAAGGCAGCCCCAATACCGTCAAACGCCAAAAGGACAGCTGGACCTTTGCCCGCGTCATGGGCTCGGACGATCCAAACTGGCTGCTCGTTGCCACGGACGCATGATTGCAGCACTCCGGTCGCTTTTTCTGGGGGTCGTCATGACCACCGCCAGCGCCGCCGGAGCCGAGGCGACGCGGACGATCCTGTCATTTGACGATCTTGAGGGCTGGGCCGCCGACGATCACGGGGCGGCACTTTCGGTTTTTCTGAACACCTGCGGTGATCTGGACGGTCCCGATTGGCGGGCGCTCTGTGGCGTGGCGAAGACCTATGAGCCTGAGGCGGCGCGGGCATTTTTTGAGCTGTTCTTTCGCCCCGTTCTGGTCGAAGACGGCGATGAGGCCCTGTTCACCGGTTATTTTGAACCCGAACTGGACGGATCGAAATTCCAGACTGACCAATACCGCTATCCGCTCTATCGAATGCCACCTGAGGCGCGAGGGGCGGGCCAATGGCTCAGCCGGCGCGAGTTGCTGACCGGTGACGTGATGACAGGTCGGGGCCTTGAGATCGCCTGGGTCGATGACCCGGTTGAGTTGTTTTTTCTGCAAATTCAAGGTTCGGGCCGGATACGCTTGCCCGATGGCTCGGGGCTGCGGGTTGGATATGGTGGCGCGAATGGTCATCCCTACCGCTCTGTCGGAGCGGAGCTGGTGCGCCGTGGCGCGCTGGGCGCGCATGAGGTCAGCGCTCAGATGATCCGCGCCTGGGTGCGGAAAAACCCCGAGGCCGGGGCGGAACTGCTGTTCCACAACCCTTCTTACGTTTTCTTCCGCGAAGTAACGCGCATCGCGCCCGAGCTTGGACCCTTAGGGGCGATGAACCGCTCGGTCACCACGATGCGTAGCATTGCCGCCGATCCGACCTATACGCCGCTGGGGGCACCAGTCTGGGTCGAGAAGGATGGCAAAACCCCGCTGCGGCGATTGATGATTGCGCAGGACACTGGATCAGCCATCAAGGGCGCGCAGCGGGCGGATATCTTCTTTGGCACAGGCGACGCCGCTGGTCAGGCTGCCGGACGATTGAAAGATCCCGGCCGAATGGTCGTGTTGTTGCCGATTCAGCGGGCCTATGCCTTGTTACCGGATGAATTCTGATGACCCGGCGCAAACTGACCGCGGAGGAAATCGATCTGTGGCGCAAGGTCGCGAAACAGGCAGAGCGCCTGCACCCCGAGCTGCCACAGACAGTGCACCCTACCACCCTGCCCAAACCCAAACCGACCAAACCCCCCAGGGCACGGATCGATACGTTTGAGCTGGGCCAGACCGCGTCCAGCAAACCGACGCGGCACAGTCTCAAACCCTCGGTCACCGAAGGGCTGCGCGCCACACCGGTGCAGATGGACTCCAAGGCCTTTGGCCGGATGAAACGAGGGAAGATCAAGCCAGAGGGCAAACTGGACCTGCACGGGATGCGTGTGAACACCGCACATCCGGCCCTGGTGCGATTCATCCTGACCGCACAGGCGCAGGGCAAGCGGCTGGTTTTGGTGGTCACCGGCAAAGGCAAGGATCGTGACGCGCCTGGTCCGATCCCGACCCCACGCGGCGTGCTGCGTAATCAGGTGCCGCAATGGCTGTCCTTGCCGCCACTGGCGCAAGCGGTGCTACAGGTGTCACCGGCCCATATCAGCCACGGTGGCGATGGGGCGTATTACGTCTATCTTCGACGCGCGCGCTGATCGGATTGCTACCATCAGTCGAAGAATTGTAGCAAGAAACCTCGAAACGTAACGATTGGATCATGGCGGAAGCCCCATAATAGGCAAAGGCCAAACCAAAACCCACGCTCCAGCGATGAAATCGGGCGTGACTCAGTAAATTCACCTCGTATGCCCAGCCCTAGCATCTGTATCGAAATCACGGCTGTTTGCACAGCGAACCAGCGCCCCCAATCCAGGCCCACCGGATAGAGCAGAAGAATTGGAGCAATTGAAACTAGTAAAAGATAGCCCAAACCGGTGCGCAGCGGAGTCATTCTGGCCCATACGCGCCAGATTGGAACCGTAGCTATGGCCCAGGCAATGGGCAGGAGCCACGCGGTCCAACTGCGATGCAAGGCTTCCCTGACCTTGAGAACACCATTTTGAGGATCCGCGAGCCACTGAATTGCCCCACCACATAGTTTCTGTCCCGAAAGGCCGCGCTCGGTCAGAGCATCACACAGCGGCATATGATCCGGAAGGCTATGGTAGACAAGTGCATAGATGGCCTGGGCGCCCGCCAACAATACCACCAATCCGACAATTGCGCGCGCAGAAGGAAGCAGAAGCGATTGAGGCTGAAACAGCCATACCGAAATCACCCAAGCAGGCACCAAGAGGATTACGATCTCATGACTGATCCCACCAAGCAGCATCAGCCCGCCGGTAAGTATAATACGGCTCAGGCCGCCGTTTGGCTGGGCCAACCAAATCAACGCTGTAAGACCGATCAGCTCTTTTCGAAATGCGGAAATCGGGTCAAGCCCCCAGAGTATGGCAAAGCACCCCGGGGTGAATACAACAAGCACCATCGACCTACTGGGTTGTAAGTAGAGCAGACGTCCAAAGCCAATGAAAACAAAAACAGCCAGAACAAACTGAATGCCGATCACCACATCAAGCGGCGAATACCCTAAAAAACCAGAGACATTAAGAATAAGTTCGCCAAACGCTCCGCGTCGAATCTGTCCGGCCGCCAGAGAGATTAGCCAGTCGCCTTGCAACCAGACGTGGCCCCCGTTTTGCCAACTGATGATCAGAAAGCGAAGTTGGAGTATCAGGCCTGCAGCCAGTATTGAGAGCGCGGCAAGCTTCCACACATCTCTTTGAGGCTCAATCAAGTCGGAAGACGTCACCGTTTTAATTTTCCACTATGTGCTTTTCTGCAGGAGAGTGATTGCTTTTACCAGTTTCTGGAACACCGTACAGCCAAGCGTGAATTGTCGTCAAAACGAACCTTTGACGGGTTTCAAGTCTGATCGTGTTCGTCACGGAGAGATGACTCGGGCCTGCCCGGTTTCGGTCAGGATGATTTCCGTCGCGCCATCGGTGTTGCGCACCTGTTGCGGGGCCAGCACGTCGATGCCGGGCCGGTCGGGGCCGAATGTATTGCTGACCCTGCGGACCGAACTGAGGATGGCCAGCAGCGCCGGAGAGGTCGCCGCCACGAAATGAGACGAGCCCGCATCGCTGTTGAAGGCCGTCGTGTCGATCACGTTGATCGAATATTCGGCCAGCGCGTCAACCGAGCTGATATTGCCCAGCCGTTCACTATCTGCAGTGCCGCGTAGCCGGGCTGAGACATTCAGCACCTTGTCCTTTTTCGAAACCATCACCACAAACGGATCGGGTGGAGACTTAATGCTGTTCATCTGCGATCGAAACAGATCGACATCCAGATCGGGCGAGATCAGAATGACACCTTCCAGATTGCGTTTCGACCAGCCGGGTTCGCGCAGTTCGGCCTGTCGCATCATCTCCATCGACAAGGCGCCGCCCATTGAATGCGCGATCAGGATGACCCGTTTCACGCCGATTGACTTGAGGTATCTGACCGTTTGTTCCAGCCCGTCGCGGGCGAAGAGCATGCTGTCGAGATCATACGCATATCCCGTTCCCCGCGCCTGACTGGGCCAGGAATAGATCAGCGTGGTTCCGGGGACGCCAATATCGTGGCTCAGCTGCGCGGCACGAAAGGCGGTTTCGGTCTGCGTGGCGTTATAGCCATGCACAAAGATCACCACGTCTTCGACACCGCTGAGTCGCGATTTCAAATCCTGCGGCCCTGAAAACTCTGTGACTTCGGCCAGAACGAACTGTTTGTTCGGGTTGGGTTTGGCATAGGAAAACTCAAGCACACCGGGCGTGTGGGCGGGCGGGATCGAAACAGTCAGTTCAAGATAGCGTAATGCCTCAGCTCGCCGCGCACCGTAGGTGCCATCTGCCTCGCGCGCGCGGGTGGTGGCCGCGAATACAGTGGCGGGTGTTCCTATACGCAGCGCGTCGGGAACGGTTTCCGTCACAGACCGGTCCACGCAAGCGGTCAGCGAGCAGATCGAAGCAATGACGAACAGGTAGCGCAGCACGGGAAGCTCATCGACAGGTTTCCGCGCCACGCTATCGCATTCTGGTGTCGCGTCCAGCCGCAGCGGCCGCATGACCGGCAAAAACCGGCCCGCCTTTGTTACAAAACGTAACGACTGAGGTCGGTGGATTTGGTCAGTTCGCCAAGGTTATCATCGACAAACTTGGCATTCACCGTGATCTCAGCCCCGGCCTGATCCGGAGCGGTGAACGAGAGCTCTTCGAACACGCGTTCCATCACGGTGTAAAGCCTTCGCGCACCGATGTTTTCGACGCTCTGGTTCACATCGGCGGCAATACGGGCCAGCGCGGCGATTCCGTCTTTTGTGAAGCTGACCGTAACCTCTTCGGTGGCCATCAGGGCGGTGTATTGAAGGGTCAGAGCGTTATCCGTTTCGGTCAGGATGCGCACGAAATCCTCTTCGGTCAGCGCGCGCAGCTCAACCCGGATCGGCAGGCGGCCCTGCAATTCCGGCAGCAGGTCCGATGGTTTGGCGATGTGGAACGCGCCACTTGCGATGAACAGGATGTGGTCGGTTTTCACCGGACCATGCTTGGTCGACACGGTTGTGCCTTCGATCAGCGGCAGCAAGTCGCGTTGCACCCCTTCCCGGCTGACATCGCCGCCACGGGCATCCGAGCGCGCGCAGACCTTGTCGATTTCATCCAGAAATACGATGCCGTTCTGTTCGACAGATTCCAGTGCCACCCGGTTGACGGTTTCATCATCCAGCAGCTTGTCGGCCTCTTCCCCGATCAACGCGTCATAGCTTTCAGCAACGGTCATGCGTTTCCTGACCGTGCGACCGCCAAAGGCCTTGCCGAAGATATCACCCAGGTTCATCATCCCCATCTGGCTACCGGGCTGGCCCGGAATGTCGAACATCGGCATCGGGTTCGATGTGTCCGACAGCTCGAGCTCGATCACGGTGTCGTCCAGTTCACCCGCTTTCAATTTCTTGCGGAACATCTCACGGGTGCCTTCACGCGCATCTTCTCCCGCGATTGCTGCAATCACGCGATCCTCGGCGGCCTGATGGGCGCGGGCCTTGACGTCCTCGCGCATGTATTCGCGGGTCTGGATGATGGCGGCATCGGCCAGATCGCGCACGATCTGCTCAACGTCGCGACCGACATAGCCAACCTCAGTGAATTTAGTGGCTTCGACCTTGATGAAAGGCGCGCGCGCCAGTTTCGCCAGACGGCGGCTGATCTCGGTCTTCCCGACGCCGGTTGGGCCGATCATCAGGATATTCTTCGGGTAAACCTCATCCCGGATGTCATCTGCCAACTGTTTGCGCCGCCAACGATTTCGCAAGGCAACAGCCACCGCGCGCTTGGCATCCTTTTGCCCGATGATGAAACGATCCAGTTCCGAGACAATCTCGCGCGGGGTCAGGTCGGTCAAGGCGCAGTCCTTTCGGTGAGCTTGGGTCAGTTGCGGCCTAGGTAATCACCGTCCGGGCGAAAACAACCAAGCCATTTTCATTGGCAGCGTTGGTTAGCAATGCCCCGACCGGTTTGCAATTGCTTTCCATAGGTGAAACGCACGTGCTCTGATACAATGTTTTCAAGGTGTTGAGGGTCAGGAGCGTGGACATGACAAAAATTGCCAAGATCACCCTGCTGTTTGTGGTGTTTGTCGACCTGATCGGACAGGGGCTGGTCTTTCCGATCATCAACTCGCTGATCATGGAGACCAAATCCGGTTTTCTGCCCGAAAGCACCCCGGATGGCCGCCGCCATTTCTATTATGGGCTGGTGATAGGGTGCTTTTTCCTGTCGTGGTTTCTGGGGGTGGTCTACGTCTCGAAAGTCTCGGATTCCATCGGACGCAAGAATGCGCTGCTGATCTGTCTGAGCGGAGCGTTGGCAGGCTACGCCATCACAATCGCGGCGCTTTACCTCAACAGTCTGATCCTGTTGATCCTGGGCCGGTCGATCACCGGATTCACCGCTGGCAACCAGCCCATTGCACAGGCGGCGATGATCGACGGCAGCACCGATGCCGCCGACCGCGATCGCAATATGGGATACATCGTGACCGGTGTCAGCTTTGGTCTTGTCGGAGGACCGATCATCGGTGCGGTTTTGTCTGACGCCGCTCTGCTGGGCAGTTTCGCCACCCTTAAGACGCCATTCTATGGGGCGTTTGTTCTGGTACTGATCGCCATCTTCCTTGTGGTCTTCTTTTTCAAAGACACGCGTATCGAACGTTCGGCCTTTGTCTTCCGCCCCCGCGATATCACTGACAGCCTGATAGCCGTGCGCGGGCACCCGATGGTCCTGAAAATTCTGCCGGTCTATTCGCTTTTCATGGTCGCCAATGTCACCTTCTACGTGTTTGTCGACAACTTCCTGACCAGCCGCTTTGGCTATGGCGTGATCGGCGGCAGTGTGGCGATGGTGGTCATCGGCGTGGCGCTGGCCTTTTCCAGTACCTTCCTGGTGAAACCGGCACAGCAGAGGTTCAGCAAGCACCGGATCATCTTTGTTTCGCTGGTGACGATGGTGATCTGCGGTTTTGCCTTTGCCTTCAGTCCCAGCGGTGTTCTGAGTTATGTGCCGGTTTTCTTCTTCTATTTCTTCTTCGGGGTTTCGTACCCGACCCTTCTCGGGCTGTTCTCTTCCAGCGTCAGCGAAACGGATCAGGGATGGGTCATGGGTGTGACCACAGCCGTTTTCTGCCTGGCGGGTGGTATCATGTCCTTGATCGGCGGCGGGTTAATGAGCATCGATATCCGCGTGCCGTACTACATCGTGATCGTCGCGGCCATTCTTGGCCTGATCGGCATGCGCCGCCGCTGGAAAGGGAAAGATATTTCGGCACTGTTAGCCTGAGATCGTCTCGACCGTCAGATTGCCATTGGTGTAGACGCAGATGTCAGCCGCAATTGCCATCGCCTCGCGAGCGACTTGCTCGGCTGCTTTGTCACCGTCCATCATGGCGCGTGCCGCGGCGAGGGCAAAATTGCCACCAGACCCGATGGCGGCCACGTTGTGTTCCGGTTCCAGCACGTCCCCTGCCCCGGTGATAACCAACAGATCCCTGCCATCGGTCACGATCAGCATCGCCTCAAGTTTTTGCAGATACTTGTCCGTGCGCCAGTCCTTGGCCAGTTCTACCGAGGCGCGGGCCAGCTGGCCCGGTGTGGCCTCAAGCTTGGCTTCCAGCCGCTCCAGCAATGTGAACGCATCCGCGGTCGATCCGGCGAAACCTGCGACCACTTCGAACCCACCCGGCGATAAGCGGCGTACCTTGCGGGCGGTCCCTTTGATCACGGTCTGGCCCAGGCTGACCTGTCCATCCCCGGCTATGACGACCTGACCGCCCTTCTTGACACCAATGATGGTGGTGCCGTGCCATCCGGGAAAATCGCTGTCTGCCATGAATGCCTCCGTTATCCGTGGCGGTATATATGGGCCTAGCGCTGGTTCGGCGCAACCAGTTCTCAAACTGCCCAAAAGATATGCAGCACGCGCAAACCGGGGCTGTTGAGTCGGCATTTGTAAGACTCGGGTGACAAAGCTAAATCAGGCTCACAACCGACGAGAGCTCGGCTGTTTCAGTTAAAAGGAATGCGCAAATGGCAACCACCGCAAAAATCCATGCGCCGCTCGGAGCAGCTTTCATCCTGCACGTAGTCGACGCGTTCATCGGCGTTTATGAAAAAGCTGTTGAATGGAACCTGTCCCGCAAGACACGCATCGCTCTGTCGGAGCTGAGCGACGTACAGCTGGAAGACGTAGGTCTGACCCGCAGCGATATCGCAAAGTTCTGATCCGCTGCAAAATCAGAAAATGAGATGGCCGTCTGATCCACAGGCGGCTTTTCTTTTTGGGGCCCCCTAGCAAGGTCGCCCAACAAAAAAGGCGCTTCATTCGAAGCGCCTTTTGTCCTGATGCGGTTGGGTTGGAGTCAGATCGACTCATCAATCCAGCTTTGCAGCGCTGCCTTGGGGGCTGCGCCCGCGCGGTTTGAAACCACCTGACCGTCCTTGAAGATGAACAGCGCCGGAATGCCGCGCACACCCATCGCGGCGGCGGCGTTCGGGTTGCTGTCTACGTCGACCTTGGCGATCTTGATCTTATCGCCATATTCGGCGGCCAGTTCTTCCAGCGCGGGGCCAATCTGTTTACAGGGCCCGCACCACTCGGCCCAGAAATCCACAACCACGGGGATGTCGGAATTTTTGACCTCGGCGTCAAAGGTATCGTCGGTTACGGCAACGGTCGACATTTTCTGTCTCCTGAATGGGAATGCTTGGGCATCGAACCTAGGTGCGGTCCAGAGGGAGGTCAAGATATTGGGTTACGCGCCAGTGCATCTGTCACGATATCGTGCGGCAACCACATCAACTGTGCGGTGCGGGTCCAAAGGATTGCGGTACGAATTTGGTGATTGGGGTAAATCTGCGCCAACGCGTGGGCATAGGCCCCCATCTGACGCACAAGCCCTTCGGGGCAGGTTTCGGGGCTGCCTGGAACGGTGGCATTTGATTTGAAATCAATCACATGAACCTCAGAATCCGACACGATCAGACGATCAATGATACCGTGGATCCGGGTGCCGAACAGATCGGCGGACACAGGCACTTCGGCCAGCGCGTCCGATGCAAAAACGGGCTGTAGGTGGTCGGCGGTCAGAACCGCTTCTGCCTCGTGCAGCAGCTCTTGCCGCGCCGCTTCATGCATATCGGGTATCAGCCGGGTGCAGAGCTGCGGCCGTAGGTCCGCTGGAGTGGCGGGCAGATGCTCCAGCAGCAGGTGCAGTCGTGTCCCACGCAGTTTGGCGGCCTCTTCATCCTGCCCCGCATCCCCGGGCAACGCCTTTGCCCCGCCCAGATCAGAGGGGCTGAGCGTTTCTGCTGGCGCTGGTGGTTCCGGGGTAAATTGCTGAAAATACGCGGGCAGATGCCGTTGCTTTTGCTCAGGTTCGCTCTGATCGGCTAGCGGCAATGCGTCCCAGTCCCCATGCGCCAATCGCAGCGTTTGTGTTCCAGGGATTTGTGTTGCCCCCGCGCGCGCCATCGCAGCCTCAACCATCTGGTACCAGCTGCTGCCATCCTTGCCCACATCGCCTGCAGCGGCAACGATCAGCCACTTTTCTGCCCGTGTTAGAGCCACATACAGCAAGCGCAGGCGTTCATTCTCTTCCCGTTTCCGGGCGTCAACGCGCGCGGCAGATATCAAGGCCGGAGACGCATCAGACGGCACCTTCCACAGCGGCGTATCACCCGCCATCATGATTTCAGCGTCGCGGGCTGGTTGGCGCTTTCCGGTGTCGGGTAGGATCACGATCGGGGCTTCCAGCCCTTTTGAGCCATGAACGGTCATCACACGGATCATGTTGCCGACGCCGGTCATCTGGCGTTTGATTTCCAGATCATCGGTCTGCATCCAGACCAGAAATCCGTTGAGGCTGGGGATATCCGTACGCTCATAAGCCAGCGCCTGCGACAGCAACGCATTGATCCCGTCCTCGGCCTCGGCTCCCAGACGGCCCAGCAGTTTTCGCCGCCCGTCATGCCGGGTCAGGATGCGCTCGATCAGATCATAGGGGCGCAGAAAGTCGGTTTGCCTGCGCAGGTCGTTCAGTATTGCCAGCGTTTCGGGGAATTCCTCGGCCCGCTTGCGCAGCGCGGCCCACAGGTAGGTTTCATCCCGCCGATGCGCCAGATCGAATAGCTGCTGTTCCGACCAGCCGAACAGAGGGGATTTCAGCACCGCAGCGAGCGACAGGCTGTCCTCGGGCGTGGCCAGAAAGCTTAGCAATGCCGCCAGATCCTTCACCGCCAGTTCGGCACCGACTTTAAGACGGTCCGCGCCGGCGATGGGCAGTTCGGCCGCCTTGCAGGCCCGGATGATTTCGGCAAACAGGTCCGAGCGGCGCTGGACCAGAATCAGAAAATCGCGGGGCTGCACCTTTCGTCGCACAAAACTGCCGGATGTTTGACCGTCATCGGGAATGGTCTCGCCCCGGTCGATCATGTCCTTGATCGAATGCGCCACCTGTTCCGCCAGAATGACCGTATGATGCCGCAGGCCCGGTCTGTCCACGGGGTCAGTCCAGTCGCCGCCGCCGTCTTCCTCAACCTTTTCCACCACCGGCCACAGGTCGACGCGGCCCGGCAGATCGGATTTGAAGGCGCGGTGCAGTGCGTCCTTGTGAAACCCGGCCTCAGCGCGGTTTTCGAACAGAATATCGACCAAACCCAGGATCGCACTGGAGGATCGGAAAGAATATTCCAACGTCGAATTCCACAATTTAGAGCCCGATTCCTGCAGTTTTCGACCAAATTCAGCCTGCATCCGATCAAAGGCCTGCGGATCAGCGCCCTGAAAGGAATAGATCGACTGTTTCTTGTCGCCGACCACAAAGATCGTGCGTTCAACCCCTGATCGGGCCCCCTCCCCGCTGGTGAATTCCTGCGCCAGTTTTTCGATCACGTCCCACTGGTCCGGGCTGGTATCCTGCGCCTCGTCCACCAGAATGTGGTCAATGCCACCGTCCAGACGGTACAGCACCCATTCCGCCACCGCCGGATCGTTCAGAACCTGTCGAGCGCGCAGGATCAGATCGTCAAAATCCAGCCAGCCGCGCAACTGTTTGCGCCGTTCATATTCTGGAAGGAAGGCGGCGGCAAAGCGATGAAGTACAAGCGTTTTCTGTGCGGCGACCAATGCCAGGCGATGTTCGCGCGATGTTTCCACCCGCAGCATCAATGCCTCAAGCTGGGGCATCCGATCCGCTAGTGCCCCTTCGCGCAGGGCTTTGGTCGGGAAACTGCCGATCTTGGCGGTGAATGGTTCTTTGGCGGCTTTGCCGGTCAGCAGCACGCTTTCCAACAATGGCAAGGCGCTCAGGCGTGGCTCGGAAAATCCGGCGAGTTTATCCGCCGCTTTTGCATTGTTCCCACCGCTTTCGAGCAATGCGGGCAACATGGATTGGATCAGTTCGATTTCACCACCTAAGAATACCCGAGCCAGCAGGGCGTCTTCGGTGAATTCCTCCGGCAGGCCGAAGCGCTCAAACAGTGTTACCCGGTGCAGGCCCTGCGTGAAATGATTGCGCTTCTGCGCGATGGCCGCAGTCAGATTGTCAAAGCCGCTATCGGTGACAAACCGTGCAACATCCTCGATCAGACCGGCCTGAGGGCCTTCGGCGAAATCCTCAATAATCTCGTCCCGCAACAGAGCAGCGGCCCGGTCCTCCATTTCTGCGAATTGTGGGCTGACCCCGGCCTCAAGCGGGAACCGGCGCAGCAGCGCGGCACAGAAAGAGTGGATGGTCTGGATTTTCAGCCCGCCGGGGGTTTCGATCGCGCGGGCAAACAGAGTGCGGGCCTGCGCTAGCCGGTCAGCGCTGATCACACCTTCGACGCCGAGATCGGTCAGTTGCGCCAGCAGCGGCGCATCCGTCAACATGGCCCACTGACCCAGACGCTTGAACAGCCGGTTCTGCATCTCGCTTGCGGCAGCTTTGGTGTAGGTCAGGCACAGAATGTGCTGCGGTTGCACTCCGTCCAGCAACAGGCGCGCGACCCGGTCGGTCAGAACCCGCGTCTTGCCCGAGCCCGCATTGGCGGCAAGCCAGGTCGAAGCGTCCGGGCGCGCGGCCTGCACCTGACGTTCGGTTGCGTCATTGCGGGGGCTCATGTCAGATCCTCCGGGCTGGTCTCGGCAGAACGATCCCATTCCCCGAAGCGCGCCAGATGATCGTAGTCTCCTGTATCGCTATCCTTGTGCAGCATCCGGCGGGACGAGAAACCCTGATCAGGCTCTAAATAGGCTGAAATCAGTTCTTTCAGCTCTGCCAGAACTTTGTCAGCCGGTTCTTTTCCCAGCGGCGCGGGCACTTCCTTGTAGGTGCCGCCCATGCCGATGAAGATCGCCTGAGCCACCGGCAGCGGATCAAAGCCATCAATACCACCTTGCTCGGCAATGGCGGCCTCGATCAGCAACTGTTTGTCGAACTTGGCTTGCTGGCTTTCCGTCGGTGGAGCGCCGGTTTTGTAGTCGATGATCCGCAGCGCACCCCGCCCATTCCGGTCGATCCGGTCGGCGCGCCCGGAAATCGTGAAATCCAGCGGGACAAGGGGCAGCTTCAGGGCGACCTCAAAGGCGACGGGGCCGCCATCGTTGTGACGCTGGAGTTCGGCCGCAAGGAAACTGTCGGTGATCCGTTCCAGTCGCGCGCGCCACAGCTTTCGCGCGGTGGGCCAGGCCACATGCTCGTCCAGTAGAGTCTCGGCGCGTTTCAGAAAGTTCTCGCGAGTCAGCAGGGCCGGATCCAGCACACTGTCGCGCACGAACTGCTCTAGGATTTCGTGAATGACGATGCCCCTCAGCAGGGCGTCCGGGGCCTGCACCAGCGGGTCCAGAGGTTTGAGCCGCAACACATGGCGGGCATAGACGGCATAAGGGTCGCGGATCAGGCGCTTGATTTCGGTGACAGACAACCGTCGAGGCCGTGCGGTGACCGGAGGCCGGGGTGAAGGCCGGGGTGCCGCCGCGATCCGCGGAGCCTGCTCCAGAGTTTCGGCCCATTCCAGCCATTGCCTGCCCCGTGCGCGCATCGCCGTCAGCGCGTCGGAGCCACCCTGTTCGGGCAGGCCCTGCAACAGGTTTGTCATACGGTTCAGCCACCGCGATGGCACAGTCTCGGCGTCGTCCGAACGGGTTGCGCGGCTCAGAACCACCTCTGGCGCGCCGATTGCCTGCTGGAAATCATGGGCGGACAGGCCGATGCGGCGTTCCGGCAGCAGCAGGCCCGCGTCGTTGCGCATCTGTCTGTTGAGCCAGGGATCGGGTGCGGCGGCTTCGGGCCAGCTGCCTTCGTTCAGGCCGCCCAGTATTACCAGATCGGCGCCCTGAACCCGTGCCTCAAGCGTGCCCCAGATCATCAGATGCGGGTGCGGCGCATCGCGGTCGCGCACCTCTTCACCCGCCAGCAGCGCCCCGAGGAGATCAGCAAAATCATGCGCGGTCATGGCGCCGCCATGCTGTGCCTCGGCTTCCAGAGCGGTCATGACCGACAGCGCCTTCTGGCCTGCATTCTTATCCCAAAGCGTCCCGGGTGCACCGGTTGAGCCTGCCGAGATTGCCTCGGCCAGCGTTCGCAGATGGGCGACCCAATCTGTCAGGGGCCGCTCGCCAGGGCTGTGCTGGTCACAGAACAACCCGATCACCCAGCGGACCCAATCCTCAGCCGCTTCCGCGCGAATGGCGAACGCGGCCAGGCTGGCGCGGTCAGGGAAGGGTGGACCGTGGCGGCGCAGGTCGAGCTCAAGATCGCGGGTGTGCAGCAGATGCGCGCCACGATCCCCGCCATCATGACATAGCGGGTGCTTGAGCAGGGTCAGCAACGCCTCGCCATCCAGTCGGCGGGCAAACAGACCGGCGACATGGCGCAGGAACCGCCCCGGTGGAGACAACTGCAGCGGCAGGCCCGCGCTGTCATCGGGCAGGATGTTCCACCGATCCAGCGCCGCAGTGACCTGTCGGGTCAGCATCCGGTCTGGCGTGATCAGCGCGGCGGTCTGACCGGTTTCAGCCGCCTGACGCAGCCGCAGCGCAATCGCCAGTGCCTCGGCCCGGGGTGAGGGGGCCTCGATCAGCGTCATATCCTTTGTTGCACCGTCCAGATCCGTCAAGCCTGGCCCTTCGGACATCCACGCATCGGTGACTGGCGCGGGGCGCAAGGCCAGTGAAACCAGCCTGTTACGTGCGGGTGAGGGGGATGAATCCCCGGTCCATGGCCGGATCTGTTTCGGGCTGATCCCGAGCCCATGCATCAGCTTGCGAAACCGGTATTGCGGATGATCCTCCGAGGTCAGCGCATCATCCAAACTGTCCCAGACATGCGAGGGCTGGTCGAAGTCAAAGCCCGGTAGAACCAGTGCCCCTTGCGGCAGGCGCGCAATTGCCTGCATCAACATCATCGTTGTGCCGCGTGACCCGGTGGACCCGGCCAGAATGATCGGCTGTTTTGGCGGGGCCTCTTGCCAGCGCGCGATCAGGTTCTCGA
>JAUHYC010000081.1 GCA_030426685.1 Alphaproteobacteria bacterium
CCACTCGCAAATGCTACGATGCCATCTCTGGCTCCGGCTCTCATTCCGTTATTTCGCCCGTTACAACCTTCACCCACTGGAGCTTCAAGCGATCAATTGTCACAAAAACGTGAGACGAATGGCTAACGAACGCTTTGGGCTGGAAAAGCCTTTTCGCATTCGAACGGAAAGTGGCTTAAACGATCATCTGGGGCGGCACTAAAGCGTGCCAGGTCAAGCCGGTGTCAGCCTCGACAAATGACCTATATTAGGTCAGCTTTCCACATGCGATACCTCCCGTGCCCCGTCACCTCGCGGATCAAACCGCTTGCCTCCATCCATGCGAGATTGCGCTGAACGGCGGCGCGGCTGGCTCCGGTCATGGCCTCAGCCATCGGGGCGGAGACCAAGGGCCATTCCGTGAAAACCTTTCGCAAGGCAACCGGCGTGCGGCCAGATAATTGCGCCATGACGTTTTCTGCCCGCCCGATCCACACTTCAATATCATCAAGTGTTCGCATCGCCGTTAGAATTGCGCTGTTCATCCCATCCAACCAGCGGGCCAAACGCTCGGGTGGCAAGCCCGAAACGCGCAGCCCCCCGGCCCCGGCCATAGCGAGCGGCGCGAAGATGGCACCGCTTCCATCGCTGGTCGCGATCCTGGACGCGGTGACGGCAGCTTCGATCTGGTCGCCGTGGCGTCCGAGGCCCGCCAAGCTCCACAGGTGATACCCCATGCACGCCCGCGTGATCGGGTGGAGACCCTTTGCGGCTGCCATGACGTCCAGCCACCCACCCGCGCGATCCTCGAAACGCTCAGCGCTGTCTTCAATGTTCTCGGGATCGCGGCGATCCAGGAAGGCGGCCAAGTCAGCTTTCGGTCCAGGACCGCCTGTTAGGCGCCGAACAGCCCATCCAACTCTTGCCAGTGCATTTGGGTCATCCTGTGCACCTGACAGCCGCATCGATATCCAGAGCGCCAGACGATCAGAACTCACCCGATCCCCTGCGAACCAGCTGAGATCCGCTGCCTCGATAAGAGCGAGGCGATGCCGCCAGCCTTCCGGGCCACGCAGCAGCCGGTCATCCAGAGCTCCCAGGCGTCCAGCCACTCTTGCCAGTCGCGCAGCGTGAACGCCTTCTGCTTTTGCCCAGTCTTCGACGACAGCAGTGTCGGGCGGTTCCGCCCGTGGCCCTGGAGGCAAATCATCCGGTTCTTCTTCAAGTGACCTAGGTAGAAACCAGAGATCGTCTTCGTGAGCCTCTTCATCCTCCTCGATGGTGATAAGGGGGTCGTCGTAATCATCAGTCAAAGAAGAGGCTTGCGTCACCATGTGTGCAAAATACTGATTTTTTGCACATTGCCCAGGCGTTTTCGTGGCCGCTGCCTGCGCCCTTTATATAGTACGAGCGCGCGACTGCAGGTGAAACCTCTCAGATCGCTTTCAGCGCAAGGAAACCAAAGGTTTTTGGACGAGCACGACGAGAGAGCACCTACTTGCATTTGTTTACAAACGGTCGTTTAGTAGCGATATCTTAAATTGCAAACGGCCCGATTTCATGCCCCTGATAGGCTACGCCCGTGTTTCCACAGAGGATCAGACCCCCCTGCCCCAGTCTGAGGCCCTGCAAACTGCGGGTTGCGTCGAGATCTTTGAAGAACACGCCTCGGGCGGCAATCGCGCGCGACCGGTGCTGGCACGCGTGCTCGAACGCGTCCAGAGCGGCGACACGCTGGTCGTTGTGCGGATCGACCGGCTTGCGCGGTCTCTGTCGCACTTATTGGAGGTGATCGAGCGTCTTGAGGCCAAGGGAGCTTTCTTCCGCTCCCTGCAGGACCCCATCGACACCGCTTCCCCGCAGGGCAAGTTCACATTGCAGGTTCTGGGCGCCGCGGCCGAGTTCGAGCGCGCGCTGATACGTGAGCGCACAAAGGCCGGGCTTGCCTCTGCGCGCGCCAAAGGTCGCGTTGGTGGCAATCCTGGGCTACGCGCCAAGGATCCCGCTGCGCTGCGCAAGGTGCGGCTGGCGCGACAGGACGGCTACATGGAGCGCTTGAACGAAACTGCGCAGGATTGGGTGCCCCATGTGCGCCGTTTGCGCCCCGATATGGCCTGGGAAGACCTGCTGCGGATCATCAATGGCCCCCTGTCCCCAGATCGCCATTGGACACAAAGCCGACTGCTCCGCGCTGTGAAGGCCTATGTCAGAGACGGTTTCCTTCCTGCCGAGGTGCTTGGCCGCGCCGGACGCCGCGAAACCGATGACCGCCTGCCGGCCATCGTCGCAGCGATCAAAGGCGCGGACCCCGAAATCACGCTGCAGGCGATCTGCGACCGGCTGGAAGCTATGCGCGAACGCACACCGCGTGGACGGGCCAAATGGCAACCGTCCTCTGTGAAGATGCTGCTGGAGCGGGCTGAACAACTTGCGTTGCTAGAAAATGACAATGCGATGAGCAAGTAGTTGACGTGATTGCCGCTCCGCAGCGGATTCTCATCCGGTACGTTGCCGCATTGTACGCGAAGGCCACAGGCCGAACATACTTGTGTTTCAGCTGCGCTCGCCCACTAGATGTGGAAAAACCTTGCGCGAATCCGACTCTTGCGCCAATAGTCACGGAAACGAGGCAAAAAACGTCAATTTCCGTGAACACGCCAAAGACGCGATGTCTCGGAAGCGAGAGGGCAGATGGATAATACCTTTGTTCATGAGGATCTCAACGCTGTGATCCGCCAGCATTCGGAATGGCTGGCCAACCAGTTGCATTCGCAACGTGAGAGCTTGTTTCCACCCGATGCCGAGAAGACCATGCGCAAATTCACCTCTGGTGAGGCCGCGGCGCTGCTCGGCGTCAACGACTCCTACCTTCGCAAACTCAACCTAGATGGCAAAGGGCCTTCTCCCGAGCTGACCGCCGGCAACCGTCGTCTTTACTCGGCGCAGGATATCCAGGCGCTGCGTGTGCTCCTTGAAAAAACCGCTCGCAAGCCAGGTGATTACGTTCCCGGACGACGAGAAGGTGATCATCTTCAGGTCATCGGCGTGATGAATTTCAAGGGCGGGTCCGGAAAAACAACAACCTCTGCCCATCTCGCCCAACGGCTTGCCCTGCGCGGATATCGTGTGCTGGGCATTGATCTTGACCCACAAGCTTCCTTCACCGCGCTGCACGGCGTGCAGCCGGAATTGGATCTCGAAGATGGCGGAACGCTCTACGATGCGATCCGCTATGAAGACCCGGAGCCAATCCGGCAAGTCATCCGCAAGACCTATATCCCCAATCTCGACCTCATCCCCGGTAATCTCGAACTGATGGAGTTTGAGCACGATACCCCTCGTGCCTTGGCGCAGGGCAATGCCGGGTTGTTCTTCTTCCGCGTGAAGGAAGCGCTGGCTCAGGTGGATGAGGACTACGACGTCGTTGTCATCGACTGCCCACCGCAGCTGGGGTTCCTGACGATGTCCGCACTTTCCGCGGCGACCGGTGTATTGGTGACGATTCACCCCGAAATGCTCGATGTGATGTCCATGTCGCAATTCCTGCGCATGACCGCCGACCTTATGGACGTGATCGCGGAAAGCGGCGCCGACATGTCTCATGACTGGATGCGCTACGTATTGACCCGCTACGAGCCGCAGGACGCGCCGCAGAACCGGATCGTGGCATTCCTGCGAACGATGTACGGGGAAGCCGTTCTGAATTCGCCGATGTTGAAGTCCACTGCAATCTCCGATGCTGGCCTGACCAAGCAGACGCTCTACGAAGTGGAACGCAGTGCGTTCACCCGTTCCACCTATGACCGCGCGATCGAGAGCCTGAACACGCTGAATGACGAGATCGCCGAGCTGATCCAGAAAACCTGGGGGCGCACATGACCAGCGGCAAGAAGAAGCGCATGTCCATGCTGGACAGTCTCGCGGCAGCCGGGGCGCCCTCCCCTGCCCCGCAGGCTAATGCAGTGACACCGATGATGACCTCAAACCGCGCCCTTCGCTCCGCCCGCGACGCGGTAGATGCCCATCACGTCTGGGAACTGGACCCGGCGAGCATCGAGGACGGGCGCATGGCTGACAGGCTCGACCCGGCCGATGTGCTGGACCTGCGCGATGCGATCGAGGCGAACGGTCAGACCGTCCCGATCCTCGTGCGCCGTGCGCCAGGCGATGCCGACCGATACCTCCTAGTCTATGGGCGCAGGCGGCTGGAGGCGATCCGTCAGTCAGACAAGGTCACCAAGGTACGCGCGCTGGTCGCCAACCTGGACGACGACAGCGCCCTACGTGCCCAGATTTCCGAGAACATGGCTCGGCGTGATTTGTCCTTTATTGAAAAGGCCCTGTTCGCGCAGGAACTTGTGTCTTCCGGCTTTGGAAATCAATCTCAGGTTGCAGAAATTCTTACCGTCACGAAGTCTTCCATATCCATGGCGATCGCGATCGTGGACATGGTCGGGCCGGATCTGGTGCGCGCCATCGGTGCCGCGCATGGCATTGGCCGGCCCCGGTGGGAATCCCTTGGTCGGGCCATCGACGAGAATGGTCTGGACCGGGAGGACCTAATCCGGATCGCGAAAGAAGCACACGTTAGGGCCGAGGGCTCCGCGGTTGTGGATAACGCCAGACCCGCCGATGACCCGTCCGTCCAGGCGTTCGAAGCGGTGACCAAGCTCGTGACGAAGGCGGTCAAGCCAGCCAAGCCCCCCTCCCCTGCCCGGCCCTCCAGCGTCCCGTTGAAGATCGGTGGCAAGCGTGGCGGCACGGTGAAACGCACCGCCAAGGGCCTTTCGGTCGAGTTGGTGGGCGGAGATTTCGCCGATTGGTTTGAGACGCAAGTACATGACATGATTGAAGAACTTCACGAGCGTTGGAAGCAGCGTTCGGAAGACTGAGGAAGAGCAGAAACCAACGAAGGAGGCATGAAAAGGCAAAAGAAAAGGTCCCGCAAAGCGACCACTCCACGAGACCCTAACTTGTTTCTAACACCTTCAAGGTAGTGTCCGGAGCCGTTTTCCGCAAGTCCAAAGTGATTCGCGGACCGGGATATTTTTGTCTTCGTGAATGACAAAATGGACTACACGCCTGTAACGCCGTTCCGGCGAACGATAGATGCTGCCATCCTGAAACATCAGGCAGCGATCCAGGAAGACCTGCCCCCGACCGGCGCTAACAAGTGGGAGGTCTTGAGGGAGCTCGCTGCCGCTCGAGTCGCGTTCGGCTTGTCCGATCGGGATCTGACAGTGCTTCAAGCACTGGTCAGTTTTCACCAAGCGACGATCCTCGGAGGGAATGACAGCGAGTTGATCGTACATCCGTCCAACAAGGCGATTTGCGAGCGCTTGAACGGCATGCCCTGCTCCACAATGCGGCGGCACCTCTCCAACCTCGTACAGACCGGTTTCGTCGTCCGCCGCGACAGCCCCAACGGCAAGCGCTATGCGCGCCGCTATGGGGACGAAAAGGTTGCGTTCGGGTTCGATCTCTCGCCGCTCGTGTTGCGCTTTCAGGAGGTCTGCGAGGCCGCCGAAGCCGTTCGGGCTGCAGAGGAACGTTACAAGCGCCTCCGCGCCACCGTAAGCCTAATGCGGCGCGACTTGGCAGGTCTGGCAGAGTACGGCAGCTCGCTGCGCCCGGATTTGGGCCTTTGGGATCAATTCTCCGACCTTGCCGTCCTGACAGCCCGAGATCTTCGTAGAAAGCTCGAGATGGCCGATCTCAAGCAGATCGAAAAAGCTTTGAGTGCGGCTTTGGACCAGGCGCGAGACCTTCTTGGGGATGGCAATACAGAAAATATGAGCACCAATGATGCTGTTTCTGAGCAGCACTACCAGAATTCAAATAAAGATCTTTATGATCTTGAACCTCGCTTAGAAAAAGCGTGGGATCCGGGCAATGCGCTTGAACGAGCAGACGCTGGAGTACGTGTAGATCGTCGTGAGGATGAAGGAGATCCGCCCCAAGAACCTGAAGACCAACTCATGCCGAATATCCCTCTTGGACTTGTCCTCGCATCTTGCCAGGAATTCAAATCATATGTTGAACAGCCTGTGCGCCATTGGCACGACTTGGTCAGGGTCGCTGATATCGTCAGGCCCATGATGGGAATCTCTCCGTCCGCTTGGGATGAGGCCAAACGCTACATGGGTTCCGAAGAAGCGTCTGTCGTCGTTGTTGCGATGCTTGAACGGTTCGGGGATATCCGATCCCCGGGTGGGTATTTGAGATCCTTGTCAGCCAAGGCGGCTATCGGGGAATTCTCTTGTGGGCCGATGATCATGGCGCTGATGCGTCGGGATGCTGCATGAGGAGTTCACAGTTGTGAACCGGGCTGAGGTTTCTTCCTTGTCCGCCAAGTTCACAGCTGTGAACTTTCTGCCAGCATGGCCAGAGTCCGAACAGCTGGCGATCCAGCCGATAGCAGTATGTCTTCCTTACCCGTCACTCAGGCAGGTCACCATCGCCAAACAGGTTAGGGAAAAGACGTTCCCGGTAGTCCAATGGGAAAGCCAACCGCACCGGCGTCTTCGGAGACGCAGAGGTCAGGTATCCGGCGGCGGTGAGTTGGCGGAGCGTATTGCGTGCCGTGCGCTCGGAAGTCTTGAGCACGACCTGGGCATCGCCCCGATCCAAAGCACCATGCCGAAGAACGGCCGAAATCAATTCGGGTGCCCGTTTGTCATCGATGGTATCCGCAACAAGACGACGATAGTGCTGGTCCAGTCCGCCGAGGTCGAACAGCTTTGCAGAGAACGTGATCTGGTCGAGCGTCACTTTCAGGAACCATTCGCTGAACGTTTTCAATGCCGCCTCTGAAAGATTGCCGCGCCCGTCCCGATCTCCTCTTCGGGGACTATCCGCGAGATCCATCATCCGTTTGTACTCGCCCCGATCCGTCAGCCCGCGGGCCAGCCCACGCGATACGGACCAGAGCCCTTGGCCGCCGATCCCGGCAGTGAGGGCCATAGCATGAGACATCAGCCTGCTGACGCGCCCGTTGCCGTCCGGAAAAGGGTGGATGTAGTTCAGCCGGTGATGTGCCGACGCGATCGCGATGATCCGTCCGCTCGAAGACCGCGCCGCAATTTGAAACCGTTTGTCAAAATGATCCATGAACGCCGCAACACGCGACGATGAAGGAGGTAGGTGGCGCCCGACCGCAACTTCCCGATCGTCATCTTGGCGCATGCGTCCCGGAACGATGGGCTCTTGTGTGCCGTCGGGATGTTCGATGACCCGAAACTCGTCAGGCATCTCGTCGTAGAAGCTCTTATGGACCCAAGTCAGGAATTCGACAGATGTGGGGCGGGGCAGGGTGCCCTTGCGATGCATCTCGTCGATGGCCCGTTGAACGATGACGTGCGCCCGGGCCTCAAGGGCAAGGGGACGGGTTTCTTCCTCAAGCTCGCCACCAGCCAGCGCCCTTTCGATGTCGCGGGGGCGTGTGTTGTGTCCTTCGATCAGGTTGGAGTAGTAGCAGTTCATCACGCGGACGAGATCGGCAAGCTCGGCTGCACTGTCGGGATGCAGCCCTTGTCCCAGCCCGGTGGCTTCCCTCTGGATGTCGACCGAAAGGTCTGCCAATTCTGTAGGAATATGCTCCTCGAAGAAGCAGGGTTCGATTCTGGCGGGTGTTTCCAGCATTTTTGCCGATCTT
>JAUHYC010000001.1 GCA_030426685.1 Alphaproteobacteria bacterium
TGAGCCACCGTTTCGCCACTGGCCCCGACCTCACAAGAAATTCAGATGACCCCTCTGGAAATGCTGGGCAATCACCAATATTTTACCGCCAATGAAACGTCCGAGCAGTTTAAATCACCGGAGGCAATCTTGTCCCAAAATCGAATGACCCGCCGCTCCGCCCTGTTGGGTGCTGCGTCCCTGATCGCAACCCCTGCTCTGGTCCGGGCGCAAAGCGTGGATGCGTTCCCCCAGGATGAAGAAGCGATCAGCACGCAGTTGCCGGTACGCCGCAACGTATCGTCATTCTCGCAGCAGAATTGGCAGGATCACTTTGACGAACTTGGCGTCGGCTGCCTGTTGGCTGATATCACCAGCCGTGCGGTGCATTACTGGGGGGCAGACGGGACCTATAAGCTCTACCCCAGTTCGGTTCCGATGAGCGAAGAGCTAACCAAGCGCGGCTATACCGAAGTTGTCCGCAAGGCGGAAAACCCAAGCTGGACGCCGACGGCATCGATGCGCGAGCGTGACCCCACGCTGCCTGTCCGCATGGAAGGCGGTGATCCGGGCAACCCGCTGGGCACCCGCGCGATGTACCTGTCCTGGCCAGCTTATCTGGTGCACGGTACCCATGACACGCGCAAGATCGGACGGCAGAGCTCGTCCGGCTGTATCGGCCTCTACAACCAGCATGTCGAAGAGCTATATCCGCTGGTAAAAGTCGGCACTCAGGTTCGACTATTGTGAGCGGTTCCTTCATTTCAACAAAAAGCCCCGGCCATTTGGACCGGGGCTTTGTCTTTCAGGGGTCTTGAAAACTTATTCAGGCAGAATCACCGTGTCGACGACATGGATCACGCCGTTGCTGGCCTCGATATCGGCCTGAATGACTTCGGCGCCGTTCACTTTGACACCATTCTTGGCATTCACACTCAGCCGGTCACCCTGCACCGTCAGTACCTTCGCACGCTTGCCCGCGATGTCACCCGACATCACTTTCGCAGGCACCACGTGATAGGTCAGGATCGATACCAATTGATCCTTGTTCTCAGGCAGAAGCAGCGTTTCTACTGTCCCTTCGGGTAGAGCGGCAAACGCCTCATCCGTCGGTGCGAACACGGTGAACGGGCCATCTCCCTTCAACGTATCGACCAGACCCGCGGCCCGAACGGCAGCGACCAAAGTGTTAAACGATCCGGCCGAAACGGCGGTATCGACGATATCGGCTGCCTGTGCTTTGACAGGCAGGGCGAGTGCAAATGCGGCGGCAGCGCCCATGAAAGTGCGGCGGAACATGGCTGTTTTCTCCTCTCCAGCTTGCTATGGAGAGGGTTACGCGCCTTTCACCGGACCGGATCAAATTAAGATCATTTTTATTTGAGCTGGACCCAGATGCTCTGTGCGCGACCGTCTTTCATAAATGGCAACGCTTCTACCGCATCCGGCCGCGCCTGCTGCAGGTAGTACCCCGGCCAAAGCATTGAAAAGGAACCTGATTGAAGCAATGCGTGCAGCATGTACTGTTCGCCCCAGCCCGGGCAGTCATAGAAAAACCGCTTGGGGTACTCATAGGGTAGAAACACATCATGCACATGGATCACGACGCCCGGTTTCAGCGCTGGAATGATCCGGCAGAACAGATGAGCCACGTCATTGCTCATGCGAACGACATGGCTGGAATCGATGAACAGGACATCGCCCGCTTCCAGTTGATCGAACACGGCTGGATCGACCTCCTCCAGCCGTTTTTGCTCAAACTGATCAACTACATGGGCTATATCGGCACGCGGATACGGATCAATTGCGGTGATGGTCGTATCCAGACCGCCATCACTGATTGCCTGCCGCGTGACACGGGTGGAGTTGCCGCATCCGACCTCGATCACGCGCTTTGGCTGAAATCGACGGATCATCAGATACAGAGCGTCGGCATCAGGGCTGTCGTAATACCCGTTACCCACACGATATCCGGTCTGGTTGCGCGCGGGATCCTTCAACGCCTCGAGCGCTGCTTTGTGCTGATTGTATTCTGCCACCAGCGGCGCGATATCGAATCCCTCCATCCCCGGCGAAAGGGCATAAGCCGGGCGGGTCAACCCGCCTGCCCGCTCAAACGCTTCCAGCCGCGCCCGTTCTTCGCGGTCAGATACCTTGTCGACCAGCTTTACACCCAGTTCATCAAGGGCTGCGTTGATTTGGGGAAATTTCCTTGGTTTCACGAGGCGCTCCACATTGCGTTCAGATTGTTCCTTACCTTTGCATACGTGATCTCCGCAAGAACTGCGGCGTCAAACCCTTGGCAAAATGGGAATTTCCGTATTCACTGGAACGAATTTAACGACGAGGGTCGCCATGCAGCAGGAATTCACGATCGGCATCGAAGAGGAATACTTGCTGGTCGACCGCGACAGCCTGCAACTGTCCGAAGCCCCACAAGCACTGATGGAGGCGTGCCAGGCGGATTTCGAGGGGCAGGTCAGCCCGGAATTCCTGCAATGCCAGATCGAAGTTGGCACCCGTCCACATTCGACGATCAAGTCTGCGCGTGAGGATCTGAAGCGTCTGCGGTCTTGCGTCTCGAAACATGCGGCCGAATATAACCTGGCCCCGATCGCCGTATCCTGCCATCCTTTTGCGGATTGGAAAGATCAGCACCACACCCGCAAAGAACGATATGACGACCTGCAACATGCTCTGGGTGGCGTGGCGCGTCGTATGCTGATCTGCGGGATGCATGTGCATGTCGGAGTACAGGATCAGGCTCTGCGCGCCGATCTGATGCCGCAGCTGTCTTACTTTCTGCCCCATTTGCTGGCGCTGTCCACCTCATCCCCCTATTGGAATGGCGAGGATACTGGCCTTTCATCCTACCGATTGACCGTGTTCGACAATCTTCCCCGGACCGGCCTGCCCCCGGTGTTCAGCAGCTGGAGTGAATACGAACGTACGACCGGTGTGTTGGTCGAATTGGGCGTGATTGAGGATACCTCAAAAATTTGGTGGGACCTTCGCCCGTCACACCAGTTTCCAACGCTCGAGACCCGCATCATGGATGTACAACCTCGCCTTGAACACACGTTGTCGCTGGCGGCGATGGTGCAGGCACTGACCCGCATGCTGTGTCGCCTGAAAGACCGCAATCTGCGCTGGCGGCAATATGACAGGTTCCTGATTGGCGAAAACCGCTGGCGCGCACAACGCTACGGCGTGGGTGAAGGGCTGATCGATTTCGGAGATCGCTCCATCAAGCCGATGGCCGAACTGATCGGCGAGTTGATGGGAATGCTCGCCGAAGATACCGAGGCATTGGGCACCATGACCGAGCTTGCCCGCCTGCGTCAAATCGCCGAAACCGGAACCTCTGCCACACGGCAACGTCGTATCCATGCCGAAGCAACTGCGCGGGGTGATGATCCCGGCACGGCCGTGGTCAAGCACCTGATCGAAGAGTTCCACGCAGATCTTTAGGCTCAGCTTGCGGCCAGGATCTCTTTGATCCGGTCTGCGACCGGGTAATACAAATCGCGATCTGTCCAGTATCCATTGTGCGAAAACGGGTTCCACGAGGTAAAGATCTTGCCCGCATTAATCGGGAGGTCTTTCAAGGCACCGCTTTGCGCCAACTGCCCATAGCGTGTGGCACTTTTGCCCAGCGGGAATCCCAGCACATCATGGCGGTCGTAGTAGTTGTGCCACCAGGTCGGAAACCGGAGCGCGGGCGGCAATTCCTGATTGGGTGCCATGATCGGAAAAATGTCATCTTCGGGATAGGCAAAAAGAAAGATCGGTATGTTGCACCCGAATGTCACGATCCCGGCGACGGTCTTCATGTTTTCGACATGCGTCGGATGCACCGGCGATCCACCCACTCTAAGATGCCGTTGCAGATCGTAGATGTAATTCGACATGATGTGCCCGCCCAGCGAATGTGCTAGGATCAGCACCGGGCCATCGTCGCCAACCTGATATTTGACCACACCCATCACGTTTTCGATCTTCTTATGGATCGCTTCATAGATCTTGTCGCCATCATCCGGGGTTGGACGATAAGATGCGGCATCTGAAAGGTTGCAAACCACAAACTCGCGCAGCTTGTCGTAGCCCAGGCTGCGTTTGATCTTCTTGAGATACGCCTTTTGCCGCCCCTGCAGGATCTGCGCCCAGACCACCTCGTGCCAGATCACTTGATCCATATCCGCCCCCACACGCCTGGCGACCCTTCGTTTCAATCCCTTCGAAAAAGTCGGGGTCGTTGATGCGGGCTGATCTTGCGGAGTGTGCTGGCTACCCATTCCGTGAATGGCAATCACGGCCAATTTGTGTGTCGACATCGGAATACCTCATGAAATCTTTATCTTAATCGCTCCAATATACATCGCTGGGGCATTTCGCCCAAATGGCATCGCAGCGTTTGCCGTCGTTGAAAAAATTCTGTAAGGATTGAGGAATAAAACGCTCGTTCAATTCTGCAGATAACAGGGACTACAGCCATGGATTTCGCGCTGACCGAGGAACAGACGGCCATATTCGACATGGCCTATGCCTTTGGCCAAGACCACATTGCACCCCACGCGCGCCAGTGGGAGGCTGACGGCACCATTCCCAAGGATCTTTGGCCCAAAATCGGGGAGCTGGGCTTTGGCGGCCTCTATGTTTCCGAAGACGGTGGCGGATCGGGCCTGACCCGGCTGGATGCGACGCTGGTGTTCGAAGCATTGTCGATGGCTTGCCCTTCGGTCGCGGCTTTCCTGTCGATCCACAATATGTGCGCAAAAATGCTCGACAGTTTCGGCAGCGACGAACTGAAATCCCGCATCATGCCAGACATTCTGAGCCTCAATACCGTGCTCAGCTACTGCCTGACCGAACCCGGCTCGGGCTCGGACGCGGCGGCGTTGAAAACCCGCGCAGACCGCACAAACGAAGGTTACACCCTGAACGGCAGTAAAGCCTTTATCTCGGGGGGCGGATACTCCGATGCATATGTCTGCATGGTTCGCACAGGTGTAGATGGCCCCAAGGGTATCTCAACAGTCTATGTCGAAGACGGCACCCCCGGCCTAAGCTTTGGTGCGCTGGAACAGAAGATGGGGTGGAAAAGCCAACCCACCGCGCAGGTTCAGTTCGACGATTGCAAAATTCCTGCAGGCAATCTGGTCGGCACAGAAGGTGACGGATTTAAATATGCCATGATGGGACTTGATGGCGGGCGACTGAACATCGCGTCCTGTTCGCTGGGTGCGGCCCAGAACGGGTTAGATATGACGTTGCAGTATATGTCCGAACGCAAAGCCTTTGGCCAATCAATCGACCAGTTCCAAGCGCTGCAATTCCGTCTTGCGGATATGGAGATCGAACTGCAAGCCGCAAGGACTTTCCTGCGGCAGGCCGCCTGGAAGCTGGATCAGGGCGCGCCGGATGCCACCAAGTTCTGTGCCATGGCCAAGAAGTTTGTTACCGAAACCGGGTCGAAGGTTGTAGACCAATGTCTGCAGCTTCATGGCGGATACGGTTATCTCGCCGATTATGGCATCGAAAAGCTCGTGCGAGATCTGCGCGTGCACCAGATATTGGAAGGCACGAATGAGATCATGCGCGTCATCGTCGCGCGCCAGATGCTCACCAACCGCTGAGGTTTATATGGCTGACATAGATATCCGCACTGTCGGGCGCGCCGGGCGCATCACGCTGACACGGCCCAAAGCCCTGAACGCGCTGAGCTACGAGATGTGCATGGCCATCGACACAGCCCTGCGCAACTGGCGCGAAGATGACGAGGTTGATCTGATCCTCTTCGACGCCGAGGGAGATAAGGCATTCTGCGCTGGTGGTGATATCGCAGAGCTATATGCCACCGGCACCAAGGGTGATTTCGATTATGGCCGCAAATTCTGGCGCGATGAATATAGGCTGAATGCGCTAATATTCGAATACCCGAAACCTGTGGTCAGCTTTCTGCAGGGCTTTACCATGGGTGGTGGTGTGGGCATTGGATGCCATGGCAGTCATCGCGTGGTTGGTGAAAGCTCCAGAATATCGATGCCGGAATGCTCGATCGGACTTGTCCCCGACGTGGGCGGGTCACTGATGCTGGCGCTGGCACCGGGCCGTATGGGAGAGTATCTGGGCACAACCGGCCATCGCATGGGCCCCGAAGACGCCATCTTTGCAGGGTTCGCCGATCAATTCGTTCCGCAGGACCGCTGGCCTGAGTTGATCGAGATGCTGGAAGCGTCAGGTCGTGCCGAACTGGTCGAAGAACACGCAGAGACGCCGCCAGACAGCCATCTTGCGGGCCTTCAGCCTCAGATCGACGCGTTGTTCAGCGGGGAAAGCCTAACCGATATCCTGAACAACCTGCGTAACGGTAGTGAAGAATTTTCGGCGAAAATTCTCGACGGCCTCAAACGAAATTCACCAATCTCGATGGCGTGCACGATTGAGATGTTGCACAGGCTGCGGGGCTCGGGCCTGACCCTGCGCAAGGCGTTGGATATGGAGTACCGCTTCACATTTCGCGCCATGGAGCATGGAGATTTCCTGGAAGGCATTCGTGCCATGATCATCGACAAGGACCGCAATCCCAACTGGCAGTACGCCAATATGGATGTGCCCACAGTGGCAGTATCAAAAATGCTGCAACCACTGGGCGAAGATGCACTAAGTTTTGCAGAGGAGTAAGACATGAAAATCGCATTCATTGGGTTGGGCAACATGGGAGCCCCGATGGCGGCCAATCTGGCGGCTGCCGGGCATGACGTGATTGGATTCGACCAAGCCGATGCCACAGTCGATGGCGTGACGATGACACAATCCGCGGCAGAGGCAGCCTCTGACGCCGAAGCCGTCATAACCATGCTCCCGAACGGACAGATCCTGCGCGCCGTAGCCGATGAAGTTATCCCCGCCATGCATGCAGGCGCTGTCCTGATCGATTGTTCGACCGTGGATGTCGACAATGCCCGCGCTGTGGCTCGGCAAGCCGCAGACGCTGGTCTGCTTTCAGTGGACGCCCCGGTTTCCGGTGGCATCGGTGGCGCCGCCGCAGGGACGCTGACATTCATGGCGGGTGGTTCGGATGCTGCGTTCGCCAAGGCTGAGCCTCTGTTCGACATCATGGGTCAGAAAGCTGTGCATTGTGGCCAAGCGGGCGCCGGTCAGGCTGCCAAGATCTGTAACAACATGATCCTCGGTGTCACCATGATCGCTACGTGCGAGGCCTTTGCGCTCGCCGACAAACTTGGTCTTGACCGGCAGAAGATGTTTGATGTGGTGAGCACGTCATCGGGTTACAGTTGGACAATGAACGCTTACTGTCCCGCCCCGGGCGTTGGCCCGCAAAGCCCGGCTGACAACAACTACCAACCAGGCTTTGCCGCCGAGTTGATGTTGAAAGACCTGCGCCTGAGCCAACAGGCCGCCGACAGCGCCGACGCGGATACGCCGATGGGACAGGTCGCGACAACACTGTATGAGCAGTTTGTCGAGCACGAGGATGGCCTGGGGCGTGACTTTAGCGCCATGCTACCGCGATTTGAGAAACGTGGACGACACTAACATCTGAGTGGCGGAAATTCGCACATAGCTGGAAATGACTAAGGCGCGCTCCTAACTGATCAGGTATTCGTCCGTAAAAGCCGAAGACCCAGTCTGGAGTGCCCTCATATGAAGACCCTGACCTGCCTTGCAACGATCACGCTGATGGCGTTGAGCCCCGCCGCCCTTTTCGCAGGGAATGGCAATGGCAAAGGTAAGAACAAATCCAAGCTACAGGTCGAGCGCGTTGCCCCACAGACTGGTGCGAGCTACCGCCACAATACCGGGCATTGCCCGCCCGGACTGGCCAAAAAGGCCATTCCCTGTGTTCCGCCCGGACAGGCCAAGAAACTCTATCGCACCGGCGACTATATCGGCGACAACTACAGATGGATCAATGATCCCTACCGATACGGATTGCGGCGCAGCGGCCACTATGTGCGCGCGGGCGACTATGTCTATTCGATCGATCCCGAGACGCACAAGGTTTTGAACCTGATTGGTGCGGTCGCCGATATCCTCTACTGAACGCGCCTATTCTGCCGCGACCCGTTCAGCGCTGAGCATCGGTTTCAGATACTGCCCGGTATGGCTGCGCTCGCACTCGGCGACCTCTTCCGGTGTGCCCGTAGCAACGATCTGACCCCCGCCATCACCGCCTTCCGGGCCAATATCGATGATCCAGTCGGCAGTTTTAACCACGTCCAGATTGTGCTCGATCACAATGACCGTGTTGCCCTGATCAACCAATTCATGCAGCACTTCCAAAAGCTTACGCACATCTTCGAAATGCAGACCCGTCGTCGGTTCATCGAGAATATAGAGCGTTCGACCCGTTGATCGTTTGCTGAGCTCTTTCGAAAGCTTTACCCGTTGCGCTTCACCACCCGACAAAGTGGTGGCCTGCTGGCCGACCTTGATGTAGCCCAGTCCGACACGTGCCAAAGCATCCATCTTGTCCCGGATCGAAGGAACGGCTTTGAAGAACTCCTGCGCATCTTCCACAGTCATATCAAGCACATCCGCGATGGACTTTCCCTTGAACTTGATCTCGAGCGTCTCGCGATTATAGCGGGCGCCCTTGCAGGTTTCGCAGGTCACATAAACATCGGGCAGGAAGTGCATCTCGATCTTGATAACACCGTCGCCCTGGCACGCTTCGCAGCGTCCGCCCTTGACGTTAAAACTGAACCGTCCGGGCTTGTAGCCGCGCGCCTTGGCTTCGGGAAGTCCGGCAAACCAGTCGCGAATTGGCGTGAAGGCCCCGGTGTAAGTTGCTGGATTCGAACGCGGAGTTCGACCGATCGGGCGCTGATCGATGTCGATGACCTTATCCAGATGCTCCAGCCCCTTGATCGTCTCACAAGGTGCCGGTGTCTGCCGGGCACCGTTCAGTCGCATGGAGGCCGTTTTGAACAGGGTCTCAATCGTCAGGGTGGATTTGCCCCCTCCGGACACACCGGTCACGCAAACAAACTTGCCCAACGGAAACTCGGCCGTGACGTTCTTGAGGTTGTTGCCAGTCGCCTTGACGACGGTCACTTTGTGCTTCTTGCCATTACGCCGCTCAGAAGGCACCGCGATCTCGCGCTTGCCCGATAGGTACTGACCAGTGATCGAAGCTGCGTCCCCCGCGATGTGTTCTGGTGTCCCGTGGCTGACGACCTGACCACCATGCACACCAGCACCGGGTCCTATATCAAAGACGTAATCGGCTTCGCGAATGGCTTCCTCGTCATGCTCGACAACGATGACAGTGTTGCCCTGATCGCGCAGGTTCTTGAGCGTGCCCAGAAGGCGATCATTGTCGCGCTGGTGCAACCCGATTGAGGGCTCGTCCAATACATAAAGAACGCCCGTCAGACCCGAGCCGATCTGGCTGGCCAATCGGATACGCTGGCTCTCGCCACCTGAAAGCGTTCCACTTGAACGTGAAAGCGTAAGGTATTCCAATCCCACGTTATTCAGGAAGCCAAGCCGTTCGCGAATTTCCTTGAGAATGGCCCGAGCGATCTCGTTCTTCTGCACACTCAGATGATTTGGCGCATTCTCGACCCAGGCCAAGGCCTCGCGGATCGACATCTCGACCACCTGCCCAACATGCAGGCCGGCAATCTTGACGGCCAATGCCTCAGCACGCAAACGATACCCTTCGCAGGTGCCACAGGGGCGATTGTTCTGATAACGTTCGAACTCCTCGCGTATCCACGCGCTGTCGGTCTCGCGATAGCGGCGCTCCATATTCGGGATTACGCCTTCAAAGCTGCGTGTAACCTGATAGACCCGACCACCCTCGTCATAGCGGAACTGGATTTCCTCATCACCGGACCCGCGAAGGAACACCTGCTGCACCTTCTTGGGCAGATCCTTCCACGGCGTATTCTTGTCGAACTCATAATGCCGCGCGATGGCCTCGATGGTCTGCAGGAAGTACGGTGATTTTCCCTTGCGCCAAGGTGCAAGCGCCCCGTCATACAGTTTCAACGTCTGGTCGGGAACGACAAGACGTTCGTCAAAGAAAAGCTCAACCCCAAGACCGTCACAATCCGGGCAAGCCCCGAAGGGAGCGTTGAACGAAAACAAGCGCGGTTCGATTTCGGGGATGGTGAAGCCGCTGACCGGGCAGGCAAAATTTTCGCTGAAGGTGATCCGTTCTGGGTCACCCTCTTTTGGTGCGGTTTCCAGAATGGCGATCCCATCCGCAAGATCCAACGCGGTGCGCAGGCTGTCGGCGAGCCGTGTCTCCATCCCCTCGCGCACGACCAGACGATCAACCACTACATCAATGTCATGACGAAACTTCTTGTCCAGCGAGGGCGGCTCATCCAGCTCGTAGAACGCACCATCTACCTTGACGCGCTGAAAACCCTGCTTGCGAAGTTCCAGAAACTCTTTCCGGTATTCACCCTTCCGGTCTCGTACGATCGGGGCCAGCAGATAGCCGCGCGTGCCTTCCTCCATCGTCATGATCCGATCGACCATGTCCTGCACCTGCTGCGCCTCGATCGGCAGCCCGGTCGCCGGGCTATAAGGCGTTCCGGCACGCGCAAACAGCAGACGCAGATAATCGTAGATCTCGGTCACGGTCCCCACGGTCGAACGCGGGTTCTTGGAGGTTGTCTTTTGCTCTATCGAAATCGCCGGGCTTAAGCCGCTAATATGATCAACATCGGGCTTTTCCATCATGTCCAGGAACTGGCGCGCATAAGCTGAAAGGCTTTCAACATAGCGCCGCTGACCTTCGGCATAGATCGTGTCGAACGCCAGAGAGGATTTGCCCGAACCTGACAAGCCGGTGATCACGACCAGCTGATCGCGCGGAATGTCTACATCAATGCTCTTGAGGTTATGCTCGCGCGCGCCGCGTACCTCGATATTTTTCAGCTCAGCCATTTCGGCCCCCAACAACCAACGTCCCTCAGAGATAGGTGAGAGGCTCTGAGTCTCCAACCAAAAATTTAGAACAAAGTATGAACAAGCGGCATTTCGGTCAACCCTCCCTTAACCCTCGGATTTACGCGCCAAAGCCCAGGCGCAAATCGGAAAGGCCGGGTCATTGTCCAGATTATCCATCTCGGGATTGTAGAGCGGGGGCCAGTCCGGTTCCAGATTTCGCAGCGTCGCCTGCCGGTTGCCCCATTGTTCAGCCTTGATATGGGCAGGGTCGAAACCACATTCCGTCAGTAGATTCCGCAACCCGCGCGCCGACCAGCGCGAGCAGTCATGCGGAGCGGCATGGAACGGAATAAAGAACGGCACCGCCAGCCAGAAATATCCACCGGGTCGCAGCATCTCTTGCACGTTCAGCGTTGCCTCAAAGGGTCGGTCGAGATGCTCCCAGACCTGATTTGCAAGAATAATATCGAGTTGGCGCACCTGGCCCTGATTGTCCAGCAGCGGCCCGGTGCAAATGTCATGCCGGTTTAGCCCGACCTGCTCATAGCTGCGAAACCCAAACTGATTACCCCAAGACCCGGAAATCTCGACAGCGTCCAATGAGGACGGATTTAACCCGCGTATCCACATACGGCTGGACCGGGCCATGATCACTCGGTTCAAACTGGTCACTGCTGCCCTCGGTTGTTTTTCTCTCTATAAACCATGGCGCGGTTCAGTTGTCGGCAAAAAACGCCGCTCTCTGGTATTTAGCGTTTGAATTTAAACGGAAAGTGGCGCGGTTGACGGGGCTCGAACCCGCGACCCCCGGCGTGACAGGCCGGTACTCTAACCAACTGAGCTACAACCGCGCATTTAGGGTCTATGTCCGATCCGTTTGCCCGGATCAAAGGCTGGCAGCGATGGCGCGGTTGACGGGGCTCGAACCCGCGACCCCCGGCGTGACAGGCCGGTACTCTAACCAACTGAGCTACAACCGCCCACTGCCCGTTCATCTCTGAACGTTGGGGTGTATTATGGCTACGGTCGGGCAGCGTCAAGCGGCGTTTTGAAGTTTTTTGTTCGATACACAATTTTTCCCGATCACCCACCCTTCTGCCCACGCGCGACACGCCAACCCAAATCGATATATGCCGGGATTGACCTTGCGCAGAGGCAGGACACGCTGTAAGAGCCGAATTCACGGGTGATTAGCTCAGTGGTAGAGCGCTTCGTTCACATCGAAGATGTCAGGAGTTCAAATCTCTTATCACCCACCACTTCCCTTCCTGTTAGATGACCAATAGCCGTGACAGCAGGAACACATGGGGTAGCGCCTCATCAACCACCGACATAAACTCCTGTTTTTGGGCGATAAAAAATCTTCTGATCATGCAATCGCCCCAAAAGGTCATGCAACCTGCGCACAAAATCTTCGCGGGCAACGCGGGCATCAACGGATTCGTCGGGCTGCTGATGCGATTTCAATGCGATTGTCAGGCGCATTGCTTCTTCAATCAGGTCCATGTCTTCGATCGAAAGCTCAAACAGGTCATTATATTGGGGCATGATGGGTCCTCCTGGCTGGGCGCAGGTTTCAAGCGTGCCTCAACGGGCCGATCTTTTCCACCACTATCACGATCATACAGGTATCAGCGTTTCGGCCCGACTCTGATGGCTTGTCAGCAAACCTGCTATCTGCCTGCTCTTGACCTGTTCGCAATCGGAATGCGGCATGGCAAAACAGAAGCGGAAAATCGGTCTTGTCGACCTGACGTTCATATCGGTTGGGGGCATATTGAAGTCTGGCTGGCTGTTCGGCCAACCGCTTGCGGTTCAGCACACAGACCGAGCGGCGGTTGCCTTCGCTGTGCGGTCTTCCCTGTCCAGCGAGAAGCTTCCGGGCCTACGTCGCGGAAGAGGATTTCTAGACCCCGCTGAGCCGGTGGTCGGGCTATGAAAAAGGCGGGGCCAGTACCCCGCCTTCTTCATTGATATCTATCAACCCTAGTGGGCAGTCGCAGAAGGGCTGTTGCCCTCGGCCACTTTCGCCGCTGCGGCGGCTGCTTCTTCGGCAGCTTCATCCCATTCCACAGGCTCAGGTTCGCGTATCAAAGCGTGCTCCAGAACTTCGGAAACGTGTTTTACAACAACGATTTCCAGACCCTCTTTCACGTTGTCGGGAATATCGGCCAGATCTTTCTCATTCTCTTCGGGTATGAGAACGGTCTTGATCCCACCCCGCAATGCGGCCAGCAGCTTTTCCTTCAATCCGCCGATCGGCATTGCGTTCCCGCGCAGGGACACTTCGCCTGTCATCGCGATATCCTTGCGCACAGGGATACCAGTCAGAACTGAAACGATTGACGTCACCATCGCCAGACCGGCACTGGGCCCGTCCTTGGGTGTCGCCCCATCAGGCACGTGAACGTGGATGTCAATCTTGTCGAACTGGGGCGGCTTAACCCCGATCTTGGGTGATATGGACCGCACATAGGACGAGGCCGCGTCGATGGATTCTTTCATCACATCGCCCAACTTACCGGTGGTCTTCATCCGACCCTTTCCGGGAAGCTTGAGCGCCTCGATATGCAGCAGATCCCCACCGACCGACGTCCACGCCAGACCGGTGACAACTCCTACCTGATCGTCCTGTTCAGCCAGACCATAGCGGAATTTCGGCACGCCAAGGAAATCATCCAGATTTTCCGGCGTCACCGTCACGGTTTCCGCCTCTTTCTTGATGATTTTGGTCAGCGATTTCCGCGCCACCTTTGCGATTTCACGCTCGAGGTTTCGCACACCCGCTTCGCGGGTATAAGTGCGGATGATCTTTTGCAGAGCCTCATCGGTCAGCTCAAATTCCTTGGCTTTCAGACCATGGTTTTTGACCTGCTTGCTGATCAGGTGCTGTTTGGCGATCTCGCTCTTTTCCTCTTCGGTGTAACCGGCCAGCGGGATGATCTCCATCCGGTCCAGCAGAGGCCCAGGCATGTTGTAGCTGTTCGACGTGGTCAGGAACATCACGTTCGACAGGTCATATTCGACCTCCAAGTAGTGGTCCATGAACGTGTTGTTCTGTTCCGGATCCAACACTTCCAGCATCGCCGAGGCCGGGTCGCCACGGAAGTCCTGCCCCATCTTGTCGATTTCATCCAACAAGATAAGCGGGTTCGTGGTTTTCGCCTTTTTCAGCGCCTGAATGATCTTGCCGGGCATCGAACCGATATAAGTCCGGCGGTGCCCCCTGATCTCGGATTCGTCGCGCACGCCACCCAGCGAGATGCGAATGAATTCGCGCCCTGTGGCTTTGGCAACCGATTTACCCAGCGAAGTTTTGCCCACACCCGGGGGGCCGACAAGGCACAGAATCGGGCCCTTCAGCTTTTTCGAACGCTGCTGCACCGCGAGGTACTCAACGATCCGTTCTTTGACCTTCTCAAGGCCATAGTGATCGGCATCCAGAATATCCTGCGCGCGGCTGAGGTCCTTTTTGACACGGGATTTGGTGCCCCATGGCAATGCAAGGATCCAATCCAGATAGTTGCGCACAACCGTAGCCTCAGCCGACATGGGCGACATGTTCTTGAGCTTTTTCAGCTCACCCTCGGCCTTTTCGCGCGCCTCTTTTGACAGCTTGGTCTCGGCAATCTTGGCTTCAAGTTCGGCAACTTCGTTCGAACCGTCCTCGCCATCACCAAGCTCCTTCTGAATGGCCTTCATCTGCTCATTCAGATAGTACTCGCGCTGCGTCTTCTCCATCTGGGATTTGACGCGGGTCTTGATCTTTTTCTCGACCTGCAGAACCGACATCTCACCCTGCATCAGGCCATAAACCTTCTCGAGCCGCTCGCTGACGCTGAGGGTTTCCAGCAGCTCCTGCTTTTGCTCGACTTCAATGCCCAGATGACCCGAAACAAGGTCAGCCAGTTTCGCAGGCTCAGTGGTTTCTCCGACGGCGGCCAAGGCCTCCTCGGGGATATTCTTGCGAACTTTGGCGTAGCGTTCGAACTCGTCAGCCACTGTACGCAGCAGCGCCTCGGTCGTGGTCACGTCGCCGGGGATCTCGGTCAGATACTCGGCACGGGCTTCAAAGAAATCTTCGTTCTCAAGGAATTCCGTGATCTGCACGCGTGCCTGCCCCTCAACCAGCACCTTGACGGTGCCGTCGGGTAGCTTCAGCAATTGAAGCACGTTGGCCAAAACACCCGAGCGATAGATGCCATCGATTTCGGGATCATCCTCACCGGGATCAATCTGGCTGGACAACAGAATTTGCTTGTCATCCTGCATCACCTCTTCCAGCGCGCGGACCGATTTGTCTCGGCCCACGAACAACGGCACGATCATATGTGGGAACACCACGATGTCGCGCAGCGGCAGGACGGGGTATGAGGAATTCAGAGGCTCTTGCATGCTCTATCCTTATCATTGGCAAGACGACACCAGTCCCTGTGTCAGGCAACCTTTGGCCGTCTCCTGTCTTGGACGATAGAGGTGGGGCACCTGTTCCCCCATTTCAACCTCATCGCCGTTTGTCGAGATCCAGCATGACCCGATGATCTGGGGACTGCAAGGCGTCGCGCGAACATATCCACCGATTTTGCAGCCCCGCATTGCGATGACCGGGCATGAAAGCTCAATTATGTGTCAAAAAATCTTTTGCACGGCCCGGGACAAAAAGAAGCCATGCCCAACTTCGTTTTTGCACTCCAATCCTCTTTGCGACGAATGACACACAAAACCGCCAAATCGGCCGGTAACACCATAGTCAGCCCGGTCAAAGCCATTGCGGCTAATTCTAAGGGGTTGGCACAGCATTCTGACCGCGCCGGTATCCGTCATGAAAAAGTCGTGCCCCCAATCCGACTGGCAATCTGCGGGTCGTGGCAACGCGGGTGAACCAGAGCGCTCGATAATCGTGCAGGACAAGTCTGACGAGTCGGGCGATTCCCCTACAACACACTGAATATTCTCGGATGGTGTTTCGAAGGTCCAGACATCTGCCTGCGCACCTGCGGCGAAAAGAAGAGATATAACAAAAGCAAAAAGACGAGGCATACGAGACCTCCTGATCATAACATAAAAGTTTTGAAATAAGACGACAGGATAGCAAAAAAACGGCTGTTTGTCACGGTAGCGGGTACAAGCTCACAGTGGCTCGATATCGCCCTGTTCACGCTGGGCGTGAAACTGCGTCTGCCAGTCCGCGAATGCTCCAGTGGCAATGGCTTCGCGCATCCCCTGCATGATTTCCTGAAAATAGTGAAGGTTGTGCCAGGTCAGCAGCATACCCGAGATCATCTCGTTTGCGCGGAACACATGGTGCAGATAGGCACGGGAATAATGTGAACAGGCCGGGCACGAACAGGCCTCGTCCAGCGGGCGCGGGTCATCGGCATGGCGTGCATTCTTGATGTTGACCACGCCATACCGCGTGAACACCTGCCCCGTTCGGCCTGACCGGGATGGCAATACACAGTCCATCATGTCAACGCCACGCGCAACCGCACCGACGATATCATCGGGCTTGCCCACCCCCATCAGGTAACGAGGCTTGTCCGCAGGTAAAAACTCGGGCGCATAATCGAGACAATCAAACATGGCCTCCTGCCCTTCTCCCACGGCAAGGCCGCCGATCGCGTAGCCTTCAAACCCGATTGCTTTGAGCGCATCTGCGCTTTCTTCACGCAAATCCTGTTCCAAGCCGCCCTGCATAATCCCGAACAACGCGTGACCGGGTCGATCCCCAAATGCCTCCCGGGACCGATCGGCCCATCGCATCGACAAACGCATCGACTCGGCAATCCGCTCGCGATCGGCGGGCAAGGCCGGGCATTCGTCAAAGCACATGACAATATCCGAGCCTAAAAGGCGTTGAATCTCCATCGAACGCTCTGGCGTCAGCTCATGCTTGGAGCCATCGATGTGGGATTTGAAGGTCACGCCCTTTTCAGTCAGCTTGCGCAGCCCCGCCAGTGACATCACTTGAAATCCACCAGAATCCGTCAGAATGGGCCGTTCCCAGTTCATGAACTTGTGCAACCCGCCCAGCCGATTGATCCGTTCAGCCGTGGGGCGCAGCATCAGGTGATAGGTGTTGCCCAGCAAGATATCGGCACCCGTGGCGCGCACGCTTTCCGGCATCATCGCCTTGACCGTCGCAGCGGTGCCAACTGGCATGAAGGCTGGCGTGCGCACCTCACCGCGCGGCGTGTTGATGACACCGGTCCGGGCCTTGCCATCTGTGGCCTTCAATTCGAATGAAAAACGCTGAGTCATCTTGTCGCCTCGGGTCCCTGAACCGGGCAGGCTTTGCCCGATCTGCAAGTCCAATGCAACCCGTCAGGGCAACGAGGCCACCCTTTGCGTAAACAGATCGACAACCCCTGCCCCGTCCACATCCCGGCAGACCCGAACCGGCGGCCGTGCGGGATCGCGGCGGGTAGCGCCAGCCTCCGGGCCGTCAAGCACGACGCTCAGACCGGTTTCGACAAAGTTAAACATTGGTTCGTGCGTGCAGGCGATCACAGCCGTGGAATCATGCAGGCCGCATCCTTCAAGCCCGCCGATATCTTTGTAGAACTTTAGATAGAACCGGGAAATATCGCGCAGAAATCCTCCCATCTCTGGTGAGTGTTGGGCCAAAGCCTCAAAATCCGCGGTCTCGTAGAGCGTTTTCAATGTCACATCCAGCCCAACCAGAACAGTGGCGGGCGGTGCGGCAAAGACTTCATCCGCTGCCCTGGCATCATGATAGATATTCGCCTCGGCATGTTCGGTGATGTTGCCTGGGCAGAATACGGCTCCACCCATGATGACCAGTTTGGACAGGTTGCCCGCAAACTCAGGGTCCAACCTCATCGCGTCCGCGATATTGGTCAGTGGTCCAACGGCACAAACCACCAATTCCCCACGATGCGCACGAGCGGATTCGACAAGCAGTTCGGCAGCGGACAGATCGTGGTTCGCACCGATCTCGGGGATATCGGTCAGATCACCAAAGCCCTCCGGCCCGTGCACGTGTTCGGATGGTGTATGTCGAGTCTCACCACGTGCATGAGGAGCGCCTTCGGCGACCGGAATGTTCAACCCAAGCTTATCCGCCAGAAAGCGGGCGTTGCGGCTGGATTGATACACATGCGTATTGCCGAATATGGTCGTCAAGCCGATCAGGTCAATCTCTGCCGCGGCGGCGGCATAGGCGATTGCCATCGCGTCGTCGATGCCGGGATCTGTGTCGATGATGAGTTTCATCCCTGTCCGATACCGTAAACAGCCATGGGATGCAAAGCGGTCACAACACCAAATTTCTACACGACATTATCGGTTTCTGAGATTTGCATTCACGTCTGCTCAATCCATACCAGACTTGAAAATGGACGACTCAATCCCCAGATGTATACCATAGTACACAAATTACGAGGACAGTATGAACGAAGACCAGATTATCGGACTGCTCACATCGAACATCATCTATCTGTTAGCCGCGGCACTTGTCGCGATCGTCATCCTGAAGGGCATCAAGATTGTGCCCCAATCCGAGAAATACGTGGTGGAACGGTTCGGCCGGTTGCACTCGGTTCTCGGCCCCGGGATCAACTTTATCGTTCCATTTCTGGACGTTGCACGCCACAAGATATCCATTCTTGAGCGTCAGTTACCGAACGCAACGCAAGACGCAATTACAAAAGATAACGTTCTGGTGCAGATCGATACCTCGGTTTTCTATCGTATTCTCGAGCCTGAGAAGACGGTCTACCGAATTCGCGATGTCGACGGCGCAATTGCCACGACCGTGGCCGGGATCGTCCGTGCCGAGATCGGCAAGATGGACCTCGATGAGGTGCAGTCAAACCGGGCACAACTGATTGAACGTATTCAGGAAAGTGTCGAGACGGCGGTCGATGACTGGGGTATCGAAGTGACCCGTGCCGAGATTCTGGACGTGAACCTGGATCAGGCGACGCGCGATGCGATGTTGCAGCAACTGAACGCCGAGCGCGCCCGCCGCGCTCAGGTCACTGAAGCCGAAGGACAGAAACGCGCGGTCGAGCTGCAGGCAGATGCCGAACTATATGCTGCCGAGCAGACAGCAAAAGCCCGTCGCATTCAGGCCGAGGCTGAGGCTTATGCGACCCAGGTCGTGGCCAAAGCCATCCAGGACAACGGGTTGGAAGCGGCGCAATATCAAGTAGCCTTGAAACAGGTTGAGTCGCTGAACGCCTTGGGCAATGGCACCGGTTCGCAGACAATCGTTGTACCTGCCAACGCACTGGAAGCGTTCGGCAACGCCTTCAACATGCTGAAAGGAGGAAAGTGATGGCCGATCCCTTCTGGCTGACATGGTGGATCTGGCTGGCCGGAGCGCTTGTTTTGGCCATTCTCGAGGTCGCCCTGCCCGGCTTCATCTTTCTGGGCTTCGCCATCGGCGCGGCCATCACCGGGGTGGTTTTGCTGATCCCCGGCATGGTGCCTTCGCTGCCCGTTCTGCTGCTGATCTTTGCGGTTCTGTCGCTTGTCGCGTGGCTGGTACTACGCCGCATGTTTGCACTGCCTCACGGACAGGTCAAAACCTTCAAACACGACATCAATGAGTGATCTCGCGTGGCGCCCGCTAAGGGTGCCACACGGCCTCTGGACGCTGCCGGGCTCTTTCCCTATATAATCTCTCAGGTAACAGCCCCGAGGCATCAATGACTCACCCAAGTGAACAGTTCGAAGGTAGCCCGCTGATTGCGCCTTCAACCATCGAGCATCCTTTGTACGAACCCATCGTGGAAGCCTGCCGGACGGTGTTTGACCCCGAAATCCCGGTGAATATCTATGACCTCGGCCTGATTTACACCATCGACATCAACAGCGAGAACGCGGTCAAGATCATCATGACGCTGACCGCGCCCGGCTGCCCGGTTGCGGGTGAGATGCCCGGCTGGATCGTGGAAGCGATTGAACCTGTAGCAGGGGTTAAGGAAGTTGATGTCGAACTGACATGGGAACCCCCCTGGGGCATGGAAATGATGTCGGATGAAGCTCGTCTTGAGCTTGGATTCATGTAATCCGCGACGCTATCCACAGGTTTTTGCCGTTTGTCATGAAACGGTTATACACCTGTTACCATTCCGTTAGTATTTTGACACAGAGTACCGGCACGTTTGCCGTGCAGGCACAGGCGATCCCCGCTGTGCTAGCATTCCGGGCAAATGACCGATTGCCGCCCCCAATAAGACCTGACCCGGATTTCAGACCGCCCTTGCCCGAGGGCGGTCTCTTTTTTTGCGCTCTATTCGATACCGCAGGTGGATTTGATCTCTGCCGCACGATCATCCAGCTGCGTGATGTAATCACCCGACAGCATTTTGAGGTGTTTTTCCTCGGTCCCGGTGACCAGTCCCAGCAAGGCACCGGCCGGCAAGATTGAGATAACACTTTCGGCCTGTTGCTCTTCGGCATGTTTCTTCTCGGCCGCAATCGCGCGCAGATCACCCGGCGCGGTGGCACAGTTAACGGGATGACGCTTTGTGTCATCCGCTGCCAGCGCTGCGGGAAGTCCAACGAGACAAACGAGGCTGGCCAATATGCCTCTTCCCATCGCCTGATACACCGCCATTGGTCCTCACCTCGTTTTGCGTTTGGCCTGAACCGGCCTGTCCTGCAGCCACGCTAAAGCCATCAGGTCAGCCATGACAACCCGCGCAAGTTGACGGCAAATAAGACGATACGATCCCTTGAGCCCGGCGCATGTCGGCCTTAAATTAAGAGCAACGCGCGAAAACGGAGCCCCAAATGTTTGGTATCCCCGGCAAACAAGCCGTGACCATGACCCAAAAAGCCGCCGAACAGGTTGTTCGGCTGATGAAATCCGGCGGCCATGCTGGTCTTCGCATCGGTGTGAAGAAAGGTGGCTGTGCCGGTATGGAATATACCATGGATTATGTCGATGAGGCCGACCCGAATGACGAGGTGGTCGAACAGGACGGTGCGCGCGTCATGATTGCACCGATGGCCCAAATGTTCCTGTTCGGGACCGAGATTGATTACGAGGTCTCGTTGCTCGAATCCGGCTTTAAATTCCGCAACCCGAATGTGGTCGATTCCTGTGGTTGTGGGGAATCGATCAAGTTCGATGAAACTCTGGCGGAGCAGCGTTAAGACTCAGATTGCAGATGCACGTATGTTTCTCTGAACCGACGTGTCAGGTGATCACCCGCGCGGATAACCTGTTCTGATCCCGGCGGCGCGACATTTGTGTCATAGGACGGGTTGAAGAACAGCGGCACCGAGAGTCGCTCTTGCGCACCGCCTTTTACCCGATGCAGCGTCGCCTTGACCGCTCCTTCGCTCCAAAGCTCCAACATCTCTCCGAAATTGATGATGAATTGGCCCGGCGCAGCTTGCACCCCTTGCCAGCGTCCATCCGGCATACGCACCTCAAGGCCCGGCGCGCCATCTGTCGCCAACAGGGTCAAACATCCATAGTCGGTATGCGCACCAATCCCGAAGTCATTTTTACCAGCCCAATTAGGTCGTTGGGGGTAATAGTTGCCTCGCAGCAATGCCATCGGAGTGTCGAAGGAGGCATCAAAGCTCTACGCATCGCGGCCAAGCGCGACCGCAATCGCCCGCAGAACCCGCATCGCAACCGCGCAGGCATCCGTATAATAGGCCTGAATCACGCGCCGGAACTCGGCAGCATCTTCGGGCCACAGGTTCGGCGCGTAGACACTTAGTCCGCGATCAGCATAGGGATCACCGGGTGGCAATTCATAGCCGCAATCGAACACTTCCTTGAAGTCAGGGTTCGCATTGGGATCGACCTGTTCGGACTTTGACGCACCCCAACCGCGATTGGCGCCGGTCACGGCCATATTGACGCTTTGCTTGATCTCTTCCGGTTGGTGAAAGAACTCCCGATAAGCCGAAATGACCTGACGAACACGATCCGCCTGCAATCCAGTATTTGAAACAGTCAGGAACCCGACACGCCCCACGGCGTCTCTGAGCTTGTCCAGTTCAACCGGATCGCGCTGATCCAGCTTGGCGAGATCAAGGTTCTCAATCATGCTGCCCCCTGCATTTCTCGCGCGCAATCTGTCCCCGCTGTATCCGATCTGCAACCGGAATTGTCAGCCCTGCCCGGGGGTGATATCGAAATGCGAAACATCAAGCGCGGAGATATGGCGATGCGGCGGAAACTGGCAGCAGGCAACTGGAAAATGAACGGCACCAGCGCTGCGCTGGGTGAACTGGACAAGCTGTGTACTGCGCACCCCTCTTCTCCGGTCGATATACTCATCTGCCCACCTGCAACGCTATTGCACCGCGCTGCAACTGCTGTTGAAGGCTCGGAAATTGCGGTAGGTGGTCAGGACTGCCACGAAGCGACATCAGGTGCGCATACCGGAGATCTGAGCGCCGAAATGCTGCGGGATGCAGGCGCTTCGAGCGTAATTCTCGGGCATTCCGAAAGACGCGAAGATCACGGTGAGCAGAACGACGATATACGCGCCAAGGCACGTGCGGCAATGGACGCCGGTCTGAAGGCGATCATCTGCGTCGGCGAAAGCCTTGAGCAGCGCGAGGCGGCGAATACGCTGGATATCATTGGCGGCCAGTTGTCGGGCTCGATCCCGGATCAGTCAACCGGAGAAAACCTGATCGTGGCCTATGAGCCTATCTGGGCCATCGGTACGGGTAAGGTTCCCACGCTGGAAGAGATCGGTGAGGTCCACGACTTCATCCGTGCACGGCTTGAGCGCCGTTTTGGCGAAGGTGTGGGCCGCTCGGTACGTCTGCTCTATGGCGGGTCGGTGAAACCTGGAAACGCTACCGAAATATTCGGTGTGTCGAATGTTGATGGCGCGTTGGTTGGTGGTGCCAGCCTGAAAGCCGACGATTTCTCGGGCATCATCCGTGCGCTTGAAAATGCATGAGACAGACCCGACTATTCGGCGATATCCTCGGCCCAAAGCTCGGGCTTTTCTTCGATAAAGCGTTTCATCAAGGCGATGCAGTCAGGATCATCGGCGATGACGACCTCAACACCGCGCTCGCGCAGAAACTCTTCGTTGCCGCCGAAGTTCTGAGTATCCCCGATCACAACCCGAGGGATTTCGAATTGAACGATGGTGCCTGCGCACATCATGCAAGGTGACAGCGACGTATAGAGTACTGTGTCGCGGTAGGTCTTCTGCCGTCCTGCCTTACGCAATGCGTCCATCTCACCATGCGCTATCGGGTCGCTACGCTGAACACGTTGATTGCGCCCTTGTGCAATGACCTCACCGCCACGTGCAAGAACGGAGCCAATCGGGCATCCCCCCTCATCAAATCCGGCCTTTGCCTCGTCATAGGCAATGCGCAGCAAGCGAGCATCGGTGGCGGTCAGCATGGGCAGGTATCCTTTGTCAGGGTCTCTGCGCCAAGCTGCCCGACAGCGGTCAGGCCGTCAACGCTCAGGCCAGTTTCATTGCGACCAGACCAGTTACAATCAGCGCAGCAGCAAAAACACGCATTGGTGTCAACGCTTCACCCAGAAACATAACGCCTACGGCAAAAGCTCCAACCGCCCCGATACCGGTCCAGATCGTATAAGCCGTGCCCAACGGCAGATCACGCATGGCCAGCGCAAGCAAGCCGAAGGAGCCTATCATCGACACACCCATGATCGCCGTTGGCCACAAGCGTGTGAATCCAGCGGATTGCTTCATTGCCACCGCCCAAACGACTTCAAGCAAACCAGCAAACAACAGTAATATCCAGGGCATGAGTACACCTCACTCTCACATCGGGTCGTCCCGAATGATCATCCACGATGGTGAGGTCGTCCTCAGCCAAAGAGGTAAGAACCACCTCTCACAATACAAGCCTTCAACGCAAAAACCGGGCGGATTGCGCCGCCCGGTTTTGCTGCTCGATCAACTTTGTTAGTTGGTTATGATCTCCGGTCCCATGAAGGTGTTGGGTAGGAAAGTCGATATCCATGGGATGTATGTCACCATGATCAGGAACACGAACAGCACGGCCAGGAACGGCAGCGCAGCCCGCACCACACTCATCATCGGCATTCCGGCCACGCCCGAGGTCACGAACAAGTTCAGACCGACCGGAGGCGTGATCATCCCGATTTCCATGTTTACCACCATGATGATGCCCAGATGGATCGGATCGATGCCCAGTTCTATGGCAATCGGGAACACCAGAGGTGCCACGATGACCAGCAGGCCCGAAGGCTCCATGAACTGACCGCCGATCAGCAGGATCACATTGACCACGATCAGGAATGTCACCGGGCCCAGACCCGCCGACAGCATCGCACTGGCAATGTGCTGCGGCACCTGCTCATCCGTCAACACGTGTTTGAGGATCAGCGCGTTGGCAATGACGAACAGCAGCGTCACCGTCAGCTTGCCTGCCTCAAACAACGTGTGCTTGGTGTCGGGATGGAAGAAGGCCGTGATCAGCGCATAGGGTTTCTTGAACAGCGGAATGTTCGGTGCATCCCCTTTGGTGCTCAGCGGACCCATATCTTTGTAGATAAAGCTCGCGATCAGGAACGCATAGACAGCAGCCACCGCAGCGGCTTCGGTCGGGGTGAAGATACCGCCATAGATACCGCCCAGGATGATCACGATCAGGAACAAGCCCCAACCGGCCTCGCGCGCTGATACGAAGATCTCGCCCCAGCCCTTCCAATCTCCTTTGGGCAGGTTCTTGACCTTGGCCATAACGTAGATGGTGACCATCAACATCAAGCCCGCCATCAAGCCCGGAATGACCCCTGCAAGGAACATCCGCCCGACCGAGACCTCAACAGCGGCCGCGTAGACGACCATCACGATCGACGGCGGGATCAGGATGCCGAGCGTACCCGCGTTACAAATCACACCAGCTGCGAATTCCTTGGAATATCCAACCTGACGCATCCCCGCGATCACAATCGAACCGATGGCCACAACGGTCGCCGGAGAGGACCCCGAGAGCGCAGCAAAAAGCATACAGGCGAAAACACCCGCAATTGCCAGTCCGCCTGGCAAATGCCCCACACAGGCTATCGAAAAGCGAATGATCCGCCGCGCCACACCACCCGTTGTCATGAAGGACGAGGCCAAAATGAAGAACGGGATCGCGAGCAGGGTAAAGTGCCCCTCGAACGCCTCAAAAAGTGTACCCGCGACCGAGGCAAGAGAACTGTCAGAGTAGATCAACAGGAACAGGGTCGAGCTGAGGCCCAGTGCCACCGCAATCGGAACCCCGATCAGCAGCAGGCCAATGACCATTGAGAAGAGAAGTACAACATCCATCAGTCATGCTCCCCCTGCTGGGCCCGGACCTCTTCGATTTCGTCCTCGACCTCGTGGCTGGCGACCATGCGGTCGGTCTCGCCGCGCCAGATTTGCACCGCGACCTGAGCAAAGCGGATCACGAGCAGCAGCATCGATACCGGCAGCACCAGATATGGCACGACCTTGGGAAGCTTTTCGTAGCCCTCACCATAGTTGATCAAATCTTCCAAGAACCGCAACGGGGCGACCATCGGGATGTCGTCGACCTCGTAGAAGCTCTGGCTGCGCGCACTCATGTCAAAGCCGGTCGGAAACCAGCGGCCCGAGGTCGGTGGTAAATCGGCAAATACAGCCCAATAATCGTAGGACCCCTTGAGCAGAAGCAGTGAAAACACCAGGCAGCACCCGACGGCAATCAGCGCCAATATCCGGCGCGGTGCCGGGGCCAGCATGTTCAGTATCGCGTCCACCCCCAGATGCGCGTGTTTCTTAACGGCATAGGATGCGCCTAGAAGCACCAGCCATCCAAAGGTGAAAACTGTCAGCTCCAACGCCCACAAAATGTTAGAGTTAAACACAAAACGTGCGATCACGTTGGCGAAGGTGACGACCGTCATCAGCCCCAACAGCAATGCGATCACCGTCTCTTCGATATGGTCAACCAGCCCGCTTGGGCCGGGTTTAGCACCAGACATCTCTTTGTCCCCGCATTTTTATAATGAGAGTTTTGGGTGGCGGGCCATCAAGGCCCGCCCGGTCCGCGCGTCGATAACTCCCCAGTCCCACGACGCGCGAACTGAACCAGGATCAGAACCCGGCGTTGATCGCCTGAGCAGCGTCGATCTTATCCTGACCCACGTCATCGGCGAACTTGTCCCAGACGGGCTTCATCGCATCGACCCAAGCCTGACGCTGTTCCGGATTCAGCTCGCGAATGATGCCACCTGCATCAATGATCGAAGCTTTGGCCGCTTCGTTCACGGCAAAGGCTTCCTTGTTCCGGGTCGCCGTCACTTCGGCGAGAATGGTCAGGAATTGATCGCGGACTTCGGGGTCCAGGCTGTCCAGCCAGTCGACCGATGTCACAACCAGATAATCAATGATGCCGTGGTTGGTTTCGGTGATGCCATCCTGCACCTCAAAGAACTTCTTGCCGTAGATATTCGACCAGGTGTTCTCCTGCCCGTCCACAACGCCCTGCTGCAGCGCGCCATACACTTCCGAGAACGCCATCTTTTGCGGGCTGCCACCGATGGCTTCCATCTGAGCAACCAGAACGTCCGAGGATTGAACACGGAACTTCAGGCCATCTGCGTCCGACGGGTCAACCAGCGGCTTGTTGGCCGACATCTGCTTCATGCCATTATGCCAGAACGCCAGCCCCTGCAGACCGCGGCGTTGCATGCTGTCTTTCATTGCCTGACCGGCATCCGACGCCTGGAACGCATCCACAGCATCGATATTCTTGAACATGAACGGCAGGTCAAACAGACGGAACTGCTTGGTGAACTTCTCGAATTTCGACAGCGACGGAGCGGCCAGCTGAACGTCACCCTGAAGCATTGCCTCCAATACCTTGTCGTCATTGTACAGCGTCGAGTTCGGGTAAACCTCCATGCACATCACACCGTTCATCTCGTCGTTGACACGGCTCTCCAACATCGCGGCGGCGACCCCCTTGGGGTGTTTGTCGGTGTTCGTCACATGCGCAAACTTGACCACGATCTCGCCATCATCGCAGGCTGCCATACCTGCAGTTGCAGTTACCGTAAGCGCAAGCGCGGTAGCGGCTGTTGTCAAAAATTTCATAAGTCTCTTCCTCCCGGACTTCCTTGAACTTCAATCAGACGCTCAATCAGCGCCGTATGACGCAAAGTGAAGCGAATCGCCGTGATGCGCTCAAGACTTTGTTTGAATGGACATTGAAAACGTAAATATCTTTTTATTACATATGATTATAAAAACGCGCCTCCCCCACCAATCATGGCCGGACCTTGCCTTGTGCGAAAATTCGCACATACTCATGCCGCCTTGTGCGGTTTTTCGCACAAACCTCGAATCACTGATGTCGAATCGGTCACCGGTTCCTAGTGCCAAGCCGCAGCCCGCGGTTGTGGGCTGCCTGGCCCAACGGATTTGGAGGCATGATAATGCAATCCAATCCGGCGAGAGCATTCGCTACCGCCGATAATCCTCAGGCCGGATTTGGTAGCGCGCCAATTTGTCATAGAAAGTCTTGCGCGGCAGTTTCAGCGCCTTCGCGGCGTCTGCGGCTTTGCCATTGTGACGCCCAAGCGCCGCAATCAGCAATGACCGCTCAACCCGGGCCAGCTGTTCGCTCAGCCCCAGATCTGCGGCTTGCGCGACTTCCTCTGGCATTCCCAGAACAAATCGCATCGCCGCCGACATCAGGGACCGCGCGTTCCCCGGCCAGTCTTGCGACATGAGCGAGGCAAGATGTTCAGGCGTCACTTCGGGCTCTGCAAGCCCAGCCTGTTCTGCTGCCTGCGCCACATAATGCCTGAAGATCACCGGGATGTCCTCAGGCCGTTCAGACAAGGAAGGAATGCGCACCCGCATAACATCCAGACGGTAGAACAAATCCGCATTGAATCGCCCCTGCGCGGATAACTCGGACAGGTCTGCCGTCGTGCCCGCGATAATCCTCGCGTCCGTGTCCTGCTCGACAAGTTCCAGCATCGCGTATTGGGTCGCATCTGACATGGCCGAAACCTCGTCCAGAAACAGCGATCCACAGGATGCATCCTCGTATCCCCGGCGCAGGCCCTCTGCTGTCAGCGCCGAAGCCGATCGTTTGACAAACGGCCCCTGCCCAACCGGAGACATCAGGTGTACAACTTCCGCCACCTTCGAAATCCCGCTGCCCACTGGCCCGGTGACCAATACTTCGGCCCGTGTGGGTGCCACGGCGCGTACTCGCTCACGCAAAGCTTCGGCTTGCTCGGACAAACCAAAAAGCATCCTGGCGGCTGGGTCACCCCGCTCAAGCTCGCTCTTTTGTTCCCGCAGTTGCAACACCTCGGCGCGCGTGGAAAAGGCACGTTCCAAGACCGACAGTAAATCAGCCGCAGTGCAGGGCTTTTCCAGAAAATCAAAAGCTCCCTGCCCCATGGCTTGAACCGCCATTGGAATATCGCCCTCGCCCGTCAACAGGATCACGGGCAGTTCCGGGTCAACCTCACGCGCATAGTTCAACAGATGAAACCCGTCCCGGCCCGGCATACGGATGTCCGAGACGATCACGCCAGAAAACTCCCGTCTGATGTGATCCTTGGCGGCGACAAAAGACCCTGCAGTCACAGGTTCGTAGTCAGCCAACTCAAGTGTTTGGGCCAATGCTTCGCGTACTGCCGCATCGTCGTCTACCAAAAGAACCTTTCGGATCATCGCATTTCGTCCTCTTTGCAAGGCTCGAGTTCGACCGTAAATTCGGCACCATCTTCGGTGTTCGTGCCCCGAATATCGCCCCCGAAGCTTTGCACCAGACCGTAGGAGATAGACAGACCCAACCCCATACCTTCAGAGCTTCCAACCGATTTGGTGGTGTAGAACGGTTCAAACATCCGATCCGGATCCTCAATGCCGGGGCCTGTATCACGCACTGCGACACGGATGCGCGTGTCCTCGACAAGCGTGATTGATATCCGCCGGGTCTGTTGATCTATCATCGCATCTGCTGCGTTGTTGATCAGGTTGACGAAGACCTGAACCAGGCGCACCTCTCCTCCCCATGCGTAGATCTCTTTGTCAGGTGGCGTCCAATTCAGTTCGACACCCTCATCGTTCAGACGCGCCTCAGTCAATTCTACGGCCGTGTTCAGCACCTGGACCAGCTCGACCCGCCCCATCGGCTCACTCTCGTTGCGGGCAAATGCGCGCAGGTTTTTGATGATCCGCGCCATTCGCGCCGCCATATCCGAGATACGGCCGAGATTCTCACCTGCCTTCTTCCCCTTGCCGCGTTCAAGAAAGGCCGCGCCGTTATCCGCAAATTGCCGGATGGCCATCAACGGCTGGTTCAACTCATGGCTGATACCGGCAGACATCTTTCCCAGTGCGCTCAGCTTACCAGCCTGCACCAGATCCGCCTGCGCCTGTTTCAGAGCTGCTTCCGCTTCCTGTCGTTCGATCACTTCCCGCCGCAACGCCGTGTTTGCGGCCGTCAAAGCCCGCGTTCGCTGCGCCACGCGGCTTTCCAGCACAGTATTGGCCAGGGCCAGCGCACGCCGCCGTTCTGAGGCGAGGAATAACAGAGCACCAAATGCGAAACAAATCGCGGCAACCGCCGCCGCTTGCAAACCCGCGAGCCGCCTCGCTGGGGCAACATCCACCAGCACTTCGGCGGTCATGTCTATAACCGGCAAACCGAGCGTCAGGTGCAACGCGCGACTGGGAAAATAGCGCCCCCAGTTCAGTCGCCACAATTCATGCCCGTCAACACGGGTCGAAGCAAATTCGGTGACTTCACCCCCCGGTGGGACCAGCCCCGGCTGCCCTTCCAACCGCTCCCAGAACAACAAATCCGAACGGTTTGAAATAAAGACCACCCCGTCGCCATCAACAAAGAACACTGCTTCTGTGCTGCCTCGCCAAGTCTGTTCTACATCCTGTACATCAGCAACGATCATTAGTGCACCTTCCACCAGCCCCGTTGGACCAAAGGTCGGAGCAACATAGGAATAGATGCGATCACCGTTGTCTGGCTGAACTCCATGTGCGCTGCCCAACGCCCCTTGCAACGCGCGTTCAAAGGCCGGGTGCCCAGCCAGGCTGCGCTGCCGGATCGGCTGTGCGGCGACCTGAACGCGGCCGCTTCGGTCCAGATACATCACGTTCACCGCGGCTGTCTTGTCGGCCACATCCAACAACACAGCCTGTGCCACTTGCCGCTGTTCCTCGGTTTCAAGCGACCGCAGGGCGGGATGATCGGCCATCAGCACCGCAACTTCCTGATAAACCTGCATCTGCGTGCTCAGCCGGTCGGCAGCCAGCTCAAGATCGGCCTCGGCCTGCTGGCTAAGCTGTGTCAGCGCCTGGCGATAGCCATAGGTCCAGACTGCTGAGGATAACAGTCCAACCGCACACAGAAATCCGACAATGACCCAAACCCTTTGCATGTCTAAGGGTCTTGCATTCAGAGCCGCCTATGGCAAGTCTGCACCGCATGCAGACCGTCACCCAATCCCCGACCGATCCTGCCTTTGTGCAAAACCCTTATCTGTTCTACGACACTGCCCGCCAGTTCGGGGACCTCGTTTATTGGGAAGATTACGACATGGTGGCAGCGGTCTCTCATAGTGCTGTACAGGCCCTGTTGCGTGATCGCCGCTTCGGTCGCGAAGTCCCGCCCGAGCTCACCAAACCCAGCCCCGAACACCTCGCCCCCTGGATAGCGGTCGAAGCGCACTCAATGCTCGAACTGGAACCGCCCCGGCATACACGTCTGCGTTCGCTGGTTCTGCGGGCATTCACTTCGCGCGCGATAGCAGAACTCGCACCTTCGGTCGAAGCCCTGTGCCACGAACTGATCGACCGTTTCCCGGATGAACCCTTTGATCTTCTGGAAGCCTATTGCACTCAGATTCCCGTTATAACAATTTGCCGCTTGCTGGGCGTTCCCGAGCACATGGCGCCGCAATTACTGACCTGGTCACATGCGATGGTTGCCATGTATCAGGCCAACCGAACCCGCCAGACCGAAGATGCCGCCGCCCGCGCTTCGAATGAGTTCACAGCGTTTCTCGAAGAGTATGTCGAACAACGCCGCAAGGACCCGCGCGATGATCTGATCACACGTCTCATCTCAGCAGAAGAAGAAGGTGAAAAACTATCGCGCAAAGAGCTTATTACAACCTGCATCCTTCTGCTGAACGCCGGACACGAAGCAACCGTTCATGCGCTCGGGAACGGGGTGAAGACTGTTCTTGCCACAGGTACCCAGGAACAGATTACATCACTCGAAACCATCGACAAAGCAGTCGAAGAAATCCTGCGTTTCGATCCGCCCCTCCATATGTTCACGCGGTACGCATATGAGGATGTCGAAATCTGCGGACATTCGTTTGCGCGCGGTGACGAAGTGGCCCTGCTTCTGGGCGCGGCCAACCGCGATCCGGAAATCTGGTCTGACCCCAACACCTTCGATCCATCCCGAAACGTCACTCCGAATACAAGCTTTGGCGGTGGCCTGCATTTCTGTGTCGGCGCCCCGCTGGCGCGTCTGGAAATGCGCATCGCCCTGCCGATCCTGTTCAACAGATGCCCCGAACTGAACTTAGTGGACGGCGCGCGCTATTCGAACAGCTATCACTTCCATGGGTTGACCGAACTGATCGCGCAAATCTGACATAGCGTGGTCCAATTGCGCGTGCCGCGCAATGCCTCCGGCAGAGGTATTTTTAGCCAGATGAAGAAGAGGATCCCATCTTCATCTGGCTAAAAATATCTCGGGGGAGTCGCCTTTGGGCGACGGGGGCAGCGCCCCCGCTTCCATGACTGTTATGCGGCCCCCAGCGAATTCAGGGGCAGCATCGTGGTCGATTTGATCTCTTCCATCGATAGCAGGGCTGTTACATTATGCACGCGCACTTCTGATATCAGCGTCTGGTAGAACGCGTCATAGGCACGCGCATTTTTGACGCGGACTTTCAGAATATAATCTATGTCACCCGCCAGTCGATGCGCCTCTTGCACTTCGGGCCGATCCCGCAGTGCCTTCAGAAACTTCTGCTGCCATTGCGCTTCGTGTTCCGAAGTTCGGATCAGAACGAAGAAGGTGGCCTCAAACCCCAGTGCCTCGGCGTCCAGCAATACTGTCTGCTGACCGATCACACCGGCCCCTTTCAGTTTGCGGATGCGATTCCAGACCGGGGTCTTGGAACTGCCGACCCGGGCTGCAATTTCATCCAGGGACTGACTTGCATCCCGCTGCAGCTCAGCCAGAATTTTCCGATCCGTGTCGTCTATGCGCACCGACATTCCAATTTTCCCTTCAATCCAGAACACTGGCTCCGATATACCCTGTATTCAGAACCAATGTCCTTATTTATCCTGAGATATAGCGCTTTGACGGGAATATTTCCTATATTGCAAGGCAAGTCAAACAACCCATCGGCTATGTGCTGACACCGTACAACACCAAGGACCTTGCCTGATGCCTCGTGCTTTTACACCTAAAGTGGTTACAGCCAACGACCTGTTGGAGGGCGACGTGATTTATCTGACCGAGGATGATCGCTGGTCGCGCGAATTGTCCGAGGCCGAGCTGATCACCGACGAAGCGCATGCCCAAGTGCGTCTGCTGGACGCCGAGCGTCAGGTCAACAAGATCGTCGGTGCTTATCTGGCCGACGCCATCGCGGGTGCTAACGGCCCCGAACCCACCCATTTCCGGGAAGACTTCCGCCGGACTGGTCCGTCCAACTATGCCCACGGCAAACAGGCATCTTCCCCGCAGCCCCGGGCCTGACCTCTGGCCCTTCCTCTCCCCTAAAGGCCCCAAGGTTCGGGGCTGCAACCAAGGACAGCTAATCATGTATCGTTACTCTGAGTTCGACACAGCATTTTTGGCACAACGTAACGCGCAATTCCGCGCACAGGTCGAGCGCCGCATTGACGGATCGCTGACCGAAGATGAGTTCAAGCCCTTGCGCCTGATGAATGGACTGTATCTGCAGTTGCACGCCTATATGCTGCGGGTTGCCATTCCCTATGGTACGCTGTCCAGCGCGCAGATGCGTCAGCTGGCACTGCTGGCTGAGAAGTGGGACAAGGGCTATGGCCATTTCACCACCCGTCAGAACATCCAGTACAACTGGCCGAAGCTGAAAGACGTGCCGGATATGCTGGATGCGCTGGCCGAAGTTGGCATGCACGCCATCCAGACCTCGGGCAACACCATCCGCAACGTGACCGCCGACCACTTTGCCGGTGCCGCTGCGGACGAAGTCGCCGACCCGCGCCCCTATGCCGAACTGCTGCGCCAGTGGTCGACCGATCACCCGGAATTCCAGTTCATGCCGCGCAAGTTCAAGATCGCCATCACTGGCTCGGAAAACGACCGCGCCGTGATCAAAGCGCACGATATCGGCCTGCAACTGGTTGAGCGTGATGGCGTTCTGGGTGCCCGCGTCATCGTTGGCGGCGGTTTGGGCCGCACACCGATGATCGGTAAGGAACTGTCCGAATTCGTCGCCTTTGACGATCTGCTGGCCTATCTGGAAGCCACCGTTTCGGTGTGGAACCAGATCGGCCGTCGCGACAACAAGTACAAGGCGCGCATCAAGATCACCGTGCACGAGCATGGCATCGACGCGATCCGCGCAAAGGTCAACGAGCGCTTCCTGAAAGTCCGCCCGCAGTTCAAAGGCGCGGATATGAACCTGCTGGAAGAGATCAAGGGCCACTTCGCGCCACCTGCCTTCCGTGAAGGCTCGGTTGCGTCGTTTGAAAGCGCCTATACCAACGATCCGGTCTTCCGGTCGTGGGTCGACACCAACATCGCGCCGCACAAGAACGCGGACCACGCGATCGTCACGATCTCGATCAAGAAGCACGGCCAGACGCCGGGTGATGCGACCGCTGAGCAGATGCGTGTAATGGCCTATCTTGCCGAAGAGTTCGGCTATGACGAACTGCGCATCAGCCATGAGCAGAACGTGATCCTGCCGCATGTCCACAAATCGGACCTGCCCGCGATCCATGCGAAGCTGAAAGAGTACGAGCTGGCCACCGCCAACATCGGCCTGATCAGCGATATCATCGCCTGCCCCGGCATGGACTACTGTGCACTGGCGACGGCCCGTTCGATCCCGGTGGCGCAGGAAATCGCGACCCGGTTTGAAGATCTGAAGCTGGAGCATGATATCGGTCACCTGAAGATCAAGATCTCGGGCTGCATCAATGCCTGTGGTCATCACCACGTGGGTCACATCGGTATCCTGGGCCTGGATCGCGCTGGCGTCGAGAACTACCAGATCACGCTGGGTGGCGATGGTACCGAAACCGCGGCCATTGGTGACCGTACTGGACCGGGCTTTGCCTATGATGAGATCGTCCCCGCAGTCGAGCGCATCGTGGAAACCTATCTGAACCAGCGGCTGGGCGCCGAAGAAACCTTTCTGGAAACCTATCGTCGGGTTGGCATGGCCCCGTTCAAGGCCGCCCTCTATCCTGAAGCGCGCGCCAATGCCGCTTGACCTGATCCAGACTGAGCTGGGCCGGGACCGAAGCGAATTGACCGAACGGGTCAATGCGTTGAATGCCCGGTTCCGCCACCACAGTGCCCATGACGTGATGCATGGCGCACTGGAGGAAATCGACGAGCTTGCGCTGGTCTCCAGCTTCGGCGCGGAATCAGTCGTGTTGCTGCATATGGCGGCCGTCGTCGACAAGGCGACGCCGGTGCTGTTCATCGACACGCAGATGCTGTTTGCCGAAACGCTGGAATACCAGTACGAAGTCAGCGAACGACTGGGGCTCACGAACGTGCGTATCATTCGCGCTGATGAAGTAGACGTGCAGCGTGAAGACCCTTACGGGTCACTGCGCCTGCGCGACATGGACGCGTGCTGCAACCTGCGCAAGACATTCCCGCTGCAAAGGGCTCTGGCCGGATATGACGGTTGGATCACCGGGCGCAAACGGTTTCAGGCGGGCTCCCGCGCAGCGCTGGAGTTTTTTGAGGTCGAGGACGGCACGGGCCGGATCAAGGTCAATCCGCTGGCCCATTGGGCGCCCGAGGATGTGCGTACGTATATGGACGAGAACAACCTGCCCCGGCACCCGCTGGTGGCCAAAGGTTATCCCTCGATCGGCTGTGCACCCTGTACCTCGCCGGTCAAAGAGGGCGAAGACCCTCGCGCCGGACGCTGGCGCGATCAGAACAAGGAAGAATGTGGCATCCATTTCGTCGATGGCAAGATGGTGCGCACCGGAGAGAAATCATGAACGTAATCGTAACAGATGAGGGTTTTGCGCCCGATGACTGGACCGACGGCTTTGTCACTCTGGACGATGCCGCCAATGATGTGGTTGCACTGGATGTCAGTTCGGATACGGACCCCGATGAGCTGTATGAGCGTCTGGGCAGAGCCGAGCTGGTACGCGTGGATTTCCCGTCTTTTGCGGACGGTCGCGGGTTTACCATCGCCCGCACGTTACGCCTGAAGGGTTATACCGGACGCCTGCGCGCCAAAGGTCATGTTCTGGCCGACCAATACGCCATGGCCCGCCGCAGCGGTTTTGACGAGGTCGAGATTGACCACGCGCTTGCCAACCGCCAGCCTGAGGATCAGTGGCTGGCGCGCGCCGACTGGAAAGCAAACAACTATCAGACCCGCCTGCGTGGTTAAACCGCTGCGTGCCAGCTTGTGAAACACAGGGGGCAATCTGTCCCCTTTTCCTGACTTGGATCAAAGCTTAAACGGAGATGTCGGTTTACCTCACCGGCAGTGATAATGATGACAGAGATGACGCCCGTGACCGAAGCAACCGCCGTTAAGGCCCCCGTCCTGCCCGACGCCCAGACCGTGACCGAGGTCAAACACTGGACCGACCGCCTGTTCTCTTTCAAGGTGTCGCGCCCGGCCTCGCTGCGGTTCCGTTCGGGCGAGTTCGTGATGATCGGCCTGTTGGGCGACAACGGCAAACCGTTGCTGCGTGCCTATTCGATTGCGTCGCCTTCCTGGGACGAAGAATTGGAGTTCTACTCGATCAAAGTGCAGGACGGCCCCCTAACTTCGAAACTTCAGCACATACAGCCCGGAAATCAGATCATTCTACGGCCCAAGCCCGTTGGAACGCTGGTCCATGACGCGCTGCTGCCCGGCAAGCGCATCTGGTTCTTTGCCACCGGCACCGGTTTTGCGCCCTTTGCTTCGCTGCTGCGTGAACCGCAGACCTACGAGGATTACGACGAGGTCATCATTACCCATACCTGCCGCGACGTTGCAGAACTCGATTATGGTCGCGAATTGATCGAGAGCATCCGTCAGGACGAAATGCTGGCGGAACTGATGGGCGAAGGGTTTGCTGACAAGATTCGCTATTACCCGACCACGACCCGCGAACAGAGCCCCAAGATGGGCCGCATCACCACGTTGCTGCAGGACGGCACCGTATTTGCCGACCTGGGCATCGAAGGCGGCATCAAGCCGGAAACCGACCGCGCCATGGTCTGCGGCAGCCTTGCCTTCAACCATGACATCAAAGCGATCCTGGAAGAGTTTGGCCTGCGCGAGGGCGCCAATTCCGACCCCAAGGAATTCGTGATCGAAAAGGCCTTTGTGGGCTGAACGAATATCGCGGTCGGGCATTTTGATGTCCGACCAGCCTAAATACCCCCGGATACCCGGAATTTTCCTGCTGGCTGGCACTTATGCCGCTTGAAACGATCTGCGGCCCGGTCTAAATTCCGGGCTCGAAATTCTGCAATCATCAAAGGAATGAACCCATAGCCCGCAGACCTCACAACGCGCCGCCACAGCGAGATACCGGCCCGCGCGTCAATGACAAGATCCGTGCCCCCGAAATTCGCCTGATCGGCGCTGAAGGTGAAAATGTCGGGGTGGTTCATCCCGCCAAAGCTATGCAGATGGCCGCCGATGCCGGTCTAGATCTGGTTGAGATTTCGCCCAATGCGAACCCGCCGGTCTGCAAAATCATGGACTTTGGCAAGTTCAAGTACGAACAGCAGAAACGCGAAAGCGAAGCCCGCAAGAAGCAAAAGATCATCGAGGTGAAAGAGGTCAAATTCCGACCCAACACCGATACGCACGACTATGATGTCAAGATGCGCAACGTGTTCAAGTTTCTTGAGAACGGCGACAAGGTCAAAATCACCCTGCGTTTCCGTGGCCGCGAAATGGCACACCAAAATCTAGGGCGCGAGTTGCTCGAGCGTGTGGCCGAGGACGTCAAGGATTTGGGCAAGATCGAGAATATGCCTAAGATGGAAGGCCGTCAGATGATCATGATGATTGGCCCGCTTCCGCAGAAGTAAGCCTCTGTTAAAAAATCATTTATTAAGGCTCCGCCAATTTGGCCGGAGCCTTTTTCATTTTCAATCATATGGTTATTTACGATGGGGTCAAAGAACCCTTTCAAGCGCGCGCCCCAGCTTGGTGATCAGTTCATCAATCTGAGCATCCTCAATAATAAAGGGGGGCGCCAGAAGAATGTGATCTCCGTGTTTTCCGTCCCGCGTCCCAGACATCGGATAGCAAATCAGACCCTCGGCAAAGGCCGCCTTCTTAATCTTGCCTGCAATCCCCTGCGACGGGTCAAAGGGGCGCTTGCTCTCCCGATCTGCCACCAGTTCAATCCCGCGGAACAGACCACGCCCCCGGATGTCACCGACATTGGGATGTTGGCCAAAGGCCGTGTTCAGGGCGGACTGCAATTTCTCACCCATCACGGCCACCCGCTTTGGAAGATCCTTCTCGGTCAGTTCCGTTACAACCGCAAGAGCTGCTGCTGTTGCGACGGGATGGCCGATATAGGTGTGTCCATGCTGAAAAAACCCCGAGCCATCCCGGATCGCCTCATAAATCCGGCGTGAGCACAAAGTCGCACCAATTGGCTGGTATCCAGCCCCCAATCCTTTGGCAATGCACAGGATATCCGGGGCAATGTTGTCATGGTCACAAGCAAATAATTGCCCCGTGCGCCCCATGCCGCACATCACCTCATCAAGAATAAGCAGAACGCCGTATTGGTCACAGATTTCGCGAATGCGCCTGAAATAGCCATCAACTGCGGGAACCGCACCTAGCGTTGCCCCCACAACGGGCTCTGCCATGAAGGCCATAACGGATTCTGGGCCAAGACGCTGGATTTCGACCTCCAGTTCGTTTGCGACGCGTTGACCGTATTCGAAGCTACTCTCGCTTTCCGGCCTTTCAGCATACTCGTAACATGGGGCGATATGCGTCATATCTATCAACATTGGGGCGAATTGCGCCCGTCGCCATGCGTTCCCCCCAGCAGACAATGCCCCCAATGTGTTGCCATGATAGCTCTGGCGCCGCGCGATGACATGGCGGCGTTCGGGCTCACCGATCTCCAGAAAGTACTGCCGCGCCAATTTGATCGCGGCCTCAGTCGCCTCTGACCCGCCCGAAACAAAATACACGCGGTCCAGATCGCCGGGAGCGTGTTTGATCAACAAATCCGCCAGTGACTCGGCGGGTTCCGAGGTCATGAACCCGGTATGAGCAAAGGCAATCTTGCCGACCTGTTCCTGCACTGCCCGAGTAACTGCCGCGTTGGAATGACCAAGACAGGATACTGCCGCATCCCCGCAATCGAGATAGCGCCGCCCTTCTGAATCAACCAGGTAGCACCCCTCGCCACCAATCGCGACCGGTAAGTCAGACTTCGTGTGACGTGGAAAGATATGGCTCATTTCACAGTCCTCTTGAGAAGATTGATTAGCGCCGCAACCGAGGCGGCATTGTCAACCCAAACTTCACCTTCCGGAGTGGTCAGGCTGTTTTCAAAGCCCACGCGCACATCACCACCCAACTGGGCGGCACGCTGAAGGCACAAATGCTCTTGCCTGCCAAACGCGCAGACCATCCACGGATCCGGGCCGTTCGGAAATGCATCCAGATCACGGGGAGTCGATTCCTGTGAAGTCGCATAGCGGCCAAGCACCAGTAGACGATCAACCTGATCGCTTTTTACGACCCCACCGTCCTGCCACCGCGCCAATAGCTCGGCGTCTGCAGCATCATACAGAATGTGTTGAACCCGCGTTCCCTGATCGGCGCATAGGGCATAGACCCTAGGTGCAAGCTCGGGCGCCCGCGCGATCTCACGCACGGAAATCGAGGCCCACTCCGGATGAACCTGTCGCAGGCATTCATACTGCGCCTGGACATCGAAAACACCGGCGGATTCGGTTGTTATCTGAATGCCCATCTGCGGAACCGCCTGTCGGAGCTCCGCAATCGTCTCGCGATACAGGCCCGCGTCCAGCGAATGTCGACCTACCCGGTCTCGCACATGAAGGTGAATACCATCAGCACCGGCTGCATGGCATGACCGCGCGGTCTCAACAATTTCATCCGTGGCTACAGGCAATGCCGCGTGGTCCTGGTGCCCCCGCCGTGCTCCGTTCGGGGCGATCAGAATATATGGCAGCTTTGTATCGCCATCGCCTTCGGAATTTCTGTCAGCCATTGCCCCACCCATTCTATCCGAGACCGATCTATACCCAGAGCTTCCGTTTTCAATTTGATTCTATCATAAAATTTGTTTTTATTCCCAGATGCAGACCACGCCCACCCATCTAACTGATCGTCTTCGCAAGGATATCGACACGCTGCCGCCGCAAATGCAGGCCGCGGCCAAATACGTGATCGATCATCCCGGTGATTTCGGACTGGACCCGATCCGCGTTACCGCCGGAAAGATCGGTGTCAGTTCAAACGTTCTGGTACGGCTTGCCCAACGCCTGGGCTTTGACAGCTTTGATGCCTTCCGCAAGCCTTTCCGCCAAACACTTGCCACCGACCGTGAAAATCGGCTGGGGCAGGACTGGCTCAACCATATGCGCGCCGGAGATCCATTCAGCATGGCCCAGGCCGGTTTTGTGCAGAATGAACTTAATGTTGTTTCACGCTCCCTGCGCCTGATGAAACCCGCGCAGGTGGAACGCACGATTGAGTATATGGTCTCGGCCAACCGTTGCTTCATCACCGCGACGCGTGCCAGCTATGCGCTTGCGTATTACTTCCACTATGCCGGACGGATGGCGCATCCGGGATTTCAACTGATCCCCCGGCACATGGGCACGGCCATCGACGATCTGTTGGATGCCGACCAGAACGATTGTCTGTTCGCACTGACCGTACATCCCTATTCCTCAGATACGATCCAATCCATCCGCTTCGCCCGAGAACGTGGTACCCGAATCATATTGCTGTCCGACAGTGACGTTATTGCACCCGGCCTCGACCCTGATGTGGTGCTGCCAGTCAGCACCCGTACGCAACATCACCTTTCCAGCTTTTCGGGAGCGATGGCAGTTCTCGAATGCCTGTTAGGCCATCTCTTTGCCGCAGGTGGCCGTGCCGCCCGTGATCGGGTGGACCGATATCAAAAAGCCAGGGAAGACACCGGCGCTTATTGGCAGCCTGCGAAACCGCCCAGAATTAGAAACAAATAAAAGCCCCACTTGGGGGCTTTTCAGTTTTGCAACTGCTGCACCTACATACAGGCTTCAACGGCCCGCTTAGTCATGACGCTGACCAGATGCGCACGATAATCCTTGCTACCGTGCAAATCGCCGATCATGTTCATCGGATTGATCTTCAGACCCATCAGCGCATCTGGGCGGAACTCCTTGTCTAGTGCCGCTTCCGCCTCTGACCAACGAAACACCCCATCCTCGCTGGCGCCGGTGATGGCCACACGGACCCCGCTCGCAAATCGCGCCACATAGGCCCCGACCAACGCAAAACGCGAGGCGGGCTGCAGGAACTTCTGATAGCTCGCGGCCTGTGGAACCGGAAAGCGCACGGAGGTGATGATTTCACCCTCATCCAATGCCGTTCCGAACATGCCCTCAAAGAAATCATCCGCCGCGATCTGACGCGCGTTGGTCACGATCGTAGCGCCCGATCCCAGCACTGCCGCGGGATAGCAGGCCGCAGGATCATTATTGGCGATTGAGCCGCCAATGGTGCCTCGATTGCGCACCGCCGGATCACCGATCTGACCAGCCAGCGCCGCGAGGGCTGGATAGGAACCTGCTGCCTCTCGCGCTACTGTGGCATGAGTCGTTGCCCCGCCAATCGCAACCGAGCCATCATCCTCGACACAGACCCCCTTCATCTCAGCAATCCCACTCACTGAGACAAGCTTTGTGGGTGCCGCCAGCCGTTGCTTCAGCGTGGGGATCAGCGTCTGACCACCACCCAACGCCTGCGCATCCTCACCCCCCAACGCAGCGACCGCATCGGCAATGGTCGAGGGTTTCTCAAACTCGAAACTGTACATTTCGTCTTCCTTTCCGAAAGGCGCGGATCCGCCCTTCATCTGGCTATAAATATCTCGGGGGTCCGGGGGCTGGCCCCCGGTCCGCCCTCTCAACTCACCCGTTCATCGCCGCCCAGACGCGCGACGGGCTCACCGGCATGTCGATGTGATCGACCGCCCTGCCACCCGAGTTCAGCGCATCCAGAACCGCATTGACCACCGCCGGCGGCGAACCGATCGCTCCGGCCTCGCCACAGCCCTTTACACCCAATGGATTATGGGTACACGGGGTCTGGCTGGAATGATCGACCCCATAGAACGGCACGTCGTCGGCGCGCGGCATGGCGTAATCCATGAAGGACGCGCTCAGCAACTGACCATTCTCGTCGTAGGCACAATTCTCCAACAACGCCTGACCGATACCCTGACCGATACCGCCATGCACCTGGCCATCGACGATCATCGGGTTGACGATGTTGCCGAAGTCATCGGCGGCGGTGAAAGCTTCGATGCTGACCTGTCCGGTCTCTGGATCGACCTCAACTTCACAGGCATAGGCGCCTGCTGGGAAGGTGAAGTTGGCCGGGTCGTAAAACGCGGTCTCCTCCAGTCCCGGCTCAACCTCCAGCGGGAAGTTATGCGGCACATAAGCCGTCAGGGTCACATCACCCCAGGCCACCGACTTATCGGTACCAGCGACACTGAACTGACCGTCCTTCAGCTCGATATCGGCCTCAGAAGCCTCGAGCAGATGCGCCGCGATCTTCTTGGCCTTGTCGATCACCTTCTCGGTTGCCTTGACCATGGCCGAGCCACAGACTGCAAGGCTACGCGAGCCATAGGTGCCCATGCCGAACGGAATTTTCGACGTGTCACCATGGACAATCTCGACCATCGACTCGTCGATGCCGATCATGTCGGCCACAACCTGCGGAAAGGCCGTCTCATGCCCCTGCCCGTGGCTGTGTGCACCAACCATGACGCTGATTGAGCCAGTAGCGTTCACTCGAACGGTGGCCGCATCATAGAGACCTGCGCGAGCCCCCAGCATACCGACGATGTTCGATGGTGCGATACCGCAGGCCTCGATATAGCAATTGACGCCCAGACCGCGCAGCTTACCCTTGGCCTCACTTTCCGCACGCCGCGCGGCAAAGCCCGCCAGATCAGCGGCGGCCTCGAGCTTGTCCATCGTCCCGTTATAGTCCCCGGTGTCATAAGTCAGCGCCACCGGCGTGTCATAGGGGAATTGAGTAATGAAGTTTTGCCGCCGCAAGGCGATCGGATCGACCCCCAACTCGCGCGCCGCCTTATCGATCACGCGCTCCAACTGAAACGTTGCCTCAGGACGGCCCGCGCCGCGATAGGCATCCACCGGCACCGTGTTGGTGAACATCGCCTTAACGTTCACCTGAATGACCGGAGTTTTATAGTTGCCAGCCATTAGCGTGCCATGCAGCCAGGTCGGAACCGAACTGGAGAAGGTCGAAAGATAGGCACCCAAATTGGCGTAGGTGTTGGTGCGCAACCCGACAAAGTTGTTGTCTGCATCCAGCGCCAGTTCGATCGTGCTGACATGGTCGCGCCCCTGCGCATCCGACATGAACGCCTCTGACCGGCTGGCCGTCCACTTGACCGGACGGTTGCAAGCCTTGGCCGCGAAGGTGCAGAACGCCTCTTCTGCATAGTGGAAGATCTTGGTGCCAAAGCCGCCGCCCACATCGGGCGCCACCACACGGACTTTGTGCTCGGGCAGGCCCAGAACAAAGGCGCACATCAGCAGGCGGATCACATGCGGGTTCTGCGAGGTGGTATAGAGCGTATATTCATCGGTACCCCGGCTGTACTCGGCCACGGCCACGCGCGGCTCCATCGGGTTGGCGACCAGACGATTGTTGATCAGGTCCAGCGTAGTGACATGGGCCGCGTTGGCGAAAACCTCGTCAACTTTTGCGTCATCGGCCTCGCCCAGTTGCCAATCATAGCAGATGTTGTTCTTCAGATCGTCATGGACAAGGGTTGCACCATCCTGCGCCGCCGCTTTCATATCCAGTACCGGCGTCAGTTCTTCGATATCCACTTCGATCGCCTCTGCGGCGTCGCGGGCCTGCTCCAGACTGTCGGCCACAACCGCTGCAATCGGATCACCCACATGGCGCACCTTGCCCTGGGCCAAAATCGGGTGCGGTGGCTCTTGCATGGGGGCGCCGTGCTTGTCGGTCACTTCCCAGCCACAAGGCATACCACCCACGCCTTCGAAATCCTTACCAGTGAATACCTTGACCACGCCCGGCATGCCCTCGGCTGCAGATGTGTCAATATTGTTGATGCGTCCATGTGCGATGTCGGACCGCAGAAAATGTACGTAGGCCTGGCCATGTACGTTGATGTCGTCGGTGTAATTGCCTGCTCCGGTCAGAAAGCGCACGTCCTCGCGCCGCTTGGAACTGGCCCCGATGCCACTGTCTTTGGGCATTGCTTGTTCTCCTCCCTGGGAAAAGAATTTTCGTCGAAAATTCTCGGTCGCCGCTTCACTCGGCGGCGATGCTGGTGACGTCCTGACCGGAAGCGGCCATGATCGCCTTGACGATGTTGTGATACCCTGTGCATCGGCACAGGTTGCCTTCCAGATACTTCCGGATCTCAGCCTCGGACGGGCGCGGGTTCTCTTTCAGCAGAGCGGCGGCGCTCATCACCATGCCCGGAGTGCAGAATCCGCATTGCAGCCCGTGGTGATCCTGAAAGGCCTGCTGAATGGTATTGAGTGTGCCATCTTCGGCCGCCTGACCTTCAATCGTGCCAACCTCAGCCCCTTCGGCCTCCAACGCCAACATGTTGCACGATTTCACCGCCTCGCCATTCACATGCACAACACATGCGCCGCACTGCGCGGTGTCGCAACCCACATGGGTACCGGTCAGCGCAAGGTGATCGCGCAGAAAGCTGGACAGCAGCGTCCGGCCCTCAACATCCCCGCTAACGGCCTTCCCGTTCACGGTCATTGAGACCTGTGTCATAAGATCCTCCCAGTTTTGAGTTTTTTCCTTGGCCCCGAGTTAAACACGGGAAATTTTGTTTGAGAACAAAAATATTTGCCGGTTTTTTGCCAGTTTCACAGCGCAGCCCAAATATGATGGTGCAAAGCGGTGAAAGGGCAAAAATGCCGTGGCGTCACTTGATCTTTGCCGCCCTCGGCTGGGGTCTGCTGGGAATTTCCTTCAACAGCCCTCCTACTCCCATCGCGGCTATGTCGGCCCCGGTTGTTTCAATGCCGCAGGCCACACGCGACAGAACCCAATCAGCCCCATTCAGTGCGGGTGAACGTGCGCATCCGGGTAACCCTATGACGGGACGACCCCGCAATCCACCGAGAAACAACAAGTTTCCTGGATCAACGGGCATCCCGAACCTGTCCACCTTACCCCCAGCCAACCGCAAGGCTGCCGGTGCAACGTCGTTTTCGTCGGATGTGGCCGAGCCGGTGAGTATCATTGCAAGGTCACCCTCAAGCGACGCCAGTGCCTCAGCAAGCTCACCCGTGCGATGCGGCACGACCTGAACTTCGGTCAATTTCATTCCCAGCGCTTCGACCCGACCTCGAATCGCCGCAATCCCCTTTTCGTTAGGCGGGCCGCCGGGGATATCGGTTACGATCAGACCCGCGGTCCGGTATTCCGGCGCGGACAATCGGATTGCCCCGTGCGCCAGTTCAGACGCTCGCCGCACGTCGGCGTGAGGAACGGCGTATGAAATCACCTTGATCGTCGCGACCATACCGCCCGCGCCCATTTGCTGGTATTGCGGCACCGTCGCCACGGTGATCATCGGGTGAACCTGATTGAACCGTTGCAGCGCGTTTACGTCTAGCACCACAACACTCGGCCCGTCGGCCAAAAGATTGACCCGTCCTGTAAACGCCTTGGTCACGCGCAGATTGGCCTTTTCAGGGCTCGGGACGAGTGCGGCAGCCAGAAGCGTTGCCGCCTCGTCTTCGTGGCAATCGCCGGGTTCCAACCGGGCGACAATCACTTCCGCCAGATCAGAACGTTCCAGTGTCGCAATATGCTCGGCCGTCAGCGTGGTTCCCTTACGCAATTTTTGCCCCCCGACTTTAACCGAATGGGCCAAAATGGCTCCGCTGGCTTGAGCGAGAGGAACGGGGCCGAACTTCACGCCTTGCCTCGCAAAACAGCAGTCATCTCTGCCAGAATCGCAACCGCGATCTCAGCGGGATCTGCCGCCCCGATATCGAGCCCGACCGGACCGTGAATACGCCCGATCTGCGTTTCGGTAAATCCGGCCTGCTTCATCCGCTCGACACGCTTTGCATGCGTGCGTGTCGAGCCGAGTGCACCGATATAAAATACACCGGCATTCAACGCGGCCTCGAGCGCGGGGTCATCCAGCTTGGGGTCATGAGTCAGCAATACCAGAGCCGTGCGCGAATCCAGACCCAGCCTTGTGACGGCCTCGTCCGGCCAATCGGTCAGGATGGTTTCGCCTGGAAAACGCGCATCCGATGCGAATGCCTCTCGCGGATCGACAATCGCCGGATCATATCCCGCGATCCGCGCCATCGGAACCAGCGCCTGTGTGATATGCACGGCACCCACCACAATCAATCGCAACGGAGGGTTATGCACCGCGACAAAGGTCTGCCCGTCTTCTTCAAACCCCGAACGATCCATGCGCATGCGCTCGGCATATGCGTTGCGGCGCAGGGCGCGATGGCCAGTTTCGACGTTGACTTCATAAGCCATCGGTTCGCGCCGGGCACGGGCCGCGACCAGTTCGGCCAGCATCGGCTCGGGGAGAACCTTCCCGATTGGTTCGACCAACACCCGGATCGTGCCGCCGCAGGCCAATCCGACGGCAAAGGCATCTTCGTCGCTGACCCCGAATTCCAGCAGTCGCGCTTCGCCTTCTTCAATGGCCTCCAACGCCTCGACAATCACCGCGCCTTCAACGCATCCGCCCGATACCGACCCCTCGATTCGACCTTCGCCCGCTATGACCAGTTGCGCCCCCACGCGACGCGGCGCACTGCCCCAGGTCTCAACCACGGTGGCAAGGGCCGCACCTTTGCCGGCGCGATACCAGTTCAATGCGGTTTCCGGGCTGCTGTCGAATCGTTCCATAGAGACCTCCGATCCTGTCCCGGATCAACATAGTTAGCTTTGCAGTAATGAAAAGCGTTCGGAATTCAGAGACCCTGGCGCAGACGCACCGAATGCCCGTTCACATTCACAGAGCATTGATTGTCTTCAGGCACCGAACTAGCCTCTGCGTATCGCCTGAATACGGGCGAGCAAATTGGTTTTATTTCAGAACGGAGACAGCAATTTGAAACGCATCTTAGCATTGGGAGCGATAGCCGGGCTGATAGCAGCCACAGCTGGCTATGCGGATACATACCTGAAATATGGCGAAGTCGAAGGCTGGAAGGTCTTTGTCGACGAGACCAAGAAATCCTGCCTGATCGAAGCCATTGACGACGATGAGAACGTTGTCCAGATGGGCCTGACCGAGGATCGTGGCGTTGGTTATGTTGGCGTTTTCACGAAGGCTAAAACCAACATCAAGGCCGGTGAGAAAGAAGCCGTCGCCATACTGATTGGTGACAACATCTATGTCGGCGAAGCGACCGGCATGAAGGGCAATATCACCAAGGGCTATTCCGGGGGCTATGTCTTGTCGGATGACCCGCAATTCGCCGACGACCTCGCTAAAAAGAAGGTCATGGTGGTGTTTCCAGAGAAAGAGTTTGCTTTCACCGTCGATCTGACCGGCACTTACAAGGCCATGGAAATGGCGCGGAAGTGCAACGAAGAGCAGCTCTCGTAATCATCCCGCGGAAAGCGCGGCCATCAGCCGTGCTTTCTGCCCCTGATCCTCGGGATCAGAGATAACTTTGGCCAGATCCTCCAGCGATGCAATCGAATGCCCGGCGCGGAAGCTGTCGACATGCGGCAGCATGGTTCTGACCCCCTGCGCTTTTGGGGCAAACCCGTCCCAGCGCAGCAGCGGATTCAGCCAGATCAGGCGCTTGGATGACAGGTGGAGCCGTTCGATCTCCTTCTCCAACTGCGCGGGTGCACCGCGTTCCAGACCGTCGGTAATCAGCAGCACGACCGCGCCCTGCCCCATGACCCGGCGCGACCAGTCGCGGTTGAACTGGTGCAGGCACTCTCCGATCCGGGTGCCGCCTTCCCAATCCTGTGCTTCAGAGCCGGCGGCAGCGAGCGCTGCATCGACATCGCGTTGATGCAAATGACGGGTAATATTGGTGAGGCGCGTACCAAAGGTAAACGCATGCACCGTGGCCCACCCCGCGCCTTTGGCATTCGAGACTGTGTGCAGGAAATGCAGGATGATACGGCTGTATTGACTCATTGACCCCGAAATGTCGCACAACGCCACAAGGTTCGGCCAGCGTGGTTTGGGTTTGCGCAACGCGATCTCGTGCAATTCGCCACCCTGACGCATGGCGGCCCGCAGAGTGCGCGCACGGTCGATGCGGTGGCCCAGATGACTGGCCTGCGCCCGGCGTGAGGCGATGGGTTCGACCGGTAGGGTTAATCGCGCAAGCATGCGTTTGGCCTGAGCAATTTCCTCGGTGCTCATCTGTTCAAAATCTAGGCTGCGAAGGCGTTCTTCAGAGGATGCCGTTTGAGTCACGTCAATCTCGATCTCAGTCTCACCATCCTGTTCCGACACATCAGGTTGTTCCCGCTCGACCCCGTCCAGCAAAGCCTCAGCGGCGCGTTTCTCACCGGCATCCGCTTTGCGTTCCTCCTGCACGCCGCGAATGGCGGGCAGCATCATCGCCATCATATGCTCCATATAACGTGGATCGCGCCAGTAGAGGCGAAAGACCTGCGCGAAAACAGCTCGGTGTTCGGGGCGGCTCACGAAGCAGGCGTGCAACGTCCAATAGAAGTCCTGCCTCTTTGTGAAACCTGCCGCCTGAACTGCACGAATGGCATCAACCACACGCCCGGTACCGATGGGTAGACCCGCCTTGCGCAGGGCCCGGGCGAAATGGGTGATGTTCTGTGCCAGTTTGGGGTTACCGGGGATATCGAGCGGCAGTTCTTCAGCCATCAACTTCCATGGGGGCTCTGCCCCCATACCCCCGGAGTATTCGGGAAAAGATGAAGCATCAGGCAGGTTCAAGTGTGGCTTTGGCTTCATCCAAAATACGCTTGGCCTCAGAGCCCTGCAATTTCTGGATGTCGTCCTGGTATTTCAGGATCGCGCCCAGCGTGTCGCCTATCACCTCGGGGCTGAGGTTGATCACGTCGAGGGCCAGTAGGCATTTGGCCCAGTCAATCGTCTCTGCCACGCCCGGTTTCTTGAACAGGTCCTCCGTGCGCAGACGTTGGACAAAGGCCACCACCTCGCGGCTGAGTGCTTCGGCCGCTTCAGGCGCGCGGGCGTGCAGGATTTCTATCTCGCGGTCGAAGTCGGGATAATCGACCCAATGGTAAAGGCAGCGGCGCTTGAGGGCATCATGCACCTCGCGCGTACGGTTTGAGGTCAAAATGACAATTGGCGGTTCGGGTGCTTTCACGGTGCCAAGCTCGGGGATGGTGACCTGAAAATCACTGAGCGCTTCGAGCAAAAAGGCCTCGAACGGTTCATCCGTGCGGTCAAGTTCATCGATCAACAGGACGGGTGCTCCGTTTTCATCGGGGCGCATGGCCTGCAGCAAGGGGCGTTCAATCAGGTAGTCGTCCGAGAACAGTTCGGCCTGTAACACGTTGCGGTCCGCGCCGCCCGACGCTTCGGCGGTGCGGATCGCCACCATTTGCGCCGGGAAGTTCCATTCATATACCGCCGTGGAGGCGTCCAACCCTTCGTAGCATTGCAGCCGGATCAGACGGCGGTTCAACCCGGCGGCCAGCGCTTTGGCGATTTCGGTCTTGCCGACGCCCGCCTCGCCCTCCAGAAACAGCGGACGGCCGAGTTTCAGTGAAAGGAACACGACCGTGGCCAGCGCTCGCCCGCAGACATATCCTTGGTCGTTCAGCAGATCCTGCACGGCATCGATGGAATTTGGCTGCGTCATGTGATCCCCTCATTTGCTGGGTCCAAAAGGTCATGGAGGCGTGTGCGCGTCAAGTCCCCGGCCTTTTAGGGAAATACGGCGATCCGATGAGTTGACAAGGCTTTTCCCCCCGCACCGGCTGTGCTAGCGGGAAGCCATGACCGATACCCTCACGATCCGCCGCCCCGACGACTGGCATTTGCACCTGCGCGATGGCGCAATGTTGCAGGCTGTCCTGCCCGAAACCGCACGCCATTTCGCCCGCGCAATCATTATGCCGAACCTTGTGCCGCCGGTTGTACACGGTGATCAGGCCGCCGCCTATCGCGATCGCATCATGGCCGCCCTGCCCGAGGGCATGACATTCGAGCCGCTGATGACCCTCTATCTGACCGAGGACACGGATGCCGACGATGTAGCAGCCGCCCATGCCAGCGGGCTGATCAAGGCGGTCAAGCTGTATCCGGCGGGTGCTACGACCAATTCGGCCTCAGGGGTGCGCGACTTTGACAAGGTGCGTCCCGTTCTCGAAAAGATGGCCGAGATCGGATTGCCGCTCTGCGTTCATGGTGAAGTCACGGATGCTGAGATTGACATCTTCGACCGCGAGGCGGTTTTCATCGACCGTGTTCTGGATCCGATCCGCAAGGCAACCCCCGGTCTGCGCGTGGTGATGGAGCATATCACGACCTCAAACGGCGTCGATTATGTGAAAGCCAATGACACGGATCTGGGTGCGACGATTACGGCGCATCACCTGATCATCAACCGCAACCACATACTGGTTGGAGGCATCAAGCCTCACTATTACTGTCTGCCCGTCGCCAAGCGCGAAGAGCACCGGCTGACCCTTCTGGCTGCGGCCACATCAGGGGATGCGCGGTTTTTTCTGGGCACCGACAGTGCGCCACATACGGATGCAAACAAGGAAATGGCCTGTGGTTGCGCGGGATGTTTCACCGCGACGAATACAATGTCGCTGGTGGCCGAAATGTTTGACCGCGAGGGCGCGTTGGACAGGTTGGAAGGGTTCGTGTCGCTCAACGGGCCGTCGTTCTACGGCCTGCCGGTGAACGCGGAGACAATCACGCTGACAAAGGGTGCACCGGTGGAATACCCGTCCAGGATCGAAACCGGTGACGGCCCGGTTACGGTGTTCGACCCCGGGTTTCCGCTGCACTGGCGCGTGAGCTAGTCGGTCAACCGATCAGCCAAATCAGCTGCGCGCCCGCCGGTGCGCAGCATCGACCAAATGGCATCAGCCTCGTCCGCACCGATCAGTTTCGCCGCTTTGCTCCTCACACGGTCCTCGCGATCCGACAAAGGCACCGGGGACAGCAGGTCGTGGGTGGCCTCGCGGCGCACCCCATCACGTCGGAGCAGCGACAATTGGGCCTGCGTCTCGGACAGGCTGTCATCCGCCTCAACCTTGATTCGATCCCGCAAGGATTGCAGCCTGGGGTCAGCACAAATCTTGTCGGAATAGCTGCCGGGCAACCCTGTATCAAATCCCATCGCTTGCATCGCGATCACCGTACGATACGAGAATTTTGCCCCCAAACCAGTTGTCGGTTCTGATTGATTACAGACGCTCATCCAGCGGGGATGGGTCTTGACCCTGATCTCGGCCACTTCCGGTTCTGCGATATCCAGATCGCGCGCTGCCTCCAGCGCGGCATGCAGGCCGTGGCAGCAGGCATGGAACTTGTGACTCACAGATTCGAACAGCCACTCCTCACCCAACCCATCCAGCGCGCTCGACGTGTCCTCGGCCGCCAGATGTGTCGCGCCAAAACCATGTGGTCCTTCGATAGCATCGGCATTGGGGCGAAATCCGTTACGTATCAACAGCGCCGCCTCAACACCGTTCGAGGCGGCAATCCCCGCGTTGTAGGGCTTGCCCATCGTTCCGAACTGCGCCTTTTGTCCCGCCGCTTTGGTTGCGGTCAACCCAAGCAGTGCCTGCATCTGTGCAGTGTCGAAACCCATGATACGTCCGGCGGCGACGGCGGCCCCGAACGCTCCGGCGGTCGCGGTCTGATGAAACCCGGCCTGATAATGCTGGCGCCCCAACCACAGTCCGATACGGATCGAGGTTTCCATACCAACCAAGGCCGCCTCTAGCAAATCGACCAGAGGCCGATCTTCCCACGCGGCAATCGCAAGCGCCGCCGGAAACACCGCAACCGAAGGATGACCGATATAGGCGAAATGAGTGTCGTCGTAATCCAGCGCATGGGAGACGGTGCCATTCACCAGCGCGGCGGCGCGCAACGGAGCAGCCCCTCCGCCAAACAGCCGGGCCTGATCCAGACCACCTTCGCCAAGCACCATCTGACGGACGATCCGCGATACCGGCTCCTCAGCCCCCGCCCGGCCGACCGCAAGCCAATCCAGAGCAGACAGCGAGGTTACGATGCGCGCCTGCGACGTGGTCGATACGGGGCCTGCGGCGAATTCGGCAAGCGAAGTGGTCAGAATGCTCATGCAGCGCAGTCTAGCGCGTGCCGCCCAGTGGTAAAGCCTCAGCCGTAGAGTTCTGCGGCCCGCTGTTCAAAGGCGCGCACGATCCGGTGCATGGCCTCGTTGAACACAACGCCGATAATGCCTTGCAGTACCGCATTTTTGAACTCGAAATCGACGTGAAAGGCGACATTACACCCCTCGTCCGTGTCCTCGAATTCCCAATCGGAACGCATGTATTTGAACGGCCCATCCAGATATTCGGTATCGATCCGCTTTTGCGCTTCAAACCGGGTCACACGGCTGCCGAACCGTTCACGGAACACCTTGAACGAGATAACCAGATCAGCTTCCATCACCTGCCCCTCGCCTTGCGTATAAGTGCGCCGGATGCGGGCCGCTGCGCACCAGGGCAGAAACTCGGGGTATTTTGCCACGTCACCGACCAGATCGTACATCTGCTGAGCGGTGTATGGCAGCGGTCGTATCTCAGAGTGGGTAGGCATGGCATCCGCTATTAACTGGTGACAATGGCGCGTGATTTCGTATGTTGCGCGCCAAAGATCAAGGGGGCAGCGATGAGCGAACGCGCATATGTGATAGATGAAATGATCTCGGCCAAGGCGATCGCTGCGCGGATCGAAGCGCTGTGCCGCGAGATCACCGAGGAATTCGGTGGCACTGACAAGTTGATCGTCGTGGGCCTGCTGCGCGGAAGCTTCGTGTTCATCGCAGACCTTGTACGCGAGCTCGACCTGCCGATCGAGGTCGATTTTCTCGAGGCATCATCCTACGGCGATTCAATGGAGAGCAGCCGAGAAGTTCGCATTCTCAAGGACTTGCGTGGCGCTATTGAAGGACGTGACGTGCTGGTGGTGGAGGATATCGTAGATACCGGCCACACGCTGAACCACGTCACCAACCTTTTGCAAAGCCGCAAACCCGCACGGCTGAAATCCATCGCCTTGCTGGACAAACCCAGCCGCCGTGAGGTCGATTTCCGGTCTGACTGGATCGGGTTCGAAATCCCGGATGAATTCGTCGTGGGTTATGGCATCGACTATGCGCAGCGCAACCGCAACCTGCCCTTTATCGGTAAAGTGCGATTTGTAGAGCAACCCCCGGGATGAGCCTGCGCCATTTTCTCCGCATGTCTCGATGGGCCCGCAATCCGCCCTCAGAGGGGCGGGTAAAGTTGGTATTTGGCATTGTCCTTGTTTGCCTGTTGATTGCAGGCATCGAGTATATGGGTTGGTGGCCTGACTGGGCGGAAAGCCAGCCGAGGAAGCTCAGGCCGTAAGGGTCCGTTTGATCGCGGTTAGAAAAATGTCAGTCCCCAACGGCAGCAAGGTGTCTGGAAAATCATAGTCGGGATTGTGCAACTGAGGATGATCCTCCCCGGCCCCCAGCCAGAACATCGCTGTTTCTGCATCCTTGCCAAATTGCCCGAAATCTTCCGAAAACCGCTGAGGCTCTGCAACCCGCTTGTACGGCACGCCCTGTGCGCTGCACGCGTCAGACAGTATCTGAACCGCCAGGTCACTGTTGGTGCAGGCCTCGAAAATATCGTCGTACGTAATCTCAACCCCAAGACTTTCGGCATGCGCGGCTGAGTACACCAATTGCTCAGCGTCTTGCACCAGTCGAGACATGCGCGCGTCAGAGACGGTGCGCAGCGTCACCCAGAGCTCGGCATATCCGGGAGCGATGCCAAAGGTCGCTTCCCCCAACCGTGCATGCGTGACGGTTGCCAGCGCAAAATCCCCGTCCAACGCGCCACCCTGCCCCAGGCTGGCCAGCCGAGGCATGAGGTCCGCCAACGCCTGCGCCGGTGAAAGCCCGTCCTGGGGGGCTGCTGCGTGTGAGGTCTTGCCCGAAAGTGCGATACGCATCCCACGTGAGGCGCAGTTGGTCGGACCGCTGCAAATTTCAACTGCCCCAAGCTCAAGCCCCGGCAGGTTATGCAGGGAAAACACATAATCCGGTGCAATTTCGTCAAACTTCGGATCGGTCCGAAACGCCCTGGCACCCTGCCCGGTCTCTTCGGCGGGTTGAAAGATCAGCACCACACGCCCTCGCGCCGGTCGGGTATCACCCAGTACGAAGGCGACCCCAAGCACCATCGCCATATGACCGTCATGTCCGCAGAGGTGCCCTTTGCCCGGATATTGCGATGCATATGGCGCATCCGAGATTTCCTGAATTGGCAACCCATCCAGTTCACACCGAATGCCAACCGTGGGACCGGGCTGGCCGCTGTCATAAATAGCCGCCACGCCATGGCCGCCAATCCCGATCAGGACCTTATCGGGCGCGCAAGCCTGCAGGAGATTTGCAATGCTGGCCGCCGTCCCACGCTCCTCTCCCGAAACCTCTGGCACCTGATGCAATTCATGGCGCTTTTCGGTCAGCCAAGTTTGGAGCTCAGGGGTCACCCTTGACTCAGCTTTTTCTGGCGCGCTTCCCGCAGACGGGCAAAATCATCACCTGCATGGTAAGAGGATCGGGTCAGCGGCGTGGCCGAAACCATCAGGAAACCCTTGCCAAACGCAGCCTTTTCATAGGCGGCAAATTCTTCCGGTGTGACAAAGCGGTCAATGCCGTGATGTTTCGGCGTCGGTTGCAGATACTGGCCGATGGTCAGGAAATCGATATCCGCCGCGCGCATATCGTCCATCACCTGCCGAACCTGCCGTTCGTCCTCTCCCAGACCGACCATGATGCCGGATTTGGTGAAGATCGACGGATCCATCTCTTTCACACGTTGCAACAGGCGCAATGAGTGGAAGTAGCGCGCGCCCGGACGTACCTGTGGATAAAGACCCGGAACCGTTTCAAGGTTGTGGTTGAATACGTCCGGTTTGGCCTCGACCACAACTTCCAGAACCGACGGATCGCATTTCAGAAAGTCGGGCGTCAGAATCTCGATCGTCGTCTTGGGCGAACGGTGACGCACGGCGCGAATGGTCTGAGCAAAATGTTCGGCACCGCCATCTTCAAGATCATCGCGGTCGACCGAGGTGATCACCACATGCTTAAGGCCCAGTTTCTGTACCGCGTGCGCGACACGCCCCGGCTCGAACGCATCCAACTCATCGGGGCGGCCGGTGGCGATATTGCAGAAGGTGCAGCCGCGGGTACAAATCTCACCCATGATCATCATGGTTGCGTGGCCCTGGCTCCAACATTCGCCAACATTGGGGCACCCGGCCTCTTCGCAGACGGTGACCAGATTGTTGTCGCGCATGATTTTGTGGGTTTCCGCGTAACCTTCCCCACCCGGCGCCTTGACGCGTATCCATTTCGGCTTTCGCGGAGCTTCGTTGTCAGGCCGGTGCGCCTTTTCTGGGTGTCTTTGCTCGGGGATTTTCAAATCGCGCACGGTTGGCTTTCCTGACTTTGGGTCAATTTGCTTTGCTCTAACATAAACTGACTGTAGGGGTTACACCAGCGGCGCATAGCCGCTATGCGCAATCACTGCGCAGATGCAGAATATCATGGCAACAACATCATGATTTCCACTTTATTTTCAACGCAAAAGATCAATTTCTCGATATTTGGCATTTGCAGCATATCTAATGTTGAAGCCCATTTAGAATCATTTTAATCCTCTCGCCAAACATATGTGTTTCACAGGAGTCTGATGATGAAAACCGGTGCAAAACTGCCTGACGTAACCTTCCACACCCGTGTACGTGATGAAGCGATCGAAGGTCCTAACCCATTCCGCTGGGAAGACAAAACCACAGCCGATTACTTCGCCGGTAAGCGTGTCATCCTGTTTTCGCTGCCGGGTGCGTTTACGCCCACTTGCTCGACCTACCAACTGCCAGGTTTTGAGAACGGATTTGCCGATTTTGCGGCCAAAGGTATCGATGCGATCTACTGCATGTCGGTGAATGACAGCTTTGTCATGAACAAGTGGGCGGCGGATCAGGGTCTGAAAAACGTGCAGGTTATCCCGGATGGATCGGCAGAGTTCACCCGCAAGATGGGTATGCTGGTCGACAAGGACAATTTGGGTTTCGGCATGCGCTCGTGGCGCTATGCGGCCATCGTCGATGATGGCGTGATCGAAGCATGGTTCGAAGAGCCTGGCCTGATGGACAACTGCCCCGAGGACCCCTACGGCGTCTCGTCCCCTGAAAACCTGATGAAGCATCTGGACGAAGCACGCGAGCCAGCGCTGGCGTAACTCCTCCATTTTATGTATCAGAAGGCCCGTCAAACCGGCGGGCCTTTTTCGTCAGATCCGGGATTGCGCCACAACATCCTCACCGACCTGCCGGATCACCTGCGAAAGTCGCTCGAACCACCCGTCTCCTTCGGTGGAAAGACGGCGCACCAGTCCAATTGTCCGCGCCGGTTGCGGTGAGGAAAACCGCAGCAACTGCAGACCAGGCACCGCGTCGGCCTCGGCGCGCGCAGCCAGTTCCGGCATCAGTGTCAGGCCGAACCCCTCGGCCACGAGCCGCGACAGCGTGGCCAGCGACGACGCACCCATGTTGATCTGTCCGCTGGCCCGATCCTGTCCACAAACCTCAAGCGCCTGATCGGTCAGGCAGTGCCCGTCTTCAAGCAACATCAGTTGCGCCGCTTTCAAGTCCACAGGCCGAAGCGCCTCGGGGCTGACTGTAAGGCGGTTCAACCGCGTCTGACTGCCGGCCAGCAGGAACTTGTCTTCGAACAGCGGCTCTTCGTGCAGTGCAGCGCCCCCCGAAGGCAGCGCTAGAACCGCAGCGTCGATCTCTCCGGCCTGTAGCATCCCCAACAAGCGCCCTGTCCGGGCTTCGCGGATCTGAACCCGCAGCGAAACATCCCCCGAACGCAGCCCTGCCAACACCCCTGGCAAAAGATATGGCGCCACTGTTGGAATCATACCGATCGACAAGGACCGATGCCCACCCGAGCGATCCCGCGCAAAACGATCCAACTGATCAGCAGCCTTCAGGATCTGATTCGCGTGATCCAGAACATCCCGCCCCAAAGGCGTCAGCAGGATATCTCGGGCCTGCCGTTCGAACAATGGTCCACCCAAAGCCTCTTCCAACGCCTTGATCTGGACCGACAGCGCGGGCTGTGACACATGACAAGCCTGCGCCGCACGGCCAAAGTTTCGCTGATCTGCGACCGCGCGGAAATACTGCAGTTGGCGAAATGTGAAATTCATAATCTTTGACTATCATTTGCCGCCAGAATCACAAGATCAGCGTATCATCCGATCATTCTGTCGCGCTCTGTTTGCTCGTCGTAGTGGCGCTTGAGCCGTTGCAATGCGATCCGCAAGACAATCTTTCCAGACCGGGCTGACCAACCCATGCGCTTTTCCGCAAGCTCCAGCCCTTCAAGATAGCAGCAGCATCGCAGCGCCACATCGCTCAGCCCCGGACCAAGATCCGACAGCGCTCGCGCGACCCTGTCCCGCGCTCCGGATGAGCCTTGCCCGACATGCGCATCTGCCACGAAATTGCCGCGCCCGCCTCCGGTCAGGAACTGGTCCCAGTTCTGCGTGACCTGAGGCCCGATCTGTGCCAGTTCGAAATCTTCTCGCAGGCGTTCCCCTGCGCCGACCAACGCCTCATCCAGAAAGGGCTTGCCATCCCGATCCCGCCGACGCGCCAAAGCGATCAAAGGGCTCTCGGCCATACTGTAGCGGTTGCGAAGCGGAACCTTCGTCTGACTCGTCGTGCCGGAACCACCCTCAAAAGGCTGAAACGATGCTTGCGCTTCGGCCATACCAAACTCACTCTGTGCCCGCGCCCGATTTTCGGCCTCGGCCAGCAGGTGGCTCAGCGCCGACCGGCCAGGTGTTGAGATACGGTACCGTGAAATCCGCCCCGGATTATCGCACGAAATCCAGTCTTTCAATGCCAGAGCCTGTGCAATCTTGCAGTCCACAACAGCTGATCGTGTGGTCCCACCTTTCCCGTTGTCCCGGACGATAACCGCCTTGTCCATATCCTCAGCCACTGCAAGAACAGCCCCGGATTCACACAAACGACGCAGGACTCTCAACGCTTCGCGTTCAAACTCGGCGTCGTCGGTCTTGTCTGCCGCAGTGGCGGGTGCAGCCGGGACAAACCGGGCAGTATTCTGTGACACCGGTGTGAAATGTGCCTGTGCCAGCGACTGCAGCGCGGCATCAACCAACGGATCATCCCGGCGCATTTCGACACGGCGAATTTGCCTGAGGATTGTCGAAGCATGGCATCCCGCCGACCGGGCTATGTCGCGAATGGACCGGCCTGACTCGGTGTGGTCAAGATATCTCTGCGCCCCTTCTGGTACCCACGCTGGAACGGTGAAAGCCAAGCTGTTTTCCATATTTCATTGCCCTCGTCGACAAAACAAACTGACAGTTTTCGCCGTCGGATTCTTAGTTAACCAAATCTAACTAGAGTCGCTTTCGTTACTCGTTCGTTAATCACAGACGGCACAGAGCAGAATTGATTCAAAAAGATAAACAGTCGTGAAACCATCGTTCGGAGGGAATAGCCACAAGGCAACACCCGCTTAAGTTGTGCCACACCTCAGACATCGAAATTGAAAAAGAAGGATAGCTACCGTGCAGGATCTGATGACCATGATCACAACTCTTCGTCGTCCGCGGTTGCTGACGCGTGCAGCGAAAATCGGCGCGAAGGATTATAACCGGGATCGGCACCTGCAGCGCGTTTTGGGCTATGGATCAATCCCAGGAACAGGCTCAGCGCTGATGCGGCTGATGGAGCTTGAGCGTGAGCTTAATTTGCTCAGACAGGAAGATGACGCAGCTTATTCACTGGTGCGTCATCTGGATGTGTTAATCGCGCTGATCGGTGAGGCGCAACTGTATCAGGCCAGTCGCGCCCCACGCTTTCAATGATCAGGTGAAGGCATCCGGCATGGAGGCTTTCTTTTCAGCAACATATGCGTCCAGCGCCGCCTTCACGTCAGGATCGATCTGCGGCTGCTGGTAATTGGCCAGCAGATGCTCGACCCGCGCCGAGGCCAGCGTCCGTGTATCGCGGGCGCCTTCCTCTTCCCAGGTTTCGAACGGCTTGTAGTCAAGCAGGTCGGTTTTCCAGAACGCTTCCTTAAAGTTGGCCTGCGTATGGGCGCACCCCAGATAGTGGCCGCCAGGGCCGACCTCGCGGATGGCATCCATCGCCTGTGCGTTCTCGTCATAGGCAACGCCTTTGGCGAGCCCGTGCAAGACCCCTAACTGGTCGGCATCCATCACGAACTTCTCAAAATCCGCCACCAGACCGCCTTCGAGCCAGCCGCAGGAGTGCAGCATGAAGTTCACGCCCGACATCAAACCCATGTTCAGTGAGTTTGCAGTCTCATAAGCCGCCTGTGCGTCAGGCAATTTCGAACCACAGAACGAGCCCGCTGAACGGAACGGTAGCCCCAGGCGACGCGCCAACTGGCCCGCGCCATAAGTTACATGCGACGCCTCAGGCGTGCCAAAAGTCGGTGCGCCAGAGTTCATATCGATCGACGATACAAACGCCCCGAAGATCGCCGGAGCACCCGGACGGATGATCTGGCTATACGCAACACCCGCCATGACCTCGGCCAGAACCTGCGTCAGCGTACCTGCCACCGATACCGGCGCCATTGCACCGCCAACGATGAACGGCGAAATGATGCAGGCCTGATTATTGGCAGCATAAACCTCAAGCGACCCCATCATCACATCGTCAAATGTCATCGGCGAGTTGATGTTGGTCAGTGACGTCATCACCGTGTTGTTTTGCACGAAATCCTTACCGAACAGGATCCCGCACATCTCGACCGAATCCTGCGCGCGGCTGGGATCGGTGACTGAGCCCATGAACGGCTTGTCCGACAGCGTCATATGCGCCATCAACATATCCAGATGGCGTTTGTTCACCGGAATATCCGTCGGCTCGCAGACGGTGCCGCCCGAATGGTGCAGCCATTTCGACATATAGGCCAGCTTCACGAACTTGTTGAAGTCATCCATGGTCGCATAACGGCGTCCACCATTCATATCCCGCACGAACGGAGGGCCATAGACCGGTGCCAGGACCAGATTGCGACCGCCAATGACCACCGACTTATCAGGGTTCCGTGCGTGCTGGGTGAACTCGCTCGGGGCAGTCTTGATCAGCTCGCGCGCCAGACCGCGTGGCAGGCGGACACGTTCTCCATCTACATCGGCCCCTGCCTCGCGCCAGCGCTCCAGCGCGGCGGGATTGTCGACGAAGTTAACGCCCACCTCTGCCAAAATGGTTTCCGCATTGTTCTCGATGATCTCCAACGCTTCGTCGTTGAGAACTTCGAAATTCGGAATGTTACGTTCGATGTATTTGGCGGTTTCAATCTTGACCGCTGTGCGCTCGGCCCGCCGCGCGGCACCGCCGCCACCCCGTGCTCTGCGCCGGGTGTTTGCCTCTGCCATTGAGAAAATCCCGTTGGTTGGTTGGTTTGGTAAGTTAATTACATGAACAGCCAACACCGCCGAAGGTAGTTTACGGCGCAATAGAGGTAAAAGCGACATGTACCCCGCTTACCCGAGCAATGGAGGTTGCGGACGCTACGATACCTGCTTTTCCATCAGGATGGTATCGCCTGTGGTTCCGACTTCCTTCCACCCCAGATGCCGGTACATCGCGCAAGTTGACGTCATCAGACGGTGGGTCCGCAAGCGAAGGGTGGTCAGGCCGTGCTGCGCCGCGCGGGCTTCAGCAACCGAAAGCAACTTTCGGGCGATACCCCGCCCCTGAGCATCCGGAGAAACCGCCAGATTAAATATCATCATCGAGTCGTCCATCTGGTCGAACACGATAACACCCAGAAGATGCGCACCTTCTTCGGCCACAGTGACCTGATGGTTTACGATATCTTCGGCAATTCCGCCCGTTACATCAGGCAGATCGGCAATGTCACGCATCGCCTCCGCATAGGCGCTCGCGATGCAATTTCGTATCGCCTCTGCATCGCTCAGCATCGCTTCTCTGAGTCCAAGCTCCGGCATTTGGCCCCTTCCCTCGTTGACATGAGCTAAATGACGTCATTGCGCTTGCACAAGCAAGGCTTGCGACCTAATAGCCACTCATGACCCAAGACACCCATGACCGCCTTCTGATCATCGACTTCGGCAGCCAGGTAACCCAGCTGATCGCCCGTCGCCTGCGCGAGCTGAACGTCTATTGCGAAATCCACCCCTATCAAAACGTCACGATGGACTTCGTACGAGAGATGGCCCCCAAAGCGGTGATCTTTTCGGGCGGCCCTGACAGTGTCACGCGTGAAGGTTCACCTCGCGCGCCGCAGGAAATCTTTGACTACGGCGTGCCAATACTGGGCATCTGCTACGGCCAGCAGGTGATGATGCACCAGTTGGGCGGCAAGGTCGAAAGCGGCCACGGCACCGCCGAGTTCGGACGTGCCTTTGTAACTCCGAAAGACAAGCTCGACATCTTGGACGACTGGTTTGCCGATGGCGACGAACAGGTCTGGATGAGCCACGGCGACCACGTCAGCAAGATCGCTCCGGGATTTGAAGTTTTTGGCACCTCGCCCAACGCTCCGTTCGCGATTACGGCCGATCCCGCGCGCCATTTCTACGCTGTTCAGTTTCACCCCGAGGTGCACCACACGCCCAAAGGCGCAAAACTCTACGAGAACTTCGTCAAGCTGGCAGGTTTCACCGGCGATTGGACCATGGGTGCCTATCGGGACGAAATGATCCGCAAAATCCGCGAACAGGTCGGTGACAAGAAGGTTATTTGTGGCCTCTCTGGCGGTGTCGACAGTTCGGTCGCGGCAATCCTGATCCACGAGGCCATTGGCGACCAGCTGACCTGTGTTTTTGTCGACCATGGCCTACTTCGAAAGAACGAGGCCACCGAAGTCGTTGGCATGTTCCGCGACAATTACAACATCCAACTGATTCACGCTGATGAAAGCGAACTTTTCCTTGGTGAGCTGGATGGCCAGAGCGACCCCGAAACCAAGCGCAAGATCATCGGCAAGCTGTTCATCGACGTGTTCCAGAAACATGCCGACACCATCGAAGGGGCGGAGTTCCTGGCTCAGGGCACACTATACCCTGACGTGATCGAATCTGTTTCGTTCTCTGGCGGTCCCTCGGTGACGATCAAATCGCACCACAATGTGGGTGGTCTGCCCGAGAAAATGGGTCTTAAACTCGTCGAGCCCCTGCGCGAACTGTTCAAGGATGAGGTTCGCGCCTTGGGACGTGAGCTTGGCCTGCCCGAAAGCTTTATCGGTCGCCATCCATTCCCCGGACCTGGCCTGGCCATCCGTTGCCCCGGCGAGATCACACGCGAAAAGCTCGAGATTCTGCGGGAGGCTGACGCGATCTATATCGATCAGATTCGCAAGCATGGCCTCTATGACGAGATCTGGCAGGCCTTCGTAGCCATTCTGCCGGTACGCACCGTCGGCGTGATGGGGGATGGCCGAACCTACGACTATGCCTGCGCCCTGCGTGCTGTAACCTCGGTTGATGGCATGACTGCGGACTACTACCCATTCAGCCACGCATTTCTCGGCGAGACCGCAACGCGGATCATCAATGAGGTCAAGGGCATCAACAGATGTACCTACGACATCACCTCAAAACCACCGGGAACCATCGAGTGGGAATAAGCTAAAAGCCGGGTCAATGCCCGGCTTTTTTGTTTTGCATTATCCAGCAAAACGCCCTTTAGTCAGCGCGTTACACTCCGGCTCGATATGAAGGCAATGGACGGCAGCAAAACGCAAATAGGCAAAGCCGCGCTCTGGATGACCGGTGCGATTGCTTCATTCTCGTCGATGGCGATCGCCGGGCGCGAACTGAGTGTGACGCACGACACATTCGAGATCATGTTTTACCGCAGCCTCGTCGGCATCTGCGTGGTCGTTGTGATCCTTACCGTTTCGCGCAAATGGCATCAGGTCACAACCCGGAGGCTGGGATTGCATGGCATCCGGAATGTGCTGCATTTCACCGGGCAGAATCTGTGGTTCTATGCGGTAACGGTTATTCCTTTGGCACAGGTCTTCGCACTGGAATTCACCAACCCGATCTGGGTAATCCTGCTGTCTCCGCTGTTGTTGCGCGAACGTCTGACAGCCTTACGCCTGACCTCCGCCCTGATAGGTTTCGCAGGGATACTCATAGTCGCTCGACCGGGTGCCGCCGCCCTTAGCCCTGGCGTCATCGCCGCGGCCACGTCAGCAATTTTCTTTGCACTGACAAACATCTCAACAAAGTCACTGACCCGTACTGCCAGTATCGGCTGCATCATGTTCTGGCTGACGGTTATGCAGGCCGTGCTTGGCTTGGCCGCCTCGGGAGTCGACGGCCAAATAACCCTGCCTTCCGGAAACACGGCCCCCTTCTTGTTACTTGTCGGGCTGGCCGGTCTGCTCGCCCATTACTGTATTACCAATGCGCTGGCGATTGCACCGGCAACGGTGGTCGTCCCGTTCGATTTTGCGCGCCTCCCGACCATCGCGATTGTGGGGATGATCCTTTATCACGAGCCATTGGATCAGTGGACGCTTTTGGGTGCGGTGGTCATCTTTGCGGGCATCTTCCTGAACGTGTGGTCCGAGAATCGTAACAATTCGGCAACACAGGCTCACTGAGCTGACGCAGACTAACGCTCCGTCACCGGTTGACCTTATTTTAAGGTTTAGGAGAGTAACAAGCGGTAACGAAGCCGGGTGTGCATGTGAGGGTGCACAGATCAGGCAATTGGACAGTGTAGGGAGGAATAAATGAAAAAAGCGCTGTTACAGGCGTGTGCGTTGTGCGTTGGGGCGACAACTGTGCAGGCAGGCGGCCTCGACCGAAGCGGTCAGGGTGTCAACATCTTGTTCGAAGAAGGGAATGTGGCGCAGTTTCGGCTGGGATATACCAAGCCGAAGGTCAGCGGCTCGATGGAAGATCAGATCCCAGGCAGCCCCACTTTTGGCGAAGAAGTAGACTCGGGCAACATCGCAAACAGCTTCTTCACGCCCCACCTTGCATACAAAGCCGCCCTGACCGAGAAGCTGGATTTTGCGCTGATCTACGATGAGCCTTTTGGCGCAGATGTTGACTATTCTTCAGCCTATCCGATTTCGCAGAACGTGTTGGGGTTTTCACCTCCGTTTCCTCCCGGCGCTAACCAGGACGTCTTGAGGGCCAAGGCTGATACCGATGCGGTTACCGCTTTGCTTCGGTACAAGTTGGATAACGGTTTCAGCGTAATCGGTGGTGTGAGGGCGCAACGCCTGAAGGCAAGCGTTTCCGTACCGCTCGCGGGTGCTGGCACAACTCCATTCCCTTCCGGTGGTTACCGTGTAGAAACGGACGCAGAAATCGACTTTGGGTATGTTGTTGGTGTCGCGTGGGAGCGGCCAGATATCGCAGCCCGGGTTGCACTGACCTACAACTCGAAAATTACGCACGATCTGTCGCAGACCGAGTCGAATGACTCATTGGCCTTCACTCCATTCCCGGAAATCGCAAGGACAAGTGCCGACTCAACAACCGAAGTGGTTACACCACAATCGGTAAACCTGGACTTCCAGACCGGTGTGGCGCCCAAAACGCTTCTGTTCGGATCAGTCCGCTGGGTCGACTGGCCGCAAACAGTTTATGCCCCGCCCGTGTACACAGGTCTGACCGGCATCAATCTGGTCGACTATGAAGAGGCCACTTGGACCTACTCGCTGGGTCTCGGCTACCAGTTCACGGACGAATTCTCGGGCGCGGTAACGCTGGGTTATGAAAGCGATCAGGGCAACCCGGTGTCCAACCTCGGGCCGACAGACGGGTTCTGGAGCATCGGCTTGGGCGGCACATATTCGTTTGAAAAGGCCAAGATCTCTGGTGGCGTACGCTATACCGACATCGGTGATGCCACGGCCAATGGCACCGGCCCAGACAATCGCGCAACATTCAGTGGCAACAGCGCCTGGAGCGTCGGTTTCCAGATCACATACGCGCTGGACTAAAGTCAGCTGAAGACTAATCGAAAGCCCCGCCAATCCGGCGGGGCTTTTCGTTTATTCCGGATCGCGAAGTGCCCCAAGAAGTGCGAGAACCGATAATAGCTGGCTGATAACACATTCTTTCTGCCCGGAAGCGATCCTCGGATTTCGGGAGGCTTCGTTCATCAACGGTCGAAATCAATTCCATGAGTTCACCCAGGATATTCTCTGCCCACTGACCATTATGACGGCATGCTTTCCGAGGCCCCCTCCGCCATCAGGCTGCGCTTGCAGGTGATGATGCCCTGCCCTATGCGCCTTTGTCGGCTTTGCCATCTCGGCACTCAGACTGCTGATCGGCGGTTGATTCCGTCGACGTGATTGACGCCACCCATCGCCCGTTTTAGCTAGGGCAAAACACGGGACTACGGATGATGATTTACAACTCTGCGAAGGATTGGCGCAGCGCGGCGCGAAAGAAGGTACTGTTCTTCGGCATGTCCGGACTGGGAAAGTCCTATGTCTCGAACACCCTGCGCGATGGAGGGGATTGGTTCCACTATTCTATCGATTACCGGATCGGTACCCGCTACATGGGCGAATACATTACCGACAACGCCAAGGCCGAAGCGATGAAGGTTCCGTTTCTGCGCGACCTTCTGATGTCGGATTCGATTTACATCGGGTCGAACATCACGTTCCAGAACCTGACTCCGGTCTCGGCCTATTTGGGCAAACCCGGAAACCCAGACCTGGGCGGGCTCGAGATATCAGAGTACCAGCTGCGGCAGGAGCAGTTCCGGCTCGCCGAAATTCATGCACTTCTGGACACCAAATATTTCATAGAGCGGGCAAAGCGCCTGTATCACTACCCGCATTTCATCTGCGACACCGGCGGGTCGATCTGTGAGTGGGTTGAGCCAGACGATCCGAAAGATCCGATTCTGACCGAATTGTCCAACCAAACCCTGATGATCTGGATCAAGGGCGATGAGGCGCATACCGAAGAGTTGATCCGCCGCTTTGACAAGGCCCCCAAGCCGATGTCCTATCAGGCAGAGTTTCTGGAGCGTGTCTGGGCGGAATACCTTGCACTCAACGAGTGTTCCGGGTCCGAGGTTGATCCTGACGCATTCATTCGCTGGACCTATGCGCAAGCTTTGGCGCATCGGCAACCGCGCTACGCGGCTATGGCGCGAAACTGGGGCGTCACGATCTCGGCTGACGATATGAATCAGGTTCGCGATAGCGGCGATTTCGATGAGTTGATCGAACGCACCCTTGAGACCCGCGCCAACCCCGCCTAAGTTCCAGACTTCTTTCGCAGTTTCAACAACGTGACCCGATGCCGATCAAGATACCTTCCGACCTACCCGCCTTTGATGTCCTGACCAATGAGGGCGTTATGGTCATGGCCGAGGATCAGGCCGCGCGTCAGGACATTCGCCCCCTGAGGATCGGCTTGTTGAACCTGATGCCCAAGAAGATTCAGACCGAAAACCAGTTCGCCCGTCTGATCGGGGCCACGCCATTGCAGATTGAACTGTCGCTGATCCGCATGACGGAACATCAGACCAAGAATACCGCTGCCGAGCATATGGCCGAGTTCTATCACCCCTTTCGGGAGGTGAAGGATCAGAAGTTCGATGGTCTGATCATCACCGGCGCCCCGATTGAGCATCTGGAATTTCCAGACGTCACCTATTGGGACGAAATCCGCGAAGTGTTCGATTGGACCCAGACCAACGTGCATTCCACCTTTGGCGTATGCTGGGGGGGTATGGCAATGATCAACCACTTCCATGACGTCAAGAAGCACATGCTGGATGCCAAGGCGTTTGGCTGCTTCCGCCACAGAAATCTTGCTCCTGCCTCGCCGTTTTTGCGTGGCTTTTCGGATGATTGCGTCATTCCGGTCAGTCGCTGGACCGAAGTGCGGCAACCCGAGATTGATGCCGCGCCGGGTCTGATCACATTGCTTGGCAGTGATGATGTAGGCCCATGCCTGGTTGAGGATCCGGCGCATCGGGCGCTCTATATCTTCAACCATTTCGAATACGACAGCGACACGCTCAAACAGGAGTATGACCGGGACGTAGAGAATGGCACGCCAATCAACGTGCCGATCAACTACTATCCTGACGATGACCCAGGCCAGGAACCGCAGAACCGCTGGCGCAGCCATGCGCATCTTCTTTACGGCAACTGGATCAACGCCATCTACCAGACAACGCCCTTTGAATTGAGCAAAATTGGCCAGTAAGATACTGATATTATTATGTATCGCCATTGTTGGCATTGCGATGGTCACATCATGGCGCAGTGCGCAGCGCGAATCCCGCGCCGAGGCCTCTTTCCCGCCTGAAGGGCAAATTGTTGAAGTCGACGGGATCGCAGTACATGCCGTGGTCATGGGCGAAGGGCCGGATGTAATTCTCATTCACGGCTCCAGCGGCAACACCCGCGATATGACCTTTGCGCTCGCGCCCATTCTGGCCGAAAATTATCGTGTCATCGTGTTCGACCGCCCGGGTCTTGGGTACTCTGAAAGCTTTAATCCCGATGGCGAAACCATTGTGGAACAAGCTGAAATTCTTCAGCGCGCAGCAGAGCAACTCGGGGCGCGTGCACCCATTGTCGCAGGGCAGAGCTATGGCGGGTCGGTCTCATTGGCGTGGGCGGTGACGCGCCCCGAAAACATTTCAGCCCTTGTACTGATCGCGCCGGCGGCCATCCCGTGGGAGACGCCACTGGATGCGTTCAATACACTTGGTGCAACTACGGCCGGTAACGCGCTGGTCCTGCCTCTGGTTTCTGCCTATGTGCCGGATTGGTTCGTCACCAAAGCCTTGGACCAGGTTTTCGCCCCACAAACGGCACCCGAAGGATATGCGGATCATTTCGGCCCCGGTCTCACCATGCGCCGCGCATCGATGCACGCAAATGCAAAGCAGCGCGCCAACCTGCTGGAAGAAGTGACCGAGCTTCAGCCTCGATATGGCGAAATATCCGTGCCGACCGAGATCGTTCACGGCACTGCCGACACAACAGTGGGGTTGGAGTGGCACTCAGACCGGCTGATCGAGCAAATCCCCGGCGCCGAACTGATCGAACTGGAGGGCATTGGCCATATGCCGCAGGTCGTCGCTGCTCCCGAAGTTGCAGCAGCAATTGACCGCGCCGCCGAACGTGCGGGTTTGCGTTAGAGCGATCCGTAATCCATAGTAAGATATGGATTTTATGGCGAGGCCGCACATGACCCGATCAGATCAGGGCGCTATCAAAAGCTACTTCCTTAATGACGCCCCGAAAGAAGTTCGAACGTCCATTGAGAACGCCAGCAAGGGCGAAATCCTGAACCCGACTTACCCGTACTCGAAAAAGATGAAGAGTAAGGACTATAACAAGCAGATGGACGCGTTGCAGATCGAACTCGTCAAGATGCAGTCATGGGTCAAAGCCACCGGCCAGAGAATCGCGCTCTTGTTCGAAGGTCGCGATGCCGCCGGAAAAGGCGGTACAATCAAACGGTTTCGGGAAAATCTTAATCCGCGCGGGGCTCGAAACGTGGCGCTGAGTAAACCCTCGGATGCTGAACGCAGCCAGTGGTATTTCCAGCGCTACATCTCACACCTCCCCTCTGCAGGTGAAATCGTGTTCTTCGACCGTAGCTGGTATAATCGTGGTGTCGTTGAGAACGTATTCGGCTTTTGTACTGAACACGAACGTGAAAGGTTTTTTCGTCAGGTCCTGCCCCTTGAGACAGGCTTCAAGAATGACGGAATTCACTTGTTCAAATTCTGGCTGAATGTTGGGCGCGCAGAGCAGTTGAACCGTTTTCTCGCACGCGAGACCGACCTTCTGAAGCAGTGGAAGCTCAGTCCGATTGATGTGGCGGGGTTGCACAAATGGGACGAATACAGTCAATCCATCTCGGAAACTCTTGCCCGCAGCCACTCTGAAAACTGCCCCTGGACCATTATTCGTTCGGACGACAAAAAACGCGCGCGACTGGCGGCGATTCAAACCGTACTCAGTGGCTTGGACTATGAAGGCAAGGATGCGAAGGCCATTGGAACACCCGATGGCAAGATCAGTGGCGGGCCGGACATCTGGGATGCCTGAACACGCTGGTCTTGGACGCACCCCCTACATATATAAGAACAAATGCGCCTGAGGCCGGGATGACGAAACGCGGATATCACCACGGAAACCTGAAACAAGCTCTGATCGAGGCAGCTTTGTCGCTGATTGAGCAGAAGGGTCCGACCGGTTTCACCTTGTCCGAAGCTGCCAAGACTGCCGGCGTCACTCCGGCTGCGGTCTATCGGCACTATGAGGGACGCGAAGACTTGATCGCCGAGGCTGCGCGTCAGGGTTTTGAGATGTTCGCCGATCTGATGCAATTCGCCTATGACAAAGGGCAACCTTCGGCGCTGGCCGCGTTTGAGGCGACAGGACGTGCCTATCTGGCCTTTGCTCGCAAGCATCCCGGACACTACATCGCCATGTTTGAGAGCGGGATCTCAGTCAACCGCACGCCGGAACTGGCCCTGGCGGCCAACCGGGCAAAGAATGTTCTAGAGAAAGCCGCCAGCGATCTGTCACAGCATATTCCGCCAGAGAAACGCCCACCTGCTTCAATGTTCAGCGCCCATATCTGGGCAATGAGCCATGGGGTAGTTGAGCTTTACGCGCGTAATACCGGGGCGAGTTCCCCTTTCCCGCCCGAGGATCTGTTGGAATCGGGGATTGGTATCTATCTGCGCGGTCTGGGGCTTGTCTCTCAGGACGAGTGATATCGGTTAAAACACGCGGCTGTGCTTGGGCGTATTCAGGCGTGACGTCACATTGATCAGGTCCATATGCCCCATGCCTTTGATGTCGACTGGCCCGATATCCGTGATCTGAAACTCGTCAATGAGTGCATATTTCATCTCTTCCGGTGCAACAATCCGCATCGGGTTGGCAAAGACCTGCAGGCGTGAGGCGATATTCACCGCCGGGCCAAAGACATCATAGACATATTTCTGAATCCCGACGACCGAGCCCACAGCTGGACCCATACCCAAACCAATCCGGGCCTGCCATTTATGCGGGTGGCTCTCGTTGCGCCGTTCCAGATAACGCAGGAACCTGACCGCGCAATGAGCGACCGCCGTGGCATGATCCGGGGTTTCGTCGGGCATTCCCGACACTGCGAGATAAGCATCACCGATGGTCTTGATCCGCTCGCATCCGAATTGCTCGACAATACGGTCGAAGGCGGTGAAAATGTCATTCAACTCACTCAGCGTCACCGTAGGGTCGGTCTTGGCTGCAAAATCGGTGAACCCGACAAAATCGAGCATGACCACCGACACCTGTTCAAACAATTGTGGTGTAACCACGCCGAAAGTCTTGAACTCTTCATATACCGCTTTTGGCATCAGGTTCAGTAGCAGCCGTTCCACCCGCTCCTTCTCGCGCTCCAATTCACGCGTGTTCCTCTCAACCATGGTTGAGTAGCTGTCGATCATGCTTTCAAGTTCACGGATTCGGGTGATGTTCTGACATTCGACCACTAGCACCTGTTCCTCGAGCCCATTGGCAAGTGATATAGCGGTGGCAAAGATCAGCGTTCGGCGTTTGGGTTTGATCTGGAGTTCTACGGAATACCGCAGGCCGGATTGCTTCACATCCTCCAGCTCTTTCGGATCAAGATCGGGCAGAATGTCTAACAGAGTCTGCCCCTCGGCAGGAGTTCCGAACCATTCCGCGAACGGGCCGTTGTGAAACACGAATGTCAGATCCGAAGCCCGCAACACCGCCACACCAACGCCAATCGCTCGCAACAGATGTTCGTTAATGGCCAGAATGCTCATGCAGCGTTCCGGGCCACGATGATGGCGCGTTTATCTTCAATTGCGCCCAATGCCGTGTTGATATCTGATTCAGACATACCGTGGAGCGCCAGTGCTTCGCCGAACAGCGTCGCCATTTCGTCAAAGTCCGAATGCGAGATGTTCAGATGCCGGTGTACTGCTTCGATCCTGTCATCGCTGAATGAAGCCGGACCGCCGACCAGAGACGATACAAATTTGGTCTGATGGTCAATCAGACGGGGCAAGTCGATATCATCGAAATAGTCCCCGATCTGGTCGGATTCCAACGCCATTTCATAGAACGACATCACGACACGGCTGATGGTTTTGAACCCGCCATACTTCTCATAGATCGTCTGACTCACAACACAAAACCGAATGATAATTGGCAATAACACTACTAGGTTATATCAAAATGACGGTATTGTTAACTTTTTTGAGCCGTTTGCACGATGGGAAACAGAACAATGCCTCAACGGCATTCAATCGTTTTCAGTTTTATCCGGAATATTCGCGATCTCTGCCTTGACCCGGGGGCAAATCAATCCGGCGAAGCGAGGCTGCTGAGCTGGTTCGAACACGGGTTGACCTCTGGAAAAAAGAGCCCGGTATATTCAAACGGCCCTCCCTTCTCAACTGCCAGAACCGCGTTCGAAGACCTCAGAAAAAGGTTCATCAAGTGACCGCGCATCTCTTCTTCCGAGCCTTTCATGAGGACTAACGAGTGCGGTTTCACTCTAAAATAGACAGATGCAAGGATGTAGTCGCGATACCGCATCTCCTTCAAAGAGGTGACGTAATCTTCGACGAAGCCTTGTTCTGTGGCTTGATCGGCAATTTCAGTTCCAAATTCATCTGCCAATTGCGCATGGATCCAGGCCCTGATGCCACTCGACAAGGGTATTGCTGCGATCGCGACCAGTGCGGCAGCAGAACCCAATATGGCGCGCCTCGAAACCATCAGAGCGACCTCGCAGCGAAAACAGACATGGCCGACAATGTCAGCGTGGGGTTTGCTGGCGAACAGGATGGGAATACACCTGAACCCAAACTCAAGACATTCGAAACTTCATGCGTTTTCAGTTCGCGATCGACTACACCGGTGTCCTTGGTGCCTCCCATACGGGTCGTCCCAAGTATGTGCGCTTCGGTCGCGACCGGGCCTATATCTTTGATACTCTCGACCTCGACAGGAATAGCATCGGCCAGATTGGTCAGCGCATAGTTGATACCGTCTTGCGCGTACTGGGAATACCCGTTCCAGCGTAACAATACTTCGTCATCAACCAAACTCACCTGGTTGTCCGGACTTGGCAATTCCTCGGCAATCAGCTTGAGCGTCAGCCGCTCTGTCCAGCGATTTTTTTCAGCTCGCGTCGCTGCCGGAACATTGAAGTTTTCGATCAGCACCGCCGCACGCTGCGAGCGATCAGCATTGTGATAGAAATGATAACCCTGCCCGGTTATCGACGTTCCTCCGTAGAAATTCTGGATCGGGGCGTCAATTTCAATGAGGTGCCCGGCCTGCTCGTTCAAATAGCGACCCAGTGCAGGTGCAGTGAATCCGCTTCTCAGCAAAATCGCGGCATTGAAAATGGCGTTTGCGCCTAAGGCCACCAAATCCGATTTGATCTCTGACACGCCATCTGATCCAAGGACCTCAACTGATTTTGCGGTTCCGGCCTCGGTGCGAATGGCCCGGACTTCGTGGTTGAGCAGAAGATGTACGTTCTCCCGTTCGAAGTTCTGCCGCGCATTCAATATGGTGAACTTGGCGTCGACCGGGCAGGTATGGCAAATGCCGTTGGCGCAACACAAGCCCCGGCTGCCGCCATTACTTCGTGCAGACGGTGATGGCACCCAAAGATCGCCCGTATTCTGCAAGATTGCGTCGGATCGAGAAGGCGCATGTGGCGGAAAGGGAAATGGCTGGCTGCGTGGAAGGATGTGCTCACTACCACCGCCTGCGATCTCCATCACTTGCTCGACCTCAGTGTAATAAGGCTCGAGTTCTTCGTAGGTTATCAACCAATCCTCTGCCCGATTGTACAGTGTTTTGGTTTGAAAATCCGCCGGAAGGAACCGGGGTGTCTGCCCCCACCAACAATTCGAGTTTCCACCAAATGCCGATCTGGCAATCCAGGGTTTTTCACTGTTGGACTTGAAACTTTCGTAAGGCAATGGTGTGGCGATCTGTTCCTCATGGCTGACGAACCCACCTTTTTCGACAACCAGAACGGACAGGTTTCGCGGCAATCCATAGAGAAAGAACATCGCCGCTAAACTGCTTCCGGCGATAACGATATCCCATTTCCTGTTGCGCGCGTCATCTAATGAGATTTGTTCCATCGCACCCATTATTCATCAGTCACGGGAAGTCTTTTGCCCAATCCGGGGATGCAAACATGCAAGATTTTCCTCAAGATCTAAGGAACTCCAGCCCTTTCGTAACCTTGCGCGACTTCCCAGGCCACTTTTTGAAAGTACTTTGCCTGCTCATAGGGAATCGTCACGCTTTTTTCGCCAGACGTAAAGCTATTGGGGATTTCCCTCGGATTTCGCTGATACACCACAGCCCAGACCAGACAAGTAACCGCATAAGCACCGAGCGTGTTCATGTGGATATCATCGAGGTAGATATCACCGATGTTCTCCAGCCCGGGTGCTTCTCCGGCTTCTATGTCGTCATATACCCGCATGATCAGGCGATGGCCCGGTATCATGTAAATGACTGGCATACCCTCTGGGCGCACGGCGTTGGCATGGTCTTGTAACTGTTCCCAACGACCCTCTTGAATATCCATCCACTCCCGGAACGGAATGTGCCCTTCTGGCCCAGGGTCGGTTCCATCGGTGAATTTCCACGGCACCCACGTACTATAGAGCATGAGTTCCGCACCCTTGCCCCGGTTGCCATTCTCCCAAGTGTTGTTGACCCACTTCTCGATGTGATCAAGCGGGCCTTTCTGGAACCATTCAGGATCTGGAGTCAAAGGTGACCCTGCGGTTGTGACAAGCAACTCATAGTTCGAAATGTCCTCGCGCGCGTCCGGATCGGGATCTGCCACCGCATTGTTCCAGCGCCATTCAAGTGAAGCACCTGGTATGGTCGATTTGCCGATCGACTCCCAAGGATCGGTGCCACGAATATTGGCCGTCGCCATGGTCAACATTCCGGGCCAAATCGGATAGCCCATATAGGCATCGGTCAGGCTGTGACCGCTGTGAATCTGTCGTACTGTCACTGGGCTTGGCTTGCGCGGGGGATAGTCCGACGCCCAAACGGGCTGTAACGAGCCTATAATGACGCTCAGACAAATCGAAAGAATACCAATCTTACTCACTACGTCTCCTACCTTCACTATTCTGTTGCTTCATGCTTTGCCTGCACACGTTAAGCAAGAAAACCCTAGTTCAACAGAAATTGTGTGTCCACTGGCCAGTTATCTCAATCAATTGCACAATTTCTGAGCTGGTGGATGGCTTGATCCGATATGGAATTTCGGGGCCGCTCTGGTTTTCATGCAATTGGCATTGCCAAACCAATTTGTAATTCCAAAGTCAGTCTGACTGCGGTTGAGCAACTACCAATGGGCAATTGTCACGTAGTGGAATGGCGGAGAGACAGGGATTCGAACCCTGGAGACGGTTTCCCGCCTACACACTTTCCAGGCGTGCGCCTTCGACCACTCGGCCACCTCTCCGTGCCGGCGATATTTGGACCATAGAAACCGGATTTGCAAGGCCCGATTACAGCAGAATTACGGCTCATCCCCGTCATCAGGGTCCAGGTCCGTATCGGTCAACTTAACAGGGCCCGAATGACGATCTGCGGTAGCTTCCCTTTCGGGCGTTTCGGTCTTTGGTACTTGTGCATCTGTGTTCCGCAACACTTCGGCGTTGCGCAGCCAGATATCGCGCTGAGCAAAGGGAATCTCGATCCCTTCTTCCACGAAACGACGGTTGATCTCGTGGTTTATGTCGGACTTGACCGACAGAGCCCAATTCACATCTCGCAGGATCGCTCGGATCTCGAAGTCCAGCGAATCCGCGCCAAAGCCCTGGAACACAACGCTGGGCGCCGGGTTCGCCAGCACCATTGGGTGGGCATTGGCGATTTCACCCAGGATCCTCTCGATCATGCGTGTATCCGTGCCATAAGCCACTCCGACCGGCACGATCACCCGGCCGATCGTGTTGCCGCGCGTATAATTGGTGACAACCCCACTAATCAGGTCTGAGTTGGGAACAATGACGTCCGTCCGGTCGAACGTCTCGATCCGCGTGGACCGGACCGAGATATCGCGGACATATCCCATCATCCCGTTCACATCGATCCAATCTCCTTTCGAGATCGGACGCTCGACCAACAAAATGATGCCTGAGACAAAGTTCGAAACGATGGTCTGCAGACCAAAACCGATACCAACCGACAAGGCTCCTGCGACGATCGCCAGAGAGGATAGATCAAAACCGGCCACAATGATGGCAGCCAATGCCGCGAAGAAGATACCAACATAGCCGGTCCCGGCGACGATGGCGTTCTGACCGCCCGGATCAATGTTGGTTTTCGGCAGAAGCGAATTACGCAGGCCGCTTTGCAGCAGTCGTGTCAGTGTGTAGCCGATCGCAAAGATGGCGACAAAAGTCAGAAAATTGCTGGGGGAAACCGTGACGCCGCCGATGTCGAACCCTTGCGCGACGCGCGACCAAGCCTCACTCAGATCGGATTCCCGCGCGCCCCAATACAGGGCGAGTATCGGCAGTGACAGGATCGCGAGAATGAACCCGACCAGAACGGAAAACAGCGAGTCCTGCGATGCCTCGCCCTGCCCCATGATCCATCCATAGACCATCGCAATGAAACGTTGAAAAATGACCAGCGCGGTAATCAACACCAATGTTTTGATGGTGGGAAATACAATGCCTTCAGCCGCGTTGGTGAAACCGACAGCCGCCAGAACCGGCGTAACGACCCCTAACAGAAATAACGCGCGTCGGATAAATTCAACCAGTTGGCTAAAGCCTGCTGCCCGCCCAGTCGGGGTTTCGTCGTTTTCAGTCTCACCTACGGGTTGACGAATCTGGCGAATTCTCAGCAACAGCAGCGAACTCAGAACAATAACTGGAAACCCAACGACCGCCCGCGTCGCGTCCGAGATATTTTCGACCTGCTCGAATAATTTCGCCAATTCGTGCAAAATCAGCATCACGGCAAGCAGATCGACGTAAACGCGCAACTCCTTGATTCTTGCGGCGGACAAGCGTTTGAAGTCCTGCGCCTGACCCATCAGGAAGATCTGCCGCCCGATCCAGTCAAAGTAGAAGAGGATTGCGGCCCAGTAAGGGATTTCCTGAAACAGGAAACTACCGCGCAGTCCCAATACACCTGTCAGAGAGACGGCTTGGGTCAACAAGACCACGCCGATCCAAGGCAAAAGAATTCGCAATAGAGAGACGACAAAAGTCCAAACCCCGCTACCTGAACCACCTAGCCGTCTTAAGTAATCACCGCCTTTCTCAGACCACGTCCGACCGTACAACAGCAACACGCTCGCAATCGCCAACAGGATCAGAATCTGTAGCCCACGATCATGAAGCTGTTCCTTGAAAACGTCTGAACGCACATTCTCAAATGTTTCATTGACCAGACTGCGTGCCGCTTCAGTCACGTCAGCCCAGGCCGGTCCCCAATGGGCCGGATTAAGCGGGGATGGACCGCGCTCCAGGAGTTCTTTCTTTTGCCGTTCACGAATTATTTGATCAATTTCGCTGATCAGCCCATTTGCACGGCTGTAAGCCTCTTCAGAGATGATCCGCGGAACTCTCAAGCTATCCAACTGACTTTCCAGATGCGCCCGAAGATTGGCAATGTCTTCGGGCTCGCTTGCCCCTTCTTCCGGTTTAGGCCCCAGTGCCTTTAGCTGGTTTTCCAGCGTCTGAATGCGTTCCGTATTGGCGCTGCGGGCCTGGTTGAAGTCATCCCTGTAAACATTTATTTCCGAACGCAGATTTTCAAGCGATGCGTTCGATGCACGATTGGCCTCAATAACCGATTCGGCCCGGTCCGCCGTACTGACCCAACTCTTGTAATACTCGCTCTGCTGATCCGTCAGTTGAGCAGAAGCGGGTCCACCCAGACCAATCAGGCAGATTGCAACAAGGGCCAGAAACAGGCGGACCTGCGTCAGCATCACACGTCCTCGAACACGCCAGGTATACTGCGCGGTGCCTCGGTCATCCAATCAGGCACTGGCAGCTCTTTCTCGCGCAGGAATTCGGGGTTGAACAGTTTGGATTGATATCGGGTGCCATAGTCGCAGAGGATCGTCACGATCGTATGCCCCGGCCCCATCTCTTTCGCCAAACGTACTGCACCTGCCATGTTGATTGCGGTCGAGCCACCCATCACCAGCCCCTCTTCGCGCAGAAGGTTGAAGATGTAGGGCAGCGCTTCGTTGTCGGTGATCTGGTAGGAGTGATCGGGTGTGAACCCCTCAAGGTTCTTTGTTACACGCACCTGGCCGATGCCTTCCGCAATCGAGCCCCCCTCCATCGCGATCTCACCTGTTGTGTAATAAGAATACAGCCCGGCCCCCATCGGATCGGCCAGACCGATCTTGACACCTTTGGGTTGCAGCGCCTCGGCGACACCCGCAAGCGTCCCGCCCGAACCGACAGCGCAGACAAAGCCATCAACCTTACCGCCGGTCTGTTCCCAGATTTCGGGACCTGTTGTTTCAACATGCGCCTGACGGTTGGCCACATTGTCAAACTGGTTCGCCCAGATCGCACCATTGGGTTCGCTCTGCGCCAATTCCTCAGCCAGACGGCGAGAATAATGCACAAAGTTATTAGGGTTACGATACGGAGCAGCAGGCACTTGCACCAGTTGCGCCCCGGCCAGACGGAGCATGTCTTTTTTCTCTTCCGATTGGGTCTCGGGGATCACGATCACCGTCTTGAATCCCATCGAAGCTCCAACCAATGCCAACCCGATACCGGTATTGCCTGCGGTCCCCTCAACAATCGTACCACCCGGTTTCAGATCGCCACGCGCGATCGCATCACGGATAATATACAGCGCCGCACGATCTTTCACCGACTGGCCCGGATTCATGAACTCGGCCTTGCCAAGAATTTCGCAACCCGTTTCATCACTGATGCGGCGCAACCGGATCAAAGGTGTGTGTCCGACCGCGTCGGCAAGGTCTCGTGCAATGCGCATGGCGCCCTCTTGTCATTTGGTATCGCGGAAGATTTACAGGTGGCCTGCCGCAACCACAAGCCGCGATAGCTACCCGCGCAGCCGATCGCGGTGTCGCGCCAGCCAATGCGCCAGCATCAAAAGCGGCAGGTTCTTGAAATCATGGGCTTCCACCCGGCTCATGAAGTCGTCGAATGGTAGGATTTTGCTGCGAATATCTTCGCCTTCGGTCGCCAGCCCTCCACATTCAACCGTTTCTGTCAGATCCCCCAGTCCGATGTAGAGATAGGCATATTCAGTTGACGTTCCGCTGGAAGTGTAGGCACCGCCTGCATACTCCAAGTTGGTCAACGTAATCTGCGCCTCTTCCTGAGTCTCACGGTGGGCGGTTTGCTCGGGGGTTTCGCCCGGGTCGATCATACCCGCCACCGGTTCCCACATCCAGGGTTCCGGGTCGTCGATCAGATAAACCGGCGCGCGGAACTGTTCGATCAGCAAAACAGTGTCGCGCACCGGATCATAGGGCAGAACAATGACGGCCGCTCCCTGCATGAGCCCGCTGCGATGCAATACCGGCCCCATCTCACCATCATTTTTGCGATGCTGCAGATCAACCTCGTCCATTCCGAAATAATCGACATAGGCGCGCGTGTGACAGTGCAGGACCACGTCTTGCTGAATATCTCGTTGATCCACGCCTTTGCGATGCCGTGCTGCCAGCCGGGCCCATGCGCGGGTTCGTATGGCGGGAAAGCTACGCGCGATTTTTGCCGCGTCGACCCGTCCGTAATGGGCCATAACCTCTTCGGCCGCCAATACGCTCACCTCACCCCATTTTTCGGCCCATTCCTGTAGCGACCAGGGCCGATCCGGTGTCCAGAGATCGGGCTGAGGGTAGAACACACTAGCCTCAACTGTTGAACCGTCATCTCGCTCAACTATCCGCAGGCGCAGGTCATAGTCGAAACCGCCTTCGTAATAAGTCAGCCTCTTCAGGTCTTCGGTAGACAGACCATGCGCGACAACGCCGGTGGCGATACTGTTGGCTTCCTGCAAAATCATAGGAAAAGCCTGCTCTTTGACGCCGTAGACCGCGTGGTCGCGCAAAGAAGCCGAATATATCGTCAATTCGGACAACGGGCGCCCCAATACCAGTTCGAGCAGGGGCAAATGCCGCAGAGTGCCATAGAAAAACAGATCAGTCATGGTCCTGCGCCTCTGCCGGGAAGAGTATGATTATCGCCAGCGGCGAAACGCGATTTCGGTCAACACACCGCTGATCACTGCACCTATGGCCAATGTCCAGAGAATCTGGGGCAGTATCAGCTGCTCTCCGTACTCCACGCCGAGCTTGAATATCGCCAGCAATGCCTCGAACGGGCCGCCAAAGCGATGACGCATGGCCTGGCTGAACATTTCATACGTGCCCTGCACGAACAGGCCCCAGAACACCAATGCGGCAACACCGGTCAAACCATTGTTCACAGCGGCGGTCCAGCCTCGCCCTGCGCGCTTGCCCATGATCACCCAGCCACAGACAACTCCCAGCGCAATGTTGACGTAGGTGAAATAGCCATAGTCCTTTCCCTCTTCCCCATTATTGATCACCATGCTCGACACGAGGAATGCCACCACTAACAAACACAGGGCAGCAACGAGACGTGAGGCTGTAGGCATTCGGTTTTTCCGTCTTTAACTGGGTTTGGCTATTGTGATCTGTGTCACATCACAATTGCCGGTGTCAAAGGCTGCGCCACAGGCGGTCAGATAATAATTCCACATGCGGCGGAAACGCTCATCAAAGCCCAACTCCGAGATCTGATCCCATTTGGCATTGAATGTCTCATACCAGCGCCGCAGGGTCAGATCGTAACTTTTGCCAAACTCCTTCGAGTGCACGACACTCAATCCCGCCCTACCAATGTGATCTTTCAGAACGGACGGCGCCGGAAGCATTCCTCCGGGAAAGATGTATTTCTGAATGAAATCAACGCCATTCTTGTAGATATCCCACCGATGATCTGCGACGGTAATAATTTGCAGTGTTGCCTGAGCACCGGGTTTCAAACGATCGCGCACAGTATCGAAATAGGCAGGCCAGTATTTTTGCCCCACGGCTTCGAACATCTCGATTGAGGCAATTCCATCATATTGGCCCTGCTCGTCCCGATAATCCTGCAGCTTGAATTCAACAAGATCGGAAAGACCAGCCTTTTCAATGCGCTCTTTCGCAAACTTCAGCTGCTCTTGACTGATGGTCAGGCCGGTGACCCGAAGGCCGCGCTCCTTGGCAGCATATTCGGCAAACCCGCCCCAACCACAACCGATCTCCAGGATGTGGTCGCCGGGTTTGGCGCCCATTTCGTCAACCAGGCTGGCATATTTCGCCGTCTGCGCTTTTTCGAGACTTTCCTGACCGGTTTCAAATATGGCACTGGAATAGGTCATCGTGTCATCCAGCCACAGTCCATAGAAATCATTTCCTAGATCATAGTGGTACGAGATGTTCTTCTTCGCCTGCGATCGGTTGTTACGATGCAGCCAGAACCGGAGGCGTTCGTAGGCACGGACCAGGAATTTACCGGTGAAGTCATCGTAAACTGTTTCCGTACCAAGATGCACAAGGTCCATGAAACTGCGCAGATCGGGCGTGCTCCAATCGCCTTCCAGATAGGCGTCCGAAAATCCCAGCTCACCCTCACGCACCAGACGGGCAAACACCTCTGGGTCATGTATATCCACGTGGGCGACAGGGCCAGGTTTGGGCGCGTCAGCACGGAAGATACGGCCATCCGGCAAAACTATGTCGAGCCGACCGCACTCCATCCGGTTCAACATCTTGAAGACCTGAGCAAAATACCTTGGCAGGTTGTCCTGCCCTTCCGTAGACGTCAGCAACATCCGCTCTCCCCTCTGCGGTTGCGTAACAAAGCTAGGACGGGATTCGGTTTATGGCAAGTTTTCAGTTCCTTACTGGCTTTTTACGTGCTCATAGAGGCGCAGCGCGCGGTTACGACCTTCTTTCAGGTCAACCACAGGCTCGGGGTACTCATCATCTGACGACAGTCTCCAGCGCCGCGGTATTGCGTTGAAATACGCCAATGCAGTCTCGGGTGGGTCGGTCTGCCCTTCGGCGATCCATTTATGAACATATTTCTCTTTAGGGTCAAAGCGTTGCCGCTGCGTCTCGGGATTGAAGATTCGAAAAAAGGGGGACGCGTCGGGCCCTGAGCCCGCCACCCATTGCCACCCCATCGCATTTGCGGCTGGATCCCAGTCAACCAGGCATTCGGCAAACCAGTTCATCCCGATTTTCCAATGCGTTGTCAGATGCTTGGTCAAATAGCTTGCAACAATCATCCGCGCACGGTTGTGCATCCGGCCCGTGACATACATCTGCCGCAACCCCGCGTCGACCACAGGCACCCCTGTCCGCGCCTGTCTCCAGGCCTGCACCTCCGGCAAATCTTTGTCAGTGTTCCACGGAAATCCATCCCATTCCGGTTTCCAGTTGCTGGTCAGCAGATGCGGCCAGTGAAACATCAAGTGGTAGGCAAATTCACGCCAAACCAACTGGCGTAAGAACTCCTCGGTTCCCAAGCTTCCCATCTGTGCGGCGGCCTGCACCCGATGCAATATGGTTCTTGGCCCGATTTCGCCCAGGGACAGATATTCCGAAAGGTCGGTTGTGCCGGGCTTATCCAGTCGATCTCTTCGCTCTGAATACGCGCCTAACTGGTCCAGAAAGGTATCCAATTGGTCCAGGGCCGAGTCTTCACCCGGGCGAATAAAGGGGCGGACTATACGACCACCACGTTCCATACCCTGTCCAAGTCCCCAATCGGAGAGCTTTTCCGATACTGGCCAGCTTTGAGGTGTCATAAACCGTGTGGGCCGTGGATCGGGCGGCGGAACGTCCCGGCCTCGCACAGATCGCCACATCGGAGTGAACACGCGGAAGGGTTGACCTGCTTTGGTTGCGACCTCCCAAGGCTCGAACAACAGATGCCCGGCGAAAGATCGTGCCTCGACACCCTGTTTTGTCAGAGCGGCCTTGACGCGCGTATCTCGCTTGATCGAACCAGGATCATATGCCCGCGTCCAATAAACACCACCTGCCCCGGTTTCCGCCACCAGCTGTTGAAGCACCTCTTGCGCATCACCGCGCCTCAGGATCAGACGACTGCCCAATTGTTCGAGCGTACGGGAAAATGCCTCCAGCCCCAGCCCCAAACGCCACTTGGGAGCAGCGCCCAGTGACAGAACCTGATTATCCAAAATGAACACAGGCAGGATAGGCCGGCCCGATTGAATGGCCGCACTAAGAGCGGGATGATCGCTCAGCCGAAGATCGCGGCGATACCACAGAATGATTGCAGACTGTCCGGTTGCCATGTTTTGCCCCGTGTTTTTTCAGTCTACGGCAAAGCGCGCGAAGTGGATCACAAAACGCGGTCAAGCGCCTCCAAAAGCTGATGAATTTCCTTTTGGTTCGTATAGTGCGTAAAGCTGAGCCGTAGCACGCCCTGTTCGGGATCGACCCCCATCGCCTGTAGCGGGCGCACCGCGTAGAAATCGCCACCACCGGCCATCACGCCAAATTTAGCCAACTCTGCGGCAACCGGTTCGGCTGCGGTATTCAGCGCCACGGCGACGGTCGGGGCGCGTTGCTTGGCATCTGCGGGGCCAATAAGACGTAGGGAGTTGCGATCAGCGAGCGCATTGAGAACGGGCTGTAGCAACGAAACTTCATGCGCGCGCATCAGGTCATGAACAAACGCGCCGCGCGCGGCCGCACCGGTTTCGGGGCCACCATGGTGGTCGCAAAGCTGCTCAATATAATCTGCCATCCCGGCACTTGCCGCAATCTGTGCGTGATCCGGCCCTGCCGGGGTAAAGCGCTTGTACAGCGTATCCCCGTTGAAAAAGTGGGCCTGATTGGGCAGCATCTCACCCAAGCTGCGCCGAATGACCATGCAGCCCTGATGCGGGCCATATGTCTTGTAAGCCGAGAACAGGTAGATATCCGGGCCCAGATCGCCCACATTCGGAAATCCATGCGGCGCGTATGAAACGCCGTCCACACAGACGAATGCACCTGCTGCGTGCGCAATCGCGGTGATCTCGGTTACCGGATTGATCTCGCCCACGACGTTCGAGCAGTGGGGAAAGCACACCAGCCGAACACGCTCGTCCAGTAGGTTTTCCAGATCCTGCGGGTTCAACCCGCCACTTTCGGGGTCAATCTGCCATTCGCGGATCTCGATCCCCTCATCGGCGAGACGACGCCATGGCCCGGAGTTGGCCTCGTGATCCTGATTGGTCACGACAATCGCATCGCCGGGCTGCATCCACTGCCGAAAAGCCTGTGTAAGCACATAGGTGTTTTGCGTGGTAGAAGGGCCAAAGCTCAACTCGTCGGTTTCGACGCCCAATATCGCGGCCAGACGCGTGCGCGCTTCGTCCATTTCAGCGCCGCCGAGTTGGCTGGCAGCGTATGGTGCGTAAGGTTGGACCTTGCGTTGCGTGTAGAATCGGAACAGCCGGTCAATCACGGGTTTGCAGGTGTAAGAACCACCCGCATTCTCAAAAAACGCCTGCCCTTGCAGATCTGGCTCAGAAAAGGCTGGAAACTGCGCGCGTACATATTCGATATCCAAAGTGCTCATGGCAGGTGCTCCCTCCCCAATAGCCGTTCACACGGATGCGCCGCCAGTAAGCAGCGCTGTTCAACGCCCGTCAAGTGGGGTTGGAGAACACCAGCGTATCGCTCCAAGCTGCTGGAATATAACCGCTATTACGATCAGTGACCTTCACCGCCCCAGGCGTTAGCCCTGCACTTTGGTATAGGTGCCTTCACCCGCCAGAATGCCCCGGAACCCGCCGGGCTCATCCAAGCCAAATACAATCAGGGGCAGGTTGTTGTCGCGCGCCAGCGCGATGGCAGAGGCATCCATGACCCGCAGCCGCTTGGCCAGCACATCGTCATAGCTAACGCTGTCATACCGCACCGCATCCGCATGGGTTTTGGGATCTTTGTCGTAGACACCGTCAACCCCGTTCTTGCCCATGAAAATCGCCTCGCAAGCCATTTCATTCGCGCGCAACGTGGCGGCTGTGTCTGTGGTGAAATACGGGTTCCCGGTTCCCGCGGCAAAGATGCAGACCCGCTTTTTCTCAAGGTGGCGCACGGCGCGGCGGCGAATGTAGGGTTCACAGACCTCATCCATGCGAATGGCCGAGATCACACGCGTAAACACCCCAACGCCTTCCAATGCCGACTGCATTGCCAGCGCGTTCATTACCGTTGCCAGCATGCCCATATAGTCGGCCGTCGTCCGCTCCATCCCCTGCGCCGATCCGCTGAGCCCGCGGAATATGTTGCCGCCACCGATTACCATACAAATCTCGACCCCCAGATCATGGACCGATTTGACCTCTTGCGCGATGCGTTGAACGGTTGGTGGATGCAGGCCGAATCCCTGATCACCCATCAAGGCCTCGCCCGAGATTTTCAGCATCACGCGATTGTACTTTGTGTTCGGGGTCTCAGCGGCTTCGATCGAAGGGGAAAGGGTCATGTTGCGCTCCGGGCTGGCACGGGGTTATTTTCCGGCGCAAAATGAAGCAAAACCTCCGCAGGTTCAATGCGGATAGTCAGGAATGGGGCAACCACTGATGGCCGACAACACTGCCGACCGGCTTTGGAGCCAGTTGCCCCCGATTCCCGACAACAAACCGGTACTCATTGCCGGGCCCACAGCTTCGGGTAAATCAGCGCTGGCATTGATGATTGCCGAGCGTTGTGGAGGCGTGATCGTAAATGCCGACGCCAGCCAGGTCTATGACTGCTGGCGCGTCATTTCGGCCCGCCCCTCGCCAGAAGATGAGGCGCGCGTGCCGCATCTGCTCTATGGCCATGTCGCCTGTGACCAGACCTACTCCACTGGGCATTGGTTGCGTGAGGTCACTCCGCTACTGTCCCATGAACCGCGCCCGATCATCGTGGGCGGGACCGGGCTCTATTTCACCGCGCTCACCGAGGGGATGGCGGATATCCCCGCGACGCCACCCGAAATCCGGGCGCAGGCCGATGCACTGTCTCTGGCGGACCTGATCGAAGGTGTCGACGCCCGGACGTTAGGCGGGCTGGATACCCGCAATCGTGCCCGCGTTCAGCGCGCATGGGAAGTGCAACATGCAACCTACCGATCGCTGACAGAATGGCAGGCGGACACACCGCCGCCGGTCCTGGACCTCAGGCAGACTGTTCCAATCGTGTTCGACGCCGAAAAAGACTGGCTGTTGAACCGCATCAATCGTCGGTTCGATCAGATGCTTGAGCATGGCGCCATGGATGAGGTCGCTGCGATGGCTGACCGCCACGATCCCAGCCTCCCCGCCTTCAAAGCGATAGGCGTGCCAGAGTTGATGGCCTGTCTCGAAGGACGGTTGACTCTCGACGATGCGAGAGTGCGCGCTACGATTGCAACGCGTCAATTCGCGAAGCGGCAACGAACCTGGTTCCGAGCCCGAATGAAGGCGTGGCGCCGTGTAAATGCCTCAGTTTGAACCAACTGGTAAAAATTGACGCGATAACAGAAGCTTGCCCAAAACACCTGAAGCATCCAATAAGATTGACTCGAATGATCTGCTAGCGGCAATCCGATGAGTTTCAGATTGAAACGCATCCGGACCGACTTTTTTCATATATGTCGCTTTTGTACAAATGATGACGATTTCTTACATTGACGTTAATCTGAAACTGGTGCGGAATGTCGGTATGGGGATGCAAAGAAATCCAAATACCAAGCCCTCGGCCATGGGACCCGGCAAAATCCGGCACCTGTAGGGCCTGGCTCAATCAATCAAAGAAACCAACTGACCAAGAAATACAATGTCACAGGGAGACATCTATGGAAAACCAGACAATCAACGGAAAGCCGATGCATTGGGCTGCAGAGATGCACGCCAAGGAATATCGTGAGGGCAATCTGAGCCGTCGTGAATTCCTGGCCCGCGTCACAGCTCTGGGCGTCGCGGTTCCGGCGGCCTATGGCATGATCGGCCTGCAATCACCGGCAGCAGCACAGGAGCCCCAGCGCGGCGGCACCATCCGCTATCAGATGGAAGTTCGCGCGCTCAAGGACCCGCGGACCTATGACTGGACACAGATCGCGACCTTCACGGCGGGTTGGCTGGAGTATCTCGTCGAATACAACAACGACGGTACCTTCAAGCCGATGCTTCTGGAAAGCTGGGAGGCCAATGACGACGCCACCGAATACACGTTGAACGTCCGCCAAGGTGTTAAATGGAACAATGGCGACGATTTCACGGCCGAAGACGTAGCACGCAATATCGAAGGCTGGTGCGATGGGTCGCTGGAAGGCAACTCGATGGCCTCCCGTATGGCGTCGCTTATGGACGAGGGCACACAAAAAGCCGCAGATGGTGCAATCACCGTTGTCGACTCCCACACCGTGAAGCTGAAGTGTAACGCGCCGGACATCACGATTATTCCAGGCATGGCCGACTATCCGGCAGCCATCGTGCACAGCAGTTTCGACGCAAACGACATGCTCTCCAACCCAGTTGGCACCGGCTTTATGCTGCCTGAAAGCCACGAAGTTGGTGTGAAAGGCGTTCTGGTTCGCAACGAAGGCCACGATTGGTGGGGCTATGAGGCGGGCAAAGGCGGCTATGTCGACCGGATCGAGTTCATCGATTATGGCACTGACCCAGCAGCCTTCCTGGCCGCTTACGAGGCGGAAGAAATCGACATGAACTGGGAATCGGTTGGTGAATTCGTCGATATCTTTGACGGTATCGGCCTGACCCGTTCCGAAATCCCATCGGGCTTTACCATCGTCATCCGTCCAAACCAGCTGGCTGAAGACGCCGACGGCAACAAAATCTATGGCGACAAGCGGGTGCGTCAGGCGCTTGCCATGGCCGTGGACAACGAGGTCTGCCTGGAGTTGGGCATGTCGGGTTACGGCATTCCTGCCGATAACTGCCACGTAGGTCCGATGCACCCGGAACATGATTCCGCGGTGACCCGGATTCCCTACGACCCAGCTGGTGCCAAAGCCCTCATGGACGAAGCAGGCATGGGCGATTTCGAACATGAAGTTCAGTCCATCGACGACGATTGGCGCCGCAACACCACTGCAGCAGTGGTTGCTCAGCTGAATGACGCGGGCATCAAGGCCAAACATACGGTTCTGCCCGGCTCGACCTTCTGGAACGACTGGACCAAGTACCCCTATTCGTCGACCAACTGGAACCACCGTCCGCTGGGCACACAGGTTTTGGCTCTGGCCTACAAATCGGGTGTAGCCTGGAACGAATCCGGTTTTGCCAATGCGGAGTTTGACGCTCTGCTGGCTGAGGCAAATTCGATTGCCGATGTGGATCAGCGCCGAGAAGTGATGGCCAAACTGCAGGCGATCATGATCGACGAAGGCGTGGTCATTCAGCCCTATTGGCGGACCGCCATGCGCCACCACCGCGACAATCTTGTCGGTGTTGAAAAGCACATTGCGGATCTTCCGCAGCTCTATAAGTTCGGCATCGTTTCCTGAATCAAACAAAAAACCGGCCGCGCCATTCTGGCGCGGCTCTTTCGTCCTGAATGCGGCGACCATAAAAACAGCGACGCGTGAAACTTTATGGAATTCACGCTGGCCGACCAACAGGGGCTACTATGGGACTCTTTATTCTAAAGCGCGTCGGCATCATGCTTTTGACAGCACTGTGCCTGACGTTCTTGGTATTCTTTCTGACCAATCTCTACCCAAACCTCGAAAAGCTTGCGAAAACGCAGGGCAACTTCCGGATGTCGGATGAGCAAGTCGAAAGCTATCTGGAAAAGAACGGATATCTACAGGCAACGCCGATAAAATATGGCGAATGGCTGGGTATTCTACCCTCGTACCGACATACAAATGAAGATGGCACCGTTCAGGGACGATGTATTCTTCCAGGCAAAACAGCCGAAGAGTCGCCGAAATTCTGTGGCATCCTTCAGGGATACTGGGGATATTCCACCGTGTTCAAAGAAGAGGTGTCGACCGTCGTTGGAACCCGGTTGGGTTTGACCGGGCGGTTGATGTTCTGGGTGATGCTGTTGATGGTCCCTTCAGCGCTGATCCTCGGTATTCTGGCGGGCATGAGGGAAGGCTCGGCGACAGACCGGACACTTTCGACCTTCGCAATCACCACCACCGCGACCCCTGAATATGTCTCGGGCGTCATTTTCATCGCAATCTTCACCTCATCCGCCGTGGGTCTGAAATGGTTCAAGGGGACCGCAACGCAAGCGATGGAAAATCCGACATTCGAGAATTTCTTTCTGCCGGTTCTGACGATTGCACTATATGGGATGGGCTATATCGCCCGGATGACCCGCGCCTCGATGACCGAGGTGATGACGGCGCAATACATCCGGACCGCGCGCCTCAAAGGGGTTTCGTTCCCCAACATCGTCATGAAACACGCGCTGCGCAATGCGCTGATCGCACCGTTCACCGTGATCATGCTGCAGTTCCCGTGGCTGCTGAACGGCGTGGTGATCGTTGAGACGCTGTTCAACTACAAGGGCTTTGGTTGGGCTCTTGTTCAGGCGGCGGGCAACAACGACATCCAGCTGCTGCTGGCTATTTCGGTCGTGTCGGTCTTTGTGGTGCTGGTGACGCAGCTGATTTCGGATATCGGCTATGTCTACCTCAACCCGCGCATTCGCATTTCGTAAAGGAGATAGAACATGGAACCTTTGAGTTGGACCGGCTCTATCGCCTTTCTGAACCCAATTCTGGCCATTGCGCTGGGGCTGATGGTCTTGTCCATCATCGTCTGGATGCTGGCCAGCATCGTACTGCCCGAAGATCAGATGATCGTGAACGCGGATGGCACCCTGACCTCAAGCTCGAGCATTCGGATCCTGATACAAACTGCGCTGCGCTATAGCTTTCTGGCGAGCGTAGGCGTCCTGGTTGCCTATGTTGTCCTAGGCATTGCGATGGGTACGAGTGCCGGCATCATCGGCGCAATATCACAGCAATTCCTGCCTGTGTGGCTTTCGCTGATCATCCTTTATGCGATGTCGATTGCGTTCAAACGCAAGCTGGGTCTCTATGGTAAGCTGTTTGACAGTCCCATCGGCATGATCGGCTTTGGCCTTGTGATGTTCTGGGTCTTTACAGGGATATTCGGCGCGCTTGATCTGATCGTGACCCACGACCCGCTGACGCAGGTCTCGGGCATGAAGAACAAGGTCCCCGGTACGCCGCTGCCCAATCTGGAGGACGGTCAGTACGCATGGTATCTGCTGGGTGGCGACAACCTTGCACGTGATGTTTTTAGCCGGATGGTCAAGGGTGCGTGGATCGTGGTTCAGATCGCTCCATTGGCGACGATGTTTGCCTTCATGGTTGGTATCACACTGGGTCTGCCCGCGGGTTACTACGGGGGACGACTGGATACCCTCCTTTCGTTTCTGGCAAACCTGATCCTGGCGTTCCCGGTGATCCTGCTGTTCTATCTTCTGGTTACGCCTGAAATCGTTGCAACAGGTGTGCCGAACTATATGGCGGCGATCCTGTTCGTGTTCCCGATCATCTTCCTCGGCGTTCTGTTGAACTCACGCTACTACACGCGCCCCAACTTTCGGACGCCGCTGCTGATCGGGGTTTTGGGTGTTGCGATCTGGTTGTACCTGTCGCTCATCTCAACCGGTGGCTACATCATCAACACCGACAGCTATCGCATCTGGGGCCTGCCAACATATCTGGATCTGTTCGACATCCCCGGCGGCATACTGGTTGTTTTCGTCTCGGTGGTCTTCGTTAACTCGCCCACGGTGTTCCGTATCGTGCGTGGCCTGGCGCTGGACATCAAAACCCGAGACTACGTAGCGGCGGCCCAGACCCGGGGCGAAGGTCCGTGGTACATTATGTTGTGGGAAATCCTGCCCAACGCACGCGGTCCGCTGATCGTCGATTTCTGTTTGCGGATTGGCTACACCACCATCCTTCTGGGAACATTGGGCTTCTTTGGGCTCGGCCTGCCGCCGGAAAGCCCGGATTGGGGATCTACGATCAATGAGGGGCGCAAGCTGCTGTCGATTTACCTGCACCCTGCCCTGCCCCCCGCGCTTGCACTGTTGTCATTGGTTCTTGGTTTGAACCTGCTGGCAGATGGTCTGCGTGAGGAAAGTCTCAAGGACTGATGTGATCAAGGCCGGGGGCTTTGCCCCCGGACCCCCAAGATATTTTTAGCCAGATGAAGGGGATCCCCCGGACTCTCGCGAGGAGATGCAAGATGAACAAGATGGCGGATTATGACGGGCCAATTCTGGAAATCGACAAGCTGTCGATATCATTCTTCACCCGTCTGAGGGAAATTCCTGCCGTTATGGATTTCTCGGTCAGCGTGCAACCCGGTGAAGCCGTCGGACTGGTCGGGGAATCCGGTTGTGGTAAATCCACCGTTGCGCTGGGTGTCATGCAGGATCTGGGCAAAAACGGGCGCATTGTCGGTGGTTCGATCAAGTTTAAAGGTCGCGACCTGAGCGAGATGACCACCGAAGAGCTGCGCGACATTCGCGGCAATGAAATCGCGATGATTTATCAGGAGCCGATGGCATCGCTGAACCCGGCGATGAAGATCGGCAAACAACTGATGGAAGTGCCGATGATCCACGAGGGTGTGGGGCAGGAAGAAGCTTATGCCCGCGCGTTGGAAGTGGTCACCGATGTGCGCCTGCCAGACCCCGAGCGGATGCTGAACTCGTTCCCGCATCAGCTGTCTGGTGGTCAGCAACAGCGGATCGTAATCGCGATGGCGCTTATGTCTAAACCGTCGTTGTTGATCCTTGATGAACCCACCACGGCGCTCGACGTGACTGTCGAAGCGGCCGTTGTCGAATTGGTCAAGGACCTGGGTAAGAAATACGGCACTTCGATGCTGTTTATCTCGCACAACCTTGGTCTGGTGCTGGAAACCTGCGACCGGTTGTGTGTGATGTATTCTGGCGAAGCGGTTGAGCGCGGCTCGATCAAAGATGTATTCGACGAGATGCAGCACCCATATACACAGGCGCTGTTCCGTTCGATCCCGTTACCGGGGGCTGACAAGAACTCGCGCCCACTGGTGGCTATTCCGGGGAACTTCCCCCTACCCCATGAACGCCCCCCAGGTTGCAATTTCGGCCCGCGCTGTGACTATTTCGAGGAAGGCCGTTGTGACGCCAAGGACATCCTGATGGAGGCCGTGCCTGGGAATGACCGGCACCACACACGTTGTCTGAAGTTCCAGGAGATCGACTGGAACGCTCCGATCACCGTGGGCGAGCAGAAAGAGAAGGCCGAGATTGGTCGGACCGTTCTGAAGATGGACAACCTCAAGAAGTATTATGAGGTTGCAGCAAACGCCCTGTTTGGCGGTGGTGAGAAGAAAGTTGTGAAAGCCAACGAGACGCTGAGTTTCGAGGCGCATGAATCCGAAACGCTGGCCATCGTGGGCGAATCCGGCTGCGGCAAGTCCACCTTTGCGAAAGTTCTGATGGGCCTGGAAACGGCAACCGACGGCCAGATTCTTCTGGACAATCGCAACATCGAAGATGTCCCGATCGAAGAGCGCGACGCCAAGACTGTTGGCGAGGTTCAGATGGTGTTCCAGAACCCGTTCGACACGCTGAACCCGTCGATGACCGTTGGGCGCCAAATCATCCGCGCATTGGAGATCTTTGGTGTCGGAAACTCTGAGGCCGAGCGTAAGAAGCGGATGCTTGAATTGCTGGATCTGGTGAAGCTGCCCCGCGCCTTCGCCGACCGGATGCCGCGTCAGCTGTCGGGTGGCCAGAAACAGCGAGTGGGTATTGCCCGGGCCTTTGCGGGCGACGCCCGTATCGTTGTCGCGGATGAACCTGTCTCGGCTCTGGATGTGTCGGTGCAGGCCGCCGTGACCGATCTTCTGATGGAAATTCAGCGCGAACAGAAAACAACTTTGCTGTTCATCAGCCATGACCTGTCCATCGTGCGTTATCTCAGCGACCGGGTGATGGTCATGTATCTGGGCCACGTGGTTGAACTGGGCACCACAGATCAGGTCTTTAGCCCACCCTATCATCCCTATACCGAGGCCCTGCTGAGCGCGGTGCCCATCGCGGACACTTCGGTCGAGAAGCAGCATATCGTGCTTGAAGGTGACATCCCTTCGGCCATGAATCCGCCGCCGGGCTGCCCGTTTCAGACACGGTGTCGCTGGAAATCTGAAGTCCCGGATGGGCGCTGCGAGTCGCATGTACCACCGGTTCAAACCCTTGCTGACGGGCATCAGGTCAAATGCCATCTAGCCGAAGACATTCTGGCGCGCATGGAGCCCGTCATCAAGATCGCTGCCGAATAGGTGGCTTCATAACAAATCAAGCAAGGGCTGGTTATTCACCAGCCCTTCTACTTTGTTCGGCCTATGCTAGATCGGGTTCAGCCGCCCCAGATGACCTTTACGTAATTCTGCGTTTCCTTGAAAGGCGGAATGCCACCGTGCTTTTCGACCGCTTTCGGACCTGCATTATAGGCCGCAAGAGCCAGCCGCCAGGATTTGAACTTTCGGTACTGCCACGAAAGATACCGCGCACCACCTTCAAGGTTCTGGATCGGATCATGTGGGTTCACGCCAAGCAAACGGGCAGTTTGCGGCATCAGCTGTGCCAATCCCATCGCACCCTTGTGTGATTTGGCGTGCGGGTTCCAACCACTTTCCTGCTGCACGAGACGCAAAAACAGCTCCTCGGGCACGTTATGTTGCCGCGCAGCTTTTCGGGCGTGCTCCAGATACTGGCCGCGGTAGTTTCCGGTATAGCGTTTGGCGAATGTTCTGCGTTCCGTCTTGGGCTTGAGCCGCTCTGACCCGCGGTATTGCGAGGCCGCGCGGTTATCCAACACTTTCGATTGTTTCAAAAAAATGTCTTTGCGGTTCTTTGAGGACAACGTTTGCGCTTGTGCCACCGAGGACACCAGACAAAGACATAGTACCGAAATACCGCAAACCAGAATACGCATTAATGCCAATCCTGTCCCTCAACAAGCATTAGAACTATAGCTAAAACAGCCAGAAATGAAAGCTTGGTAAAGATCGTCCTAAAATTTTCCCGATCACCGTTGCAGTATCAATCATGTTTTAACCAAGACCCAGCCCGTATAGGGTCAGCAACAGAACGAGGCGTCAGATTCGGGCGCGATCCAGTCAGAAGAGAACGAGGGAATATATGGCGGGTTCAGTCAACAAGGTCATTCTGGTCGGCAATCTGGGCCGCGACCCCGAGGTGCGGACATTTCAGAACGGCGGCAAGGTGTGCAATCTGCGCGTTGCAACATCTGAGACCTGGAAGGACCGCAACACCGGAGAGCGGCGCGAGAGGACCGAATGGCACTCGGTTGCCATTTTCAATGAAGGACTTGTACGCGTAGCCGAGCAATATCTGCGCAAGGGCTCGAAAGTTTACCTTGAGGGTCAGTTGCAGACTCGCAAATGGCAGGATCAGTCTGGACAGGATCGCTATTCGACCGAGGTCGTATTGCAAGGGTTTGGGTCCACTCTGGTGATGCTCGACGCGCGCGGTGAGGGCGGCGGTGGCGGCGGTTATGGCGGCGGCGGCCAAGCCGGTGGTGGTTACGGCGACCCGTATGGCGGTCAGTCCAGTTCACCCGCACCGGCCTCGGGCGGCATCGACGATGATGAGATTCCGTTCTGAACAAAACGGAGATAGGTAATGGCATGGTCCTTCTCACTCGGCCGTTTTCTCGGCTCGGAACTGAGGGTCCATGTCACCTTCTTCCTGCTGCTTGCTTGGGTTGGGTTTGCTGCTTATTCCAGCGGTGGATGGCCCGCAGCAATCGACAATATCCTGTTTGTTCTCGCGCTTTTTGCCTGCGTTGTGGCTCATGAATTCGGCCACGCCCTTATGGCGCGGCGCTATGGTATCCGAACCCCTGACATAACTTTGCTGCCCATCGGTGGCCTCGCCCGTCTGGAACGCATGCCAGAGAACCCGATTCAGGAAGTCTGGGTGGCACTTGCCGGGCCTGCGGTGAATGTCGTGATCTGGGCCATTCTCGTGGTCTTTGGCGCGGGGATACAGCTCGAATCGCTGGCTCAGCTTGACTTGGAGCGGTCGGATTTACTCAGCCGGTTGGCCTATGTGAATTTGCTGCTGGCTCTGTTCAATTTGATCCCGGCATTTCCGATGGATGGTGGGCGCGTGTTTCGCGCGTTGTTATGCCTGACGATGGACCGGGTCAAAGCAACCCGCATTGCCGCCCTGGGTGGTCAAATCGTTGCGGTTGGGCTTGGGTTCCTTGGGCTAACCTCCGGCAATCCTATTCTGGTTCTGATCGCCGTCTTTGTCTTCGTCGCCGCCAACGAAGAAAGCCAGGATGTCGCTCTGCGATCTGTCGCGCGACGTGTGCTGGCGCGAGATGCGATGATCACCGAGTTTCGGGCGTTGTCGCCAGAGGACACACTGGCTACGGCTGCACAAGCTGTCATTCATACGACACAACATGAGTTTCCGGTGTTGTCACCGAGCGGTGAGCTATTGGGCTTTGTCACCCGCGACCGCCTATTCACCGCACTAGCGGGGGATCATCCGCGCTCGGAACCGGCTGTTTCTATCATGGTCACAGATATTCCCAAAGTGGCACTAACGAGCAGTCTTAACAAAGTGTTGGAAGGCCTTCACAAAGGTGCGCCGGCGATAGCCGTTTGCACCAAGGCCGGGAAAATGGTCGGCTATATTACGCGTGAGAATATTGGTGAGCTAATGGTTATTCAGGGGCGTTGAGCCCTTGCATCACCGCGGTGACAAGGCATCCTCAAGCACAGCAATGACCGCATCGCGTGGCACGTCCGAAGTGATAAAGGCCTGCCCGATACCGCGCGCCAGAATGAACTTTAGCTGACCGGCAACGACCTTCTTGTCCTGCGCCATCAGATCCACCAGGGCCTGCGCATCCGGCAGGTCTCCGGGGATGTCAGCCAGATCGGTTTTCATACCCATAGCGCGCAAATGCGCCCGTACACGGCTTGGATCCTCTTGCGGGCACAGACCAAGCCGCGAAGACAGCTCAAAGGCCAGTGCGCAACCAATGGCAACGCCTTCGCCGTGCAGCAAACGATCAGAATATCCTGTTGCGGCCTCTAGCGCGTGGCAGAAGGTGTGCCCCAAATTCAACAGCGCACGATCACCTTGCTCGGTTTCGTCCCGCGCAACGATATCGGCCTTCATCTGAACAGACCGTGTAACCGCTTGAACCCGTGCGGCCATATCGCCGGAGGATAGTAAGGGGCCATTGACCTCAAGCCATTCGAAAAAGGCCGTATCACCCAACAACCCGTATTTGACCACTTCGCCATATCCAGCCAGAAAGTCCCGCGACGTCAGCGTACCAAGCACACCCGTGTCAGCCAGCACCAGCGACGGCTGATGAAAGGCACCGATCAGGTTCTTTCCGTGCGGTGCATTGATCCCTGTTTTTCCACCCACCGAGCTGTCTACTTGTGCCAGCAACGAGGTAGGAATCTGCACAAACCGTACCCCGCGCCGCAGCACCGCCGCGGCAAACCCGGCCAGATCGCCGATCACGCCACCTCCAAAAGCAACCACCACGTCGCGACGCTCTACCTTCTCGGCCAACAGCCATTCAACTGAGCGCTCAAAGTGGGGCCAGCTTTTGGTAGATTCACCTGCGGGCAAAGCCAGGGCGCTCATCTCAACACCTGCGGTGGCCAGCCCATCACGCAGGGCGTCCAAATGCAGGCTGGCGACGGTCTCATCCGTCAGCACTGCAACCCGTGGGCGGGGCAACAACGGGGCGATCCGCGCACCCGCCTGCGCCAGAAGGTCAGGACCGATCTCGACGTCGTAGGAGCGCTCGGCCAAATCTACATGTACAGTCTGATGCATTAGTTCCGTTCCAGTACATCCGGGCGCGTTTCAAGTGCTGTGACAACCCGGTCAACCATATCTTCGATCGCGGTTTCGCCGTCCGAATCCGCAACCAGATCGGCCTCTTCATAGATAGGTACACGTGCCTCGTACAAATCGCGCAATGTCGCATAGGGATCGGCTGTGCGCAGCAGCGGACGTGTGTCTTTATGCTTAACCCGGTTCCAGAGCACCCCCAGATCAGCGCGCAACCAGACCGAGACGCCCCGGTCCGAGATCATCTGACGATTGCCCGGCGACAGAAACGCTCCGCCACCAGTCGACAGGATACCTTTTTCTTCGTCCAGCAACCGCCCGATCACCTGGCTTTCCTTGCTGCGAAAGAACGCCTCTCCATCGCGGGCAAATATCTCGGGGATGGTCATATTGGCCGCCGATTCGATCTCGGCGTCGCTATCCAGAAACGGGACCCCCAGCCGCGCGGCCAGCCCACGACCGACCGCAGTCTTCCCTGCGCCCATCATACCGACCAAAACAACGGTTTTGTGCAATCGAAACCGCTCCGTGGTGCCCGCGCGCGTCGTGTTATGCTTAATTTCGCTCATTTCATCGTGAATGACGTGATCTTAGGAAAAATGAAAGTTATAACTTGGCCAAAAGCAAAATTTGAGGCAGCGTTCAACCATGGGCCGTTTGATCAAGTTCCTGATTTACCTCATCTGCCTGAGTTTCATCGGGCTGATCGGGTACGCATATATCGGGCCATTTTTTGGTGCAGACTTTTCTGCGCCGCAAAGCGAAATCCGCGAACCGGTCATTCTGAATGCCGACTAGAGCCACTTTGCTGGCGCTCTTTCTGGCAGGAGCCGCTCAGGCACAAACACAGAAACCCTTGTCGGTCATCGACTGGCTGACAGACCCACCGGAAAATCTGCCCGGGACCGTGTTGCTGGAGCCTCCCGTAACGCAAACCGGGCTGCAACCGGATGTTCAGGTGACACCGCTTGAGGCACTGTCGCCACCGCTTGGGCTGGTCGCTTCTTCTGTCACAGGCCTTCCAGTCGATATGTGGCAAGGCAGTGACCCCGAAAGGCTTGCAGAGCTGATTGCGCGGGTTCCGGTCAAATCCAACCCGGCGATGCAGCGGCTGTTGTTTACCCTGCTCTTATCCGAGGCGCGCCCTCCGTCTGGGTCGTCAACTCAGGACATTTTGCTCAAGGCGCGGCTGGATCGTCTTATACAGCTGGGCGCGGCTGACCCTGTGCAATCACTGGTACAACTGGCCGGGCCAACCGACACACAAGACCGCTTTCAGCGCTGGTTTGATGCCACTTTGCTGACCGGGGATGAAGATCGCAGCTGCACAGCTTTGATCGCGCAACCGTATCTTTCGCGGGACTATGCAGCGCAGATATTCTGCAAGGCACGCCGAGGCGATTGGGCCTCTGCTGCACTGACGCTGGAGGCAGCTCATGTGCTTGGGGTCTTGCCGGATGAAGAACTCGCGCTGCTCGATCGCTTTCTCAGCCCCGAACTGTTCGAAGATGCGGAATACCTGCCCCAGCCCGATGACCCCGACCCGCTGACTTTCCGCCTGTTTGAGGCCATCGGGGAACGCCTGCCCACCACGTCTCTGCCGCGCGCCTTTGCCAATGCCGACCTGCGCGACGTGGCTGGGTGGAAAGCTCAGATCGAAGCAGCCGAGCGCTTGACCCGCATCGGGGCCCTCACGCCAAATCAGTTGCTGGGCCTCTATACCGAGCGCTCACCCGCCGCATCCGGAGCCGTGTGGGATCGTGTAGCTGCCATACAACGGTTCGAAACCGCGTTGGACACTGGCAACTCCGAGGCGATCACCAAAACCCTGAAAGCCGTCTGGTCACAAATGCAAACGGTTGGATTGGAGGTCGCCTTTGCAGAGTTGTTCGCCCAGCGTCTGGCCCCGCTAACCCTGCCCGATGAAGCCGCAGAAAATCTGCGCTGGCGCATCATATTGCTGTCTGAACTCTACGAGGATGCCGCGCATATTGAGCCAGACGGATCGGATGACAACGCGTTTCTGGCGGCTCTGGCGATGGGTGATCCCAGCCGTGCAGATGCCCCTACCCCGCTGGCAGATGCCATTTCCGAAGGTTTCGCGTGGTCCGCACCCATCCCATCCGACATCAATGCGCTGCTGGACAACAATCAACTGGGCGAGGCAATTCTGGAAACGATGCAATTGTTCGCCCAAGGTGCCAAGGGCAATCTTGTGGATCTGACTGCTGCTGTTGCCGCGTTTCGACGAGTTGGGCTTGAGGACACGGCGCGCCGTGCGGCGTTGCAACTCATGATCCTCAACGGGGCCTGAACATGGGCGCGCCCGCATCACAGAACCTGTGGATATCAACCTTTCTTGAGGCGCAGGCGGCCGAGCTTGGGGCCGCAACCAACACGTTGCTGGCCTATGGCCGCGATCTCAAGGATTTCGCCTCGTGGCTGGAGCGGCGCAAAACGGATTTTGACGAGGTGGATCGGGACAAGATCGAAGCCTATCTGATCGATTGCGATGCACTGGGCCTATCCAGTTCAACCCGAGCCCGCAGGTTGTCGGCAATCAAGCAACTCTATCGTTTCGCCTTCGAAGAAGGTTGGCGTGAGAGCAATCCGGCGATCCAGATCAAGGGGCCGGGTCGCCCGAAGCGCCTGCCCAAAACGTTGGACGTGCCCGAAGTTGACCGATTACTCGAAGCCGCGCGCAAGATGGGCCGGTCAACCGCAGACAAGGTGCGCAACACCTGTCTGATGGAACTTCTATACGCGACGGGAATGCGCGTGACAGAACTGGTGTCTCTGCCTGTGTCCTCGGCCAGAGGTGATCCGCGCATGTTGTTGGTTCTTGGCAAGGGCGGGAAAGAGCGGATGGTACCGCTGTCTCCGCCTGCACTCGAGGCGTTGTCGGTGTGGCTGGAGCTGCGCGATGAGGTAGAAGAACAAGTCGTTGCCAAGGGTGGTCAGGCATCACGATTTCTGTTCCCGTCCCGTGGCAAGTCCGGCCATCTGACCCGGCATCGGTTTTTTCTGCTGGTCAAGGAACTGGCGGTTGAAGGTGGCGTCTCACCCGAAAAAGTCACGCCGCACACGTTGCGCCACGCCTTTGCGACGCACCTTTTGGCCAATGGTGCGGATCTGCGCTCGATCCAGACCTTGCTGGGTCATGCGGATGTCGCGACGACCGAAATCTACACCCATGTGCTGGATGAGCGTCTGTCGGAGCTGGTGCTGGAACACCACCCGTTGGCCAAGGACGAGCCATCTGACAAAGGCTAACCCCTTGATCAGACGGGGCCGCACCCCCATAACGGATGCTGTAACAAAAATCGCAAGGACCGATGGAACCCAACCCCTCTTTGCTTGATGGCGCCTTCTGGATCACATCAGGCTCTATCCTTCTCCTGCTCGTGCTCTCGGGCTTTTTCTCTGGCTCGGAAACGGCGCTCACGGCATCCTCGCGCGGCAAGCTGCGGGCGCAGGCGGACAAAGGATCACGTGGCGCGCAGAAAGCGCTGGATATCACCGACGACAATGAACGTCTGATTGGCTCGGTCTTGCTGGGCAACAACCTTGTCAACATTCTGGCGGCTTCGCTGGCCACAGCCTTGTTCACCCGTCTGTTTGGTGAAAGCGGCGTTGCGCTGGCGACGCTGGTGATGACGTTTCTGGTGCTGATCTTCGCCGAAGTGCTGCCCAAAACCTATGCCATCACAAATGCCGAGAAAGCTGCCGCTCTGGTCGCCCCCGTCATCAGCGTTGTCGTCACAGTATTCTCACCCATCGTTGCCGCCGTCCGCTTGCTGGTGCGGGGCGTCTTGCGCCTGTTTGGCGTTCAGATCGATCCCGACAGCCACATTCTGGCGGTGCGTGAGGAAATCGCCGGCGCCTTGCAACTGGGCCATTCCGAAGGCGTGGTTGAGAAAGAAGATCGTGACAGGATTCTGGGCGCGCTGGACCTTGGTGACCGCGCGGTGGAAGAGATCATGCTGCACCGCTCGAATATCGAAATGATCGACGCGGATGACGAGCCCGAGGCGATCCTGCAGCAATGTCTGGAAAGCCCGCATACCCGCCTGCCCGTCTACCGCGATGAGCATGAGAACATTGTGGGCGTCGTCCACGCCAAAGACCTGTTCCGTGCAATGTATGCCCAGGTGGGTGGTGCAGATGGGGACACGGATCGGCTCAAGAATTTCGATATCGCGAAGGTTGCAAACGACCCGTATTTCGTACCCGAAACCACCACGCTGGACGACCAGATGCGCGAGTTCCTTCGGATGCACAGCCATTTTGCACTGGTGGTTGACGAATACGGGTCGCTGCGCGGACTGATCACGCTTGAGGATATCCTGGAAGAGATCGTAGGTGAGATTGCCGATGAGTTTGACATCGACGAAGAACTGCCCGTCACCCGTACCGAGGATGGCCAGTACTTGCTCGAAGGCGCGATGACGATCCGTGACGCCAACCGCGCGCTCGACTGGTCTTTGCCCGACGAAGAGGCCAACACCCTGGCTGGTTTGGTCATTCACGAGGCACAGATGATTCCCATTGTGGGTCAGGTTTTCTCGTTCCACGGGTTCCGGTTCGAAGTCACCGCGCGCGAAGGAAACCGGGTTACCGGCCTGAAAGTCCGACCATTGTAGCAGGGTTCTGGTTTTCCGAATCGGAGGCTGTTTTTGCAATGCCTGCCTAGCGACGCTGGATGTCGTGAACGGAACAGTATTGCCCACGTCACGCTTGCAGGCTCCTCCCAACGAAGAAGGAGGCTGAACGTGAACACCAATACTCGGGTTGCTGTCATTGGCGGCGGCGTTGTCGGATGCTCGGTCCTGTATCACCTGACCAAACTTGGATGGTCGGATGTCATGCTGCTGGAACGCTCGGAGCTGACCAGCGGCTCGACCTGGCACGCGGCAGGCGGGTTTCACACGCTGAACGGCGATACCAACATGGCGGCGCTGCAGGGTTATACGATTCGGTTGTACAAAGAGCTGGAAGCGATCACCGGCATGTCCTGCGGCCTGCACCATGTAGGCGGTGTGACACTGGCCGACAATCAGGACCGATTCGATATGCTGCTGGCCGAACGTGCCAAGCATCGCTTCATGGGGTTGGAGACCGAAATCGTAGGGCCGGACGAAATTCGCAAAATCGCCCCCATCACCAACACCGATGGCATCCTCGGTGCGCTCTACGATCCGCTGGATGGGCATCTTGATCCATCTGGCACCACTCATGCTTATGCCAAGGCAGCGCGGATGGGCGGGGCCACCATTGAAACGCATTGCATGGTGCGAGAGACCAATCAGCGCCCGGATGGCACCTGGGATGTGGTCACCGACAAGGGCACTATCCACGCCGAACACATTGTCAACGCAGGTGGCTTGTGGGCGCGTGAGGTTGGCGCGATGGCGGGTATCTACTTCCCGCTGCATCCGATGGAGCATCAGTATCTGGTCACGGACACGATACCCGAAATCGAAGCCATCATCGACGCAGGTGGAGAGCATCCGCATGTGATGGATCCCGCCGGTGAAAGCTATCTGCGTCAGGAAGGCCGCGGCCTGTGCATCGGGTTTTATGAGCAGCCCTGCAAGCCATGGGCGGTCGATGGCACCCCGTGGGAATTCGGCCATGAATTGCTGCCGGACGATTTCGACAAGATTACCGATAGTATTGAATTTGCTTATCGTCGCTTCCCGGTCTTGGCCGAAGCCGGAGTGAAATCAGTGATCCACGGACCGTTCACTTTTGCACCAGACGGAAACCCTCTGGTCGGTCCGGTGCCGGGAATGCGCAATTACTGGTCCGCCTGTGGCGTCATGGCGGGCTTCAGTCAGGGTGGAGGCGTTGGTTTGACGCTCGCGCAGTGGATGATCGAGGGCGAGCCCGAGCGTGACGTCTTTGCAATGGATGTGGCCCGTTTCGGCGACTGGATCAGCCCCGGCTATACCCGCCCTAAGGTGATCGAGAACTACCAAAAGCGATTTAGCGTCGCCTACCCCAACGAAGAGCTACCCGCCGCGCGCCCGAACCGCACAACCCCGATGTACGATATCTTTAGCGATTTGGGGGCCGTGTGGGGCCAGCAATTTGGGTTGGAGGTGCCGAACTATTTCGCCCAAGGTGATGAACCGGGATATGAAACGCCCTCATTCCGCCGCTCGGATGCATTTGCGGCCACGGGGCGCGAAGTTCGGGCTGTGCGAGAAGGCGTCGGCATCAACGAAGTGCACAATTTCGGTAAATTTCGTGTCACCGGACCCGCCGCGCGGAGCTGGCTGGACCGGATCATGGCGGGTCGCATACCGAAACCCGGGCGTCTGTCTTTGACACCGATGTTGTCGCCGAAGGGTAAGCTGATCGGCGATTTTACGGTCTCTTGCCTGAATGAGAATGAGTTCCAACTGACCGCCTCCTACGGCAGTCAGGCCTTTCACGTGCGTTGGTTCCAACAGAACACTCAAGACGGAGTGATGGTGGAAAACATCAGTGATAGTTTGAATGGCTTCCAGATCGCAGGCCCGAAAGCAGCCGAAGTTCTGGCCGCCTGCACGCGTGAGGACATCAGCAATCTGCGGTTTCTGGACATACGCCGCCTGACCGTCGGCATGACCGATTGCATCGTCCAGCGCGTCAGCTACACTGGCGATCTGGGCTTTGAGATCTATTGCGATCCGATGGCCCAGCGTCAGCTTTGGTGGACGCTGTGGCAGGCTGGGCAACCGCACGGCATGGTCCCCTTCGGGATGCGCGCGATGATGAGCCTGCGACTCGACAAGTTCTTTGGCTCGTGGATGCGAGAGTTCTCGCCTGACTACACGGCCGCCGAGACCGGGCTGGACCGGTTCATCTCATTCAACAAGAACACAGATTTCATCGGACGTGCGTCTGCCGAGGCTGAACGTACTGAGGGTGCCGTCCGCAAGCTGGTGGCGTTTGAGGTGGACGCCGAAGACGCCGACGTCAACGCTTATGAACCGATCTGGCTGGATGGCAAGTTCGTAGGGTTCTGCACCTCTGGCGGATATTCCCACTATGCCCGGAAATCTATTGCCCTGGGTTTCCTGCCCACAGCACATGCAACAGATGGTCAGGAGGTCATGATCGAGATCCTTGGGCAGATGCGCAGCGCGCGCGTGATCACGACGCCGCTGTTCGATGCTGATGGGGCGCGAATGCGGGGATGACTTGGCCCGCCACAGTAGGCATGCTGGCGGGATGAACGAGGTTCCTATTATCCTTCTGGCTGCCGGGCAGTCCAACCGCATGCGTGGTGCGGACAAACTGATGCAACTGGTCGACGGGATTCCTTTGCTCCGTCGATCAGCCCAACGGGCAGTGGCTGCAGGTCCGGTGATTGTCGCCCTGCCCCCGGCGCCTCATGACCGGCACACAGCGCTCGACGGGTTGGACGTTATGAGGGCCGAGATCTCAGATGCCACCGACGGCATGAATGCAAGTCTGCGAGGCGCCATGGCCTTGGTGCCCCCAGAAGCGACTGCGGTCATGATCCTTCTGGCTGACCTTGCCGACCTGACATCCGAGGATATTTGTGCGGTGGTGCAGGCAATGAAGGACAACCCGGACAAGCTTGTCTGGCGCGGAGCAACCGAGGACGGAACACCCGGTCATCCTGTGATCTTCGACAACACGCTTTTCAGTGCGCTAGGTCAGTTGACCGGAGATACCGGAGCGCAGGACGTGGTTAGGAGCTGCAAAGGCAAGGTGTATCTTCATCCCCTGCCTGCGCAGAATGCTCTGCTTGATCTCGACACGCCTGAGGAGTGGGAGGCGTGGAGAACAAATAACACTCCGAAAAAAACACGGCCCGGTCGATGACGACCGGGCCGGTTGCCCAAAAACAGGACTACCACTTTCACCAATCTCTTAAGCGCGGTCAGATCACAAACCAGTGTCCGACTATCTGCTGCCAAACCTAAACAAGACCCCCTCGTTAACATGCCGCACAGCGCTATGGAGACTGAGATATGCCTTTGACACCCCCTAGTGCCTCAGGCCCCCCTCACTTGGGCTCTTACATCGTCGCCTATTGAATGCGATCAAACAACGTAAAATTGGAAGAAGTGGTAAATTTCAGCCATCATGGGTTGGTATTTGCGCAACAATACAATAATGGCGTTTCTTGCTTAGGTTGTTGTGACCGACTGGCCAGCAGAACGAATTCCCAAGCATTGGCATAAATTCGTTCGTTTTTCATTAATTTCTGGTGGTTTACTTTGCTTCTTAAAAACCAACAATAAAATATCAAACAACCCATGGTTGATATTCGCAGAGGGATCGAGCCGCACGGTTCCTTTGTTAACAAAAACGATTCAATTCGGCGTTTTCCCCGAACTATTGACCGGATCGGCAACAATCCACCGATTCGGCGGGGATCAACCAAGCTGATTCTCGCTCAAGCTCGGCATTCGAACGGCGGATAATAGTCGGCGAAAAGTGTCAAAATTAAGGTTTCTTAATCTTTCTCTCAGGAACTCCCAAGGTTAACGCGGCATCTCCTCTGTCAAAGCGCGGACTCAACCGCCAAACACAGACAGGAGTCACAATGAGCATCCGTAAATCCTCCCTGCTTATCCCACGCACATCCGGTTGGATGGGAGCAAGCGCCTTGGGCGCAGCCATGCTGGCCACCACCGCCCTGCCCGCGATGGCAGACGAGGCGCTGGCTGATCTGGTCGAACAGGTCTCGCCCTCGGTTGTCACGATCATCGCCAAGCAAGACGCCGCGCCCAACCCAGTACAAGGGCAGGAATTCGATTTCGAAGGCCACCCGTTTGGAGAGTTCTTCAAGCGGTTCGGCGGTCCGGAAGGGTTCCAGATGCCGCAACGCGGTCCCAGCCAGGGCCTTGGATCGGGCTTCGTCCTGGATGAGGCCGGGTACATCGTCACCAATCACCATGTCGTCGATAACGCCAGCGAAATCACCGTCCGCCTGAGCGATGATCGCAGTTTTGAGGCAGATGTCATCGGCACCGACCCGCTGACCGATATTGCTGTTCTCAAAATCGACGCCGGTGAAAACCTTCAGGCCGTCCGAATGGGTGACAGCGACATGATCCGTGTGGGTGAAGATGTTGTTGCGATCGGCAACCCGTTCGGGCTCAACTCGACCGTGACCACAGGCATCGTGTCGGCGAAGGGCCGCAATATCTCTCAAGGGCCATACGCTGAATTCATCCAGACAGATGCAGCCATCAACAAGGGCAACTCGGGTGGCCCCCTATTCAACATGGACGGCGAAGTGATCGGCGTGAACTCGGCCATCTATTCTCCCAGCGGTGGTTCGGTTGGTCTAGGATTCGCCGTCACCTCGAACATCGTTGATCACATCACCGACGACCTGCGCGATGACGGCCAGATCAGCCGTGGCTGGCTGGGCGTTTCGATCCAGACTATCAGCCCCGAACTGGCTGCGGCGATGGGGATCGACACAGCAACCGGAGCACTGGTGTCCGATATCGTAGCCGACAGTCCCGCCGACGGAGTTCTTCAGCAAGGCGACGTCATTCTTAGCTTCAATGGGGAAGCCGTTGATTCCAGTAGCGATCTGCCGATCCTGGTGGGAACCACCAAAGTAGGGACCGACAGTGTCCTGACCGTTCTGCGAAACGGCAAGCAAGAGCAAATTGAACTGACCATCGGTGAGCATCAGTCCGCTTCTGCGGCACCTGACAGCGTGGCCGAGGACAAGTTCGAAGGCACCGCGCTGGGTGTGACTGTCACACCGCTGACGGAAGCCGCGCGCGCTGAAATCGGGGTGGACGAGACCGTCGAAGGGGTTGTTGTAACCGATCTGCAACCGGAAAGCCCGGCAGCGAAAGCTGGCCTGCAACGCGGCGACGTCATCGTCAGACTCGGCAACCTGGAAACAGCCACGCCGGATGCGCTGAAAAGTGCATTGGAAAGCGAAAAGACGGATCCTGCACTGGTTCTGATCAACCGCGGCGGCAATCAAATCTTTGTCGCGGTCGAAATCGCCTGAGACCACATACCTAAGCGTGCCACATGATGGGGAAATCTGGTGCGCTTATTCCGGAGGGTGCGAATTGTCCACGCACCGCTGGGACAGCCGGGTGCGGCCTCGCACCCGGCCTGTTTTTTTCAAAGAGTATCTGTGTTTATATCCCATAGAGAAAGGAGCTCCGATCATGAGCAGACGCTTATTGATTGTCGAAGACGACCAGGAGACACGCGACTTCATCGCCAAAGGGTTCGGTGAAGAAGGCTATGTGGTCGAAGTGGCATCTGATGGCCGCGAGGGCCTTTACCATGCCACCGATGGCGGGTTCGACGCCGTTGTGCTTGACCGGATGCTACCCGGTTTGGATGGGCTATCTCTGATCAAGTCGATGCGCGCGGCGGGGCTCAAGACGCCTGTACTGATGCTCACCGCCATGAGCGCGGTGGACGAACGGGTCAAGGGCCTGCGCGCAGGGGCGGATGATTATCTGGTCAAACCGTTCTCGTTTCAGGAGTTGCACGCGCGGATCGAGGCGTTATTGCGACGCCCGCAGGAATCGGAAGAAATCCCAACGCTCGCCTGCCGCGATCTTGAGATGGACCTGATGACCCGCAAGGTGACTCGTGGTGGGCGTGAGATCGCTCTGACCCCGCGCGAATTTCAGATCCTCGAGTTCTTCCTACGCCGTAAAAACCGCGTCGTGTCACGCACGATGCTGCTGGAAGGCGTTTGGGATTACCATTTCGATCCGAATACCAATGTCGTCGATGTCCATATCTCGAAACTGCGCCGTCAGCTTGACGAGGACGGGGCCGATCCGCTGATCGAAACGGTACGTGGTGCCGGATACATGGTTTCGGATGGATAATCTGCGCCTGTCGCTGAAAAACGCGCGCACGCGGCTGGTACTGGCCAGTATGGTACTGAGCACATTGCTGACCGCGGCGGTGCTTGCGACAGTTTATGTGACCGCCAATCGCACGATCTCGGGTGAAACGCGTTCGGTCGTGTCCGCCGAACTCACCGGCTTGGCGGATGAATACGAACGACGCGGTATGATTGGGCTGATCACCGCGATTGAACGCCGCCTGCCCACCGCGGCCGAGCGCGATGCGCTATATCTTCTGACCGGGCGACAGGGAACAAAACTGGCCGGCAACCTGACCCATTGGCCCGAGGGGATCGCTGCAGGCAGTGGCTGGGTCGACCTGCAATTGCGCCGTGAAGACAGCGATCAGTCCGTTCCAATCTCTGCGGCGTCCGTCCGCCTGCCCGGGGGTGAGCGGCTGCTGGTCGGACGGGACGCTCTGGCGCGGCAGCAATTCGACCGCGCGCTGTTCCGATCCGTCGCGTTGGCACTTGCGACCGCATTGGCGCTGAGTCTGCTGACAGGTTGGTTGCTGACCCGGTTGGTATTCTCTCGCCTGAAAGATATCGCCGATACTGCCGACAATATCGTATCCGGCGATCTGGCCCTGCGGATGCCTCTGCGCGGCACAGGTGATGAGTTCGATCAGGTCTCGGGCACGCTCAACGACATGCTGGACCGCATTGAGGAATTGATCAGCAATCTGCGCACGACCTCGAATTCGATTGCACATGATCTGCGTTCACCCTTGTCACGGTTGCGTCAGCGGATTGAGGCGTTGGCCGAACCGGGCAAAAGTGATCAGGATCGCGATGTCGACATTGCGCGCGCGACGGGTGAGATCGATCATCTGCTGCGCCTCCTCAGCCAGCTAACCGAAATCTCACGCGCCGAGGCTGGCCTTGGTCGTGAACAGTTTGAATCGGTAAAGCTGCTGCAACTGGTCAACGATGCGGTTGAATTATACGAGCCCGTAGCCGCAGATCAGGGCATACGGCTGGAGGTCAAGGGCAACGCAGAGCCCATTCAAGGCCATCGGCCCTTGTTGTCACAAGCCCTGTCCAATCTGTTGGAAAACGCGATGCGCTACGCGCCGCAGGGGACGGCGATCACCATCGAAATCCGCGAAGATGGCGACTTCGCTCTGCTTAGCGTCCGCGACCGGGGCCCGGGTGTTCCCGAAAGCGAATTGCCCAGATTACAGTTGCCTTTTGTGACACTTGATCCCGCACGAACCGAACGCAATGCCGGACTTGGTCTGGCACTGGTGGCCGCAATTTCGCGCATGCATGGCGGTAAACTTTTGGCGCGGAATTGCAAACCGGGGTTGGAGACAACCCTCAAGCTCGCGCGCAGACCCTGATTGACGTTAATTAGTCTCTTTAGTACATTGATTTTTAATTTATTTATCTATCTACAAGCTTGCCTTATTCCATTTACGACTGATGGCAAAACGTGGCTACCTGAACACTTAAAGAGTCGCTGGCAAACTCGCATATCCTCTGAACCTCATGCGTCCCCCATTCACTCTTGCCTCAGTCAGTGCATAGTTCGGATACCTCTGCAAAAACCGCCCCAACGCCACCTGGCCTTCCAGTCGAGCAAGCGTCAGGCCAACACAAACATGCGGGCCACCCGCAAAGGCCAGATGCCTGTTTGGTCTGCGCGTAATGTCAAACCGCGCAGGATCGTCGAAGACATCCGGGTCCCGGTTGGCCGCTCCGATACACAGATGCAGATTCGTTCCCTTGGCAACGTGCAGACCGTCCAGGTCCAGATCCGCCGTTGTCTCCCGGTTTCCGAACTGATTGGGTGAACGGAAACGCAAAACCTCTTCAACTGTCGAAGTGATCAGCCCGAAATCTTCCTGCAGCCGCTGGCGCTGTTCCGGATGATCGAACAGCAAAGCCAGGCCGTTGCCGATCAGATTTGTGGTGGTTTCGTGTCCGGCATTCAGAATAAAGATGCAATTCTGCAGCAGCTCGGTTTCACTCAGCTTTTCGTCAGCCCCCTCACCTCGGATCAGTCGGGTCAGAACATCCGTTTCCGGATCGCCCGGTTCGGTGCGACGGCGCGCGACGAGATCTTCGAGATACGCCTTGAACTCGGAAACCGCCTGGTGCCCTTTGGCCAATTGCGCATCGGTCAAGGCAGGTTCAAGTGCGCCCAGAATAGACAGCGACCAATCGCGCAGCGGCCCGCGCTCGGCCATCGGAACGTCCAGCAGATTGCCGATGATCTGGATCGGAATGGTCGAGGCGAAATCCTCGATCAAATCCACTTGCACTCGCCCCGCCATTGCGTCCAGCAATTGGTCGACGGTTGCGATCAAACCCGGCTCCATTCGCGCAATGGCACGCGGTGTCAGGGCCGAGGTCATGATCTTGCGCACGCGCGTGTGCAGCGGTGGATCGGAGAACACCAGCGAGGTCGTATGATGCTCAAAGAGTGGCGTACCCACCCCAAACTTGGGTCCAAACGCAGCTTTCTTGTCCGACGAATAAAGTGTGGTGTCGCGGTAGATGCGATCCAGATCGGCGTGGCGAGACAGCAGCACTGACCCATCAGGCTGCGGCAAAACCGGAGCGTGCTTCAACAAGGCGTCGTAGAAAGGAAACGGATCATCGAGGAAGCCATCAGGCGGGTTCATCAGGTCCAGATTTTGTACCGACTTTTCGTAGCTTACTTGGCTCATTACCGCCTCCCCGCCTCAAGTTGTGAGTATCGCAATGCGCTTGCGCAGACAACTCTGAGCGGGTGACAGGCGGCGTCAGCCGGGTTATGACACCCGCATGTCTGATCCAGTCTCGTCCATCCGCAATCTCGGCCCTGCATTTGAGCAAGCCTGCACCCGTGCGGGCATTCATTCCGCGCAGGAGTTGCGTGACCTGGGTGCTGATGCGGCATATGCCCGACTGCTGCAATTCGGGTCACGTCCACATTTCATCGGGTATTACGTTCTGGTCATGGGGCTACAGGGGCGGCCGTGGAATGACTGCAAGGGTGAGGAAAAGAAAGCACTGCGCAAAAGGTTCGATGCGATCAAAGCCAGTGTCAGCCGAGCACCGGAAAGCCAGTTGATCTCGGATCTGGATGCCGTTGGCGTGCGCATCACACCAAGTGACCTCAAGCCTGTCTGAGCATGAAAAAGCCGCACCCGAACCCGGATGCGGCCCAATCTGTTTACCGGAACGGCGGCTTAGCCAACCAGTTCGATACCGGAGAAGAAATAGGCGATCTCAACGGCAGCGGTTTCCGGAGCATCCGAACCGTGGACCGAGTTTTCACCAACCGACTCGGCGAACTCGGCGCGGATGGTGCCGGGTGCTGCGTCTGCGGGGTTGGTTGCGCCCATCACTTCGCGGTTCTTTGCGATGGCGCCTTCGCCTTCCAGAACCTGCACAACGACCGGAGCTGACGACATGAATTCGCACAGTTCGTCATAGAACGGGCGCTCGGCATGCACGTCATAGAATTTGCCGGCCTGGGCTTTGGTCATGTGGATGCGCTTTTGCGCGACGATGCGCAGGCCCGCTTCTTCGAACTTGGCGTTGATTTTGCCAGTCAGGTTGCGGCGGGTTGCATCGGGTTTGATGATCGAGAAAGTGCGTTCCAGTGCCATATCGGCCTCTCCTTGCTTTGTGGCGCTGAGCCCGCGCCGAAAACTATCGCGCGCCGCCTAACACGGTCTGTTGCGCATGAAAAGTGTAATGATGGTCTAACCGGCGCTTTGCGGTTCAGATTGTTCGGGCAGCGGGTCGATACGATCAACGTGACGTACGTAAAGCACTGCCAGCAGGCCAATGGAACTGCAGCCACACATCATGCCCAGCACCAGGTAAGGTCCGTTTTCGGGGCTGACCAATGCGCCTGTCATTGAAGTCAGGACAGCCCCCAAGGCAACGATCATCGCGCCGGAAAGGCCCGCTGCGCTGCCCGCCAGCCTGGGTCGTACCGACATGACCCCCGCCAATGCGTTGGCGTTTGTCAGCCCGTTGCCGAAACCCACGCAGATTGCGGACCCAAAGAAAACCCAGACAGAGCCAATATTGGCGGCAAACAGAAGCAATCCGCAGAGGGGCCCTGTTGACGCCACAATCCGGCCAATCAGGATCATCGTCGTCAGTCGGGTTCGTGCAGCGATGCGCCCGGTGATGAAATTGCCCACCATGAAACCCCCGGTGATGATGCCGATGCCCAGTCCCAGCATTGCGGGGCTCAGGTCAAACCAGGCGGCGGCCACAAGCGGCGCTCCGGTAATGAAGCTGAAAAACGCTCCGATCGAGAATGAGGCGCACAGGGCAAACCCCCAGAACCTGCGGGCGCGAAACAGATGCGGATATTCCCGCAACTGCGCCGCGAAGGTCGAGGACCGGTTGGTATTGGTCTCTCCCATATCGAACCAAAGCAGGGCCAGCAGCCCTGCCCCCAAAGCCGAATACAGGACAAAACCAGCACGCCAGCCAAACAGCATGTCCAGCGCACCGCCCAGCATCGGCCCCAGCATCGGAGCAAGCGCCATCGCCATGGCGACATAACCCAGCTTGCTGGCGGCCTCATTCGGCGGATAGCGATCCCGGATCGAGGCGCTGGACAAAACCGATCCCGCGACCACCGCAGCTTGCAACAATCGAAAGCCCAGGAACGGCCAGATCGATTGCGCCATTGCGCAGCCGACTGAGGCGCAGACGAAGATCGACATGCAAATCAGCAAGACCGGTCTGCGCCCGTATCGATCCGACAGAGGCCCCATGATCAGCTGTAACACAGCCGAGATCGCCAGATACCCCGCGACCGAAAGGTTCACGAGGCCGTAGTCCACTGCGAAATCCTCGCTCATATGCGCCAGCGACGGCAGGAACATATTCAGCGACAGCACGGACAGAGCCGTAGCAAAGATCAGTGTGATCAGAGCGGGGGGTGTTCGGGCTGCACGCATGTCAAAACCGATTCATCAATGCAAACGAAACAGCGCTAACACATCGCTTCCAGATTGAACATGCCAAGCCGCTGGCGGCGGCATTCCGGCTCTGCTAAGAGCGCCCTATGCTACGGATCGAAGACATCACATATGCCGTTGAAGGCCGCCCCTTGTTCGACGGGGCCAGCGCGACCATCCCCGATGGTCACAAGGTTGGTCTGGTTGGCCGTAACGGGACCGGCAAGACTACGCTCTTCCGTCTGATCCGGGGCGAGCTGGCATTGGAATCGGGCAATATCGTCCTGCCAAAGCGGGCACGGATCGGTGGGGTTGCGCAAGAGGTGCCCTCGTCCGATGTCTCGCTGATCAATACAGTTCTGGCTGCCGATACCGAACGCAGCGCGCTGATGGCCGAGGCCGACAAAGCCGAAGACCCGACCCGCATTGCCGAGATCCAGACACGTCTGGCGGATATCGACGCCTGGTCCGCCGAGGCCCGCGCGGCTTCGATCCTGAAAGGGCTGGGCTTTGACGATGAAGAGCAATTGCGACCCTGCTCGGATTTCTCGGGGGGCTGGCGCATGCGCGTGGCGTTGGCGGCGGTGTTGTTTTCCCAGCCCGACCTGCTGCTGCTGGACGAACCGACCAACTATCTTGACCTCGAAGGCGCGCTGTGGCTGGAGAGCTATCTGGCGAAGTATCCGCACACCGTCATCATCATCTCTCACGACCGCGGGCTTTTGAATCGTGCGGTCGGCTCGATCCTGCATCTGGAGGATCGCAAGCTGACCTATTACGCGGTGCCCTACGACAAGTTCGCCGAGCGGCGCGCCGAGCGGCTGGCGCAGGCAGAATCCGAGAATGCCAGGGCAAAGGCACGCATAGCCCATCTTCAAAGCTTTGTGGACCGTTTCCGCTACAAGGCGTCCAAGGCCGTGCAGGCCCAATCCCGCCTGAAAATGATCGAACGCATTCAGTTGGTCTCGACCCCGCAAGAGGCTGCATTGCGTGCGTTTTCCTTCCCGGAGCCCGAGGAGCTTTCGCCTCCGATCATCCAGATCGAAGGCGGTGTAACGGGTTATGGTGAGACCGAAGTACTGCGCCGTTTGAACCTGCGCATCGATCAGGACGATCGGATCGCGCTGCTGGGCAAGAACGGTCAGGGCAAATCGACTCTGTCCAAACTGCTGTCGGACCGCCTGCCCCTGATGGCTGGCAAGATGACCCGCAGCAACAAGCTGCGGATCGGCTATTTTGCGCAGCATCAGGTGGATGAGCTGCATGTGGATGAGACACCACTGGATCACCTGCGCCGCCTGCGCCCCGATGAGGCGCCGGGCAAATGGCGCTCACGTCTGGCCGGGTTCGGGCTGAATGCCGATCAGGCGGAAACTCTGGTCGGCCGGTTGTCCGGTGGTCAGAAGGCGCGGCTGTCTTTGCTGATCGCGACGATCGACGCGCCGCATATGCTGATCCTTGATGAGCCGACCAACCACCTTGATATCGAAAGCCGCGAAGCTCTGGTCGAGGCCCTGACAGCCTATTCCGGTGCGGTGGTTCTGGTCAGTCATGACATGCACCTTCTGTCATTGGTCGCGGACCGGCTGTGGCTGGTCTCGGACGGCACGGTCAAACCTTATGACGGTGATCTCGAAGCCTATCGCGCCACCTTGCTGGCCCGGGACAAGCCGGTGAAGGCCAACAAGCCGCAGGTCGCCAAACCCAAGCGTCCCTCGCGTGAGGTGGTTCTGGCCCTGCGGGCCGATCTGCGCAAATGCGAAGAGCGGATAGAGAAGCTTACAGATATGCACGACAAGCTTTCTGCCAAGCTGGCGGACCCGTCGCTGTACGAAGATGGCAAGATCAACGATCTTGAAACCTGGAACCGCAAATTCGCTGAGGTGGTTGAGGCGATGCAAAAGGCCGAATCCCTTTGGGTCGCCGCCGCCGAGCGTCTGGAGCAAGCAGAGAGCGTAGCATGATTGAACTGGCCTTTTTCATAACGGCGTTCACGACGATGTTCGTGGTGATCGATCCGTTTGGCACAACGCCCATCTATGTCGCGCTGACCCAGGACATGGATTCGGCAACCCGGCGCAAAACCGCGATCCGAAGCTGTCTGACGGCAGTATGCATCCTGATCGCCTTTGCGGCTTTTGGTGAGGCGGTTCTGGGGTTTGTCGGCATCTCGATGGCCGCATTCCGTGTTGCGGGTGGGGCATTGCTGTTCCTGACCGCGCTCGACATGCTGTTTGAACGGCGGACCAAACGGCGTGAGAATCGGGCCGAAGAGGAAGAGCATCCCGACCCGTCTGTCTTTCCGCTGGCGATCCCCCTGATTGCGGGCCCGGGATCAATCGCCACCATTATCCTGCTGGCGGGACAGAATCCGGGTGTTCAAGGTATTGTTGCCGCATGTGCCGTGATGCTGGCAGTCATGGCCGTAGTTTTCGTGTTCTTTCTGGCCGGAGGTCTGATTGCGCGCATTCTGGGCAAAACCGGGCTGAACGTGCTGACCCGGTTGCTGGGTATGCTGCTGGCCGCACTGTCGGTTCAGTTCATTCTGGATGGCCTCAAGGCCTTTGGATTTGCCTCCTGAACCCCCATATATGTTGTCAGGCAACTGATTTGGGTGACGGAATGGATGGCGAGAATATCGGGCGGTTGACCTATCTGGTTCTGCTGGGTGCAGCGCTGCTGATGTGGTTCATCACCCAGAACCGCCAATCGCTTGGCAAGACGATGCAGCAGGCCGCAGCCTGGGTATTTATCTTTATCGGCGTCATCGCAGTCGTCGGGCTCTGGGATGATATCCGCTCAACCGTCGGTACCACGCCCCAGTTGACGGTGACGGATCACCGGATTGAGGTGCCCCGATCCTTCGACGGACATTATTACCTGCCGATGCTGGTCAACGGCAAAGCTGTGACGTTTCTGGTCGACACCGGCGCCAGCGATATCGTGCTGAGCACCCAGGATGCCGAACGCGCCGGGATTGATACCGAGCAACTGAACTATCTCGGACGCGCTGCGACTGCGAATGGCGTCGTTCGCACGGCTCCGGTGCGGCTGGACAGTCTGTCGCTTGGGCCAATCACGGACCGCAATATTCCGGCCTCGATCAACGAAGGTGATCTGCATCAGTCGTTGCTGGGAATGGAGTATCTGCATCGCTTTTCGAACATCCAGTTCGCCGATGGCCGCCTGATTCTGTCGCGCTGACCACATTCATTGATTGAGAACAAAAAAGGAACACGCTACTCTGATCAGCATGTCCACCCAGCTTCTTGGCCGAAAGTCCGCGCGCACCCCGCCCGGCGTGGCCCTGCATCCACAGATCAGTCTGCAACTGGCCCGTGTGCACGAGGCCTGCGGCCCTGCGCGCCGCAGCTTTGCCCTATGGCTGGCCGGGCAGACACAGGGGCCGGTGATATGGATCTCTCCAGAATGGGAGGTGGCGCAACTGCATCCCGAAGGCATGCTCGGCTTTGCCGATCCGTCCCGTATTTTGCTGGTCCGCCCCCAGAAGGCCGAAGACCTGTTGTGGTGCATGGAAGAGGCGCTGCGCAGCGGCGCGGCACCGCTGGTCATTGGCGACCTGCCCGGCCCGCCTGCCCTGACCCCGGTCAGACGGATGCACCTGGCCGCCGAACAGGGTGGCATGACCGGACAAGCTCCGCTGGGGTTGCTGCTGACCCCCGACGACGGAGGGGCACAAGGGATCGAGACGCGTTGGCATATGGCTCCGACCTATCAGGACACGGCCCAAAGCTGGACCCTGACCCGCCGGCGCGCCCGGGCGCAACCTCCCGCCAGTTGGATCGTCACGCAGAGCGCACCCCAAACCAGCCTGCATCTGCAGCGGATCGAAACCCAGGACACTGTTGAGTGATCGCCGCCCATGCTCACGCAACTTGTGACTGGTCAAACCCGTGACCGCGCCCTAGCGTGCCGGAATGACTCACGCAATCCACGATAGCCGCTATTCCTGGCTGCGCCTGCTGATCACTCTGGCAATTGCCACTGTGGTCAATGTGGGGATGTGGGCCGTGATCGTGGTGATGCCCGCCGTCGAAGCTCAGTTCGGTGCCGGTCGGGCTGCTGCGTCGATGCCTTATACGCTCACCATGATCGGCTTTGCCTTTGGCAATATGTGGCTGGGCAAGCTGGTGGACGGGCTTGGCGTAACAAAAGCGCTGATCGGTGCTGCGGCCCTGAGCGCTGTCAGCTATGTCTTGGCGGCCATCGCGCCCTCGATCCTTCTGTTATCGGCCGCGCATCTATTGCTTGGGCTGGGAACATCCATCGGATTTGGCCCGCTGATCGCGGATATCTCGCATTGGTTCATGCGCCGCCGGGGCATCGCGGTCGCTCTGGTCGCGAGCGGCAACTATCTCTCTGGCGCGATCTGGCCAACACTGCTTTCAGGCATTCTGGCGCGTGATGGCTGGCAGCAGGTCTACCTGACTCTCGCCGTGATCACTCTGGCAACCGTCATTCCCCTGTCCTTTCTTCTGCGCCGCCAGGTCCCGACCGAGGCGCACAGCACCGCCGCGGCTGCCGCGCAAATCCGGGCGCAAAGCGTGGGCCTGTCCCCCCGTGCTTTGCAGTATATTCTTGGTCTCGCCGGGATTGGCTGTTGCGTGGCGATGTCGATGCCGCAGGTTCATATCGTGTCATATTGCGTCGGGCTCGGCTATGGTCCGGCGGTCGGGGCTGAGATGCTGTCCCTGATGCTGTTGGGTGGCGTAGTCAGCCGCGTGATCTCGGGTCTTGTTGCTGACCGTCTGGGCGGTCTGATCACCCTGCTGATTGGTTCGGTCTTGCAGTGCATCGCGCTGTTTCTGTTCCTGCCCTATGACGGGATGGTATCACTATACGTCGTCAGTATGCTGTTTGGGCTGGCGCAGGGCGGAATCGTGCCAAGCTACGCGCTGGTGGTACGTGAATACATGCCCCCGCAAGAGGCCGGTGCGCGGGTTGGCTTTGTCATGATGATGACGATCCTCGGCATGGCGCTCGGTGGCTGGATGTCGGGCTGGATTTATGACGCTACCGGTAGTTACCAACTGGCCTTTATCAACGGCATCCTGTGGAACGGCCTGAACATCGCCATTCTGTTGATGCTCATGAATCGATCCAGACCCCGCAGAAACGAAGCCTTAGCATGACCAACCTGATCCGACGCAGCGCACATCCGATTGGTGCAGAAACACTTCCTGACAGGTGCATCTGGCCTGGCTTATCTGGTGCAGAAATCCGCGGGCCTGAACATTGACGCCGAGATCATCCGCGAAACTCACACACCATGGGCAAAAAACGACGCCTTCACGTCGAATAGTTGCGAGCAATACATGGTTTTAACGTCAGGCTGAGGCCATCATGCGCACGATCATTTCCTTTGCCGCCCTGTTTCTTTCTGTCATTCTGCTGCAACTCTCAACCGGCGGCGTTGGCCCACTGGATGCAATCTCGGGCCTGACGCTCGAGTTTTCAACCGAACAGATCGGTCTGCTAGGATCGTCGCACTTCCTCGGTTTTTTCATTGGCTGCTGGTGGGCCCCGCGCCTGATGGGCAGCGTCGGCCACTCACGGGCCTTCGCCGTTTGCACTGCCCTCGGAGCAATGGGGCTGTTGGGGCACACGCTGACCGAAAACCCATATATATGGGCTGCACTCAGGATCGCCTCGGGCACCTGTGTCGCCGGGTGCTACACGGTGATCGAGGCCTGGCTGAACGCGAAGGTCACCAATGAAACCCGCGGGCGCGCAATGGGCACCTATCGCATCGCGGATATGGGCGCCTCGCTTTGTGCCCAGTTAATAATCGCGGTCCTGCCGCCGGCGTCCTACGTCTCATATAATTTGCTGGCAATCCTGTGCTGCGCATCGCTGTTGCCATTGACCCTCACCCGGGCCAACCAACCAAAAACACCAGATGCACCACGCCTACGGCCCAAACTGGCCTGGCACAGTTCACCCCTCGCGGTGGCCGGGGTGATCGTCGCTGCGCTCAGCTCTGCGTCATTTCGGATGGTCGGCCCGGTATACGGGCAAGAGGTCGGGCTGGGCGTGGATCAGATCGCGTTCTTCCTTGCGTCTTTTGTACTGGGCGGTGCGCTGGCGCAGTACCCGCTGGGATGGCTGGCGGACAAATATGATCGACGCTGGGTGCTGATCTGGCTGTCGGCAGCTGCCGTTCTAAGCTGCGGCGTCACCATGGCGGCAAGTGGAACCGGGACAGTTGGCGTCATGCTGACGGCCGGATTCTTTGGGTTGACCACGTTCCCGATTTTCTCGGTTTCTTCAGCCCACGCAAATGATTTTGCGACGACCGAGCAACGGGTCGAGCTGTCAGCGGCGCTGATGTTCTGGTATGCGCTTGGCGCGATTGCTTCGCCCTATGTTTCGTCCACCCTGATCCAGCAATTTGGCCCGGGCGCGCTGTTTGCCTTCGTCGCACTCGGTCATGCCTTCCTGATCGTCTTTGGGCTGGCCCGCATGCGCTCTCGTCCGGCTCCGGAGGAGCGCACGAATTACGTCTATGCCCCGCGCACCTCATTCACCATCGGTCGGCTACTGAAACGATCACGCGAAGAATAGAGTCGTAGCTACAGCTGCGTGGCTGAAAATCAGAACTTCCCCGCCGGATCGAAGTTTCAGTCATCGGGAGGGGATGACGGGATCATTGCATCCAGAATTGCGCCTGCTTCATACCCCAACAGGTCAACTTCCATCCGCGCCGGATCACCAAAAGCCCAGGCTCCGACATGCCGCTGCATGCGCTCATACCCGACATAGTCGGCCATTGCCTTGTTGCCATGAGCGTTCTCGGCAAACATGACCTGCCCTGCAGCAACTTTCTGCGGCATCACGCGTTCGAGATACAACTCAACGACGTTAACACCCGTCACGTTAGAGCCGCCATGATGAACGACATACATTTTGTCCCAATCCTCTTTGCTGACCGCTGCGCGGGCATCTGAAACGGCCTTGTGCAAGGCGGCAAGCTCTACGCGCGCCGCGTCGCGCATGTTCGCCGCCCAAATCGGTCGCATGTCATTGATCGCCTTCGACACATCTTTGCGCGTCAGCGTTCCGCGATGAACCGCATCGCGGGCAAAGGCGCGTGCGGCTTCAAGCATCTGCCGTTGCCGTGCGATTGCATCGTCTGAAAGGTTAAGGTTCCCGATCGAGATCAGCAGAGTATCTATTGCCTGCGCGATGGTCCCGAATTCTTCTTTCCATCGCTCAATTTCAGCCTCGGTTTCAGGCCAGGGTGTGACCGCGCCGATGATCCCCAAAAGAACATGAGATGTGGATTTGAAGATCAGATAATCCGGCGCATCACGCGGGTAGGATCTTTCGCCATCCTCGGTCATGACGGTAACATCCCGCGCGATGACCATGACGGGCCGGGTCTGAGCCGTCAGAGCATCCTGACCCCGCCGAAAAATCGAAAGCATCGCTTTGTCAAAGGTATCAATTGCATCCAGGGCCTCGTTCTCATCCGCCAGCACGTTCACCGGTGACAGGCTGGTGGTCATGGAAATGAAGGCGAACGCGCATAACAAGCGCTTAGAATTGGACAACGACATAAATCTTCCCCCATGAAATCACTTGCCGAAGCATAATACACGGCCAAGGCAATCCACGAAGGCGGCCTTTGTTCGTGTTTATGCGGCCTTAAGCAGGAAACCGGGCTTTTGCTGGTCGTCTACATACTGTAGACGGGCGCGCAGTTAGATACGTGGAAACGCAAAATGGCTCGGATTCTCATTACCTCGGCGATCCCTTACATCAACGGGATCAAGCACCTCGGCAATCTGATCGGTTCGCAATTACCGGCAGATCTGTACGCACGCTACCAACGTGGCCGGGGGAATGAGGTCATGTTCCTGTGCGCCACGGATGAACATGGCACGCCTGCCGAGCTGGCAGCAGCAAAAGCAGGCAAACCCGTCGCGGAATACTGCGCCGAAATGTATGCCGTTCAGGCCGACATAGCGCAGCGTTTTGGACTGAGTTTCGATCACTTTGGCCGTTCATCCAGCGATCAGAACAAACGCCTGACCCAACATTTTGCGGGCAAATTGGATGAGGCTGGCCTGATCAGGGAAGTCACTGAAAAACAGGTCTATTCCAATGCAGATGGTCGTTTTCTACCCGATCGTTATATCGAGGGCACCTGCCCCAATTGCGGCTATGAGCGCGCGCGTGGCGACCAGTGTGAAAACTGCACCAAGCAGTTGGATCCGACAGACCTGATTGAGCCGCGCTCGGCCATTTCCGGCTCGACCGATCTGGAGGTGCGGGAAACCAAGCACCTGTATCTGCGTCAGTCCGCGATGAAGGATCAACTGGATGCATGGATCGACAGCAAGACCGATTGGCCGATCCTGACCACCTCCATTGCCAAGAAGTGGCTGCATGATGGTGACGGTCTGCAGGATCGTGGCATCACCCGCGATCTGGACTGGGGTGTGCCGGTCAAGAAAGGCGATCTGGACTGGCCGGGAATGGAAGGCAAGGTCTTTTATGTCTGGTTCGATGCCCCGATCGAATACATCGCCTGCGCCAAGGAATGGGCCGATGCCACCGGCAAGCCCGATGCGGAATGGGAGCGCTGGTGGCGCACCGACAAAGGTGCGGATGACGTGCGGTATGTCCAGTTCATGGGCAAGGATAACGTGCCCTTCCACACGCTCAGCTTCCCCGCCACCATTCTGGGCTCGGGCGAGCCGTGGAAAATGGTCGACCACCTGAAATCCTTCAACTACCTAAATTATGACGGCGGCCAGTTCTCGACCAGCCAGGGGCGTGGTGTGTTCATGGATCAGGCACTTGAAATCCTGCCAGCTGACTATTGGCGTTGGTGGCTACTAAGCCATGCGCCCGAAAGCAGCGACAGCGAGTTCACATGGGAAAACTTCCAGCAATCGGTGAACAAGGATCTGGCTGATGTCCTGGGCAACTTCGTCAGCCGCATCACCAAGTTCTGCCGTTCCAAATTCGGTGAGGCCGTCCCCGAAGGCGGTACACTAGGTGAACGTGAAAACGCTCTGATCGACGAGATTACCAGACGCGTCCGCGCCTACGAGGGCCATATGGAGGCGATGGAAGTTCGGAAATCCGCGCAGGAACTGCGTGCGATCTGGGTTGCGGGCAATGAGTATCTGCAAGCCGCAGCACCGTGGTCTACTTTCAAGGAAAACCCCGAGCAGGCGGCGGCGCAGGTCCGAATGGGCCTGAATCTGATCCGTCTATATGCGGTGCTCAGCGCGCCATTTATCCCAGACACCTCGGCCCGGATGTTGAGCGCGATGAACACTCTGGACACGAATTGGCCTGACGACGTTGCCGCTGCGCTGGGTGCGCTGCCCCCCGGTCACGCGTTCACTGTGCCTGATGTGCTGTTTGCAAAGATCACAGATGAACAGCGTGAAGAGTGGCAGGAGAAATTCTCAGGAATCCGCACCTGAATCATCCGCTCATGAGCTACTTCGGACCGGGGGCCGCACGGCTTCCGGTCTTGTCGTTTCTGGCACCCCGTGGGAACGAGACCTCATTTCTAAACCTGAATGCCCGGACTTAAACCTGCCGTCCGGCTGAGAAATTTCTGCAGCGTTCGGCAGCGTCGCAACCGTCAACGCGCTTGAGAAATTGTGACAAAGCGGCCATCCTGACCTCAATCTGATCGACTCGCCGTGGCGCCCGACCTGTCGCGATGGGCAATCCCGTAATCTTAACGAGGCATTTGTCATGTCCCTTGAATTTGTTTCCTCACCTTCACTTTGCCACGGATCAGCCAGAGCACTCGGCAGAAGTATTGCGCTGTTTTTCTGCTTCAGCTTCGCGCATGCTGCCGTGGCGCAGGATCAGGGTGATGCCCCGGCGCCCAAAGTCTCGATAGCTGCCGCCTATTCCGAAGAAATCACCGATGAGGCTTCGTTCATTGGTCGCGCCGAGGCCACCGAAAAGGTTGATATTGTCGCACGGGTCAACGGGTTTCTGGACAGCCAGGACGTGGAAGACGGCGCGCTGGTCAATGAAGGTGATCTGCTTTTTACCATCGAACCAGATCTTTATCAGGCGACCCTGGAGGCGCGAAAGGCCGATCTGGACCGGGCTGAAGCCAATCTTGAGCTCGCCAAGGTCGATCTGGCCCGGAAGGAAGAATTGTACAAGCGCGATGCCACTCCTGAATCCGAACGCGACATCGCCCGCGCCAATGAACTGGTCGCCGAGGCTGAGGTCAAAGCCGCCAAAGCCGCCATCCAGCAGGCGGAACTGGATCTGAGTTATACGGAAATCCACGCACCCTTTACCGGCCGTTTGGGCCGGGTCACCACCAGCGTCGGCGACGTGGTCGGCCCCAACAATCCGCCACTGGTCAATCTGGTCAGCGAAGCACCGATCTATGTCAATTTTTCGCTGAACGAGAAACAGTTCACCACCGTCCTCGAAACGGTAGGTGCCAACCCTGCGTCACTGGCAGAGAGCGAACAGTCACCTGTGGTCAAGGTGACTCTTCCCAATGGCACCGCTCTGCCCGAGACAGGGAAAATCGTTTTCGTAGACAACCGGATTGACCCTCTGACCGGCGCAATCACACTACGAGCCCAGTTTGACAATGCGGATCGTCTGATCGTCGATGGGGCTTTCCTGAACGTCCAGATCGAGGCGCTGGAACCCACTTTGCAGGTGCTGATCCCGCAGGCCGCACTTCAGCGTGACCAGCGCGGCGAATTTGTTCTGGTGGTCAACGATCAGCAGATGGTCGAACAACGCTATATCACCACCGGCGACACGGTCGGATCGGCCATCATCGTTTCGGACGGTCTGCGTGAAGGCGAAAGTGTGATTGTCGAAGGGTTGCAACGGGTCCGCCCGGGCGTGGCCGTCGACGCTATCGTCGCCTCTGAGCAGCCAGGAGAATAACCGATGTTCTCAGCCCTGTTCATCAGCCGGCCCAAGCTGGCGCTTGTCATTTCTCTGGTCCTGACCATTCTGGGCGGAATCGGTTATCTGGTTCTGCCGGTCGCACAGTTTCCCGATATCACTCCACCGGTCGTCAGCGTGACGGCCACCTACACCGGTGCGAATGCCGAAACCGTGGAAAACACCGTTGCCGCCCCGATCGAGGCGCAGGTCAACGGCGTTGACGACATGATCTACATGACGTCGACCTCGTCGGATAACGGCTCGTACTCGCTAAATGTCACATTCGAGGTCGGTACTGATCCCGATATTGCCTCGGTCAACGTGCAGAACCGCGTGGCCCAGGCCATGGCCTCATTGCCGACCGAGGTGACTTCGTCAGGTGTTGTAACGCAAAAATCCTCGACCAACATGCTGTTGCTGGTCACGCTGACATCGCCCAACGGCACCTATGACAGCGTTTTCCTGTCAAACTATGCCTCGATCAATCTGAAAGACGCTCTGGCGCGGGTTCAGGGCGTTGGTAAGGCTGACGTTCTGACAAATCTTGAATACGCGATGCGGATCTGGATGGACCCAGACCAAATGGCCGCGCTGTCGATCACGCCCGGCGACGTGATCAACGCCATCCGCGAACAGAATATCGAAGTCTCGGCGGGTTCGATCGGCTCCCCCCCGGTGCCCGAGGGGCAGACCTTTCAGTACACAATCAAAACCAAGGGTCGTCTGACTTCGGCCAGTGAGTTTGGCGATATCGTAATCCGAACAGGTGATGCAGGCGCAATTGTACGCGTGAAGGATATCGCGCGGATCGAGCTGGGCGCCGAGTTCTATGCCGCGTCCGGCTATTTCCAAAGCGTTCCGGCAACGGTCATCGGCATCTATCAGGCTCCAGGCGCCAACGCACTTGCAGTGTCCGAGCGCGTTCAGGCCGAGCTCGAACGCCTGTCCCGATCTTTCCCAACCGATGTCGAGTATTCTGTACCATTCAACACGACAGATTTTGTCGAGCAATCACTGAACGACGTTGTATCGACGCTCATCCTGACGTTCACACTGGTGATTACGGTCGTATTCATCTTCCTTGGCAGTTGGCGGGCGACGATCATTCCAGCGGTGGCGATTCCGGTCTCATTGATCGGGACATTCGCGTTCCTTCTGGCTTTCGGCATGTCGCTAAATACCATTTCGCTGTTTGCGCTGGTACTCGCGATCGGGATTGTCGTGGATGACGCCATTGTTGTGGTCGAAAACGTCGAACGCATCATCGCGGACGAAGGCTTGCCACCAGCTGAAGCGACTCGCAAAGCGATGGGCCAGATCACCGGCCCGGTGATTGCAACCACATTGGTTTTGCTGGCCGTGTTTGTACCTGTGACCTTCATGCCCGGCATCTCCGGGCGGCTTTATTCGCAATTCGCGGTCACCATCTCGACCGCTGTGGTGATTTCATCCATCAACGCGCTGACACTGTCGCCAGCCTTGTGTGGACTTGTCTTGCAGGCGCGCTCTGGCCCACCCAAGGGCTTGCTGGCGATGTTTGAGAAGTTCATTGGTACCATGCGCAATGGTTATGTCTCAATCGTCCGCAAGCTGCTGATTCTTCCGGTCATTTCGCTTGGCATCATTGCCGCTTTTGCGACGGGTACCGGGACCATTATGGGCAACACCTCAAAAGGATTCATCCCGCTTGAAGATAATGGCTATCTTTTCGTCGACATCCAATTGCCCGACGCCGCAACACTGGAGCGGACAGAAACCGTCGCGGCCCGTCTGGACGCGCAGCTCCAAGATATCCCCGGTGTCGCAAGCACCGTTCTGGTTAACGGCTTCTCGCTGTTGAACGGAACTACGACCAATGGGGCTGCCATCTTCGTCAACCTTACCAACTGGGAAGAACGACAGGAGCCTGAGCTCAGCGCGAATGCCATTCTGGGTCAGGTACTGGCGATCGCAAACCAGGAATCAGCGGCCTCGATCGTGGCCTTCAATCCACCACCCATTCAGGGCTTGGGGATGTCCGCGGGCGTCGAGATGGAGGTTCAACAGACGGGTGGCGGCTCACCGCAGGATCTGGCGTCTGCCGTCGGGTCGTATGTCTATTCCGCCAACCAACGCCCCGAGATCGCGCATGCTTACACCACGTTCCGGGCAAACGTACCTCAGTTGTTCGTCGATCTGGATCGGGAAAAGGCCAAGACCCTTCAGGTTTCTGTGGCCGAGATTTTCCAGACCATGCAGGCACAACTCGGGTCCTACTACGTGAACGATTTCAACCTGTTTGGCCGCGTCTACCGTGTGATGATCCAGGCCGAAGGGTCGTACCGGAACAAGGTCCAGGATATTTCGGACCTCTACGTGCGTTCGACCAAGGGAGAAATGGTGCCGCTGGGTACTCTGATCGATGTCGAGAATGTGCTGGGCCCTGTGCTGCTGAAACGGCACAACCTGTTCCGCTCGGCCACGGTTACGGCGGTTCCCGCACCGGGGCTGTCAACGGGAGATGCCATCAACGTCATGACCGAGGAATCGGCAACCGCCCTGCCCCCGGGATATGCCTTTGAATGGACCGGTACGGCACAGCAACAGCTGGCCTCGGGTAACCTGGTCGTAGTGATCCTCGGATTGGCGATCCTGTTCGGGTATTTGTTCCTTGTCGGCCAATACGAAAGCTGGACGATGCCCGTTTCGATCCTGATGTCGGTGACTGTGGCCTTGTTCGGCGCGGTGGCGGCCGTGGCCATCGTCGGCAGTGATATCAACCTTTACACGCAGATCGGGATGATCATGCTGGTCGGGTTGGCTTCGAAAAACGGGATTCTGATCGTGGAATTCGCGATGGAGCAACGTGCCAAAGGTCTCTCAATCAAAGAAGCCGCTGCAGAGGCTGCGTATCAGCGTTTCCGCGCGGTGATGATGACGGCGCTGTCCTTCCTTCTGGGTGTCGTGCCGCTTCTGGCCGCAAACGGGGCTGGTGCGGCCAGCCAAAAGGCCATCGGCGTGGCCGTATTTGGCGGGATGCTCGCTGCGACCCTGTTCGGCGTTATCCTGGTACCGGTGCTCTATGCCGTCATGCAGAGCCTGCGAGAGTGGATCAAAGGCAGCAAGAATGATCCGAAACCCTCGGAAGAGGCCGCCTGAAGCCATCAGTCAAAAAAACAAACGCCCCCACAATTTGTGCGGGGCGTTTTTCGTTTGATCTATTGATTTTGGGGGTTTCTCAGTCGGTCAGACATCCACGCGTCAATGCGTGCGATCTGATCCGTGTTAAGCCGCAATCCCAGCTTGTTCCGTCGCCAGACCACATCTTCTGCGGTGCGGGCATATTCCTTGTCCATCAACCACGCGAGTTCCGCCGCTGTCAGCGTGGCTCCGAAATCTTCACCCAGATCGGCCGTACCTTTGGCGGATCCCAGGATGATATGCGCATCTGTGCCATAAGCCCTCACCAGACGTTGCGCCCAGAACGGTGACAGGAAAGGATACTGCGCCAGCAATTCCTTGATCAGTTTGTCTACGCCATCGACCGGAAAATCACCGCCGGGCAATGGCACACCTGCGGTCCACGGGCCCGGCACTTCCGGGAAATAGTCAGCCACTTTCTCCAGCGCACTTTCCGCTAGACGGCGGTAGGTAGTGATCTTGCCGCCAAAGACGTTCAGCACGGGTGCCCCACCTTCAGCATCGACTTTCAGGGTATAGTCGCGTGTTGCCGCTGTCGCGCTACTGGCACCATCGTCGTAGAGCGGGCGGACCCCGGAATAGGTCCAGACGATATCCGCGCGCGTCACAGGTTTTCTGAAATAGTTAGAGGCAAAGGTGCACAGGTAATCCTGCTCGGCCTCCGTACAGACCGGAGGGTCGGACGGATCCGGATGATCCTGATCCGTCGTTCCGATCAGGGTGAAATCCTGTTCGTAGGGAATTGCGAAAATGATGCGGCCGTCTTCGCCCTGAAAGAAGTAGCATTTATCATGATCAAACAGCCGGGGTGTCACGATATGGCTGCCACGCACCAAACGCACACCCTCGCGCGAGTTCGAGCGAATCTTGGTCTGGATGATGTCCCCCACCCAGGGCCCGCCCGCGTTAATCAGCATCTTGGCCTGCACCGCTTTGGTTTCGCCGCTCTCGCGGTCCCGAATGGTCACCTGCCAAAGATCGTCCACCCGCTCAGCCGAGATCACCTCAGTCCGAACCATGATCTTTGCACCGCGCGCTTCGGCATCTCGCGCATTCAGCACCACGAGGCGGGAATCTTCGACCCAGCAGTCCGAGTATTCATAGGCGGTTTCGAACTTGTCTTGCAGCGGTGCCCCCTCAGGCGCGGTTCTCAGATTTAAGGAACGGGTGCCGGGCAGAATTTTCCGCCCACCCAGATTGTCGTATAAAAACAATCCCAACCGGATCAGCCAGGCCGGACGACGCCCGCGCATCCATGGCATCACGGTGCTCAGCAGGCGCGAGGTCGGCGTTTCCGTATCGAACCGCATATCAGCGTGATACGGCAGCACAAAGCGCATCGGCCACGAGATATGCGGCATGGCCCGCAACAGGGTCTCACGCTCTATCAGCGCCTCACGAACCAAGCGGAACTCAAAGAATTCAAGATACCTGAGCCCACCGTGAAACAGTTTGGTCGAAGCCGAAGAGGTGGCCGAAGCGAGATCGTTCATCTCGACCAAGGTCACTGACAACCCGCGCCCCGCTGCATCGCGAGCGATACCACAGCCGTTGATGCCGCCGCCGATGACAAAAAGGTCTGTTACGTGGCCTGACCCGGATGACATATCTGAATGTTCCTTCAACTTGGATGACTTGCGCGCGCAAATTCAGCGTAATTTCTTTTCACCGTCATATAGTTTCGTTTATGCTCGCTATAAGAATAACGCAACTAACATCTTCGAATTCACTTGCCTAAAGCCATAAAAAGAACAAAAACGAATATCGCAGAGAATACGGAGATCACATATGTCCCTGTCGTTTCGCCAATCGGACATTCTGGAAATCGTCAAAGAAGAAGGCCGCGTCACCGTAGACGGGCTGGCGGATCGGTTTAAGGTCACCGTCCAGACCATCCGCCGCGATCTGTCCGAACTCTCAGGCGCGGGAAAGCTGGACCGGGTGCATGGAGGGGCCGTGCTGCGTTCTGGCGTCTCCAACATCGGCTATGATGATCGTCGCGCGCTGAACTATGAAGCAAAGGTCCGTATCGCCGAACGCTGCGCTGCAGACATCGCGGATGGCAGTTCCGTTTTCATGAATATCGGCACGTCAACCGAAGCCGTTGCCCGGCAGTTGCTGAACCATAAAAACCTGATGGTCGTCACCAACAACATGAATGTGGCCGGTATTCTGGCTGAAAACCCCGATTGTCAGATCGTCGTTGCGGGTGGTGTGCTGCGCCGGTCTGACAGCGGGCTGGTCGGCAATCTGGCGGTCTCGACCATTCGACAATTCAAGTTTGACCATGCAGTTATCGGTTGTTCCGCGCTGGATTCCGAAGGGGACCTGATGGATTTCGACCTGCAGGAAGTGCTGGTCAGCCAGACAATCATCGCACAGGCACGGCAAACCAAACTCGTTGCCGACAGCTCCAAGTTTCAGCGCACCGCCCCGGCGCGGATCGCCTCACTGGCCGAGGTTGACACGATCTACACAGACTTACCCTTACCTGCGGATCTGGCCCAGAAATGCAATGAGTGGCAAACGCGAATCGTCGAATGCCGTTAGGTGTTCAGCCGAACCATCGCGCGTCCAGGTTGTCATGGCTTGCCAGAACGCCGTTGTACTGACAGAATTGTGATCACTGGCATCAGGCGCAAAGGGAGCGGCACCAGGCCATGATAGCGCTTTTATTTTCGTTACTTACTATCACAATGGGGCTGAACTATTTCGGGCGCACCGGTGCCGGAACCACTTTGTTTCTGATCACGCTGGCGTTGAGCATCTACTGGCTCAAGTTCCATGCCACCAGCGTCCTGACCATTCAGCTATAGGGGCACGTGAAGATGGCGCCCGACCTGTCCCGCACCCTGAACGCGCTTGGCGCATTTGCCGTCAGCCTCGTTCTCATTCTGGCCTATGCTTATCAGTTCTCGCTGGATGAACTGCCCTGCCCGCTCTGTCTGTTGCAGAGGGTTGGCTTGGTTGCCGTCGGCGTTGGGCTTGGCCTCAACCTGCTGTATGGCGCGCGACCGCGACACTACGCATTGATGCTGCTGGCGGCGCTCTATGGTGGCAGCGTCTCAATTCGGCAGATCCTGCTGCACATCGTGCCGGGAACCGGGCACTATGGCTCTCCGGTGATGGGGCTGCATTATTACACCTGGGCGGCGATTTGTTTTTTCTTAATCCTGCTGGGCACCGCGATCATGTTGATGTTCGACCGGCAATATACCAGCGACACAAGCTCAAATCCTCGATTTGGCGGCAATACGCTGGCCAAGATTGCCTTCTTCGTGCTGCTTGCGCTGGCGGCGCTGAATGCGGTGTCGACCCTTATCGAATGCGGTCCGACCATTTGTGCGGACCCGCCGACCAGCTACAAACTGATTGACGAACTGGGCAACAACAACTGAGGATAGAACAACCTTCCCGACCGGAGACGCGTACATGGGACTTTTGGGACAGCCGCTTGGCTATTACGACTATCTGACATTTGTGGCACTGATCCTGCTGTTGGCGGCGGTGATGGCGTTGTTCCTGTTCATCATGGGCCTGCCCGGCCGCATCGCGATCAAGCGCAATCACCCGCACGCCGAAGCCGTCAAGATCATGGGATGGATGGGATTTCTGGCCATCGTGCCATGGGTGCACGCCTTTATCTGGGCTTTCCATGATGGTGTCACGGTCGACATGCGCCGCGGGCCAGACGATGAACGCAAGGCTATTCGGGATGAAATCAAGCGGTTAGGCGGCATCGTCAAACCCGAGTATCAAGATCCGCTGGATACCGATGAGACGCAGAAGAGCTAGGGCCAAAGGAATTCAACACTAATGTTCGTCGCCCTTGGCATCACGCTGTTCTACATCATTTTTGTCTGGTTTGTGTTCTTCAAGGCGCAATGGCTGAAATTCAACATCATGTGGGGCATCGTCTCGTTCTGGGTCGGTGCTCATTTATTGCTGATCTTCCTCGTCGCACTGCGTTTCTTTCAGCCGTACTCGATCGACAGCCACGTGGTTCGGTCGACCATTCAGATCGTCCCAAAGCTGACGCAGCCGACGATCCTGACCGAAGTTCTGGTCGAGCCAAATACGATCGTCACCAAGGGTGATCCGCTCTATCGCTTTGATGATACGGTGTTTTCGCTGGCCGTCGACAATGCGAAGGCCCAGCTTGTGGCCGCCGAGCAGAACGCTAAAATCCTGGAACAGGACGTCATCGCATCGACCGAATCCGTTGAACGCGCCAATGCGCAATTGGCCTATGCCCTGACCCAGCAGGCACGATACGAAACCCTCGTTCCGGCCGGTGGTGCCCGTCAGGATGAGTTGGACCGCTGGAACGAACAGGTCACCGAGGATCAGGCGCAGGTCAAGCAGGCCGAGGCCAACCTCGAAAAAGCCAGACTTGCGCAGGCCTCGCAAATCGACGGGGTGAATACGGGCATCATTCAGGCACAGGCACAACTGGCGGAGGCTGAATATTTTCTGGACAACACAACGATCTACGCACCCGAAAACGGCATGATCGTCTCGCAACAGGCCCGCCCCGGTCTGGTGGTTGGGGATGTCCGTCTGGGGGCCATTGCCAGCTTTGTGACCGAGGACAACCCCTATATCCTCGCCACATTCCGCCAGCAGAACCTGAAATTCGTCGAAGTCGGCCAACCTGTGGAGGTCGCGCTGGATCTCTATCCCGGCGAGATCCTGACCGGAAAAGTCGAAGCCATCTGGTGGGCCACGCGTCAGGGCCAGTACCTACCCTCAGGCCGCCTGCCCGGTTTTGAACTGCCGAAACTGCCCGGCCGGATCGCGGTTCAGATTTCTGTCGACGTGCCCGAGGGCCATACTTTTCCCGCAGGTGGCCACGCTGCGGTTGCGATCTACACAGGCATGGGAAAAAGCTTTGAGTTCCTGAGGCGCATCAACATCCGTCTCTATTCCTTCGCCAACTTCATCCGCCCGCTGGATATCTGAGGAAGCGCACCATGACACTCCGCCAGCTTTTGGGTTCTGCCCTCTGTGCCGCGACCCTCACCGCCTGTACGCCGGTGGGCCCTGATTTTGTGCGCCCGAATTCTCCGGTCGTTAAACAGTGGATCGAAGTGAACAGCCCCAGTGCGGGTCAAAGCGGCCTCACCTCGCGCAGCGCGCCGGTGGTGCGATGGTGGGAGACATTCAACGACCCCACCCTCAACAAACTGATCGCAGAAGCCTATGCTCAGAACCTGACCCTCCAGGTTGCCGGGGCTCGCGTGTTGCAGGCCCGCGCGCAACTTGGCATCGCCTTCGGAGAGCTTTATCCGCAATCGCAGGCAATTGGCGGGTCGCTGGAGCGGCGCCAGATCAGCGACAACCTCGGGCCCATTTCGGATATCCGGCGGATCATTCCATTGGACACAGAGTTTTCGACTTCGCAGGTGGGGTTCGACGCGCAATGGGAACTGGATATCTGGGGCCAACAGCGACGCGGTGTGCAGGCCGCCCGATCCAATCTGGCCATGCAAGTGGCCAATTATGACGATGCGCTGGTAACGCTGACCGGGGATGTCGCGGCGCTTTATATCAACATCCGCTCGCTGCAAGAGGCGCTGAGCGTTGCGCGCGAGAATATTCGGATCCAGCAGGAATCGGCGGATCTGACGCAATTGCGCTTCGACAATGGTGTCACGACCGAGTTGGACGTGCAGGAATCCACGGCGCTCCTCAACAACACAAAGGCACTTGTGCCCGAGTTGGAGAGCGATCTGCAACAGGCCAAGAATGCACTGGCTGTTCTTCTTGGAAAGGCACCATCACAGATGGCCGGGATGCTGAGCACCTCAGGCCGTATCCCGACGGCGCGCGCTGATGTTGCGGTTGGCGTTCCTGCCGAGCTGCTGCGCCGCCGCCCGGATGTGCGCGCGGCGGAGTTGGCCGCGGCAACGCAATCAGCTCAAGTCGGGATCGCGCTGGCGGACCTCTATCCGCAATTCATCCTGTCCGGGTCGATCGGATTGCAGGCTTCTGGCGCGCGCGACCTGTTCAGTTCCAGCAGCACCACCGGCCTGGCCAATGCCGGTGTGGTCTGGAACGTGCTGAACTATGGCCGCATCAAGAACAATGTCCGCGCGCAGGACGCCGCCTATCAGGCGTTGATTGCGAATTATCAGAACACCGTCCTTACCGCCTATTCCGAAGTTGAAAGCGCAATGGTCGCCTATAGCGAGGCGCGCAAGCAGGTCACGTTCTATCGGCGCAGTGTCGAAGCGTCGCGCAAGGCCGCCGATATCGCGGTCGACCAGTATCGTGATGGCATTGCCAGTTACTCGCGCATCCTGAACACCCAAACCGCGCTGCTGCGGTCGCAGGCGAATCTGATCGAAGCCCGGCAGGAGGTCTCATCCAATCTGGTCGCTATCTACAAAGGTCTGGGCGGTGGCTGGCAGATCCGACAAAATCAGGAATTCCTGCCCGAGACCGTTCTGGCCGAAATGGCCTATCGCACTGACTGGGGCGACCTTCTGGAGAAAACGCCGACCCGCGCCAGCCTGAACTGACTCTATTTGGTCAGGCCCCTTAGGCCGCCCGAGATCAGAATGTTTACCTCATAAAGTATGCGCGGCGCGGCCAGACCGCCGGGGCTGGCGAGGTAGTTTGGGCTCCATTCCGGATCGAATTTCTGCTTGAAACTGCGCAAGCCCTCGAAGTGATAGAACTGCTCTCCATGCTCATAGACAAATCCGCCGATCCGGTTCCACAACGAGGCCAGCTGCCGGTTCTCGATGCCGGAAAATGGTGCGGCACCCAGTGAAAACCAGTGGAACCCCTGCTCAGCGCCCCAAGACATCATCTCGGCAAAGAGCGCATCCATGACAAAGCTGGGGCTGTCAGGCTCGTATCGCATCAAGTCCAGCGACAGTTCCGATTTGTGCCCTCCCTGAAACAGGTTGGCGAAAGCCATGATTTTGCCGGCCTCATTGCGCAGCACAGCATGATCGAAATAGGACAGGTACTTTTCGTCAAAGCCCCCAAGGGCAAACCCCTTTTCCTCCCCCGCTTTCCGCGCCAGCCAATCATCCGAGATTTTGCGCAGCTCCGGCAGAACGGGCGCCAGTTCTTCCTTGGGAATGATTTCGAACACATATCCTTCACGCTCGGCCCGGTTCTTGGCCTGCCGGAATCGCTTGCGTGACTTTCCGTCCAGCGAGAAATCCGTCAATGGCACGCGGGCCACCTCGCCGATCTTCAGAATCGACAGGCCGAGGTCCAGAAACGTTGGCAGATATTTGGTGGAAACACTGTAGAAGGCGCAGAGTTTCCCCTCACGATCCGCCCTTTCGCGCAGTTGCCAGATCAACTGCTGGCCCGCCTTTTCGTCACCCACCGGTTCGCCTTTGGTGATGAGTGCGTTGCCGGTATCGGCAAAGGCCAGAAAGGCGGTTTCATCCTCTGAGATCAGGAATTGCTTATCTCCGGTCAGGGAAATCTGAGCTTCGGTATCCTCGCTTTCCATCACCAATCGTTCGACCGCTTCGGGAATCTCAGTCCGGATCGGGGTCGGGATATCCCGCCCAAACAGTGAGTTCACCGCGACAACGCCAAGGATCACTGCAACCACGAGGCTGGAACGCAGAAACCGCGAGGCGTCGCCGTTCCACGCGAACTCCCACCACAGGGCATTCTGATATTCAACATGGGAATAGGCAAACAGCCCGACCCAGAAGATCACAGCCAGCAAAGCCAAAACACTGGCCAGCCAAGGGATATTCAGCCGAAAGATCGACGCACCACTGACCCGGTAGAACGCCCCGCGGAACATTGCAAGCAGCGCGATGGTGCCGAGCATGGACAGCGCCTCGTGCGTGTCCAGACCTTTGGCGAGCGACGCGAAAAACCCCGCCACCATCAGCAACATCGCCACCACCCAGGCGCGATAGAGCTTGCGGAACAATCCTCGCGATACCAGCAGCAGCAACAGCCCCACCGCACTACCCGCCAGATGTGAGGCCTCAACAAAGGACAGCGGCAGCACCTCGCGCAGCACACCAAGCTTTTGTGAACTGGCAGGCAACGCGCCCGACACCAGCAGGACCACTCCGGCCACGGCGGCGACACCGGCGGCGACCATCGGCACGATCGGGCGGATCGCGCGGTAAGCCCAGGTCGCCGCCCCACCGATCTTGCGGCGTTGCGTCAGGGCGGACGCCGCGGCGATGGACAGGCTGGCGATGGTAAAGGGCAGAAACGTATAGACGACCCGATAGAGTAACAGCGATGCGATGATGTCCGAACGTCCCGAGGCACCGAGACCGGCGATCAGTGTGGCTTCGAACACGCCAATCCCACCGGGGGCGTGACTGAGGATGCCAATCGCGATGGCCGCGATGTAAATGGTGAAGAAATCCGGAAAACCGACCCCCAGATCGTCCGGCATCAGCACATAGAGCGTCATGGACGCACCAAACAGGTCCCCGACCGCTGCAACCGTCAGCAGGCTTGCCAGTTTGCCACCCGGCAAGTTGAAGCCAAACCCGCCATAACCCAGGCGTCGCCCGCCACTGGACAGCCAGACGAACAAGACAACCAGGCCGGACAGCAGACACAGACCAATCACCGTCTCGGTTGTTTCGCCAATCGGCAGTACTTTGGAAATGCCATCGGGATGCAACGTCAGCAGGATGCCGAGCAGCAGGACAAAACCCATCCAGAATGCCACCCATGAGGTTGCGATCACACCGGCCACCCGCCCCAGATCCAGACCGAGCGAGGCATAGATACGATACCGGATGGCCGTGCCGGTGATGTAGGAGAACCCCAGGCAATTCGATACTGCATAACCGCTTGCGCCCGCCAAGCCTGCCACGGGCAGCGGCACTTTCCCTTCGGCCACGCTCTGCACCGCAAGGACATCGTAAAACGACAGCGACAAAAAGCTGACCGCCGTCCAGCACAACGCAAAGAACATCACCTTCCACGAGGTTGCCGCGATATCGGTTTTGACGTCCGCCCATTTCACATGGGCCGACAAATCATGCAGCACCGCCAACGCGATCAGGGTGATCAACACTGGTACGGCCGCCCGGATCAGAGGTTTCTCCAACAGACCGGTGACGCGCTCGACCAGGCGTTCAGCCCGCGACTCATTCTCTGTCGCTTCTGTGGTCATACTGATTGTCCCTGCTCTACTGCCAGCTTCGCGTCATCGCCGGATCGTCGTCAGGTCAGAGCTTTGCACAAATTTGCAAGCCATCAAAGCATGTTGCACCCGGAATCACACCCGCCCTTTTCGCGTCGACAGCAGCAGATTGGTCTCGGATCGTGTTACACCCTCGACCCGCCGGATCGCGAACAGAACTTCATCGAATTCAGCCAGCGTGTCTGTCCCGATCTCGACGATCAGATCCCAGCTTCCGTTGGTGGAATGCACGGCACCCACCTCGCGCATGGCAGCGATCCGGGATCTGATCCGCTCGGTTCCCCGGCCTTCGATCTCAAGCATCATCAACCCGCGCACCGGTCTTTCGGACACGCCCTGACGGGTCACAACCGTGAAGCCCACAATCTCACCCGACTGCTTGAGACGCTGAAGCCGGCTTCTTACCGTTGTTCTGGTTACACCCAACATCTCAGCCAGTTCTGACAGCGAAGCGCGGGCATCCCGATGCAAGGCGTTCAGCAAACGGCTATCCAGTTCGTCCATAATCGCTTTCCAAATCGAGTTTCACCAATTCAGTTTGATCATTTTGATCTCTTTTCTCAACCCATCCTGCATTCATATACAAGCATATGGACAAGAAAACTCTCATTCTGGCCGGTGTGCCAATGGATTCCGGCAAACGCCGTCAGGGCTGCCGCATGGGCCCTGATGCTTATCGCGTGGCAGGGCTGGCACAGGCTCTGACCGATCTGGGTCATACCGTCAAAGACATCGGCGATACGACGCCCGATCAGGTGGATGTGGCCGAGCATCAGCATCTGTTTGCCCTGCCCGAATGCGTGGGCTGGACCCGCGCGCTCAGCCGAACGGCGCAGGATGCCGCGCAGCAGGGTTTGCCGATCTTCATGGGGGGTGACCATGCCCTGTCGATGGGCACCGTATCGGGAATGGCAGCTCATGCGCAAAGCATCGGGCGACCCCTGTTTGTGCTGTGGCTTGACGCTCACAGCGATTTTCACACGCCCGGCAGCACCGGCAGCGGCAACCTGCACGGAACGCCCGTAGCCTATGTCACCGGACAATCAGGGTTTGAGGATTTCCCTCCTCTGGCCGCCCCCATCCCGACGGACCGTGTTGGCATGATCGGGCTGCGTTCGGTCGATCCGGCCGAACGTGCCGCACTTGAAAAAGACCGGGCCATGCTGGCGGATATGCGCAGCATCGACGAACACGGCATCAAGGCCCCGCTTCTGGCGTTTCTCGATAAAGTACGCGCGGTGAACGGCATCCTGCACGTCTCGCTGGATGTGGATTTCCTCGACCCCTCGATCGCGCCAGCGGTTGGCACCACCGTCCCCGGCGGCGCGACCGAGCGTGAGGCGCATCTGGCGATGGAGCTGCTACACGAAAGTGGCCTCGTTTGCTCGCTGGATCTGGTTGAACTCAACCCGTTTCTTGACGAGCGCGGCCGAACCGCAAAGCTGATGGTCGATCTGGCTGCCTCATTGCTAGGCCGCCGCATCTTCGACCGCCCGACCCGGAGCTTCTGATGATTTCCCTGCAATCGCCTTCCGCTGTTGTAATGGTGCGCCCTCATGCGTTCGCTTCGAACCCGGAAACGCGAGACGACAATGCATTCCAAACGCTTGTAGACCGATCCGAAGCAGCGACATCAGCCGCCGCCCGGGACGAGCATGACGAAGCGGTCGCTCAGCTACGTGCTGCAGGTGTAAACGTCCATGTCTTTGAAGACGACGGCGCGCTCAACACACCCGACAGCGTATTTCCCAACAATTGGTTCTCGACACATCCGGGTGGGCATGTTGCCATCTATCCGATGTTCGTTCCATCACGCAGGCGCGAGCGACGGACCGATGTGATAGAAATGCTGAAGCAGGAATACCGTGTTCAGGACGTCATTGATTATTCCGGTCTTGAACAGGACGACCTAGCCCTTGAGGGAACGGGAGCCATGGTCTTGGACCACGTTGGTCGCATTGCCTACACCGTCAGATCAAACCGCGCCGATCCTGTTTTGCTCGAAAGGTTTTGCACTCATTTCAACTATGAACCTATCGCCTTCGATGCGAAGGACGCCCAAGGGCGAGACGTCTACCACACCAACGTTCTGATGGGAATCGGTACGCATTATGCTTTGATCTGCCTGGACATGATCTGCGATCCGGAACGCCGCTCCACCATTCGGTCGCGGCTAGAGGAATCTGGTCGAACTGTTATAGATTTGTCACATGAACAGATCGCGGACTTTGCTGGAAACGCCATTGAGCTTAGCGGCCGTGATGGCCTGCTTCTGGCGTTGTCCAGTCGCGCTCTGAGGGCGCTCACACCCGCTCAGATTGCCATCATCGAAGAGAGCGCTACACCCCTACCGCTCTCGGTTCCGACAATTGAAACAGCTGGAGGATCAGTGCGCTGCATGATCTCAGGCATCCATCTTTCCCGCCGATAGGAGTCTTCAATGCAACCCTCCGAGAAGGCCCTAGTGCCGTTTGTATCCGTCGACAATATGATGCGTCTGATCCACCACGTTGGGGTCGAGCAGATGATCACTCAGATTGCCGCACAAATCGAGACCGACTTCAAACGCTGGGAGAGTTTCGACAAAACCCCTCGCATCCCAGCCCACTCACCCCATGGTGTGATCGAATTGATGCCCACCTCGGATGGTGAAGCCTATGGGTTCAAATACGTCAACGGCCATCCAAAGAACACTTCGGAAGGCCTGCAAACCGTTACTGCCTTTGGACTGCTCGCGGATGTCTATACCGGTTACCCGACCCTGCTGACCGAAATGACAATGCTGACCGCGCTGCGTACAGCGGCCACCTCGGCACTGGTTGGCAGCTACCTAGCGCCAAAGTCAGCGACCACGATGGCGATGATCGGAAATGGCGCGCAGTCCGAGTTTCAATGTCTGGCCTTCAAAGCAATGTGCGGGATCAACACTGTCCGCCTTTACGACACCGATCCCAATGCCACAGAAAAATGTGCGGCAAACCTGCAAGGGAAAGGCCTGAGGGTTATTGCCTGCAAGACGCCAGAGGACGCGATTGAAGGTGCGCATATCATCACCACCTGCACAGCAGACAAAAAATACGCGACAATCCTGACCGACAACATGGTAGGGCCCGGTGTCCACATCAATGCGATCGGCGGTGATTGTCCCGGCAAAACCGAATTGCACCGGGATATTCTGCTGCGCTCGGATATCTTTGTGGAATATCCCGAACAGACGCGAATCGAGGGTGAAATACAGGCGCTTGAGGCGGATCATCCGGTGACCGAGATGTGGGAAGTCATGACCGGCAAAGCCAAGGGCCGCACCGATGACCGACAGATCACACTGTTTGATAGTGTCGGTTTCGCAATCGAGGATTTTTCAGCGCTGCGTTACATCAAGCGTGCAATTGACGGGACAGACTTCTTTGAGCCCTTGGACATGCTCGCCGATCCTGATGACCCGCGGGATCTGTTTGGAATGCTCATGCGAGCCGGTTGACTTAACACATTTTAAGAACCGGCCCGAGAATCTTCAAAGTCGGAGGGGGCTCTGCCCCCGCCGCCGCTGGCGGCCCCCCGGAGTATTTTCAGCCAGATGAAGCAAGGGATCCGCTCTCCGGCCGCGACCGGAGAGCTTCACCTGGCGCGGTCATCGACACTCCTGCCTGTACCGCATCCCTAATATCGCCAATGATGGTTAAGGATCTGTTACTTCATCTGGCCATAAATACTCCGGAGCGCGAGGCAGAGCCTCGCATAAAACCTTTATCCCGCAAGAGAAGGCAAATAGAGGACAATACCCGGGAAAGCCACGAGCAAGGCAATTGTCAGAGCATCAGCGATAAAAAACGGTGTGACGCCTTTGAAGACATCCTGAACACTCAAGTCGGGCCGCACACCCGCTACAACGAAGCAGTTCAACCCTATCGGCGGCGTGATGAGACAGAACTCGGCCATCTTCACCACCAATATACCAAACCAAATCGCACACATTGGTCCAGACATGCCAAATGCACTATCTGCAGCGCTGACCGTCTCACCACCGTTCAGAGCCATAACCGCTGGATAAACCACCGGAAGGGTCAGAAGCAGCATCCCGATTGCATCCATGAACATGCCCAACACCGCATAAGCCAGTAAGATACAGATCAGGATCAGCATCGGCGACATTTCGAGCGAAGTGATCCAATCGGAAAACGCGCCCGGCAGATCGGCAAAACCAAGAAAGCGCACATAGATCAGAACACCCCAGATGATCGCAAAGATCATCGCGGTCAGCTTTGCGGTTTCTAGCAGGGCCGATTTGAACTCGGGCCAGCGCATTCCATGAACCAGCGCAAAGCAGAACACGATGAATGCGCCGATCGCGCCGCCTTCGGTTGGGGTTCCCCAGGCTTTGTCTCCGAACGGATTGTAGACAAAGCAGATGATGATCAGAATAACCGCGACAATGGGCAGTGCGCCGGGCAAGGCCCTGAAACGCTCTTTCCAGCTAAAGCCTGTCACCGGTGGACCGACGGATTTGAATACAACCGCAATCCCGACAATCAACAGGCCGTAGATCACAGCAGAGAACGCTCCGGGGATAAATCCGGCGAGCAGCAGCTTACCGACGTCCTGCTCGACGATGATGGCATAAATCACGAGGATCGCAGAAGGCGGGATAAGCGAGGCCAGCGTGCCCCCTGCCGCAACCACACCCGCTGCAAATCGCTTATTGTAACCGACAGCAAGCATCTCGGGGATTGCGATACGGGCGAATACGGCGGACGTGGCCACCGATGCGCCAGAGACAGCGGCAAAACCTGCGGTGGCAAAGATGGTCGAAACGGCTAGGCCTCCGGGAACCCAGGCGATCCAGCGCTTGGCAGCTTCGAACAACGCGCGCGTCAGTCCGGCGTAGTAGGCAAGATATCCGATCAGAATGAAAGTTGGGATCAGGCTGAGCGTGTGCGATGCAACCTTGGAATGAGGCACCTGTCCTGCAGTCTTGACCGCGACCGTCAACGCCTTGCCAAAGCGGTCGGGGTCATACCCGAATTTGGCCCAGAAGATCCAGATCAGCCCGACCAGACCGGCAAGACCAGCCGCAAAGGCCACACGCATCCCGGTGACCACAAGCACCAACAGGCCGCCAGTGACCCAAAGCCCGATTTCTATCGTGTCCATGAATCAGTTACGCCCCTCAAACTGTTCAGCCTCGGCCGCTGCCTGTGCCGCCGCATCCTGAATCAAGGGCACCGCCACGGGATGTTCTGCTCCCAAAACCAACGCGCGCCCATATCCCCAGAACTGCAACACCAGCCGCGCGCATAGCACCGAGAAAGCGATCGGAGCCAGCAGCTTGGCGGGCCAGATCGGAATTCCGATGTCAATCGAGCTGTCTCGGCTCCACATCGGGGCAGTGAAATCGAAAGACCGGTCGAAATGAGACCAACTGCCCCAGACCAGCGCCAGCATCAACACGAGGATCAACAGGACCGACAGCAACTCAAACAGCCAAAGAGCCCGCCCTTTCAGGCGCGAGATCACGATATCCATTCGAATATGCCCACCATCGCGCTGCACATATGAAATGCCCAAGAAGGCAATCAGTGGCATCGCCTGTTCGATCCAATCCACATAACCCGGTAAGGGGGCGTTCAGCGCGTTGCGCCCGCTAACCGATATTACCGCCAAGACCATGAGCCCGAAAACCGCTATCCCGCTGATCAGGGCGAGAAAACGTTCCAGCCCCAACAATCGGCGGTCCAACCGGCTGAGAAGGCTGCCATCTTCCAGCACTGTGGCGTGTCCTGCCATCTCAGTGTTCCTTCACTATCCAGAAATGTGCCGGGTGCCGGAAGGCACCCGATCCAGGCGTGTCAGTTGCCGCCGCGCTGTTGGTTCAGCGTGGCCTGAACTAGATCATAGAGATCCTGTGCTGGCAGGCCCTGAGCCGTCATGTCCTCAATCCACTTCTCACGGATCGGATCGGCCGCCTTGGTGCGGAACTCTTCAATCACGGCATCGTCGATCATGACTTTTTCGACACCCTTCTCTTCCAGCACGCCATCCCATTTTTCCAGCAATCCACCATAGTTGGCCAGATAATGCGCGATGGCTTCGTCGATCGAACTATCCAGAGCTTCGCGGTGATCCGCGGGAAGGGCCTCATAGGCGTCGATATTCACCACCACCGGACAGTTCACCGTTCCGGGATTAAGGTTGGCTGTCCACCAGTCAGCCTCATTGATCGTGCCGAAGGACAGATGTGCGTGCTGGGCAAAGGCCACAGTATCAACCACACCCGATTCCATCGCGTTGTAGGCTTCGGTCGCGGGAACCGAGGTGGGCACACCTCCGACGGCCTCGAATGCTTGCCCCAGACCGCCTGTGGCCCGCACCCTCATCCCGTCGAAATCGGCCAGCTCGTCACGAGCCTCACCGGTGCCAACCAGATTGTACTGAGGCATGGGCGACGTCATGATGATACGCGCGTTCCATTGGGCCATCTCATCCTTGACGGCAGGATGGTCATAGACCGCATGGCTGACCGCCACTTCTTCGTCCAAAGTGTTCACCCCGAGAAAGGGCAACTCCAGCACAGTGATCGCGCGGTTCTTGTCGCGATGGTATCCGGCACAGAATTGTGCCATCTCAAACGCGCCAATCTCGATCCCGTCCAGATTTTCCTTGGGCTTCGACAATCCGCCATAGCTGACGTTGATGGTGAAATCGCCACCCGTTTTCTCGCTGACCAATTCAGCCAGTTTTTCAACATGCTCGGTGAAAGCGCGCCGCTTACCCCAGACCGAAGCGTTCCATTCAGTCGCCGCAGCCTCGGTGACAAAGGCCATGCCCAGGGCGGCAATGGCCGCACCGCTCAACATCTTGTTCATAGTGATCTCTCCCTTTGATGCGCACCCTACCGGAGCGCTTGGCATTGAAGCTAGCGCTTAGTCCAGAATGTGCCAACCCCTGCCGTCGGAGAGGCATAGACCGGACTTTGCCAGCCCGGCCACGTCATAGTGGCGCAGGTCTGGCAGTATCCACGAGGCGCAGAATGACAGCTTATTTATTGTTTTATAATGTTATTTTCAGCTCTCAGGAAAATCTTTTACAAAATATGCTGATCATCAGAAATTTGTTTACAAACAAATTCAAGGATTACGGCAATTTATTTATTTCTTTTCCGAACCCCGTATTATTCAACTCGGGAGGAACCGGATCGACATTGCCTGACCAGCGGGCATTATCAATCCCATATAGTCCAGTCCAGAGGGAGGAGCCTCAACCATGACCACCGCTGCCCAGGCAGATGCCAAAGTATATCCGCCATCCGCAGAAACCGTCGCCCGCGCGCATGTCGACGCCGACAAATATGCCAATATGTATGAGGCCTCGATCAACAACCCTGAGGCGTTCTGGGATGAGCATGGCAAGCGTGTAGACTGGATCAAGCCCTATACTCAGGTCAAAGACGTCTCTTATGATTTAGGTTCGGTCAAAATCAACTGGTTTGCCGATGGCACACTGAACGTTTCGGCCAACTGCCTGGATCGCCATCTGAAAACCCGTGGCGATCAGACGGCCATCATCTGGGAACCGGATGATCCGCAGGAGCCTGCTCAGCATATCACCTATGCCGAACTGCATCGCCGCACCTGCCGCATGGCCAACATTCTGGAATCCATGGGCGTGCGCAAAGGTGATCGCGTTGTCATCTATCTGCCTATGATCCCTGAAGCCGCCTACGCGATGCTGGCCTGCGCACGTATCGGCGCGATCCACTCGATCGTTTTCGCTGGCTTCTCGCCGGATGCTCTTGCCGCGCGAGTCAACGGCTGCGACGCAAAAGTTATCATTACCGCTGATGAAGCACCTCGTGGAGGCCGCAAGACTCCGCTGAAGTCAAACGCCGATGCTGCCTTGCTACACTGCAAGGATACGGTCAAATGTCTGGTGGTGAAGCGCACCGGCGGTCAGACCACCTGGATCGACGGCCGCGACTATGACTACAACGAAATGGCGTTGGAGGCTGACGATTACTGCGCCCCTGCCGAGATGAACGCCGAAGATCCGCTGTTTATTCTCTATACATCCGGCTCGACCGGGCAACCGAAGGGTGTTGTGCACTCGACCGGTGGTTATCTGGTCTATGCCGCGCTGACGCACGAAATAACCTTCGACTATCATGAAGGCGACGTCTATTGGTGTACGGCCGATGTGGGCTGGGTCACCGGCCACAGCTATATCGTCTATGGCCCGCTAGCCAATGGCGCGACCACGCTGATGTTCGAAGGTGTTCCGACTTATCCGGATGCGGGACGTTTCTGGGAAGTGTGCGCCAAGCACAAGGTAAACCAGTTCTATACAGCTCCGACCGCGATCCGCGCACTGATGGGTCAAGGCAATGAATTTGTCGAAAAACACGACCTGAGCGATCTGCGCCTGCTGGGCACAGTCGGTGAGCCGATCAATCCCGAGGCCTGGAACTGGTACAACGATGTCGTCGGTAAGGGCAAATGCCCGATCGTTGATACCTGGTGGCAGACCGAAACAGGCGGTCACATGATGACCCCCCTGCCAGGCGCACATGATCTGAAACCCGGCTCGGCTCAGAAACCCTTCTTCGGCGTGCAGCCGGTCGTTCTGGATCCGCAATCGGGCGTTGAGATCGACGGCAACGGCGTCGAAGGCGTCCTGTGCATCAAGGATAGCTGGCCCGGCCAGATGCGGACCGTCTGGGGCGATCACGAGCGGTTCGAAAAGACCTATTTCTCGGATTACAAAGGCTATTACTTCACCGGTGACGGATGCCGCCGCGATGAGGATGGCGACTATTGGATCACCGGTCGCGTCGACGACGTGATCAACGTCTCAGGTCATCGCATGGGCACAGCCGAGGTGGAAAGCGCATTGGTCGCCCATGTCGCCGTAGCTGAGGCTGCTGTGGTGGGCTATCCCCATGAAATCAAAGGACAAGGTATCTATTGCTACGTCACTTTGATGAATGATCGCGAGCCTTCGGATGAGCTGCTGAAAGAGCTGCGCACATGGGTCCGGACCGAGATCGGTCCGATCGCCTCGCCAGACGTCATTCAGTGGGCGCCGGGCCTGCCCAAGACGCGCTCAGGCAAAATCATGCGCCGTATCCTGCGCAAGATTGCCGAGAACGATTTCGGCTCGCTGGGCGACACCTCGACGCTTGCGGATCCATCGGTCGTTGATGACCTGATCCAGAACCGCGCAAACAAGTGAGGGTGTGATGGACGCTGCCACGACAACGACCCCCGCAGTTCTGATCCTTCTCGGCCCTCCGGGCGCCGGGAAGGGCACGCAGGCCCGCATGCTTGAAAACAAGTTTGGACTGGTCCAGCTCAGCACCGGCGACCTGCTGCGCGACGCTGTTGCCGCGGGTACCCCAGCCGGGCTCGAGGCCAAAGCCGTGATGGAAGCCGGTGATCTGGTAAGTGATGGGATCGTCATTGCGATCCTGCGTGACCGAATGGCCAAACCCGACTGCGCCAAGGGCGTCATTCTGGACGGATTTCCGCGCACGACGGTTCAGGCCGAGGCGCTCGACGGATTGCTGGCATCCTCGGATCAAAATGTCAGTGCCGCGATCAGCCTCGAGGTTGAGGATGACGAGATGGTGACCCGGATTTCGGGACGCTACACCTGTGCGGGCTGCGGTGAAGGGTACCATGACACGTTCAAGAAGCCCGTCGAAGAAGGCAAATGCGATAAATGCGGTCACACAGAGTTCAAACGCCGTGCCGACGACAATGCCGAAACGGTTGCGTCCCGCCTTGCCGCGTATCATGCCCAGACCGCACCGCTGATTGACTACTATCAGGCTCAGGGCGTGCTGAAAGGCATCGACGCCATGGGCCAGATCGACGACATCGCCCGCGACCTTCAAGGTCTTGTGGGTGAGGTCATGAGATAAGGGGAGGAGACAAGCCCCCAAGGGGCTTTGATCCTACAACTGAATACTTCGACGAACCCGCCTTGGCGGACCGGAGAAGTACTGCCTGACGCCAACTGGCGTTCGGCTCTATCGAGAAGCGGCCCACCGTACTGGAGGAGTTGGGCAATGGGCCGCTTATGAGGGAAGCGAAGGAGGAACCCGCAATGGCGGATCATTCAACAAACTCCGCGCAGACTGCCGAAGCCGACAAAGGCTATTGGCAGGCCAACCTGCGCCTCATCTACATCAGCCTCGCGATCTGGGCGCTGGTGTCGTTTGGATTCGGCATTCTGCTGCGTCCACTGCTGTCCGGCATCGCCGTTGGCGGCACTGATCTTGGCTTTTGGTTCGCTCAGCAGGGATCGATCCTGGTCTTTCTGGTGCTGATCTTCAACTACGCCTGGCGCATGAACAAGCTCGACGCCGAATTCGGCGTGGACGAGGAGTAAGAGCCATGGACCAGTTTACCATCAACCTGCTATTTGTTGGCGCGTCCTTTGCGCTGTACATCGGCATCGCGATCTGGGCCCGTGCGGGTTCCACATCTGAATTCTACGCCGCTGGTCGCGGCGTGCACCCGGTCACCAACGGTATGGCGACAGCAGCGGACTGGATGTCTGCAGCCTCGTTCATCTCGATGGCGGGCCTCATTGCCTTTACCGGCTATGACAACTCGACCTTCCTGATGGGTTGGACCGGTGGCTACGTGCTGCTGGCTCTGCTGCTTGCGCCCTACCTGCGTAAGTTCGGCAAGTTCACCGTCTCGGAATTCATCGGCGACCGTTTCTACAGCCAGACCGCACGCATCGTTGCGGTGATCTGTCTGATCGTCGCGTCGGTGACCTACGTGATCGGTCAGATGACCGGCGTTGGCGTGGCCTTTGGCCGCTTCCTTGAGGTTTCCAACACCACCGGTCTGCTGATCGGCGCGGGCGTTGTGTTTGCCTACGCGGTGTTTGGTGGGATGAAGGGCGTGACCTACACTCAGGTCGCTCAGTACTGCGTGCTGATCACCGCCTATACCATCCCGGCAATCTTCATCTCGCTGCAGCTGACCGGCACGCCTGTTCCGGCGCTGGGTCTGTTTGGTGACACCGCCAGCGGTGAACCCCTGCTGACCAAGCTGGACGCCATCGTGACCGAGCTGGGCTTCAACGACTATACGGCCCACCACTCGAACACGTTGAACATGGTTCTGTTCACCCTGTCGCTGATGATCGGTACTGCGGGTCTGCCGCACGTCATCATGCGCTTCTTCACCGTCCCCAAAGTGTCTGACGCACGTTGGTCGGCAGGCTGGGCGCTGGTCTTCATCGCATTGCTGTACCTGACCGCTCCTGCGGTTGGCGCCATGGCGCGTCTGAACATCACCGACATGATGTGGCCCAATGGTGGCATCGAAGGTGGCGCCGTTTCGGTCGAGGAAATCGACACCGATCCGCGTTATGACTGGATGGCCACGTGGCAGAAGACCGGTCTGCTGGACTGGGAAGACAAAAACGGCGACGGCAAGATCCAGTATTATAACGACAAGTCCGAAGCGATGACCGCTATCGCGGAAGAAAAGGGCTGGGTCGGTAACGAGCTGACCAAGTTCAACCGCGACATCCTGGTTCTGGCCAATCCCGAGATTGCCAACCTGCCGGGTTGGGTGATCGGTCTGGTCGCTGCCGGTGGTCTTGCCGCTGCTCTGTCGACCGCTGCGGGCCTGTTGCTGGCGATCTCGTCAGCCGTGTCCCACGACCTTGTCAAAGGTGCGATAAACCCGTCAATCTCTGAAAAGGGAGAACTGCTGGCGGCACGTATCGCAATGGCTGTTGCCATCGTGGTTGCCACTTATCTGGGTCTGAATCCTCCGGGATTTGCGGCGCAGACGGTTGCCCTGGCATTCGGTCTGGCTGCTGCCTCGATCTTCCCGGCGCTGATGATGGGGATCTTCTCGACCCGCATCAACAACACCGGCGCGGTTGCTGGCATGTTGGCTGGTCTGGTGGTTACACTGGTCTACATCTTCCTGCACAAGGGTTGGTTGTTCATCCCAGGCACCAACTCGTTCACCGATGCTGACCCGCTCCTGGGTCCGATCAAGTCGACCTCGTTCGGCGCAATCGGTGCGATGATCAACTTTGCGGTTGCCTACACAGTTGCAGGCATGACCAAAGAGACCCCGCAGGAGATCGTTGAATTGGTCGAAAGCGTTCGCATTCCCCGTGGCGCGGGCGCAGCTCAGAATAAATGAGCATGATGCGACACGTGGACAGGCTCCATGTGTCGCGTCTTTTGACCGACGACTCCCGCCCGGAACACCACCGGGCGGGACTTTTAATTCAGACCTTCGGAGAATCCGATGCCCCTGACCCATGATGAGATCACCCGGTTTCTGAAATCCGTGCATCCCTATGATGCCCTGCCCTCTGAAGTGCTGGATGATCTGGCAAAGCAGATCGAGGTCTGGGAACTGGAAGAGGACAGCGCGATCTACGAACTGGGACAGGCCATGCCGGGTGTGTTTGTCATCTATGAGGGTCAGGTTGAAATCACTGATGAGAACGGTGCCGTCGTGTCGCATCTCGGTCTCAGGAATTCTTTCGGTGAACGTGGATTGCTGAAAGATGGCAAGGCAGCCACCAAAGCCCGGGCGCATACTCCGTCGGTTCTGATGGTTCTACCCCCCAATCTGGTGCGCGAACTGATCCAGGGGCACGATGTCGTTGCAAAATTCTTCAACCGAACACGCGGAACGCGAACCGGGCCACAAGGGCTGGCCACCAGCACCGTCAGCGTCCTGATGGCGCGCGACCCGGCCACCTGCCCGCCCGACACGCCAGTGCAAACCGCCGCTCAGATCATGCGCGACCGCCATATCTCATCGCTCTGCGTAACCGAGGGTGATGCGCTCCTTGGTATCGCCACATTGCGTGACATTTCGGGCAAATACGTCGCGGATGCGATGCCTGAAACAACTTCGATCTCTTCAATCATGACTACCGACCCGGTCACGCTGGCCCCCACCGATATCGGCTCGGACGTGCTGCATGTGATGATGGAGCGTGGGATCGGTCACATCCCGATTTCGGAAGCCGGGCGGTTGGTCGGCATCGTCACTCAGACCGACCTGACCCATTATCAGGCCGTGAACTCTGGCGAACTGGTGCGCCGGATTGCCAGTGCCAGCACCGCAAAGGAGATGGCAGGTGTCACAGCCGAGATTCCGCAGCTTTTGGTTCAATTGGTCGCGGGTGGCAACCGGCATGAAATCGTAACGCGGCTGATTACGGACATTGCCGATACTGTTACGCGTCGCCTGCTGGCAATGGCCGAAGCCGAACTTGGTGCACCACCAGTTCCTTACCTGTGGCTGGCCTGTGGCTCTCAGGGTCGGCAGGAGCAGACCGGCGTGTCAGATCAGGACAACTGTCTGATGCTGGACGACAGCGTGTCAGAGGCAGACATGCCCTATTTCGCGGCGATGGCCAAATATGTCTCGGACGGGTTGGACACCTGCGGGTACTTCTATTGCCCTGGCGACATGATGGCTACAAATCCGCGTTGGTGTCAGCCCGTCCGAGTGTGGCGGGACTACTTCAAAGGTTGGATCGCCAAACCGAACCCCGAGGCGCAAATGCTGGCTTCGGTCATGTTCGACCTGCGCCCGATCGGTGGAGCGTTCGAACTCTTCACCGATCTTCAGGCCGACACGCTGGCTGCTGCCAATGCGAATTCGATCTTCGTAGCGCATATGATTGCCAACTCGCTGAAACACACCCCGCCATTGGGATTGCTGCGTGGTTTTGCCACCATCCGCTCGGGTGAGCATCGCAACACGCTGGATCTAAAGCATAACGGCGTGGTGCCCGTGGTCGACCTTGCGCGCGTCTACAGTCTTCAGGGGCAATTGACCGAGGTTAACACCCGCGCAAGGCTGAATGCTGCTGAGGTAGCGGGCGTTCTCAGCGCCTCGGGCGCACGCGATCTGTTGGATGCCTATGACCTGATCGCCGAAACTCGGCTGGAGCACCAAGTTCAACTGGTCAAATCCGGCAATGCCCCGGACAATTACCTGCCTCCGGCAGAGCTGTCCGACTTTGAGCGAAGTCATCTGCGCGACGCCTTTGTGGTGGTAAAGACGATGCAATCGGCTGTTGGGCATGGCAAAGGGATGCTGGGCTAAAGCAGCAGAAATGAACGGAGAGGCATCATGTTTCTGGAACTGATCGGCACGATTTTTGCGGGATTTGCCTTTGCAGGTGTCGTGATGGTTGTGAACAAACTGACCGGAGGCCGCCTGCCCAAATGGGCGGCACCAGTCGCGGCGGGTGTCGGAATGATCGCCATGACGATTACCAGCGAATATTCCTGGTACGACCGTACCCGGGACCAGCTGCCTGAAAGCCTGACAGTCGTGCAAGAGGTGGAAAGCCGCGCATTCTACCGGCCATGGACCTACGCAGTACCCTTTGTCGATCGCTTCGCGGCCATTGATACCATTTCGGTGCGCACCAATGATAAAGTGCCGGATGAACGTCTGGTCGATCTCTATTTCTTTGGCCGCTGGGCTCCGGTGTCCAAGATGCCCGTTGCCGTCAATTGTGCCGATAACAGCCGTGCCAACCTGGCGGATGGGGCTGAATTCGCTGATGACGGGCGTCTGCTGAACGCCAGTTGGATCAAGATCGACGCCGACGATCCCGTGATCGAGGCAACCTGCGGGGTCTGACGATGCTGAATCACCTGAGCCTGCGTTTGAGGATCTTTCTGTTTTTCTTCTTGATTGCCGCGGGTGGCATGATCATCAGCGCCTTGGCATTGTGGATCAGCTATGAGCGGGTGGATGATCCTGATCTGATCGGCGCCTACATCTTCGCCGAGATTTTGATCGCCTTCGGGCTGCTCGCCCTGATTGTCGGGGTCTGGTTGTTGTTCGATGACAACGTCGCAAAACCGATCGAACGGCTTTCGGCTCAGCTACGCGCACGCGCCCATGCCGGGGTCAGTGCGGATATGGACCTTCAGGCCGCGCGGTATCTGGGCGATCTGGCCCCCGCTGCCGCCGGTCTGGCAGAACAATTGGCTGCCAACGCCATGAGCACGGCCGAGGCCGTAGCCGCAGAAACAGCCCATCTGGCTTCGGAAAAGCAACGCCTCACGGCGCTGCTGACAGAGATCCCGGTCGCTATGCTGCTGGCCGGCCCCAAGCATCAGATCGTTTTGTATGATGCGCAGGCGGCTGAGGTTCTGGCTCAGATTGCACATCCCCGGCTGAATGCCTCGCTGTTCGATTACCTCGAAGCAACGGGCCTGACCGATGCCTACGCCAAACTGGTCAAAACCGGAAAGGACGTCCATTGCTCCCTGACCAGCGTCGATGGGCGGCAAACCTATTCTGCCCGGATGAAACCTCTGGGAGATGCCCCCGGATACATGCTGGTTTTCGATGATAGTGCCGCACAGATCGACCCCGACGAGGCGCGCCCGCTGGTCTATGATTTCGAACTGCTCGACACACCCGGTGATGACGCGTTTGAAGAGAGGTCTTTGCTGGACCTGTGTTTCGTAGTTTTCGACACCGAGACCACAGGCCTTCTTCCGCACAAGGATGAGATCGTGCAGATCGGTGCCGTGCGTGTCGTAAAAGGCAAAATCGTCGAAGGTGAGCGGTTGGATACCTTGGTCAATCCCGGCATCCCGATCCCGCCTGCCTCAACCAGGGTACACAAGGTCAGCGACAGGATGGTACAGGGCGCGCCCGATATTGCCGAGGCCGGTCGCAGCTTTCACCAATTCGCGCGTGACGCCGTCATTGTCGCTCACAACGCACCATTCGATATGGCCTTCCTGCACCGGCACGCCGAACGTATGGATGTGGTTTGGACCCACCCGATTCTGGACACAGTTTTGCTGTCTGCAGTGCTGTTCGGCGCCAGTGAAACCCACACTCTGGATGCGGTCTGCGAACGCCTGGGGGTCTCAATCCCCGCAACCCTGCGCCACACGGCTTTGGGCGACGCGGTTGCCACCGCCGAAGTGTTGGTTCGGATGCTGCCGATGTTGACTGCCCGCGGCATGGTGACCTTTGGCGATGTCATCACGGAAACACGCAAACACGGGCGATTGCTGGAAGATCTGAACTAATCGGAAAATACCGATCGCGCCCAAGCTTTTCGTGGACAATCCCCGCGTCGCATGGCACCTGAGATAGGCCCATTGAACGAGCGCGTGATGACCGAAAAGACATTCATTCCCGGCCCCGAGCAGCGCCTTGCCTTCCGCGAGGCGTTGGGGTGTTTCGGTACCGGCGTCACCGTCGTGACAACCAACACGCCAGAGGGTCCGGCTGCGATCACCGTCAATTCGTTCGCGTCGGTATCGCTGGACCCGCCGCTTGTGCTGTGGTGCCTTGACCGGGATTCGAACAGATTTGACGCATTCAGCACCTGCGAGCATTACGCCATCCACGTCATGGCACAGGAGCAGCACGATCAGGCCCTGCAATTTGCCCGCAACGGGTTCGACTTTTCACATGCCGACTGGCAGCCGGACGACGACGGACGGCCCCGTCTGACCGAATGCCTGGCCCGGTTCGATTGCCGCCTTTCAGCGCGCCACGAAGCCGGAGACCATCTGATCATTGTCGGTCACGTCGAAACGGTGATGCACCGCCCTGGTCAAGGATTGATCTTCAAGCGCGGTCAATTCGGCGGTTTTGCGGACCTGATCTAATCGTCCAGCGTGCCATGCACAGCCAGCGCCTCAAGCTGGGTTTCCTGAGGAGTAATCACCCGAAACGCCTCATGCACCCCTGCCCGCGTCAGCTCTCGCACAACGGTCAGCAGCGTGTTGGGCGCGTGTTCCTCGCAGAGATCGGACATATGAGCGATCTCGGCCTGCGCCACGTCCAGAGCGGCCTCAATTGAAGGTGCGCCATATAGATTCACGAAATGCTCAGCCAGGTTTTGCGCAACCAGATCCATCTCCGATTGCTCGACCTGAGTGACAGCCACAAAAGTCACGCGCCCGAAGGTTTCGAGCCCCAGCCAGCCGTTGGCAAAAGCCTGACGCGCCTTGCCCTCAAGATCGCCCTCACCCCAGTTCGAGAATTCGAACCCGCCCGAAATGCACCATTCACCAGTCCGGGCCGGGGAATGAAAAACGTTCTTGTCGCTCTCGTCGAAATGGATTGCGCGGGCCAGCTTCATCATGCGGTCTCCAACAGATCGGTCAGCGGGCGCAGATGGGTGTCGGCACCATCGCGGATCAGCATACCGAACCGTTCGTCCGTGCCAAGGAAAACCCCCGCGTTGCCGATAGGTTCGCCCACACCACGCAACAGGCCCATCCATTCACCGTGTAGCGGAGCGTTGCCGTCTTCCTGCCAGCGATTGAGCCAGGTCAGCATGTGGCGCGACCAGCTTTCGACCAGTTGCGTCGCCGAAACATCCGCACAGCCTTCGTCATAAAGCGCTGTCACGTCGGGCGTCTCGCCCGGTGCGTCGCCGGTTTGCAGCAAAGCCAGTTCCCAGCCGATGATCAACCAATCCGGAGTCTCGTCCGGATCGGTCGAAGAAGCCGCGACCCGAAAACCGCCACACTTGGCCCCGTTCACACAAATCAGCCCGTCCCAACCCAGATGCACTGCGACCTCTGGTGGGGCAAGCGCACCCAGCGCATTCTGGAACCCTACTGCACAAAGCGGCAGCATCGCCATCGCATCCCGAAGCGTCACCTCAGGTGCAAAAACGATGGCCGCACGCAGATGATCCGCCTGAATGTTGTAGACAATCGTGCCCGCATCACAGCCCAGCGCCGCCATTGCTTGAGCACGCTCGAATGGGTCTTCCCCACCCTGAACAAGGTGGCCCGTCAGCAAGGGGGGAAAGACCGGTTCGTTCATGCGTAGCTCTTGGTAATCATGTCCTTGGCGATCTTGCGAAACGCTTCAGACTGAGGGCTGTCGGGTTTGCTGACAACAATCGGCGCACCTCCGTCGGCGGCAACCCGGATATCCAGATGCAGTGGGATTTCCCCCAGCAGTGGCACGCCCAGCGCCTCGGCCTCAGTGGCCACGCCGCCATGCCCAAAGACATGCTCTTCGTGCCCGCAGTTGGAACAGATATGAGTCGACATATTCTCAATCATCCCGACGATCGGCGTCTTGAGCTGGTTGAACATATCGATCCCCTTGCGGGCATCGATCAGCGCCACGTCCTGCGGGGTTGAAACGACAATGGCCCCGTCCACCTTGAACTTCTGGCTCAACGTCAGTTGCACGTCACCGGTGCCGGGCGGCAGGTCGACGATCAGAACATCCAAGGCACCCCATTGCACCTGGCTCATCATCTGTTGCAGCGCACCCATCAGCATCGGACCCCGCCACACGACCGCCTGCCCTTCATTGGTCATCAGACCCATCGACATCATGGTGACGCCGTGATTGCGCAACGGCAGGATCGTTTTGCCATCGGGGCTGGCCGGACGACCGGAGACGCCCAGCATCCGGGGCTGCGAGGGTCCGTAAACATCCGCATCCAACAGGCCCACACGTCGCCCCTCAGCCGCCAAGGCACAGGCGAGGTTGGCCGATACGGTGGACTTCCCCACGCCACCTTTGCCCGAAGCGACGGCGATAATCCTGTCCACACCCGGCACGGCTTGCGGCCCGGTCTGCGAAGGCTTGGGCTTGGGTTTGAGGTCCGGGGGCGCCTTGTCCGAATGCGCCGTCAGCATGGCCGAGACCTTCGTGACCCCTTCCACCATCTGCGCAGCCTGTTCGGCGGTGGCGCGCACCGGCTCCATCTTCTCGGCCTGCTTGGGATCAATCTCCAGCACGAACCGCACCGTATCGCCTTCGACATTCAGCGCGCGGACAATGCCCGCGCTGACGATATCTTGCCCCGAGACCGGGTCAGTGATCTTTTTCAAGTTCGCAAGAACCGCATCACGGATGCTCATGCCGTCTTCCCCTTGATCTGCCCTTTTACCCGGGCCTTGCGTATCGACAGAACGTAGTCGCCGCTCATTGCATGATTCTCCGTCTCTTTCCGTTCATTTGACGCATTTGACCGATCACCGTTAGGTTTAGCCATGCGCTTTGTCCTGTTGTGCCTCAGCCTGACGCTGTCTGCCACCCCCTCTTGGTCACAAGAGGCGCTTGGTCTTATGGCGCCTGACGAGGTTTCAAGCTCTGGCCTCCTGCAACATATCCTTCCGCGCTTTTCTCTCAAGACCGGGATACGTGTTATCGCAGAGGACAGCGGCGTCATGTCGCTGGATCAAGATCCCTCGGGTGATCCTGTCTTTGCCCGCGATGGCACCATCTATCATCTCCACATCGACGAAGACAGCGCCAGGCAGATGAGGTTCCGCGACTGGTTGCTTTCTGATATCGGAAAACGGACGATCGAAAGTTTCGTGCCGCCTCAAGGCACACCTTTCCGCGCGCATTTCGAGGTCGCCGCCACAAAAAAGGCACTGGAAATCGATGGTGACACTACCCGAGGGCAAGAATTGTCGTTCACCCATTGCGGCCGCTGCCATGTAATCGGCCCGCAGAACCGCATGAACGGGCTTGGGTCGACCCCTTCTTTTGCGGTGCTGCGCGCAATGCCGGATTGGTCGGAGCGATTTCAGGCTTTTTTTGCCCTGAACCCGCATCCTGCCTTTACCCAGATCGAAGGTGTCACCGAACCATTCGCACCCGAACGTCCCTCGCCCATCCATCCGGTCGAGATGAGCCTGAGTGATCTCGAAGCCATTCTGGCCTTTGTCGCCGCCCTCAGCGCCGCTGATCTGGGCGCTCCGCTGCAACTTCAGTGATCCTTGCGCTTGGAAAAATAGTCATCTGTCGTGACGACACGTGGTTTCGGTGCGCCCTGAAACGGATTGTCATTGCTATGGAACTGGGCATTCACCCGACAGTCATCACACATTTGAATCATCCGCGCCTGATCTGAGGTGGCGAACATCGGATGCGTCCCCGATAGCTTCTCCATGATGCGCTCGACGGTTGATCTGACGCCAAACGCCGCGCCACATTCGATGCATTCGAAGGGTTCTTCTTCGTTCACCACCTGCTGTGACAGCGCCCGGTCGCTGAGATCAAGTTGAGGCACCAATGCAATGGCCTGCTCAGGACAGATCGTGCGGCATATACCGCATTGCAAACAGGCATCTTGCTGGAAATTCAGTTGCGGCTTGTCCGGATTATCGATCAATGCGCCTGATGGGCACAAGGAAACGCAACTCAGGCACAAAGTGCAGGCGTCTGTGTTCACAGCGACCGCGCCATATGGAGCACCCTCGGGCAAAGGCAGTGGCGCCTCGGGTTCGGGGTTCAATGCTTGTGCCGCCAGACGAGTTATTTGACGGCGGTTCCCCAGGGGAAGAACCGGATCGGTCAAAGGCTGGGGTATGTCTTGCGTATAAAGCAGATCGGCTAGTGCATCCGGGTCGGCCTCATCAATCAAACTCAATGAGTCTTTGCTTGCGATAGCTTGCGCCAGCATGATCTCTTGATCCAATGCATCCCGCTCGGTCTTGGGGGACATCAGAACATCGACACGCGCGAAGCCATGGGCCAACCCGGCCAGCATCTCGGCATGACCAAAACCCGAAACCACGTTCAGCTCCAGCGGGATGACATCTGCGGGCAATCCCCGGCCAAACCGGGCCGCCAACCGGATCATCTGCGCCCCATGGGCATCATGCACCAACAGGCGCGGTGCCTGGCCGCCCGCACGCCGATAGGTGCGGGCCAGAATGTGCATCCGCGCCAGTACAGCCGAAACCGGTGGATCCTCGTAGGTGATCGCCGTTGACGGGCACAATGCCGAGCACTCTCCGCACCCGGCGCAAATCATCGGGTCAATCGCAACGTGATCCCCCGCAGGCGTGATTGCACCGGTCGGACAGATATCCAGACAGTTTGTACAGCCTGTCTGCTCAGCCCGTGAATGAGCACAGAGCGTCTCGTCCAGCCGCACATATAGCGGCTTTTCAAATGTTCCGACCAGTTGAGCGGCATCAAAGGCAAGGCGTGCAACCGCCAGCGTATCGCGCGGGTCAGCACGCAGATATCCTTCGTGCTTGTCGGGTGCTGAAACCAGTGGCATTCCCCCGGTTAGGTCAACAACGATATCGCAACGCGACGTTGCACCGTCGCGCGGGGTGCTCCATCCGAACTCTCCCCGTCCACCGGGCTCCAGCTGTTGCACCTGATCCAGATACCAGACGAAGCCGCCCAGCGCACCGCTCAACCTGCGCACCGTGGCCCGTGCAACATCGAACGCACGCCCCTGAGGTTTCGTGTCATCCGTCACCAAAACGGTCACGGCAAGAATATCCGACAATTGTTCGGCAAGCGGATAGGCAACCTCACCCGAACCAATAATGCAGCAGGTGCCTTCGCTGATTACATCAATGCTGGGTGTAATGGGTTGCGGCAGCAGCGCCTCAGCGACCAGCGCTGCCATTTTGGCGGTCGCGTCCGCACCTTCCTCTGACCAACCGGCCCGGTCGCGCAGATCAACAAAGCCAGGTTGTTCTACGCCCAGCTCTTCCGCAAGCTCACTGAAAGTTGCACTTTCCTGACCGCAAGCGATCACCACCTGATCATCAGCCCTGAGCAATTCTGCGGCCAAACCCAGCTCATGCGTACAAAACGCGGTGTGCAATTTGGAACATTCCACGCCACAAGCCGAAGAAATGCGATCAGCATTCAGCGCTTGCGTCCCTTCGCAGTCACACAACACCAGCTTGCTGGTCATATCCTTCCCCCGGCGTTACGTCATGCCCGTTTGCACCTTAGGGCTAATCCACTCCGAAGCAATGCAATGGCAGAATAAATTGCCTGAATTATGCATTATTTTACAACACCACGCTCTGAGGTCGCTGCAGGGGCCGTCATTTACGAATAAACAGTTGGTGAAAGCGACATTTGCCTATCAAACGGGACTTGGCACGACGCCGCTTTATGTACCATAGTACACCACATGAAGGCTGGGGAGAGCCTTCCCGGGAGGAACCAGTGGCCAGGGCCGCAAATCAGATTGAAATGCCGGTTGGCGTCGTTGTGCGCAAAACACCGGGGGTCACGCGGTGGGCCAGATGGAACTGGCGTGCCGTAGCGGTTTTGCCGGGTGCTGGCCCCGCTGACTGGCATGAGATGCGCCGCGAAGGCGAAGCCGTCGAGTATCACGCAGCCACATTGCCATTGGCTCTTTGGGCTGACGAGGCCGAGGCCTACATGGTCAATCTGTCCGATGGTCAACCCTCCGTCTATCTGGTGCTGCGGGACGAGTTGAATGGCGATCAACCGCTGAATGCGCTGCTGATCACTGCATCGCCGTTCGAAGGCCAGGATTACGCCGATACCGGCGAAGAGATCGTCGAGAAAATCCCAATGACCGAAGGTCTGATCGCCTGGGTTCGGGATTTTGCCTTGGCGCACCACAAAGAAGAGGTTTTCGTCAAACGTCGCCGCGACAAAAAGCGGATCGATCAGGTCGAGGATGGCCGGGGGGATGCCCGTATCCGCCAGACCTCGGACGTTTACCGCGCCCCGCGGAGGGTGGTCCAATGACTCAGACCCGCGATTTCTGGTCCCGTCGCAAAGCCGCTGTTCAGGCTGAGGTCGAAGCCGAAGAACTGGCCGTCAGAGAACAGATCCTCACAGCGCAACAGGCCGAACTGGAAGAAAAGACAGACGCTGAGATTCTTGCTGAGTTGGAACTGCCAGACCCGGACATGCTCCAACCTGGCGACGATGTTACGGGTTTCATGGCCAAGGCGGTTCCGGACCGTCTGCGCCGCCGGGCTCTGCGTCGCTTGTGGCGATTGAACCCGGTGCTGGCCAATGTGGACGGGCTGGTTGACTACGGTGAAGATTACACAGATGCGGCCTGCGTGATCGAGAATATCCAGACAACCTATCAGATCGGCAAAGGGATGCTCGCCCATATTGAGGCACTGGCCGTCGAGGCGGAAGTTGAGACGCCCGAAGCAGAAGAAGTCACCACATTTACTGAGCCGGGCGAGACTTACGAGGAGGCTCCCACACCCAAACCTGCTCAAGTGGCGGAAGCCGAGGCGCCGGAAGAAGATGAACTCCCCCCTCCGGCCCCACGCCGTATGAAATTTGAATTTGAAGGATGATCAGATGACCGCAAGCAACGCGCAAATTCTGGACATCTCGGCCGAGGATCAACTGCGCGCGAATTTCTATAATTTCCTGGGGTTGCTGCTGGCCGGTCCACCCGATCAACTGCTGCTTGACCAGATTGCCGGTCTGACCGGGGACGAAACCGATCTGGGCCAGGCCATTCAAGCCATGGCGCGGGTGGCCAAGGTCACCAAACCCGCCGCAGCCGAGCGGGAATTCAACGCCTTGTTCATTGGCCTGGGTCGTGGCGAACTATTGCCTTATGCCAGTTTCTACTTGACCGGTTTCCTGAATGAAAAACCTCTGGCGCAGTTGCGCAATGACATGACTGCGCGGGGCATCACCCGGGCGCAGAACGTGTTCGAGCCCGAAGATAACATCGCATCACTGATGGAGATGATGGCCGGCATGATCGCAGGACGCTTTGGCACACCTGCCTCTCTGGACGATCAAAGGGCATTCTGGAGCAAGCACATCGGCCCATGGGCCTCACATTTTTATTCAGATTTGGAAGGCGCCGAGAACTCGGTTCTCTATGCCTCGGTCGGTACCGCCGGTCGGGTTTTCATGGAGATTGAGCGCGAAGCCTTCCGGATGACGGCGGGATAGCCCGCAACTCACCGGTGTCGTTACGGGCACCAAACCGCAATTGGGACAGGAGGAGCCCATGAGCAAGACCAAGGAAGAAGGCGCAACCCGCCGCGACTTCCTGAAACTGGCCGGAACCGCAGCGCCCGCTGCCGTCGCTGCCGCCAGTCTGAGCGGAGAAGCCGAGGCGGCTGAGCTGCCGACGGACGAAACCCGTATTCAGGATACCGCGCATACGCGCGCTTACATCGAAAGCACCCGGTTCTAGGACTGGACGTTTTCTTACCTGACAGACGGTTGCGATTGGCCCTGACGTCGGGATCAGCAGTACCAAGCCAGCCGTGGCTCACACGGCGCGCAAGGGAGGAAAGAAATGCTTAGGAAAAAGACCAACGGGGTTGCGAGACGCCCCCAGCGGACAAGTATCCTGTCCCAGGTCGGCGAGAAAACCGTCGATCGCCGCGCATTCCTGCGTGGCTCGGGCCTGACGATCGGCGGACTTGCCGCGATCAGCGCCACGGGTGGAACCGTGACGCCAGCCAGCGCCCAGACAGCGGCAAACGCCGCCGTTGAAAACATCAAATCCGTATGCACCCACTGCTCGGTCGGCTGTACAGTCGTGGCCGAAGTGCAGAACGGCGTCTGGATCGGGCAGGAACCCGGTTGGGACAGCCCGTTCAATCTGGGTGCACATTGCGCCAAGGGGGCCTCGGTCCGCGAGCATGCCCATGGCGAGCGCCGCCTCAAGTATCCGATGAAAAAGGAAGGCGGCGAGTGGAAGCGCATCAGCTGGGAACAGGCGATCAACGAGATCGGCGACGGCATGATGAACATCCGCGAAGAATCCGGGCCGGACAGCGTGTACTGGCTGGGTTCAGCCAAGCACAATAACGAACAGGCCTATCTCTTCCGCAAGTTCGCCGCCTACTGGGGCACGAATAACGTGGACCATCAGGCCCGTATCTGCCATTCGACCACTGTTGCGGGTGTTGCGAATACATGGGGCTACGGCGCCATGACCAATTCGTACAATGACATGCACAACAGTAAGGCGATCTTCATCATCGGCGGCAATCCGGCCGAGGCACATCCTGTCTCGCTGCTGCATATTCTGCGTGCGAAAGAACAGAACAACGCCCCGCTGATCGTCTGCGATCCGCGCTTTACACGCACGGCAGCGCATGCGGATGAATATGTCCGCTTCCGCCCCGGTACTGACGTGGCGCTGATCTGGGGTATCCTATGGCACATCTTCGACAACGGCTGGGAGGACAAAGAGTTCATCCGGACCCGTGTCTGGGGCATGGACCAGATTCGTGAAGAGGTTGCCAACTGGACACCCGAAGAAACCGAGCGTGTGACCGGCGTTCCCGGCTCACAGCTGAAGCGTGTTGCCCGGACCATGGTCAACAACCGTCCCGGCACCGTGATCTGGTGCATGGGGGGTACGCAGCATACGAACGGCAATAACAACACCCGCGCCTATTGCGTGCTACAGCTTGCGCTTGGCAACATGGGCACCACGGGTGGTGGCACCAACATCTTCCGTGGCCATGACAACGTACAGGGCGCGACGGACCTTGGTGTTCTGTCCCACACCCTGCCCGGCTACTATGGCCTGTCGAAAGGCGCGTGGGGTCACTGGGCACGTGTCTGGGGTGAAGACCCCGAATGGCTGGCGGGTCAGTTCGCGACGATCAAGGACAAGGAAGGCAAGGACAAACCGCTGCAGAATGAGCGCGGCATCCCGGTCTCCCGCTGGATCGACGGTGTGTTGGAAGACCCGGCGAACATGGATCAGGATCACAACGTCCGCGCCATGGTTCTGTGGGGCCATGCTCCGAACTCGCAAACGCGGGGACCGGAGATGAAGACGGCGATGGAGAAACTGGACATGCTGGTCGTGATTGACCCGTATCCGACCGTTTCCGCCGTTCTGCATGATCGCACCGATGGCGTCTACCTGTTGCCCGCCTGTACGCAGTTCGAAACCCGTGGCTCGGTCACGGCGTCGAACCGGTCGTTGCAGTGGCGTGACAAGATCGTGGAGCCCCTGTTCGAAAGTCTGCCGGACGAGGTCATCATGGCCAAGTTCGCCAACAAGTTCGGATGGGCGGATCGGTTCTTCCGCAATATCGAGATGGACGACCCGGAAACCCCGAATGTTGAAAGCATAACGCGCGAGTTCAACTCGGGTCTCTGGACCATCGGCTATACCGGTCAGTCGCCGGAACGCCTGAAAAGCCATATGGCCAACCAGCACACGTTCGACAGAACCACGCTGCAAGCCATTGGTGGACCGAACGACGGCGAATACTACGGTTTGCCGTGGCCCTGCTGGGGAACGGCCGAGATGGGTCATACGGGGACACCAAACCTCTATGACATGTCGAAACCGGTGGCCGAAGGCGGCCTGACCTTCCGTGCTCGTTTCGGTGTGGAACGTGACGGCGACAACCTGCTGGCCGAAGGGGTCTACAGCGTTGGATCGGAAATTCAGGATGGCTATCCCGAATTCACGATGCAGATGCTGATGGATCTTGGCTGGGACGGAGATCTGACGGCTGAAGAACGCGCGGCAATCGATGCCGTCGCCGGACCGAAGACCAACTGGAAAACCGACTTGTCTGGCGGTATCCAGCGGGTCGCAATCGAGCATGGCTGTGCGCCCTTCGGGAACGCCAAAGCCCGCGCGGTCGTCTGGACCTTCCCGGATCCGATCCCGCTGCACCGCGAGCCGCTCTATACCAACCGGCGCGATCTAGTGGAGGATTATCCGACCTACGAGGACCGGCATGCCTATCGCCTGCCCACCCTTTATGCCTCGATCCAAAAGAACGACTTTTCAAAGGATTACCCGATAATCCTCACGTCGGGCCGTCTGGTCGAGTATGAAGGCGGTGGTGAGGAAACCCGGTCGAACCCGTGGCTGGCCGAATTGCAGCAGGACATGTTCGTCGAGATCAACCCGCGCGATGCCAACAACCTTGGCATTCGTGACGGGCAACAGGTCTGGGTCGAAGGCCCCGAGGGCGGCAAGGTCAAGGTAATGGCGATGCTGACCAACAGGGTTGGCGCCGGAGTGGCCTTCATGCCGTTCCATTTCGGCGGCCATTTCCAAGGTGAAGACCTCAGGGTGAAATACCCTGCGGGTGCAGACCCTTATGTGCTGGGTGAAAGCTCCAACACCGCCCAGACTTATGGCTATGACTCAGTGACCCAGATGCAGGAGACCAAGGCGACTCTCTGCAAAATCTCGGCAGCGTAAGGAGGACGATTTATGGCTAGAGCAAAGTTTCTCTGCGACGCTGAACGCTGCATTGAATGCAACGCCTGCGTAACCGCGTGCAAGAACGAGCACGAGGTTCCGTGGGGCATCAACCGCCGCAGAGTTGTAACAATCAATGACGGTGATCCGGGCGAACGCTCGATCTCGGTGGCTTGTATGCATTGTTCGGATGCGCCTTGTATGGCGGTGTGCCCGGTCGACTGCTTCTATCAGAACGAAGAAGGCGTCGTCCTGCACTCGAAAGACCTGTGCATCGGTTGCGGTTATTGCTTCTATGCGTGCCCATTCGGTGCGCCGCAGTACCCGCAAGCGGGCAACTTCGGATCGCGCGGCAAGATGGACAAATGTACCTTCTGTGCCGGTGGCCCCGAGGAAACGCACTCGACCGCAGAGTTCGCCAAATACGGTCGCAACCGGATCGCCGAAGGCAAGCTGCCTATCTGCGCCGAGATGTGTTCCACCAAAGCCCTGCTCGCCGGTGACGGCGACGTGGTGTCCGCTGTATACCGCGAACGCGTCGTGGCGCGCGGCTTCGGCTCGGGCGCTTGGGGTTGGGGCACAGCCTACGACCAGAAAGACGGCTAAGACCGCTTTCATGAACCAAACAGGCGACCCGCATTCGTGGGTCGCCTGATCAGGGATTTTGACCGAGGTTCAGATGTTCCGCTTACTCTTCGCATTGCTGTTCACCTTCGCGCTGGCCCAGGCTTCCGTTGCCCAAACCAACGAGACTGAAACACCCTCCACCACAAGTGAGCGCGCTTCGACCGGTGGAGCGACAACGCTTGAGGACATTCTGGCCCGCCAGCGTGGCGAGAAAGTCGATAACAGCTATCGGTCAGAAAACACTGGACAGGGAAATGTAGAGGGTCTGCTCGGGCAAATTGGTACGCGCGGCGTAGCCTCTGACAGCGATGTCTATCGCGCGCTGCGTTACGGATCGGCAGACGTCACCGTTTCGTCCCATGGACCAGCGGACAGCGTATTGATTCAGGATGGCGGCATGTGGTGGCTGAATTTCCGTACCGGACCACTGCGCGAATACGGTACGTACATCATCGCAGGAATGCTTGCGATCATCGTTTTGTTCTTCTTGATCCGCGGGAAAATTCGCATCGATGGCGAAAGGACCGGGCGCACGGTTCTACGCTTCAACAGTTTCGAAAGGTTCGGGCATTGGCTATTTGCCGGTTCATTCCTGATCCTCGGCATCACCGGCCTGCTGACGCTTTATGGCCGCGACTTCCTGATTCCGATCTTCGGCAAGGAAGGTTTCGCAACCATAGCACAAAGCTGTAAATGGCTTCACAACAACCTGGCATGGGCGTTCATGCTGGGGCTGATCATCGTTACGGTGAACTGGATTGCCCACAACATCCCAAACCGGGCGGACCTGAAATGGCTCGCCGCCGGAGGGGGACTGTTCACCAAGAACAGCCACCCGCCCGCAAAAAAGTTCAACGCGGGCCAAAAGATAATCTTCTGGGCTTGCATCCTGCTGGGCGTCTCAATCAGCCTCTCGGGCCTGTCGCTCCTGTTCCCGTTTGAACTGCCGATGTTTGCCAAGACCTTCACGGTGGCCAATGCCACCGGCATTCCGCAAATGCTTGGCCTGAACCTGCCCGTGCAAATGTCACCGCAGGAAGAGATGCAATACGCCCAGGTCTGGCACGTCATGGTGGCCTATGTGTTCATTGCAATCATCATTGCCCATATCTACCTCGGCTCGGTCGGCATGGAAGGTGCGTTCGACGCCATGGGCACCGGCGAAGTTGAAGAGCAATGGGCACGCGAGCATCACTCGCTGTGGCTGGAAGAGGTACAGGCAAAAGAGGCCAGCAAGGGTGTGGCCTCACCTGCGGAATAAATGCGCAGACTGGCGCTGGCGCTGGCGCTGATCCCCCTTCCCGCCTTGGCCGAGTTCTTTACGCTCAAGGGCCACGGCGGGCCGATCATGGGTATCGCAACCGCGCCGGACGGGCGCATTGCCACCGCCAGCTTCGATAATTCAGTGGGTCTCTGGACCGGTCAAAACCCTGAATGGCTGGAGGGGCACGAAGCTGCCGTCAATTCCGTTACCTTCAATGGAACTGCAATTTATTCCGCCGGAGATGACTTCACCCTGCGGCGCTGGCCCGGAGGCGATGTTGTTGGTCGGCATAAGGGCAAGATTGTTGGCTTGGCGGCCTCAAAAACCCACATTGCCACGGCCAGTTGGGACGGCACGATTGGGCTATGGCCAATGGATGGATCCAGGCCGATCCAGCTCGGCCCCACCGGAAGCGGCGTGAATGCCGTCGTGTTCTCAGCAGATGGCACGCAACTGTATTCGGCCGGCGCCGATGGTACGCTTCGGGTCTGGGATGTTGGTAGCGGGCAGGAAACTGATCGTCTGATCGAACATGGGTTTGGTATCAACGAACTGGTCCTGAACTCGCAGGATGGCTGGATCGCCTATGGTGCGGTTGACGGTGTCACACGCATTCTGGACCTGACCACCGGCGATGTACGCGACTTCAGTCTCGACCGCCGCCCAATTCTGGCACTTGCGCTCAGCCCCGATCGCAGCAAGTTGGCTGTCGGGGATGGTCAGGGGTACATCATGATGATCGACACCACCGGATGGCGCATCGTGCAGGACTTCCGCGCCACCCTGCGCGGACCGGTCTGGGCGCTCGCCTTTTCCGAGGATGGTCAGAATCTCCACGCGGGTGGCATTGATGAGGCGATGTATAGCTGGCCCGTCACATCTTTGGGCGAACAGTCACAGATGGCAGCGACCGAGCCCAGCTTTCTTAAAAACCCGGAAGAGATGGGAAACGGCGAGCGTCAGTTCGCCCGCAAATGCTCGATCTGCCACAGCCTGACACCTGCCGGACAACGTCGCGCGGGGCCCACCCTGCATGGTATTTTTGGCCGGGAGGCGGGCACATTGCCGGGCTATTTCTACTCTGATACGCTGCAAGACTCTGATATCGTTTGGAATGAAGAGACCATAAATGCTCTTTTCGACGAAGGCCCGGATCACTACATTCCGGGATCAAAGATGCCGATGCAGCGGATCACGCAAGCACAGGACCGGATCGATCTGATCGCATTTCTGCGCCGCACCACCGCACCAGAGGACTGAGCCGGAGGAGACCATGAAAGCCTTTCTTGCCGCCGTTGCCGCGATGGTCGTGATCACTGTTGCAGCCCCTTATACGCTGGACCGGATTGGACACAACGCGGCGGATGCGGGCTCTGGCCCGGATGTGCGTCTCGACTGAATGCCACAATACCTGACCACCCGAGAACTGGCAGACCTGCTGCGCATTGGCGAGCGGAAGGCCTACGATCTGGCGTCCTCGGGTGAGATCCCCTGCGTCCGGGCCATGGGCAAGCTGCTGTTCCCAAAGGCCGAGATCATTGCTTGGCTCAACGCCTCGCGTTCCGGCCCGCAGGTGGCCGAACCACCCCTGCCGCCGATTGTGGCTGGCAGCCACGATCCGCTCCTGGACTGGGCTCTGCGCGAAAGTGGCTCGGGACTGGCAACGTATTACGATGGCTCGTTCGACGGGTTGAACCGTCTGGTAGAGCGCAGCGCTCAAGCGGCGGCCCTGCACATCCACGAAACGGACGGCTTCAACACGCGGACCCTGCGCGAGACGATGGGCGAAGCCCCGGTGATCCTCTACCAAATCGCCCACCGTCAACGCGGCCTGCTGCTGGCGCCCGGCACTTCGGGCATCTCGGGCTTTCAGGATTTGAAGGGCAGACGCATCATCCTGCGCCAAGACAGCGCCGCCAGCCAACACCTGTTCGATGCTGAGCTGAGCGCCCACGACCTGACGCGCGATGACTTGAACGCCTTACCCGTCTGCGCCCGCACCGAGGAAGAACTTGCCACCGCCCTGCGCGACGGCAAGGCCGAGGTCGGATTCGGACTCGGTGCACTCGCCCGGCCCAACGGGCTGAGCTTCGTGCACACCCATTCAGAACGCTTGGACCTCGCCATCTGGCGCCGCGCCGTGTTCGAACCGCCGATGCAGACCCTGACCCGGTTCCTGCAATCCCAGCGCTTCAGGGAACGCGCAGCAGAACTGGGCGGATACGATCTTACGGATCTGGGCCAGATCCACCACAACGGTGCCAGCGGCTGATCCTTCATCTTTTTCCAAATACTCTCGCCGAAGGCGAAATTACCGCGCGTTCGGAAAGAACAATTGCTGCCCATCCAGTTGATAGGAGTCAATCGCAGCCTGACCATCAGGTCCGATCAGCCAGTCTATGAACCGCTGCCCTGCTGTCGCGCGCACTCCGGGATGTTTTTCCGGGTTCACCAAGATTACCCCGTATTGGTTGAACAAACGCGGATCACCCTCGACCAAAATCTCAAGGTCACCCCGGTTGCCAAAAGACAGCCACGTGGCGCGATCGGTCAGGACATAAGCACCCATGCCACTGGCCACGTTCAGGGTCGCCCCCATGCCCGAACCGGTTTCGCGATACCACCTGCCGGATGCACTGGTTGGATCGATACCCGCAGCCTTCCAGTGACGCATCTCTGCCTTATGCGTACCGCTGTCGTCGCCGCGTGACGCAAAAGGAGCCTCGGAATTGGCGATTGCAGACAGGGCAACGATAATGTCCACCTCGCCTTTAACACCGGCAGGGTCAGCTTTCGGCCCGACCAGAACAAAGTCGTTATACATGACGTCAAACCGTTCCACACCCCAGCCGTCGGCCACAAACTGCTCTTCTGCGGGTTTGGAATGTACCAGCAGAACATCACCATCTCCGTTGATCGCATTACGGATCGCCTGCCCCGTGCCCACCGCAACAACGCGCACGTCAACACCCGTTTCGGCTTCGAAACCCGGCAGGATATGATCCAACAATCCCGAATTCTGCGTCGAGGTTGTGGATTGTACTACGATATACGCCTCTTCCGCCGCAGCCGGTACAGCCAGCCCAAGCGCAACAAGCGATGACCGAATAAGGTTACGGATCATTCAATTCTCCATTTTCTGTAAATCAGGTAACCAACCCACCGGCCAGATATCGGCGTGAGTCCGCGCTCTGCGGTGCGTCCAGAACCTGCCGCGCGAGGCCATGCTCAACCACATGACCGGTCTGCATCATGACGATATCCGCAGCCAGACGCCGCGCCTGACCGATATCATGCGTCACCATCACGATGCGCACGCCACGCTCCGAAGCGCGCAGCACCATCTGTTCGATCTTCTGCGTGGCACTTGGGTCCAGCGCGCTGGTGGGTTCGTCCAGAAACAACGTCCCGGGGTCCAAGGCCAAGGCCCGCAGGATCGCAAGCCTCTGCGCCTCCCCGCCTGACAGCGAGCGAGCAGCCTGACGCGCTTTGCCCTCAAGCCCCCCTTCGGCCAGTAACTCCGCTATACGCCACTTGCGCTGCGCCCGCGGTATGGACTGCCGCCTAAGGACAAAATCCAGATTGGCCGCGACTGAGCGCCGCAACAAAACCGGGCTTTGAAACACCATGGCCTGCCGCGCCTTGTGGCCTGTACTCAGCGGTTGCCCGTCCTGACAAACCTCTCCCTGATCCGGGGAAATCAGCCCATGCAGACAGCGCAAGAGCAGGCTTTTGCCCGCGCCGTTTGGTCCGAGGATCAGGGTTGGCCCCGGCCCGTTCAGACAAAGATATGGAACCTCCAGTATCGCCTTGCCGTTGCGCGCGATGCGCAGATTGTGGGCCTCGAGCACGCCCGGCACTCCAGATATCACATCACGCATGGCGCAATCCCTCCCGTTCCGCCCGCAGGGTCAGAGCGCTGACCAACGCGTTCACCGCCACGGCGATCCCGACCAGTATCGCCCCCAGAGCCAAGGCCAGCGCCAGATTGCCTTTCGAGGTTTCAAGTGCAATCGTCGTGGTCATCACCCGGGTTACGTGATTGATATTGCCGCCCACGATGATCACCGCCCCAACTTCGGCGATGGCGCGTCCGAACCCAGCCAGTAACGCGGTCACCAGAGCCAGCCGTGCGTCCCACAACAGCACCGGAACCGAGGCCAGCCGTGACACGCCCAGCGAGCGGAGCTGTTCGGAATATTCCTCAGCCAGTGTCTCAACCACTTGCCTAGTCAGCGCCGCGATAATGGGTGTCACCAGAACAACCTGCGCGATAATCATGGCGGTTGGTGTATACAGCAGTTCGAGCACTCCCAATGGCCCGGACCTTGACAACATCAGATAGACCAGCAAGCCAACCACGACCGGCGGCAACCCCATCAGAGCGTTCATCAGGATGATCACGACCCGCCGTCCCGGAAACCGCGCCACAGCCAGAGCAGCCCCGACAGGCATCCCGATCAGGGCTGAAATCAGCACGGCAAAGATCGAAACCCGCAAAGACAACAGCACAATCGCCCACAGCTCTGCATCCCCTCGAAAGATGAGGGAAAGAGCGATGTTGAATTCTGATGCAAAGTTCTGCATTTTGTTCAGTTATTGAATAATGGCATCGTATTTAGCGGTATATTTCATAGGAATACTAAGCCGATTGAGCACGAAATACACACACAAATCCGACTTCCCAAACAAAAAACACGGCCCTTCTCGGGGCCGCGTTCAGAGCGTCAGATATGTGCCGGTGATCAATTCAACGCAGCATCCGTGATCTGGTGCGTCCACGCGCCTTCCGGCTGTGCGGTGATCACAGGGTCAGAGCCACCGGACATCAACGTTGACACCGTGCGCTCGTAATCTTCGGGGCTCAGTGCGCCATTGGACCCTGCGGTCAGCTTGGCAATTTCACCCATCATGCGCTTTTGGTGTTCTTCCGTCTGAGCACCGGTTGCATCGTTTTCCAGCACGATCTCAGCAGCCTCATCCGGATTTTCTTCTGCGTATTTCCAACCCTTCATCGACGCGCGAACAAACCGTTCCATCTTGTCGACAAAGGCTGCATCACTCAGATTTTCTTCGAGCACATAAAGACCGTCTTCAAGTGTTGCGACACCCTGATCTTCGTACTTGAAAGTAATAAGTTCCTCGGGCGCGACACCGGCATCGATGACCTGCCAATATTCGTTGTAGGTCATCGTACTGATGCAATCGGCCTGGCGCTGGAGCAGCGGATCAACGTTGAATCCCTGTTTCAGCACCTCGACACCGTTCTCGCTTTTGCCGTCAGTGTTGATATTCAGCTGATTCATCCAGCTCATGAAGGGGAACTCATTGCCGAAGAACCAGACGCCCAACGTGCGGTTCTTAAGGTCTTCAGGCGAAGTTATCCCAGCATCTTTCCAGCAGGTCAGCATCATGCCCGAGCTTTTGAACGGCTGTGCAATATTGACCAACGGCAGCCCCTTTTCGCGCGCGGCCAGTGCGGCAGGCATCCATTCGACTGTCACGTCGGCTCCACCTCCGGCAATCACCTGAGTCGGCGCAATGTCGGGACCACCAGGCAGAATGGTGACATCCAGCCCCTCTTCTTCGTAGAATCCTTTGTCCTTGGCTACATAGTACCCGGCAAACTGCGCCTGCGTGACCCATTTCAATTGAAGCGTAACCTCATCCGCAGCAAGCGCTGCGCTGGCGGCCATGCTAAAGGCGGCTATCGCCCCGCTGAGTAGCTTATTCATCTTCATGTCTCCTAGTTGCTGTTGGTGCCCCGTTTTCGGGGTCTGTTAAAATCTTCCTTTGTTATCCTCGTTGCGACGGATGCCAGAATGTCACCGCCTTCTCGATCATCGCGACCAGACCGTAGAACGCGGTGCCGGCCAAAGCGGCCACCACAATCTCGGCCCAGACCATATCAAGCGACAACTGCCCGACGCTGGTCGAAATCCGAAAGCCCATGCCCAGCGTAGGTGAGCCAAAGAACTCGGCCACGATAGCGCCGATCAGCGCCAGTGTGGTGGAAATCTTCAGCCCATTGAAAACAAACGGCATCGCGGCAGGCAGGCGCAGCTTCACAAAGCTCTGCCAGTAGGTCGCAGCGTAGGTCTCCATCAGGTCTCGTTGCATGGACGTTGCCTCACGCAGTCCGGCCACGGTGTTCACAAGCATTGGAAAGAATACCATCACAACGACGACCGCAGCCTTCGAATGCCAGTCGAACCCGAACCACATAACCAGTATCGGAGCGGTTCCGACGATGGGCAATGCGGCAACGAAATTGCCAACCGGCAACAGGCCGAGCCGCAGGAAATCCCAGCGATCCACGGCAATGGCCATCAGGAAAGCAGCCGTACAGCCAATGATGTAGCCACTGAGTGCTCCCTTAATGATGGTTTGCGTAAAATCCGCCCAAAGGATCGGCAAGCTATCGGCAAAGCGCACAGCTATGACGGAAGGCGCGGGCAGGATTACCAAGGGCACTTCGAGCCCCTGCACCAGAAGCTCCCAGACACCAATGACGGTCAGACCAAAAATCAGCGGTGCCAGAAACCGAACCATCGGCGTATCGGCCTGCGGTCCGCTGGCCAGTCGGCTGTTAAGCCACCAGCCTGTCAGCCACACAAGGATTGCCAGGAACACCAAGATCATTGTGCCATCCCCATCCGTCTCAGAACCGTGCGCTCAATCAGTCCCAGCAGCCCGACAAGACAGCCTGCCAGAATCGCTGCTGCAAACAGCGCCGACCAAATCTGCACCGTCTGACCATAGTAGCTTCCGGCCAGCAGGCGCGCGCCCAGCCCCGCGACCGCACCGGTCGGCAATTCCCCCACGATCGCCCCGACCAGAGACGCCGCGATGCCAATTTTCAGAGAGGCGAACAGATATGGCATCGAGGCGGGCAAGCGCAGCTTCCAAAATCCCTGTGACTGGCTGGCATTATACGTGCGCAGCAGATCCAGCTGCATCGCATCCGGACTGCGAAGCCCTTTCACCATGCCGACAACCACCGGGAAAAAGCTCAGATAGGCCGAGATGATGGCCTTGGGTATAATGCCCTGCACCCCCACCGAATACAGTACCACGATGATCATAGGTGCCAGCGCAATGATCGGGATGGTCTGGCTGACAATCGCCCAGGGCATCACCGACAAGTCCATCACTTTGCTGTGGACGATCCCGACCGCCAGCAGAATGCCCAATCCGGTGCCGATTACAAAGCCCAGCATCGTAGCGCTCAGGGTGACCCAACCATGATAGACGAGTGAGCGCTTCGACGTGATCTTCTTCCCAACTGTCGAGTCCCAGAGCTCAGTAATCACCTCATGTGGCGCGGGCAACCTCGGACGGTCCTGATCCCAGGTATCCGGAATGGCAAAGCTGTTATCCCAAACCAGGATGATATCGTTTTCCTGCATCCGCTCTTTGGCGTTGGGCGGATCAACCTGCTCACCTGCGCGTTCGGCCGCATTCAGAGCGCTGTCGATATTCATGGGAATACACGCGATGTACCAAAACGCCACAATGGCAGCGACAACCCACAAAACAGCGGTGATTTGCTTCATGCCTGCCACTCCATTCGAATAACCGGTATCGTATCGGGCGGTGACGGAGGTTCGGTCCCCGTCTCGATAAACCCCTCGCGCCGGTAGAAACGCTGTGCGTCACGGTTCGGTACATGGGTAGTCAGCCACAGGTAGTCGCGCCCGTCTTTGGCCTGATCCAGCAACTGTTTACCGATCCCCTCACCCGTCCGCAGGCAGTATAGAGCCCCCACTTTGCACTCAACCGGATCAACGGACATATAACAATCAACCGGATCGCCCGAGACCCAGATTTCGCGCTTTGGGAACGCCTCGCTGATCAGCTTTTCAAGCTGTTCTTCGGGCAGATCATCGGGCATCCAGTCCGTTTGTATGATCCAGGTCGATACGACCCGCGCACAGGCTGCAGCATCCTCGGGTAACGCCCGTCTTATCTCGGCACCCGGCATTACACATCATCCCCATGTCCGGCCCGCAATCCTTCACGCACCCGATGGGCAACTTCGATAAATTCGGGTGTGTCGCGAATATCCAGAGGCCGCTCCTTCGGCAAAGGGCTGTCGATTACGTCCGTGATCCGCCCCGGCCGCGGGCTCATCACCACAATCTTGGTGCTCAGGTACACCGCTTCGGGGATCGAATGCGTGACGAAACCAATTGTCTTTTCGGTGCGTGCCCAGAGTTCCAGAAGCTGTTCGTTCAGATGGTCGCGAACGATTTCGTCCAATGCGCCGAAAGGTTCGTCCATTAACAGGATATCCGCATCAAACGCCAACGCCCGCGCGATGCTTGCACGTTGCTGCATCCCCCCTGATAACTGCCAGGGAAATTTGCCGCCAAATCCTGCAAGATCAACAAGTTCCAGAACTTTGTTGACGCGCTCATCCTGCTCGGCGGAGGAATATCCCATGATCTCAAGCGGCAGCTTGATATTCTTGGCAATCGTTCGCCACGGATACAGCCCCGCCGCTTGAAACACATACCCATATGCCCGGTTCCTTCGGGCTTCGTCTGGGGTCATGCCATTGACGGTCAGTGTCCCACCCGTCGGAGTCTCCAACGCTGCAATGCAGCGCAGGAATGTGGTTTTTCCGCAACCAGAAGGTCCGATGAAGCTGACGAACTCTCCCCTGTCGATCGACAGATTCACGTCTTTCAACGCATGAATAGGGCCATCATTCGTCTGAAACGTAAGGTCCAGTTGCCTTGCCTCAACCACAGGCTGGTTCTTTTTTTCTTTGATCATTCCGTTGCCTTGAAAACTCACATCCGGACCGCAACACTGGCGATCCACGGACCTTAAACGCCTGTCGCCGGGATGCCCGTCCGCTCCACCGGACGTGGCGCGGTCAGCTCTTTCCAAGTGCTCAATGACTTGTTCACCTGGGTATTGGCCTCACGCGCAACAAACTTTCCGTGTCCTTCCTTGGTTCTGATTTCGCCATCATGCACCGCGACCTCACCACGGGTCAGGGTAAACCGGGGCAATCCGCGCACCTCTTTACCCTCAAACACGTTGTAATCGATGGACGATTGCTGTTTATCCGCCGAAATCACCTTGGTCTTATCCGGATCCCAAACCACGAGGTCAGCATCACCTCCGACAAGGACCGATCCCTTTTTCGGATAACAATTCAATATCTTGGCGATATTTGTTGAAGTCACCGCCACAAACTCGTTGGGCGTCAACCGACCCGTGTTCACCCCATAAGTCCACAACATCGGCATACGATCTTCCAGACCACCGGTCCCGTTCGGGATCTTGGTGAAATCCCCCACGCCATAGCGTTTCTGCTCAGTTGTAAAGGCGCAATGGTCCGTCGCCACAACACTCAGCGATCCCGATTGCAGCCCGTTCCACAGACTGTCCTGATGCTGCTTGTTCCGGAATGGGGGGCTCATGACCCGACGCGCTGCGTGATCCCAATCCTGATTGAAATACTCGCTCTCGTCCAACGTCAGATGCTGAATCAGAGGCTCGCCCCACACCCGCTTGCCCTGCATCTTGGCGCGCCTGATCGCCTCATGCGCCTCTTCGCAGGAGGTATGCACGACATAGAGCGGCACACCCGCCATATCGGCAATCATGATGGCGCGGTTGGTGGCTTCGCCCTCAACCTGCGGCGGGCGCGAATAGGCATGTGCCTCGGGGCCCGTATTGCCCTCAGCCAGCAGCTTGGCGCTCAACTCCGCCACTACATCGCCATTCTCGGCGTGCACCATTGCGATCCCGCCGAGTTCCGCCAGACGCTTGAATGATGAATACAACTCGTCATCGTTCACCATCAAAGCGCCCTTGTAGGCCATAAAATGCTTGAACGTGTTGATCCCGCGCGTCTCGATCACGGTTTTGATGTCATCAAAAACCTGCTCACCCCACCAGGTCACCGCCATGTGGAACGAGTAATCACAATTTGCGCGCGTCGACTTGTTGTCCCACCGTTTCAAAGCATCCAGTAAGCTTTCGCCGGGGTTAGGCAGCGCGAAATCCACAACCATCGTCGTTCCACCCGCCAACGCGGCCCGCGTGCCGCTTTCAAAGTCATCGCTGGAATAGGTGCCCATGAACGGCATTTCCAGATGCGTGTGCGGGTCAATCCCGCCGGGCATGACGTAGCAACCCGTTGCATCCAGCTCCTTGTCCCCCCGCAGGTCCGGGCCGATCTCAACAATCACACCGCCCTCAACCTTCACATCCGCCTTATAGGTCAGATCAGCGGTAACAACGGTTCCGTTCTTGATAACAGTACTCATTTTGAACTCCCTGATGCGGTCTGCGCCGCTTGCTTCATCTGGCTAAAAATACCTCGGGGGAGTCGCCCCGAGGGCGACGGGGGCAGCGCCCCCTACTCAACGATCTCAGCCGTCTCAACGACTGCATGAAACAGAACATCCGCCCCGGCTGCAGCCCAGTCTTTGCTGATCTCTTCGGCTTCGTTATGGCTCAATCCATCCACACAAGGGCACATGACCATTGCGGTTGGCGCCACCCGGTTGATCCAGCAAGCATCATGCCCGGCCCCCGAGATGATATCCGTATGCGAATACCCCAACCGCTCTGCAGCGTCGCGCACCGCCGCAACGCAGCCATCATCAAACTTCACCGGATCAAAGCCGCCAACTTTTTCGAACTCGATCTGCAGACCCATCTCATCGACAATATCCTCGGCAGCGACACGCAGACGGTTCTCCATATCCGTGATCACGTCCAACTCGGGCGAGCGGAAATCGACAGTGAACACAGCCTTTCCCGGGATCACGTTGCGCGAGTTCGGATACACATCGATATGCCCCGCCGCGCCAACGGCATGTGGCGCGTGCGACCAGGCGATCTCATCCACTTTCTCAAGGATACGCGCCATCGCCAAACCGGCATTCTTGCGCATCGGCATCGGGGTCGAGCCGGTATGCGCGTCCTTGCCGGTCACCGTGATCTGAGTCCAGCTCAGCCCCTGGCCATGCGTGACGACGCCAATATCCTTGCCTTCAGCTTCCAGTATCGGCCCTTGTTCAATGTGCAACTCAAAAAAGGCGTGCATTTTTCGTACGCCGACTTCCTCGTCACCGCGCCAACCGATCCGCTTTAGTTCATCGCCGAATTTCTTCCCTTCAGCGTCCTCGCGATCATAGGCCCAATCCTGCGTGTGCATCCCGGCGAAAACACCGGACGACAACATTGCAGGCGCATAGCGCGTTCCTTCCTCGTTGGTCCAGTTCGTCGCCACGATAGGGTGTTTGGTTTTGATCCCCAGATCATTCAGAGTCCGAATGATTTCCAATCCCCCCAAAACACCCAGAACACCATCATATTTTCCACCTGTGGGCTGGGTATCCAGATGAGACCCGACATAGACAGGCAGGGCCTCAGGATCAGTCCCCTCCCTCCTGGCAAACATATTGCCCATTTGGTCCAACCCCATTGAGCACCCAGCTTCTTCACACCATTTCTGAAACAAGGCACGCCCTTCGGCGTCTTCATCCGTCAGGGTCTGGCGGTTGTTACCACCAGCAACACCGGGGCCAATCTTGGCCATCTCCATCAGGCTGTCCCACAATCTGTCGCCATTGATCCTGAGGTTTTGCGCCGGAGCTGCCATTTTGTACTTCCCTGTTGCTTGCGATTTAGCTCGCTTTTGGTGTCTTGATTTGACCATCTGGTCAAACTCACGCTATCACGGGTTCGACATCAGTCAAGAAATTGCATAGCCCTGCTGGAATTTTCGACATATTCAGCGTCCGATTGGCCGAAAAAGAGACATCCCGTGAACATGCCCAAAGACCGCACCCCAACACGGATTCAGCAAAAGAACCGCGCCGCGATTCTCGAAGCGGCCCTGAACGTGTTCTCTGCCCATGGATTTCGCGGTTCGACCGTGGATCAGATTGCAGCCGAAGCAGGGTTGAGCAAGCCAAACCTGCTCTATTATTTCCCGTCGAAAGAAGCGATCCACACCGCTCTGTTGTCTGGTCTGCTTGAAGTTTGGTTGGCACCGCTACACGCTTTGAATGAAGACGGAGACCCGATGGAAGAGATTCTGTCTTACATCCAGCGCAAGCTTGAGATGAGCCGCGACCTCCCCCGCGAAAGCCGCCTGTTCGCCAATGAGCTGGTTCAGGGTGCACCTCGCATTCATGAAGCTTTGTCCAGCGATCTCAAGAATCTGGTTGACGAGAAAACTGCCATCCTCACCCGATGGATGGATCAGGGAAAGATCGCGTGTGTGCATCCTTATCATCTGGTCTTTTCGATCTGGGCGCTGACACAGCACTATGCGGATTTCGACGTTCAGGTCAGGGCCATTCTAGGTGGTGAAGACCCTTTTGAAGGGGCTGGCCCGTTTGTGGAATTGCTCTATCGAAAACTGCTGACACCTTAAGAGACGCTTAACACTATTGGTCAAAGCTCACTACATGATGATGCTCAGACCAGATCCGGCGCCTTGGATAACCCAGCTCTTTTCCTCCCGATCTGCGCGAACGGGTGCGGTCGTACGTCGTTCGGTCGCCTGGGTGGAACGCGAGGTTGGTCACGCGGCGTTTCAGAGTGAAGTGAAGCGGCGCGGATACCACTTGATCCGCACCGCCAATCAATATGTCATCATCTGCCACAACGGCCCAATTGACATTCTGTTCTGAGAAAATTCGTCGAATTTTCTCTTCAAAGATTTTTCGTTGAAAAATCTCCACCTATTCAGCTGCTTTGGCCATCGGGTTGTTGGGATGCGTCGTCCAGTTGGCATATTCAGCATCAACAACCTTGCCCGTACGCGGATCGACCTCTCCGGCCGCCATTGGGACCATCGAGATACAACCCTCGACCGGACAGACATCAACGCAAAGATTACAGGCCACGCATTCCTCATCGATGACATCGAATACCCGGTCTGCCGACATCGAGATCGCCTGATGGCTCGTATCTTCGCAGGCTGCATAGCAGCGCCCACACTTGATGCATTGATCCTGATCGATCTTAGCTTTGGCCACGTAGTTCAAATTCAGATACTGCCAATCCGTCACGTTCGGCACGGCCCTTCCGACCACCTCGGATAGGTTGGAAAAGCCTTTCTCATCCATCCATTCCGACAACCCTGCCGTCAGTTCATCAATGATCTTGAACCCATAGGTCATCGCGGCCGTGCAAACCTGCACCGTTCCACAGCCAAGCGAAATAAACTCAGCTGCGTCCCGCCAAGTCGTCACACCGCCAATTCCCGATATCGGCAACCCGCGCGTGGCCTCAGCGCGTGCAATTTCCGAGACCATCGACAATGCGATCGGCTTAACCGCAGGTCCGCAGTAGCCTCCATGACTTCCCTTTCCGTCAATCGACGGCTCGGGGCTGAAGGTATCCAGGTTGACGCTGGTGATTGAATTGATCGTATTGATCAACGAAACCGCATCCGCGCCACCATTCCGGGCGGCTGCCGCTGGTTTGCGAATATCGGTGATATTCGGCGTGAGCTTCACAATCACAGGGCGGTCATAGTATTGCTTGCACCACCGCGTTACCATCTCGATATATTCCGGCACTTGCCCCACGGCCGACCCCATGCCGCGCTCGCTCATCCCATGGGGGCAGCCGAAGTTCAGCTCGATCCCATCCGCACCGGTTTCCGCCACGCGCGGCAAGATGGCTTTCCAGGCTTCTTCCTCGCACGGCACCATGATTGAGGCGATCAGCGCGCGATCCGGATAGTCAGCCTTTACGCGGGCCATTTCCTCGAGATTTACCTCAAGCGGTCGGTCCGTGATCAGTTCGATGTTGTTGAGCCCCAACAACCGGCGGTCGGCACCATAGATTGAGCCATAGCGTGGCCCGTTCACATTCACGACCGGAGGCCCCTCGGCCCCCAGTGTCTTCCACACAACGCCACCCCATCCGGCCTCGAATGCGCGGCGAACGTTGTATTCCTTATCGGTTGGCGGCGCAGAAGCCAGCCAGTATGGGTTTGGGCTCGATATTCCCAGGAAGTCTGTCGTTAAATCAGCCATTTATCCGGCCTCCCTGATGCAGTTCAGCATCTTTGTCTTACAGTTTTACGCGTTCAGGCTTGCGTGAATGTCCATCGCGGCGTCGCGACCCTCGGCAACGGCCGTCACCGTCAGATCATCGCCGCCCGCAGCACAGTCGCCACCGGCCCAGACCCCTTTCAACGAGGTACGCCCGGCTTCGTTCACGGCGATCTTGTTGCCCTCCATTGACAGGCCCTCTGGTGCGCCTTCAAGGGTCTGACCAATCGCCATGAGAACCTGATCCGCAGAAAGGCGAGTAGTCTCACCAGTACCGCTCAGCTGGCCATCATGGCTGGCAGTATACTCCATTTCGATCTCTGCCGCTGCGCCATTGCCATGAACCGCTACTGGTTGAACGTTGCACATGATCCGAACACCGTGCGAAGCCGCCAAATCCTGCTCGTACCGGCTGGCCCCCATCGCGTCACGACCACGCCGATAGGCGATGGTGACGTGCTCTGCCCCCAGCAGCTTCGATTTCACGGCGGCATCAACGGCAGTCATCCCACCGCCGATCACCACGACATTGCGACCCACCGGCAAATGCGCCAGATCGCTGGCCTGCCGCACCTCCGAGATAAAATCGACCGCGTGCCCGACTCCGTTTTTGTCGACACCCTGCGCCCGCAACGCGTTCACGCCCGCCAAACCAATCGACAGAAAAACTGCATCGTAATTTTCCAGCAGACCATCAAGCGAGATCGTCTCACCCAGAACTGAATCAGTCTCGATCGCTATCCCACCGATCTCGAGCAGCCAGGTCACTTCGGCCTGCGCGAAATTGTTTGTCGATTTATAGGCGGCGATCCCGTATTCATTCAGACCGCCGGGTTTGGGCTTAGCTTCGTGGATGACCACGTCATGCCCCAGCATTGCCAGCCGGTGTGCACAAGCCAGCCCTGCAGGGCCCGCCCCGATAACGGCAATCGTCTTGCCTGTCGAAGCTGCTCGCTCAAACGGGTGTGCGCCCGAAGCCATCACATCATCCGTCGCAAACCGCTGCAAGCGCCCGATCTCAACCGGTTTGCCTTCAGCCGTCTCGCGCACGCAGGCTTCTTCACACAGTGTCTCGGTCGGACATACGCGGGCGCACATGCCGCCCAGAATGTTCTGCTCCAGAATGGTTCGCCCTGCTGCCTGAGGCTGGCCTGCCTGAATTTGACGGATGAACAACGGAATATCGATATCCGTTGGACAAGCCGTCACACATGGCGCGTCATAGCAGAAATAGCAGCGATCCGCGGCCACGGCGGCCTCGTGCGGGGCCAAAGGCGGATGCAGATCGGTGAAATTCGAGGTCAGCTCATCGCTGGAAAGCCGCCCGGAGACGATCCCGGGTGCCATCTGGCCCTGTGCCATCACGCTACTCCCTGTAGATATGTTTGTTATGGGGTACAGCTTGCCACAATCTGATTTTTTATCAATTGGTAAAATTTGCCAAATGGTCAAAAAATGAAAAATCCGGGCGGAATGGCCCGGATTCAGTCAGAAATTGCCTATTTTGTTGGCAGCGGTGGCTCAGACCATCCCACCCAGGTGGCCGGATTTGATCCAAACACGGGCTCCGCCCTCTCCTGCTACAGCAGCAAAGCGTGATCCAGGCGGCAATCGCAACCAGTCCCAAGTGCCAAATTCTTCGCCCGCCTCGGCAAAGCCACCTTCGATCACGAAGACCTCAAGGCCCTTGCTGGCATCCAGTACAACTTGATCACCTGCGGCCCAGCTTTGCACCCGAACATCCTCATGCACATCCTTGAACAAATCGAAATCTCCGCCCCCGTTGATCGAGCGCCGAACCTCGGTGCGGTCGTCGGGGTCGAACTGATGCAATTTGACCAGTATGGTCGCGCCTTCGCTGGCTGAAGGTGTATGGGATGAGGTTGGAGGATTACGCACATAGCTGCCGACCGGGAAATCACCAGTTTCATCCTGAAACACGCCCTCGAGCACCAGATACTCCTCGCCCCCGTCATGCGTATGTGCCGAAAAAGCGCTGCCAGGTGCAAAGCGCACGATTGTAGTGGCACGCGCCACTTCCTCGCCAATGCGGTCGAGCATCTTGCGTTCGACGCCCGCAGACGGAGAGGCGACCCATTCGGTCTCGTCAAAGTGGACGGCGACCCGCTGACTGAAATCTGCATTGACCCGCATCTGCATCCTCCTGCGTTGCTGCACCAATAGATGGGACCTGGAACCGAATTTTCAAACCGGGGACGTTTCGGGTTTTGACGCCCTCCACTGCTTGTTGTACTTCCGATTGAGGCAGGTGCCGATTTCCGGCCCGATCAGAAAGCGTGACTAAATGCAGGCAAGCCCGGCGACATTCAACATCCTCATAATCGGGCAAAACAACCGGCTGCAATTCGAGGCTCTGCTGTTTGCCGCCTCACTCAGACACAGCGCGCCGGGGTTCAAAGGGCGGTTGTTTGTTGGCGTTCCCCAGCCCGGTCCGCTCTGGCCTCAGAACCCGAGCATTCTGAACGCCGAAGTTTTGGAAGCGCTGAAGCATCTGGGCGCCGAGATCCTTCCCTTTGAGTCTCGCTCATTCGGCGCAAGCTATCCCCATGGCAACAAGATCGAAGCACTGCTGGCGATGCCCGAGGGCGAACCTTTTGTCTTCTTTGACAGCGATACGCTGATCACCGGCGAACTGTCCGAAGTACCGTTTGATTTTGACCGGCCCGGCGCCTCGCTGCGGGTTGACGGGACCTGGCCGAAACCCACCCTGTATGGCCCGGGCTACGAAGGTATCTGGCGCGCCTTGTATGACCGGTTCGGGCTGGATTTCGAAAGCTCCCTCAATCCCAGTCAGCCAGCGGGTTATTGGCGGCGCTACCTGTATTTCAACGCCGGGTACTTCTATTACAAATGTCCACGCCGGTTTGGAGAGCGGTATCTCGACTACGCCCGCACCATCCGGGATGAGGAAATCCCCGAACTGACCGGGCAGACTCTGGACCCGTGGTTGGATCAGGTCGCTTTGCCGCTGGTTATCCACTCTTTCGGAGGTGGTCGGGATGCTTTGCCCGAAGGCCTGTTGGACGGTTCGGTCAGCTGTCACTATCGCCTGTTCCCATTGCTCTATGCGCGCGAAAGCGATCATGTGGTCGAAGTGCTGGAAACCGTTGTTGGACCCAATAAGATCAAGAAAGCGCTCAAGGGGTACGATCCGCTGAAAAAGCTGGTGATCCAGCGCAAGGGTGCGAAGATCCGGGCCTTGTTTGACCGCGACAACCTGCCCACACGTGAGCAAGCCATCCGCAAGACGATCAAGTCCAAGGGGCTGTGGCTGCGGTGACGCGGACGTTGTGCGTGGCGGGGCAATGCCCTAGAGATTCATCAACGCTTAATCCAACAGGAGATTTCATAGATGTCTGACGGCCCAACCTACGGTTTCGACACGCTGCAAATTCACGCCGGGGCGCGCCCCGACCCCGCCACGGGCGCGCGCCAGACACCGATCTATCAGACGACCGCCTATGTGTTCCGTGATGCCGACCACGCCGCAGCGCTTTTCAACCTGCAGGAAGTCGGTTTCATCTACTCCCGTCTGACCAACCCGACCGTTGCTGTACTGCAAGAACGCGTCGCCACCCTGGAAGGCGGCGTGGGTGCCGTTTGCTGCTCCTCGGGTCATGCGGCGCAGATCATGGCGCTGTTCCCGCTGATGGGCCCGGGTTGCAACGTTGTCGCCTCAACTCGTTTGTACGGTGGCACGGTCACGCAATTCAGCCAGACGATCAAACGCTTTGGCTGGTCTGCCACTTTCGTGGACACTGATGATCTGGACGCCGTGAAAGCGGCGATTGATGACAACACTCGTGCAATCTTCTGCGAATCCATCGCCAATCCCGGCGGCTATGTCACCGATATCCGTGCGCTGGCAGATGCGGCGGACGACGCGGGTATCCCGCTGATCGTCGACAACACCTCGGCCACGCCCTACTTGTGCCGCCCGATCGAACACGGCGCGACGCTGGTCGTGCATTCGACCACCAAATACCTGACCGGCAACGGCACCGTCACCGGCGGCTGCATCGTGGATTCGGGCAAGTTCGACTGGTCGGCAAATGACAAGTTCCCGTCACTCAGCCAGCCCGAACCTGCCTATCACGGCCTGAAGTTCCATGAGACCTTCGGCCCGCTGGCGTTCACCTTCCACGGCATAGCCATCGGTCTGCGTGACCTGGGCATGACGATGAACCCGCAGGCGGCACATTACACGCTGATGGGGATCGAGACATTGTCGCTGCGGATGGAGCGACACGTTGAGAACGCTCAGAAAATAGCCGCGTGGCTTGAGGCTGATGACCGAGTTGACTACGTGACCTATGCGGGCCTGCCGTCGTCGCCCTATCATGATCGGGTCAAAAAGCATTACCCGCGCGGCGCTGGCGCATTGTTCACCTTTGCGGTCAAAGGCGGCTACGACGCCTGTATTAAGCTGGTCAACGCGCTTGAGATTTTCAGCCATGTGGCCAACCTCGGCGATGCGCGGTCGCTGATCATTCACTCGGCCTCGACCACGCACCGGCAACTGACACCGGAACAGCAGGAGGCCGCAGGCGCAGGCCCCGGCGTGGTGCGCCTGTCCATCGGGATCGAAGATGCGGACGATCTGATCGCCGATCTCGATCAGGCCCTCGCCAAAGCCAGCGCCTGATCAGATGGCCACGCACGACACTAATGATCTGGGCCAGCCCATCGGCTTGCCGGTAGAGGGTGAGTTCCCGCGCCCCACGCCGCCCTATACGCCGATGACTGGCTGGTTCTGCTCGGTCGTGCCTTTGGATGTGAACAGACATGCGCCCGGCCTTTACCGGGCGTTTGCCAATGACGCGGACGGCCGCAACTGGACCTACCTGCCCTACGGACCTTTTGAAGCCGAGGCCGATTTCACAGCATGGGCACAGGCCAATTGCATGGATGCCGATCCGATGTTCCATACGGTGCTCGACGCGAACGAAACCCCTGTCGGGATGGCCTCGTATCTGCGGGTCCAACCGGCAGCGGGTTCAATCGAAGTCGGCCATATTCACTTCTCACCGCTGTTGCAGCGCAAACCGCAATCAACCGAAGTCATGTTCCTGATGATGCAACGCGTCTTTGATGAGCTGGGTTATCGCCGGTATGAGTGGAAATGCGACGCGCTGAACGCGCCTTCTCGTCGAGCTGCCGAGCGGCTTGGATTCACGTTCGAGGGCATTTTTCGGCAGGCAACCCACTACAAGGGGCGTAACCGCGATACCGCCTGGTATTCGATCATCGACAGTGAATGGCCTCGGATTCGGGATGCGTTTCAGGCGTGGTTGTCGCCCCAAAACTTCGACGAGACGGGCCGACAGCTTCAATCGCTGCAAGCCCGCACCTAAAGTTACTCGGCTATCTCGAACTCCATCGAGATATTGATTGAAACCGAAATCTCACCGCCCGCGACCGGTACACCTCCGGCATCGGACATGGCCATCTCGCGCATCTGGGCCATCGGGCGAACACCGCCGCCGTGATCGTTGATCGAAATCACCGGACCCAGAGTGATTCCTGCCGCTTGTGCCAATTGCTGGGCTTTTTCCGTCGCATCCGCGACGGCCTTGGCGCGTGCCTCCGCCTCCAGCGGTTTGGGCTCCTGCACGCCAAAACTCAGACCGCCAAAATCATTGGCGCCGTCCTTGATGACCGCATCCATGACCTGACCCAGATTATCCAGATCGCGCACCCGGACCGAGACACGATTGGAGGCCGTGAATCCGGTGATCTCTGGCGGCTTATTGCCGGAGCTGCCGCGCCCTGACCAAACCGGTGACAGCGACAGATCGCGCGTCTGTACATCCCGCGCTTCCAGGCCCATCCCATCCAGCCGTTTGAGAATCTGCGTCACTGCATCGGACGTTGCCTGCATCGCCACAGAGGCCTGCGCGTCCTGGTTTGTTACCCCCAGCGTGATGGTTGCCATATCAGGCGCGGACAACGCCGTTCCTGTGCCGCTGACGGTGATGCGACGTTCTTCCGCATGGGTCGGCATGGCCGCGATAGCCGCGGTCATCGCAGTCAGAAAAGCTAGTGTCTTCAAGGTGATCCCTCCGGTTAACTGACCTTCAAGATGGGGCCGTATATCGATACACGGCAAGGGGGAAACGCGCCTTTTTCTTTCCCTCGGCGGGTTCCTGCTCTAATCTCTCACGGCAGACATCAGAGCGTTTGCATTGAAGCTGACAATTATGGTTCATCCGGATTATGAAACCCGCCTTTGCGCTGTCATTCTCTGAAAGCGGCATTTCCTTGCACCACCAGTCGGATGGGGACTGGTACTGCATAGGGACTGTTTCGCTGGATGTACCGGACCTGTCAGTCCAGATGCGGGCCTTGCACGATCAGGGATTTGCTCTGGAAAACGACCTGAGTTGCAAGCTGATCATTCCATCGGATCAGGTGCGGTTGCTCACGGTCGAAACTGAGGGCCTGCCCCCCGACGCGATGACCCGGAAGATTGAGGCCGCGCTGGCCTCGGCCACACCGTATGAACTTTCGGAGCTGGCATATGTCATTGCCCCCGAAGGGGATGAATCCCGCATCGCGGCGGTGGCGAAACAGACGCTGGAAGAAGCACGCGCATTTGCGATTGATCACGGGTTCATTCCAGAAACGTACTGGATCAGCGCGACAGGTACGGACAAATTGTCCGAACCTGCTTATGAACTTCCAGTGGCATCTGCGGATGAGGCACCTGCGGTCGTCGCAGAAGCTTCAAAGCCGGAATCTCCCCCTGAGCTCTCGCCCGAAGTACCGGTGCACGCGATTGCCGGGGAAGCCGACGCACCAGAGTTTCGACCCGCGCAAGTGGCACCAGTGGCACGCGCTAAGCCTTCGGCCGATTTGAAACGCTATGCCATTCCGGCAATCGCCGCATCAGTGGTGCTGGGGATGGTGTTGGGCATTTGGTCCTTCAACAAGCCCACACCCGACGTCGTGTCCGAAGAGCCAGTGCTGACCGAAACCGCCTCCCCTGAGCCCGAACTGCAGCCCGAGCCCGAGCTTCAGCCCGAGCCGGAAATCGCCACGGCTGAACCGGAAACCGAGGACGAGACGGATCTGACTGCGACCGATGAAGCCATTCTGGAGGCTTTGAAGGTCGAACCGGAATCCGTCGAGGAGCTTCCTGAGCTATCAGAGCCCAGAACCGAGTTTCGGGATTTCACCGGAACCGCGCCGGTTGAGCCGTCTGGCTTGGGCGCTCCACCCGAGCCAAGCGAGGCTGAAGTGTATCTGACCTCTGTCGATCGCTCGGATTTATCCACCGATATCGTCGCATTGGCTCCGTTCTCGAGCCTCGACACCGATCATCCCTTTGTTCCCGTTGCCCTGCCCGGCCAGGCCGGACAACGGTTCGAGCTGGATGAGCGTGGGCTGGTCACACCCAGTGCTGAGGGCACCCTGAACCCGGCTGGTGTGATGGTTTTTCTGGGGCGCCCAGCTTCGGTACCACCAGAACCACCGACCCGGTTCGAAACCGAGCCTGTCGTCGAGGATGAGGTCGATAACAGGCTTGCGGGCATCCGTCCTCGCCCACGTCCCGAGAACCTTGTGGATCAGTTTGAACGCAAGCAATTGGGCGGTCGATCCCGAGAGGAACTGGCCTCGGTCCGACCGAAGCTGCGGCCCGAATCCCTGCAGGCCACCGCGCCGCAGGTTGATGAAACACCCACTGCCCTGGCTGTAGTCCGTGTGCCGCGCCCGAAACTACGGCCCGCAAGCATCGCCGCGCTGGCCGCCAAGAAGCCCAGTTCCGGCAGCGCTCCGCTGGGGTCGACAGCGAATGTGGCGGCAAGTAGTGACGAAGCCGGATCGTTCCAGCCCAAAGCGGTCAAGCCGAAAATTCCGACCACGGCCTCGGTCGCGCGACAGGCAACCATCGACAACGCGATCAACCTGCGCCAGCTCAATTTGATCGGCGTTTACGGCACCCCGGCCAATCGCCGCGCCCTGGTGCGATTGCCCAGCGGGCGATACAAGAAGCTGAAGGTCGGCGACCGGATCGATGGCGGCAATGTGATCGCCATCGGAGACAGCGAGTTGCGCTACCAAAAACGCGGGCGCAACGTGACGCTGAAAATGCCGCGCGGGTAAAGTCGGGCAAACGCCGACATTCAAAACGAAAGCACCCGCGTCAGGCAGACACGGGTGCATGGTTTGTTAGGTTTTCGGTAGTTAGGCGGCCGAGATTTCACCCGATTCAATCTGCTCACGCTCAATGGATTCAAACAAGGCTTTGAAGTTGCCCTCACCAAACCCGTCATCGCCTTTGCGCTGGATAAACTCGAAGAAGATCGGGCCAATCACGGTTTTTGAAAAGATTTGCAGCAGAATCTTAGTCTCGCCACCGTCCACGACACCTTCGCCGTCGATCAAGATACCGTGCTTCATCATCCGGTCCTTGGGCTCTTCATGGCCAGTCACACGGTCATAGGACATATCATAGTAGGCCTCGTTCGGTCCGGGCATGAATTTCAGCCCTTTTTCGGCAATCGCATCGGTTGCCGCATAGATATCATCACTGCCAACCGCGATATGCTGGATACCTTCGCCGTTGTATTTCTTCAGATACGACACAATCTGGCCTGTCTCGCCCCGGTCTTCGTTGATCGGAATACGGATACGGCCACAGGGCGAGGTCAGCGCACGGCTGTAAAGGCCAGTGTGCTTGCCCTGAATGTCAAAGAAGCGGATTTCCTTGAAGTTGAACAGGTCGCCATAGAACTTGAACCACTTGTCCATGTTGCCCTTGAACACGTTATGGGTCAGGTGATCGAGGTAGTAGAACCCGTCACCCTGTGGCTTCGACTGCTTCAGCCATTCAAATTCTTCGTTATAGGGTGAGGTGTCATAGTACTGATCGATGAAATAGATCAGCGAACCGCCAATGCCTTTGATGGCAGGCACATTCATGGTCTTGTCTGCGGCATCGTAAGGCTCGGCCCCTTTTGCAACCGCGTGCTCATAGGCCTTTTGCGCATCAACGACACGCCAGCCCATCGACGGGGCGCAAGGTCCGTGCTCGGCCACGAACTTCGCCGCGAAACTATCGGGATCCGCGTTCAGGATGTAGGTGACATCACCTTGCTGCCACAGCTCGACCTTGGGGGTGTCGCGATGATAGCCGACATATTCGAAGCCCATCCGCGCGAACAGATCGCGCAGTTCCTGCGGCTCGGGATGCGCGAATTCGACGAATTCGAATCCGTCGGTTCCGGCAGGGTTTTCATCGCTGATCACAGATTTCGGGGCATTATGTGGGAAAGGACCCATGGCGCGTCTCCTCGGAAAACAGGAATTTCTTTGCTGATTCAAAAATACGCCTTAATCAGCGCTGTTTCTGCGCATTGTTTTTTTGTAAGCTGATATCAGACGCGTAATACCCGCACGAAATCGGCATTATACGGAGAATATCCGCGCATGTTGGATGCGACAGATACACGGCTGTTGTCCGCTTTGCAGAAAGATGCACATCTGACGGCACATCAACTGGGTGAATTGTTGAACCTGTCGGCCAGTCAGGCGGGTCGCCGCCGCCAGCGACTGGAGGCTGAGGGTTATATAACAGGATACGCTGCCCGACTGGACCCGGTGAAGCTTGGGCTTCAGGTGCAGGGGTTCATTCAGGTCCATCTGGGCACCCATGGCCCTGAGCAATCCGCCAGTTTCGCCCGCATGGTCAACACCCGCCCCGAAATCAGCAGCGCATGGACCATGACCGGCGAGGCCGATTACCTGCTTCACGTCTATTGCGACGACCTATCCGCGCTCAACAGCTTGCTTCACGAAGTGATCCTGCCGCATCCTGCGGTTGCGCGGGTACAAAGCCAGATCGTGATGGACCAACTCAAACGCGACGCACCGCTCCCGACCTGAGCGCAGACAAGAGGACAATAATGAACGAGTTCCTTTATCAGGCATCCATCTATCTGGCAGCGGCCGTGATTGCCGTGCCCCTTTCGGCGCGGCTGGGGCTGGGGTCGGTGCTGGGATATCTGGCAGCGGGTATTGCGATTGGCCCGGTTCTGGGTCTTGTCGGGGCTGAGACTGAAAGCCTGCAACACGTGGCCGAGTTCGGCGTCGTTATGATGCTGTTCCTGATCGGGCTGGAGCTGGAACCCCGCGCGCTTTGGGACATGCGGGACAAGCTATTGGGGCTCGGCGGGTTGCAGGTTGCACTGTCGACTGCCGCAATAGCCGCAGTTGCGTTCTACACCGGTCAACCATGGTCAGTGGCGCTGGCGGTCGGATTGACGTTATCACTGTCTTCCACGGCCATCGTCCTTCAAACCCTGTCCGAGAAAGGGTTGATGCAGACCAATGGCGGACGCGCGACATTTTCGGTGCTGCTGACGCAAGACATCGCCGTAATCCCCATTCTGGCATTCCTGCCGCTGCTGGCGCTACCGGCGAGCATTCATATCGAAGATGACGGCTCGATCCAGCGTGCGACAGATGCCGCACACGGCGCCGATCATCACGCCACGCTGTCTCTGGTCGAAGGACTTCCCGGCTGGGCCGTGACTCTGGTCACGCTCGGGGCCATTGCGTTTGTGGTACTTGCTGGCGTCTATCTGACACGCCCGCTGTTCCGGTTCATCCACACGACTCGCCTGCGCGAAATGTATACCGCACTGGCGCTGATGATCGTGGTCGGCATCTCGTTCCTGATGACGCTGGTGGGGCTGTCCCCCGCTCTGGGTGCATTCCTGGCCGGAGTCGTTCTGGCCAGTTCGGAATTCCGGCACGAGATGGAGAGTGACCTTGAGCCGTTCAAAGGGCTGTTGCTGGGCCTGTTCTTCATCACCGTCGGGGCCGGAATCGATGTCGGATATTTCTTCGATGATCCGTTTGACCTGATCGGTCTGGCGCTGCTGGTGATTTTGGCCAAGGGCATCATCCTGTTCATTGTCGGACGCGCATTCAAATTGCGCGGGCGCGATCACTGGCTGTTCACGCTTGGGCTGGCGCAGGCGGGCGAATTTGGCTTCGTCCTGCTGGCATTCTCGACCCAACAGAACGTGATCCCGCCCGGCCTCTCGCAGAAGCTGTTGATGATCATCGCGCTGACAATGCTGATTACACCGCTGCTGTTCATTCTCTATGAGCTACTTTCGCGCTTTATCGGCGAGCACAAACCGCAGATCCAGCCGGACAAGATTGACGAAAAAGGCCCAGTCATCATCGCCGGAATCGGACGCTTTGGCCAGATCGTGAACCGGCTGGTCCAGGCCAGCGGATTTAAGACCGTGGTTCTGGATCACGACATCGAGACCATCCAGTTGATGCGACGTTTTGGAGTGAGAGGATTCCTTGGCGATCCCACACGCCCCGAGCTGTTGCGGGCTGCAGGGATCGACAAAGCCGCCGTTCTGGTCGCCGCCATGGATGATTACAAACAAGTGACGCGCCTGGTCGGTTATGCCCGCCGCCAGCGTCCCGATCTGCACATCATCGCACGCGCGAAGGACCGCAACCACGTCTATGAACTCTATCAGGCAGGAGCCAATGACATCGTCCGCGAGATGTTTGACGGATCGCTGCGCGCAGGTCGATACGTGCTAGAAAATATCGGCCTCAGCGAATACGAAGCTGCGCAGGCCGAGCAGACCTTTTATCACCACGATCGCCAATCCGTTCGCGAGTTGGCAGAGCTGTGGATCCCTGGCATGCCAACCGCTGAAAACAAAAAGTATATCGAACGGGCGCGGCAACTGGAAAAAGACCTGGAAACAGCGCTGTTGGAACTGGCTGAGGAACACGCCAAGGAATCAGCCTGACCTCTGGCGGGGCGAGTGGTTCACCCGTCTGAAACACCCGCCTCGGCAAAGGTTGCCATGCCAGAATGGCAGGCCACCGCGCTTTTGAGGATGTTGATCGCTAGTGCCCCACCCGAACCTTCGCCCAATCGCAGACCGAGACTCAGCAACGGATCCTTGTCCAGCTTGCCCAGCAGGGCCGCATGCGCACCCTCTGCGCTTTGATGGCCTGCAATTGCGTGATCGAGTGCTGTTTCCGAAACCTGCGCCAGACAGGCCGCTGCCGCCGTGCAGATGAACCCGTCCAGAATGACTGGAATTCGCAGCACGCGTGCTGCTGCAATGGCCCCTGCCATGGCCGCAATCTCGCGCCCACCCAGACAGCGCAGAACATGCAGTCCATCACCCTGACCATGAAGCGCGACTCCTTCCGCAACGACGCGCGTTTTGTTGGCAAGCCCGGCATCATCGACACCGGTACCGCGCCCGGTCCAATCCGCAGCCTCACCCCCGAACAGCGCGCAAGCAATGGCGGCAGCCGGGGTGGTGTTGCCGATCCCCATCTCGCCGACAACCAGCAGATCGGCCTGTGGATCGACGGCCTGCCATCCGGTGCGCAGAGCTGTCAGCAATTCCTTTTCGCTCATTGCCGGGGCTTGGGTGAAATCTGCGGTCGGGCGCTCCAGTTCCAGTGCGTGCACATCCATCTTCGCACCCGCCGCCTTGGCCAGTTGGTTGATAGCCGCTCCGCCATGTTCGAAGTTCATCACCATCTGCACGGTCACTTCGGGGGGAAACGCCGAAACCCCCTGCACCGTCACGCCATGATTGCCCGCAAACACGATGACCTGAGGCGCGTTGATCTGAGGCCGGGCATCCCCGCGCCAGCCAGCATACCAGATTGCCAGATCCTCAAGCCGTCCCAGCGCTCCTGGTGGTTTGGTCAGTTGGCCATTTCGCTCTTTCGCGCCCTGAATGGCGAAGTCATCAGAGTTGGGGGCGCTCGTCAACGCGTCGCGGAAACTGTTCAAGTCGGTGAGTTCGGGCAGCATTGAAAGCCTCGTTGCATCAGAGTGGTCCTGCGTGTTTAACCAATGCTGGCACATCAACAAGACCCGGAAAGGCCAGGGAGTGAACAAAAACGACAAAGCCCCGTTTTCCTTGTGGGATATTCCGCTTGCCCTGGTCCTTCTGACCCGCCTGCCATTGCCGAGACTGCCTGAGGCGGTATTCGCGCGGCAATCGCGTGCGGCCTGGGCTTATCCTCTTGCCGGGTTGGTTGTAGGGGCCCTCGCCTGTGGGGTCGCTTGGATCGCGATCTGGGCGCAATTGCCTGCCCTTGCCACCGCGACCCTGCTGATCGCTGTGCTGATCATCGCAACCGGAGCGATGCACGAGGACGGGCTGGCCGACATGTTTGACGGGCTTTGGGGTGGTTTTTCGCCCGAGCGCCGACTTGAGATCATGAAAGACAGCCATATTGGCACTTATGGCGTTCTGGCTTTGCTGTTGTCGCAGGTGCTGCGGATTGCGGCCATCATGGCGCTGATTGGCGCGGGGTTGCTGACAGGTGTACTCGCTGCTTGCCTGTTTTCACGCGCACTCATGCCAACCCTGATGAGGGCGCTGCCAAACGCAAGGCGATCGGGGCTGAGCCATTCTGTCGGCGCACCGCCTCTGCCCGCAGTCTTGTCGGGTATCGGGGTGGCCGCGCTGCTTTGCCTGCTATTGCTGGGCGGTTCAGCCATCACACCCATGTTGTGCGCGATGTTCTCGGCCGCCATAGTCGCACGAGTCGCCAAGATGAAGATCGGAGGACAAACCGGAGATATTCTTGGCGCCACACAGCAGATCTCAGAAATTACCTTTCTGTTGGCTCTGACGTCATCGATCTAGGCCGCGCCACCGGTTTCGATGCGCAGTGTCTCTCCGCAGTGTTTGCAGTGTACCGCATCCGGATCATGGCGAAACAGGCCGCAGTTCGGGCATTTGTAGCGGACTTTCTGAGGCATGAAGATCGCCTGCGCCAAACGCACGAACAGCGCAACGCCCACCACCATGATGAAAACCGAAAACAATTTGCCCGCGGGTGTGTCCAGCGTGATGTCCCCAAACCCCGTCGTCGTCAGCGTCGCCATGGTAAAATAGAGCGCGTCAATATAGGGGGTCTGCGAGCCTTCGGGCACAAAGAAGACCAGCACCGCGGTTGAGGTCGCAAACACGAAAACCAAGAGGTTGATGGCCGCGATCACAGCATCCTCATGGGTTCGAAAGAACGGGCTGTCCCGACGCAAATCCCGCAGCAGATGATAGGAATGGATCAGCCGCAGCGCGCGCATTATACGCACGAAGGCCAGATTTCCGGTGAGGAACGGATCAAGCAGCAGAGACGCGATCACCACGATATCGGCCAGCGTGTATATCTGGCGCAGCAGCTTCCACCGATCTTTGGCGATCCACAAACGGGCCGAGAAATCCAACAGGATAATCAACCCTACCCCCATGCTCGCCACTGTGAGCCCAGGCCCATGCGGGATATTGGCCGTGCTGACGAAAAAGATGATCGAGGCGATGTCGAACAGGATCAGACCATAGCGGAACCAGACCGAGACCGGTTCATGGCTGATGTAGAGAAACTTGACGGTTTGCTTCATCCTGTTCCCGTATCCTCCTGCATAATCAGGAAAATAACGACAAAGCCTCACGGTACCAAGCGTTGAAGCAACAAAAAAGCCGCCCCGGTTAACGGGACGGCCCGTAATCAGTGCAATCGCGATCAGGCCGCGCGAGAGGTCAGTACTTCATCGACCTGCTTGGCGGCAGAAATCTCATCCGCGCCCGAAACGGCAGCCACTTCACGGGTCAGACGCTCCAGCGCGGCCTCATAAAGCTGACGCTCGGAATAGCTCTGTTCGCGCTGGTCATCGGTGCGGTGCAGATCGCGGACCACCTCGGCAATCGAGATCAGGTCGCCCGAGTTGATCTTCTGTTCATATTCCTGCGCCCGGCGCGACCACATGGCGCGCTTTACCTTGGCCTTGCCCTTCAGCGTTTTCATCGCCTGGCTAATCACATCCGGTGAACTGAGCGAGCGCAGACCGGATTCGGTCACCTTGTTGGTCGGCACACGCAGTGTCATCTTGTCTTTCTCAAAGGAGATCACGAAAAGCTCAAGCGAGAACCCCGCGACTTCCTGTTCCTCGATCGATATGATCTGCCCCACGCCATGGGCGGGATAGACCACATAATCGTTCGGGCGGAACTCAAGCTTTTTTGACTTCGACATTCAGATTCATCCTTGGTTACAGACCGGGAAACGAGACAGCAAAAAACCCAAGCCGAAGCCATATGGCCTCGTCAGGTGGCTTTTTTGTCAAAAGTTTAGAACTCCAAAGCGAGCATACTTACGGAGCACATCCCAATCTCAGTCATCATTCAGGTAGTGAGTATATCACAAAATTACGACCCCCAAAAGGCCAGCCCTATGAAAGGGCGTGAAATACCTTTTGTTTCAGCGATCTAGGGCGAAAAACCATCCTTAGACTAGATGATTGGCGCCGCGAATCGCTTAGCCGCCTTCACCCGGTGCTTCTGAGAAGTATTTCTCCATCTTGCCCTCTTCACCGTCGCGTTCTTCGGCGTCGGGCAGCGGGTCTTTCTTGGTGACAATGACGGGCCACTGTTCCGAGTATTTGCGATTGAACTCAACCCATTGTTCCATTCCCGGCTCGGTATCCGGGCGGATCGCATCCGCGGGGCATTCAGGCTCGCAGACGCCGCAGTCAATACATTCATCCGGATGAATGACCAGTGTGTTCTCACCTTCGTAGAAACAGTCAACCGGGCACACTTCGACACAGTCGGTGTATTTGCAGGCGATGCAGTTTTCGGTGACGACGTAGGTCATGGGTCATTTCCTATTTGCGACTTGCGCGACTAGCTAATTCAGTCTGCCCGCCTCTTCAAGAGAAGATCATTCCTTTGGGGTGCGAGAAAGATCAAGTGCCCGCCGTTCCTTCTTGGTCGGACGACCTTTTCCCTCAAATCCTGGATTTCGGGGCGGTGTGTCCTTCTTTTCCGTCATATCGAAATAAAGCGCCTGCGCCTCGGGCGCAGGACCACGCCGTTCACCCAGTGCTTCGATACGTACGACCCGAACAACCCGCCCCTGCGGAAAGGTCAACACATCACCAGGGGCCACCGCATGAGCGGTTTTCTGCACCCGGTTTCCATTAACGCGCACATGGCCTCCGCTGACCTGTTTGGCGGCCAGGCTACGGGTCTTGAAGAACCGTGCCTGCCACAGCCATTTGTCGATCCGCAGCTTGGCCTGAGCCTCGGTCATCGAGGCTCAGTTACCGTCTTTCAGACCCATCAGCGCAGCCGCGAACGGGTTATCGGGGTCGATGGCCTTTTCCTTCTTCGGCGGACGGGACGAGAAGGTCTTGGAGCCCTGAGGCTTGCCACCTTTCTTGCCCTGTGGCCTGCGGCCATCTTGCGGCTTGCCTCGCGGTTTGCCCTTGCCCTGCCCCTGCTCTCGGCGTGGGCCGCGGTTTTGCTGGCGTTGGCGGCCCCAGGTGAAGGTGTAGAAAACCTCGACTTCGGGCTCATCTGTTACAGGGTCCGCAATAGGAGCCTCGGCTGCCGCCTCGGTGCTGTCGGTGGCCTCGGCTGACGCCTCGGCGGGTGTGGCACCCTCTTCCGTAGTCTTTTCCTCCACCGGGGTCTCTTCAGCAGCAGGTTGATCCACCGCCTCTGCCGCAGGCTGTTCTGTCGGTGTCGGCTTAACCTTTTCACGCTCGCCACGCTCGGCCTTGTAGCCCAGCCCTTGCATCAGGTCAGCGAATTGTTCCAGTGTCATACCGGTGATCGAGAGCATGTCGGGCTTGGCCTCGAACCCACCGCGACTGTCCTCGGTGCGCAGCATGTCCGCCAGGCGTTCCAGCATATCGATCCGAATGGACCGCTCGCCCGCATCGCGATAGCCGCACATGGTGTCATACCCTTCGGGCGCATCCTTGGCGACCGGAACGGTAACCAGCCCCGGTGGCGGCGCTTCGGGGAATTCCTGCAACCCGCCATTCAATGCCCAGAGCACGAGCCGCAGGCGTGTTGGCGCAGGTTTCAGAAGCAGCGGCATGAAGATTGTAAACTGGCCAAAGCGAATGCCGTGCTTACGCAGCGCACCACGGGCGTCCTGATCCAGATCCTTGACCTCTTGAGCGACCTGCGCGCGGGGCAGCACGCCCAGCGCCTCGACCATGCGGAAGGCAAAGCCCTTGGCCAGACCGCTCAGTTCCTCGTCCCGCGACAGGTTCAGCAGCGGCTCGAACAGAGCTGCGATCTTGCGGTCGATGAAATGCTGCAGGCGGCGTTGTACCTTCTGCTCCACATCCGGGCCTGCGGCCTCATCCACAAAAACCTCGACCATCGGCTTGAGCGGCTCGGCCCCGGCAACCAGTTTGCCGACAGCATATTCGCCCCACATCAGGCCGCCCTGATCGGTGAAATCAATCTCGGTATCGGGCGCGTTGTAGAAGCGATCGGCACGCAGATGGAATTGCGGCGCGAGTGCTTGCAGGGAGGCCGATTTCAGCGCTTTCGCCTCGGTTCCCTGCGCGCTTTTGTCCGGGGTAAACCGGAACCCTTCCAGACGACCGACGAATTCGCCTTCGACGGTCACTTCACCCTTGTCATTTACTTCGGCCAAAAGGGCCTCCTTCTGTTTGAGCCGGCGCAGCAACACTGACGTGCGCCGGTCCACAAATCTTTGCGTCAAACGTTCGTGAAGAGCGTCCGACAGCCTGTCTTCTACAGTGCGCGTTTCCTCACGCCAATGAGATTCGTCACGCACCCAGCCGTTTCGTTGCGCAACATATGTCCAGGTGCGAATATATGCCAACCTTTTGGAGAGCGCATCAATATCTCCAACCGTACGGTCGATCCGGCGGATTTGCCGCGCCATGAATTCATCGGGGATTGAGCCATGCTGGTGCAGGTGTCCATAGATCACCTCGAGCAAGCTGGCATGTTCGGCATGGCTGATGCCGCGAAAATCGGGGATTCTGCAGACGTCCCAAAGCAATTTCACCGAAGGACCATCACTGGCGCGGGCCATCACCTCGGTCACTTGTGACAGCGATTTCAGCACGTTCAGGTCGTCCGCCGGGCGCGCCTTGAGCAGATGTTCGCTGTCGGGGCTGACCTCAAGCGAGTCGATCAGCGCGTCGACAGAGCCAAACCTGAGGGCGGCATTCCGCCAGTTCAGCTTTTTCATCGGCGTGAACCGGCTGTCCATGATCGCCTGCGCGACACCCTCGTCCAGCGGCGGGGCCTCGCCGGTGACGCCGAAGGTACCGTCCGCCATGCCACGCCCGGCCCGGCCTGCGATCTGGGCCAGCTCATTTGGCGCAAGGGGCCGCATTCGCCGACCGTCGAACTTGGTCAGGGACGAGAACGCCACATGGTTCACGTCAAGGTTCAAACCCATTCCTATGGCATCGGTAGCCACCAGATAGTCGACCTCACCATTCTGATAGAGATCAACCTGAGCGTTTCGTGTACGCGGACTGAGCGCGCCCATGACCACCGCCGCCCCGCCTTTCTGACGGCGCAGCAGTTCCGCGATGGCATAGACACTATCGACCGAGAACCCGACAATCGCGCTGCGCGCGGGCATCCGGCTGATCTTTTTCGATCCGGAATAGACCAGTTGCGACATCCGCTCGCGCCGGACGAACTGCGCCTCGGGCACCAACGCGGCTATCGCCGCGCGCATGGTGTCGGAGCCGAGAAACAGTGTCTCGTGGGTGCCGCGCGACCGCAGCAATCGGTCGGTGAACACATGGCCGCGTTCGGGATCGGCGCAAAGCTGGATCTCGTCAATGGCAACGAAATCCGCGCCCATACCTTCGGGCATCGCCTCGACCGTGCAGACCCAATATTGGGTGCGCGGCGGCACGATCCGTTCCTCTCCGGTCACCAAAGCCACCACCGAGGGGCCACGAATGGCGACGATCTTGTCATAGACCTCACGCGCGAGCAGACGTAGCGGCAGGCCGATGACACCTGTCCGGTGCCCCAGCATGCGTTCGATCGCGTAATGGGTTTTACCAGTGTTGGTCGGGCCAAGTACGGCCACGATTCGGGATGACCCGCTCACCTTTGCCCCCTGTGCCCCGAGACCTACAGCGCCTTGCCTGCAATCTGAGGCTTCAGCCGATTCACGGCATTGGTTACTTCTTCATGATGGGGATGTATAGCCAGCGCACGCGAATAGGCCTCGAACGCCTGTTCGGGCTTGCCCACGACCTCGAAGATCAGGCCCAGACCGTAGATAGCATCGTAATTGTTGGGGTTCAGGGTCAGCGCGTGCTCCAGATCAGCTGCCGCCATACCAAACCGTTCGAGCCCAAAGAACGCCGAGGCACGAACGTGCCATCCTTCGGCAAACTCCGGGGCGTGATCAGTCAGTGCGGTCAGATGATCGATCGCGGCGTCAATATCACCGTCATCCAGCGCCTCTCGCCCGCGCTCCAGCAACAAATCCGCCGCGGCCGAGCCCGACTGCGACCACAGCGCCTGCAATTGCCGATCCAGACTTATCGCCTGTTCGGGCGTAGATTGCGCCAGTTGCTTCAGCAACGCGGCCTCGTCCCGCGAATCCGCCGACTGAGCGTTACAACTGGTGGAAAACGTGACTATGACGGCAACTGCCGCGACGATACCTTTGAGATTGGTGATTGCAATGCCCATAACAATGTTCAGTGTAGCGTTGCGACCGGGGAAGTCCATTCACGGCGCAGAAACAATATGAGGAAGACCATGAGCGATACATTGGAAAAAGCTGCGGCCGCGCTGAACGAGAAGCTGTCGGGCAGCGAATTTGACTCGACGGCCAAATTTGCCATCGCCGATCTGGGCTCTATCGTTCTGGATGCAAGCGGCGCACGCGTCAGCGACGAAGAGGCCGACGTGACCCTCAGCGCAGATGCGGATACGTTCGAGCAGATCCTCAGCGGCGACCTGAATCCGACCGGAGCGTTCATGGCTGGCAAGCTGAGCGTAGATGGAGACATGGGTATTGCCATGAAACTTGCCTCGGTGTTGGCCTGATGGAGTTCTCGCCGGCCCCCCTGTTTGAAGACGTGGCCGGCGGACCTGCCGGAGGTGCTGCGCATTGGCTGACCACTGCTGACGGCAAACGCATCCGAGCTGCGCATTGGCGCCCTGAAGGCGACGCAAGCGGAACGGTGATGCTGTTCCCCGGCCGCACGGAATACATCGAGAAATATGGCAACGCTGCCGCCGAGTTCGTAGGCCGTGGTTTTGCCTGCCTTTCGATTGATTGGCGCGGGCAAGGCCTTGCGGACCGTCTGCTGCCAGACCCGCGCATCGGCCACGTTGAGCGGTTCATCGACTACCAGCACGATGTTCGCGCACTTGTTGATCTGGCACGGCAACTGGACTTGCCCAAGCCCTGGCATGTCATCGGCCACTCCATGGGTGGGGCCATCGGACTGCGGGCTGTGCTGGAGGGTGCCGATTTCGCGTCCTGCGCCTTTACCGGACCGATGTGGGGCATCTTCTTTACACCGATTATGAAACCCCTCAGTCAGTTGACCGCCTATTGGGGGCCGCGTCTGGGACTGGGTGAAAAAACACCGCCCACAACGTCACTGGAAAGCTACGTCGTGGCACAGCCCTTTAAGGGGAACGTCCTGACCCGCGATCCGGTGATGTATCAGATGATGCGGGACCAGCTGGCCGCGCATCCGGAACTGGCCTTGGGCGCGCCCTCAACGATTTGGCTGCGCGAGGCGCTGGATGAATGCGCCTGGCTAATGGAGCAGACCGCGCCCAACATCCCCGCTCTAACCTTTCTGGGCAGCCACGAACAAATCGTCGACCGCAAGGCCATACGTGCCCGCATGGCGAACTGGCCCAGCGGTACTCTGGTCGAGATTCCTGACGGCGAACACGAGGTCCTGATGGAAGCCCCAGAAGTGCGCGGACCTGTCTTTGACCAAATGGCCGCTCATTTTCTTGGCGCTCAACCCAAAGCGGTTAAGGAACCCGCCCTGTCGCGGTGATCGGCTCTGCTTGCTTGTGATCCGGACGTGCCGCGCCTAAATGTCTGCCGACACAGTTTATTCGAGGTGATCCATGCGCGACCTTCCCTTTCCTGTACGTGACGCAAACGCCGGCGGCGGCTCCGACGATCTGGGCAACCTGCCGGAATGGGATTTGACGGATCTCTACGTCTCGGAAGACGCGCCGGAACTGGCCCGCGATCTGGAGTGGCTGGAGGGTGAATGTGCCGCCTTTGCCGCGGATTACGAGGGCAAGCTGGCCGATCTGGATGCCGCCGGTCTGCTGACTTGCGTGCACCGCAACGAAAAGATCAACACGATTGCCGGGCGTATCATGTCCTTCGCTGGTCTGCGTTACTACCAGCTAACCACCGATGCGGACCGGGCCAAATTTCTGTCCGATATGCAGGAAAAGATCACCGTTTTCACCACGCCTCTGGTGTTCTTCACGCTCGAAATCAACCGCATTGATGATGATGTGCTGAAAGCGCATTTCGGCGCAAACGCCGACCTGGCGCGATATGAACCGGTCTTCCGTCGCATTCGCGCAATGAAACCCTATCAACTGTCTGACGAGCTCGAGAAGTTCCTGCACGACCTCGGTGTTGTCGGTGACGCTTGGGAGCGCCTGTTCGACGAAACCATCGCGGGCCTGACCTTCACCGTTGATGGAGAAGAGTTGAATATCGAAGGCACGTTGAACCTGCTGACGGAACAAGACCGCACCAAACGCGAATCCGCGGCGCGTGAATTGGCCAGCGTTTTTCAAAACAATATCAAAACCTTCGCCCGCGTTCATAACACGCAATCCAAGGAAAAAGAGATCGTTGATCGCTGGCGCAAGATGCCCACTGCGCAGACCGGCCGTCATCTGTCGAACGATGTCGAACCCGAAGTGGTGGAGGCCCTGCGTGAGGCAGTTGTTGCCGCGTATCCCAAGTTGAGCCATCGCTATTACGAGCTGAAACGGAAATGGCTGGGTCTGGAGGTGATGCAGGTCTGGGATCGCAACGCCCCGCTGCCGATGGAAGACACCCGCATCGTCAACTGGGACGAAGCCGAGTCCACCGTGATGGATGCCTATAATGCGTTCGACCCCCGGATGGGAGAGATTGCGGCCCCCTTCTTCTCGAAAGGTTGGATCGATGCAGCGGTGAAACCGGGCAAAGCCCCCGGTGCCTTTGCCCACCCAACGGTTACCGAAGTGCACCCTTACGTCATGCTCAACTACCTCGGCAAACCGCGTGACGTAATGACCCTGGCGCATGAGCTGGGCCATGGCGTGCATCAGGTATTAGCCGCCGATCAGGGCGAAATGCTGTCCTCGACCCCGCTGACGCTGGCTGAAACCGCCAGTGTTTTCGGCGAGATGCTGACCTTCCGCAAGATGTTGGATGCGGCCGAGACGCCGGAACAACGCAAGGTGCTGCTGGCCGGCAAGGTCGAAGACATGATCAACACGGTCGTCCGCCAGATCGCCTTTTATGACTTTGAATGCAAACTGCACGCCGCGCGGCGCGAGGGCGAACTAACCCCCGATGATATCAACGCCCTGTGGATGAGCGTTCAGGCCGAAAGCCTTGGCCCGGCTTTCGAATTCATGGACGGGTACGAGACCTTCTGGGCCTACATCCCGCATTTCGTTCACTCACCCTTTTATGTCTATGCTTATGCGTTTGGCGACGGCCTCGTGAATGCGCTCTACTCCGTCTACGAAAGCGGCGCAGACGGGTTTGAAGACAAGTATTTCGACATGCTGCGCGCTGGTGGTTCCAAACATCACAAAGAGCTTCTGGCCCCGTTTGGACTGGACGCCAGCGATCCCGAGTTCTGGGACAAAGGTCTGTCGATGATCTCGGGCTTTATTGACGAACTGGAAGCGATGGAAAGTTAATGTTGAGAGGCAGCCCAGACAAGCTGCCTCATTTCTCATTACTTGATTTCATCGTCGTCACGAATATGGCCGTCACAATCAATACTGCGCCGACAATCGCAAGTGGTGTGATCGTTGCGCCAAGAAACAGAGCCGAGTTGACAAAGGTAAACACAACCGAGGCAGCGAATAGCAACGTGGCCGTCAATGTCGACACGCGCGCGGCGGCCTCGTACCAAAGATAATAAGCCAGCGCGGTGGGCAAAACGCCAAGAAGGATTAAAAAGACCACATCATTTGCAGTCGGTATCTGAAACGAAAATGCCGCCAACGGTACCAACAAAACGCCCGAACACAGAAAAATGCCAAACAGGAAATTCAACCTCTCGGCGGTGGTTTCCGAGGTTTGCATCGCGCGGCTGCTGGAAATCAGGAACACCGCCCAGCTGAGCCCCGCTCCGATTTCCATCAAATCGCCAAACAGGGGTTCTCCCCCGCCTTGAAAATCCCGATAGACGGTCAGAAACACACCGAGGATCGCCAGCAGCGTCGCCAATACATCGGAACGACCGATGGCGGTATCCGCGAAGAAATACAGGAATATCAACACGAAGAACGGCGCGGTATTCTCAAGCACCATCGCATTTGCGGCACCTGTATGTTCCAGGCCGATGTGGAACAGGATATAGTTCACAACTGTCGACAACACCGCCAATCGAAAGTTCCAATCCCTGTACTGGATTGAGACCCATGCGCCCATCACCCGCAACATGCAGAAGATCGCAAAGGCGGCTATGAACAGGCGCGACACGGCAATCTGCAACCCGCCGAGATCGCTTGTCAGGTACCGCACGATAACGCTGTGTGTGCCCCATAGAAACGCGGCGAGAAAGCCAAGAACCAACCCATTGTGCAGCCATGATCTCTGCAGTTGATCCTTCACCGGGTTCTCCTCACGTTATTTCAACTGGCTGTCTTTCGATCCGCGCCGGTTGATCCCACCGCGTGCCTTGAAACTGGTGTCACGGTCCTGCTGGCAATCCAGGCACAGCTTGACCCCCGGCAGGGCAATGCGGCGTTTCTCGGGGATTGGTTCTTCGCACTCAGCGCAATGGGTCAGGCTTTCGCCCACGGGGCGTTTTTGCGCCTGCATCCGCGCCAGTTCATCCGAGATCGACGCTTCGATCTGTTCACTCACTGCGCCGTCGCGCGCCCAACCGCCCGCCATGGAACCCTCCTGATCCGGTCGAACAAGATTAATCGAGGCGCAGCGCCCCTGACAAGCTAAAGCGAAACCGCGCTCTCAAAGACCTGATCGATAACCTGTTGTGTGCCGCGCACGAATTCGAGCGGACAGGGATACTCCGCCCCCTCCCGGATCGATCGGCAAAATGCCTCAACCTGCAGCTTATAGTGATCATCCCCCGGAAACCGTGTGACCAGAACTTCAAGCCCGGGACGGTGAAGCTCAACACGCGCTTCGCCAAAAACGCGTGCATTGAACGGAGCGGTCAGACGGATCACGCCGCCCTCACCGTGAAACACCATCTCTTGATGTGGGTGCATACGGGTCGAAACGTAGGTGTAGTAGGTAAAATCCGGAAACTGTGCGCGAATTTCGGTGAAGACATCCACGTCATTCTCCCACCGGATTGCACCGCTGACCGAGACAGGCTCCTGCCCCGTCGCAAACCGAGCGCTGCCGATCACGTACACCCCGATGTCGCGCAGCCCACCACCTCCGGTTTCCGCGCGGTTGCGAATATTCACGGTGTCCGCACGATTGTCATAGCTGAACGCGCCGGTGACATGGATCAGCTTACCAATCGCTCCTTCGGCGATCAGTTTGCGGGTCAATTGCCATTGTGGATGATGCACGATCATATAGGCCTCGGCAGCCAACAGCCCGCTCTGGTCCCGCTTCGCGATCAGTGTATCAAACTCATCAGCCCGCATGGTCATCGGCTTTTCACAGAGCACATGCTTGCCCGCATCCAGAGCCTTCAGACTCCATTCGACATGCAGATGGTTCGGCAGCGGGATATATACCGCCTCTATTTCAGGATCGGCCAGCAGAGCATCATAGCTGTCATAGACTTGCAGACCAGGGCAAAAGCTGATGAAGGGATCCGCCTTGGCCGGGGCGGATGTGGCCAGCCCAACCAACTGCGCTCCTTCCGCTGAGTGGATCGCAGGGGCCATGTGTTGACGTGCAAATTTAGCGGCACCCAGTACACCCCATCGAACGGGTTGAGCCATTGTCTTCCTCCTTCAGCCTTACCCGACAAACCTGCACGAAACCATTGCGCAAGGCACCAAAAAACCCGGCCCGAGGGAAACTCGGACCGGGGTTTTCTTATTTGCCTTACTGAGCGCCCAGCATTCCCTTTTCACGGGCCAACTCGCGCATCTTCTTTTGTAGCTTCTCAAATGCGCGGACTTCGATCTGGCGAATGCGTTCACGGCTGACATTGTACTGCGTGCTCAGTTCTTCGAGCGTGACAGCTTGATCCATCAAACGCCGCTGGGTCAGGATATCTTTCTCGCGATCGTTCAGAACATCCAAAGCAGCGGCAAGCAGCTCGCGCCGGGCTTCCAGCTCATCGCGTGCTTCGTAGTCACCGGCCTGATCCGCATCTTCATCTTCAAGCCAATCCTGCCATTGCATCGTGCCTTCGCCTTCGGACCCGACAGTCGCGTTCAGCGAGGCATCGCCTCCTGACATCCGGCGGTTCATGCTGATCACTTCGTCTTCGGTCACACCAAGATCTTCGGCAATCTTCTTCACGTTTTCAGGGCGCAGATCGCCCTCTTCCAACGCACCAATGCGCGCCTTGGCCTTGCGAAGATTGAAAAACAGCTTCTTCTGCGCCGAGGTTGTGCCCAGTTTCACCATCGACCACGACCGCAGGACATATTCCTGGATCGAGGCACGAATCCACCACATGGCATAGGTTGCCAGGCGAAAGCCTTTCTCGGGGTCGAATTTCTTGACCGCCTGCATCAGGCCGACATTGGCCTCAGAGATCACCTCGGCCTGTGGCAGGCCGTAGCCACGGTAGCCCATGGCAATCTTGGCCGCCAGACGCAGATGCGACGTAACCATCTTATGCGCGGCTTCGGTATCTTGCTCCTCAACCCAACGCTTGGCCAGCATATATTCTTCCTCCGGCTCCAGCAGGGGAAACTTGCGAATCTCCTGCATATAGCGGTTCAGCCCACCCTCAGGTGTCGGCGCTGGAAGATTTGAGTAATTTGCCATTTATTTCTGCCCCTTGGACAAATGTTTAAGCCCTTAACATGGGATATGGGGACCAAACCCAGTACATTCAAGAGGGTCAATTACCAGTCTGATATTAACCTAATATAAAGAAAAGCTGAAAACGCCGTTATCACAAGCCTTTGCAAATTATGTCACCGGCTTCCGCAGCTCGGTCAGCAACGCCTCCATATCCTGCGGCAGCGGCGCTTCAAATCGCAATGTCCCGCCTGAGACCGGGTGTTCAAAGCCCAGCACAGCAGCGTGCAGCGCCTGGCGGGGAAAGGCACGGACGGCTTCAACGGCCTGAGGCGTAAAGGCGCGCGTCGCCAGTTTGCGTTTGCCCCCATAGACCGGGTCGCCCACCAGCCCATGACCGGCATGGGCCATGTGGACGCGGATCTGATGCGTCCGGCCCGTCTCAAGCCAGCATTCAATCAGGGATACGCCCGCGGGTGCCCCAAAAACCTCGACAATTCGCGCCCGCGTGACCGCGTGACGGCCACCGTGAAACAGCACTGCCTGTTTCTGCCGGTCCGTCTTGTGCCGCGCCAGTTGTGTCGTCAGGCGCATGATATTGCCGGGTTCAAAACTGACGCCCTTGATCCCGCGCAGGCGAGGGTCATTCGCGTCCGGCACACCATAGCAGATCGCGCGGTAATAGCGTTCGACGCTATGCGCCTCGAACTGAGCGGCCAGGCCGTGATGGGCCGCATCCGACTTGGCAACCACAAGCAGACCGCTGGTTTCCTTGTCTATTCGGTGCACAATACCCGGGCGTTTGACCCCCCCCACACCCGAGAGTTCGTCACCGCAGTGATGCAACAATGCATTGACCAGCGTGCCGTTGGGAGAGCCCGGCGCCGGATGCACCACCATCCCCGCAGGCTTGTTGATTACGATCAGATCAGAATCCTCAAAGACAATCTCAAGCGGAATATCTTCGGGCCCGATATGGCTGTCTTCGGCTTCGGCGACCGTGATCGATACCTGTGCGCCCTCGGCGATCTTCGCCTTGGGATCACCGGCAATGGCACCATTCACCTGCACCGCACCCTCTTCGATCAACCGGGCAAGCCGCGTGCGCGACAGGCTCTCTTCGGCTGGCACATCCCGTGCAAGCGCCTTATCAAGGCGGGGCGGCGGCGCTGCCGCGATGTGAAACTCTATCAGGCGGGTGCCCATGACTGTCCCTTCCGAACCTCAGGAACCGCAGGAAACACCGCAGCTTCGGTTGCTGCGGCGCATGGTCATGCTGCTGACCGCGGTGATGATTGGCGGGGTTCTATTGACATTCGCACTGATTGTCATCCGCCTATCAGACCGCACCCCCACGCTGCCCGATCAGATCGAGCTGCCTGACGGCGCAGGTGTGCAGGCCCTGACCATCGGCAGCAACTGGTATGCTGTTGTGACAGATGACAATCGCATCCTGATCTTTGACAAGACGACCGGCAACCAGCGACAGGAAATCGCACTGGATTAACCGTCAGGCCAGACGGGGCGCGCCTTGGTCAGGCCTTGGTCGATCCGGATGGTGTGCATCAGCGTCAAGGGCGACGGGTTGGCGCTGATAATTCCTTTGGGAACGCTTGTGGCTGCGGCCAATGCGGCAGGCAGTGGTATACCAACCTCGTGGGTCAGCACCCGAATCGCGGTGGTCAGGTCAAGATCGGCTCCCGCCAATGTCCCGTCCTGCAGCGTCAGCTTGCCGTCTTCACGCCGGATAATTCTGCCTTCCAGCTGGAACTCATCCAGATCCGTTCCCGCAACGGCCATCGCGTCACTGACCAGAAAAATCTGCCCCGGCCCGCGTTTGGCCGCAAACGCAGCGCGCATGGATTCAGGGTGGACGTGGACCGTATCCGCAATCAACCCAGCGGACAATTCACCGCTGGACAGGACCGCGCCAACCAAACCCGGATCACGACTGCCGAACTGGCTCATCGCGTTGAACAGATGGGTGGCGCAGCGCGCACCTGCCTGCACGTAGGCCATACATGTCTCAAAACTCGCGTCGGTATGGCCCAGCGAGACAACAATACCAGCCTGAGACAGCGCCTCGACCTGAGCGATCGTCGCATTCTCGGGCGCGAGAGTGACCATCAGAGCAGGAAGGCTTTTGACCGCGACCAGCAACTGATCAAGATCGGCATCATTCATCGGGCGGATCAGAGCAGCGTCATGAGCCCCCTTACGCCGTTCAGACAGGTGTGGGCCCTCAAGATGCAGCCCGGCAATTCCGGGCATATCGCTCTGAACAGCCTGTATTGCGGCGTCGATCGCAGCGGTCGTTTTCTCGGGCGTGTCCGTGATCAATGTCGGCAGGATGAGCGTTGCCCCAAGTTGCCGATGTGCATCTGCAATACAACGCAAGGTATCGACCGTGGGGGCATCATTGAACATTACACCACCCCCGCCATTCACCTGCAGGTCGATGTAACCGGGGCACAGGATATCACCTGACAGGTCTTCGACGACCTCATCCCGGGTCAGATCAACGTCGCGCACTATCGCCTGCAAGACACCGTCAACGAACCGGGTGGCATGTGCGGTATGCAGCGCCTCGCCATCAAAGATCGGGCCGCCCGTATAGGTGATGGTTGAACCGCTCATACCGTTTCCGTCACTTTCCGAAGGTGGCGCGGGGTATCGGGGTTGATGCCTCGACGGGTGGCGACCGCTTCGACCATGCCATAGAAGGATGCAATGGACGCAACCGGGTCTGTCATCCAGTGCGAGGTACGCACATGCGGTAGCGATATGGCGTCGTTTACACGATCGGTGGTGGCAAAAACCTTCGCGCCTTTGGCGGCCAGCGCATCGGCAACCTCGGCGATGTTGGGCTCTGCCGCGTCCCCTGACGAAAAAGCAAGCACAGGGAACCCCTGATCAACGATTGAAACAGGACCATGCAGCACCTCGGCCGAGGAATAGCTTTCGGCATGAATCTGACAGGTTTCCTTGAACTTCAGCGCAGCCTCATTCGAGATCGCCCAAGACGTGCCGCGCCCCAGCGTGAACAGCGACTGTCCATCAACCGCCTCGACCACGGCGCCCCAATCGCAGGTGATGGCCTGCGCCAGATCCTCGGGCAGGTTGCGGATCGAGGCCAGCAAAGCGTCATCCCCTTTGATCTCTGCCAGCAGCCACAACCCTGCGACCAGTGATGTGACAAAGGTCTTTGTGGCCGCAACGCTCAACTCGGGACCCGCATGAATCGGCAGTGCCGATGACGCGACCCCGGCCAGAGCCGAGCTTGTGTCGTTGGTGATAGCGACGGAATAGGCCCCACCGTCGGTCAGGGACTGGGTTAACCGAACGATGTCTGGGCTTTGACCGGATTGCGAAATTGCAACGCACAGCGCTCCGGGGCAGCGCATATCCACGCCGTAGATCGATTTGACGCTGGGACCGACAGAGGCCATCGGCAGACCCAGAAGCAATTCGGATGCGTATTTCAGATAGCTGCAGGCGTGGTCGGATGACCCGCGTGCGACTGAAATCAGAAAGCGCGGGTCATGCGCCCGAACAGCCTGCGCCGCGGTGGTAATCGCATCGACCCCCTCAGTCAGAAGTCGATCGACGGCATAGGGTATCTCATTGACTTCCCGCCTCATTTGTGTGGATTGGTTGGACATTGGGTCCGGCCTTTCAGTTTGACAGACGCAGCTCCGCCACAAAATCGTAGGCTTCGCCGTGATAGATGGATCGGGTCAACTCAGCGACACGCCCGCTTTCCAGGTACGAGGTGCGCTGGATACGCAATCCCGCCGTGCCCTCGGCCACCTCCAGCAGGTTGGCCTCTGCGGCTTCCAGATTGATGGCAGAGATCTTCTGTATGGCCCGTACGGGGCGATGGCCCGATTTTTCCAGAAACGCATATAGCGAGCCGGAAACTTCGGTCGGATTTGGCAGAATATCCAGTGGCAGCGCGGCACGTTCCAGCGCCATCGGCCGCCCTCCGGCAGCGCGGAGGCGATGAATGCGGGCGACCTGTTCATTCGCGGACAGCCCAAGCGCCAGCATTTCGTCCGGTGAGGGCAAGAAAATCCCCCGCTCCAGCCAGGTCGAGGTCGTCTCAAACCCGCGGCGCTCCATATCTTCGGTAAATGAGGTCAGATGTGACAGCGATTGTTCAACCCGCGCAACCGGCGCGCGCACAAACGAGCCCGACCCCTGACGCTGTTCGATCGTGCCCTTGCGCACCAACTCCTGAATGGCCTTGCGAACTGTGACACGCGACAGATCGGTCAGTTCAGCAATCTCACGCTCGGGTGGAAGTGAACTGTTCGGCGGCAGGATGCCCTCCTCGATCCCTTTCTCAAGGCGTTGACGCAGTTGCACATAGCGCGGACCTGCGGTCTGGCCAAGCCAGCCTTCGGGCCGCAGGAAATCAACAACGCTCATGTTCGATCTCCTCCCGGAATGCGTGGGCCAGTGCAATCGCACCGGACATCGGGTTACCCAGCGGTTTAACCAGGGCTTGCTGCATGTCATCGGGCAGATAGGCGGCAAACTGTGGCCCAATGCCCCCCGTCAGACAAATCGGCAGACCCTGAGTCCACCCCATCCGGATCATCCTGTCCGCCAAATAGTCGGCACCGGCCTGCAGGATCGAAATCGCAAGCTGGTCGCCCTGCCCTGCATGTTGTGTGACCAAGGGCGCCAACGCCCCGAACTCGGTCGGTGACATGCTGGATGCGGTGCGGACGATACCAGCAGTGCCATCGAATTGCTTCAGCAATCCTTGCGCAAGATCGGACGGCACGGTCAATCCGTCATGGCTTTCCAACGCTTTGGACAAAGCCATGCGCCCGATCCATTGGGCCGAGGCCTGATCGCCAAGCACCGGCCCCCACCCTCCGGCAAAGCTGGGCCGGCCACCTCGTTGCGCCGCAAGAAAAGATCCCGTCCCGCAATGGGCTACAAATCCGTCGCCGGAACCCAGCGCGCCGCGCAGGGCTGAAGGCCTGTCATCCTCTATCTTGACGTGATTGCAGGGCAGCGCCGCCGCGAGGCGATCTGCGAGCGACCTGCCGGTGATTCCAGCCAACCCCAGATAAACCGGCGTCCGCAACAGTTGCGCGCGTGGCAGCCCCACTTGGTCAGCCAACACTGCCAGTCCACGCTTCAACTCAGCGCAGGCTGCATCAAAATCTGTCGAAACATTCGCTGCGCCACACTCGATTTGCCGTACCTCGGCGCCATCGGATGCAGCGATCCGACAGTGCGTACCGCCACCATCAACGGCCAGTACAATGGTATCAGAAGCACAATTCATGTAGAGACCTTTATAATACCTTTTTAAACTTTAGAAGACCAAAATGCGCCATAACACCAAATTACCAGCTAAATTTGTGAATTTTTTTGCTCTCAAACAAAATTATGGACTAATGGTATTTAAAAGGTATGATGCCGGAACACTGAGGGGAGAATCACGTGGCGACACCAGTGACAGAACAGTTGCACCAGGATGCGATCGGGCTGGATACCCGCCCGCTGCCGGATGTGGCCGCACTGTTGGCCCGCGGGCAAGCTGATGCCGCAGCCGCCCCGATGACTGCCCTGACCCAGATCTGCACCGGGGCGAGCGCAATGGCGCAAACGATCCGTTCCGGTGGCATTCTGCACTATGCCGCCGCAGGATCATCTGGCCTCATGGCCGCGTCGGATGCGCTGGAACTGGGTGGAACCTATTCGATCCCGGCGACCCAGATCCGGATCCATATGGCCGGTGGCCTGCCAACAAGCGCCGAAATGCCCGGAGATGTCGAAGATTTCGCGGATGATCTGGAACAGGAACTGGCGGACCTGTCGGAAAACGACACGCTAATCACCGTCTCGGCCAGCGGGACCACACGCTATACCGTTGCAGCGGCCAAGATCGCCAGATCAAAGGGTGCAACAATCATCGGCATTGCCAACAACGCAGATTCCAAGCTGCTCCACTTGTCAGATCACCCTGTCTTACTGCCCACACCGCCCGAGCTGATCTCGGGCTCGACCCGCATGGGTGCGGGCACGGCGCAGAAAATTGCACTAAACATGCTCTCCACCCTGATGGCAATGGAATTGGGCCACGTTCAAGATGGCATGATGGTCAACCTGAGGGCCGATAATGACAAGCTGCGCGCCCGCGCAATGAGCATAGTGTGCCACCTGACGGGCGTTGACCCCGAAAAGGCCCGGTCAGCGCTGGCAGCCGCAGACGGCAACCTGAAATGCGCCGCGCTGTTGACCGCCGGGGCAGCATCACCCCAATCCGCTTACGCATTGTTAGAACAGACAAACGACCACCTCCGCCCCGCCTTGGAGCGGCTGAAGAAATAAGACAGCCTATCAACCTGGGAGAAAACTAATGAAACGCAAAGTCCTTTGTCTTGCTCTGATGAGCACAGCGCTGGTTACAAGCGCTTATGCGCAAGAAGCGACTCTAACCATCGAAAGCTGGCGCAACGATGACCTCGCCCTCTGGCAGGATAAGATCATCCCCGCCTTCGAGGCCGAGCATCCGGGTATCAAGGTCGTGTTTTCACCTTCGGCCCCGGCGGAATACAACGCCGTCCTGAACTCCAAGCTCGAGGCCGGATCGGCGGGCGACCTGATCACCTGCCGTCCATTTGACGCTTCTCTGGCGCTGTATGAAGGCGGTCACCTGACCGACCTGTCTGATCTCGAGGCGATGGGCAATTTCTCGGACGTGGCAAAATCTGCCTGGCAGACCGATGATGGTTCGGCCAGCTTCTGCGTTCCGATGGCATCCGTGATCCACGGCTTCATCTACAACAAGGACGCCTTCAACGAACTGGGTATCGAAGTGCCGACAACCGAGGCCGAGTTTTTTGCCGCGCTGGACAAGATCAAGGAAGACGGCACCTATATCCCGATGGCCATGGGCACCAACGACCAGTGGGAAGCCGCCACAATGGGCTACAACAACATCGGGCCGAACTACTGGAAGGGTGAAGAGGGTCGTCTGGCGCTGATCAAGGGTGAGCAGAAACTGACCGACCCACAATGGGTTGCACCTTATGCGACACTGGCCAAGTGGGGGCCTTATCTGGGCGACGGATATGAGGCGCAGACCTACCCTGACAGCCAGAACCTGTTCACGCTGGGTCGCGCGGCGATCTATCCGGCAGGCAGCTGGGAGATTTCGGGCTTCAACACCCAGGCCGATTTCGAAATGGGCGCATTCAAACCGCCGGTCCAGAACGCGGGCGACACCTGCTATATCTCAGACCACACAGATATCGGTATCGGCCTGAACGCAGCCAGTGAAAACCAGGAAGCTGCGCGCACATTCCTGGCCTGGGTTGCAAGCCCCGAATTTGCCAGCATCTTTGGCAACGCCCTGCCCGGTTTCTTCCCGCTGTCCAGCACTCCGGTCGAGCTGGAGGATCCGCTGGCCAAGGAAATCGTTGGTTGGCGAGATGAGTGCGAAAGCACGATCCGCTCAACCTACCAGATCCTGTCACGTGGCACTCCGAACCTTGAGAACGAAACCTGGGGCGCATCTGTCGCCGCGATCAAGGGTGCGGAATCCCCCGAAGCGCTGGGCCAGAAACTGCAGGACGGTCTGGCCAGCTGGTATGCACCGCACCAGTAACGACTGAGCCACTCACGCCGGACGCGTCCCGAAGTGTCGCGTCCGGCACCTTTCCCCGGAGATTTCCATGCAGACCCGCCGCATCAGATGGCATATTGCTGTGTTCCTCGCGCCAGCAGTGCTAGTCTACACAGCCGTCATGATCTTTCCCTTGTTCAACACGCTGCGCCTCGCACTGTTCACCGAGGTGGATCAGTCTCGAATCTATGTTGGTCTGCAGAATTTCCGTACCTTGTTCTTCGATCCAATCTGGTCCGAGCAGTTCTGGAATGCACTGGGCAACAACTTTTGGTTCTTTCTTGTCCACATGCTGGTGCAGAACCCCATCGGCGTTGCCTTGGCTGCGATCCTGTCGCACCCGCGCCTGCGCTTCGCCGCACTCTATCGGTCCGCGATCTTCATCCCTACGATCCTGAGTTTCGTGATCGTCGGCTTCGCCTGGAAACTGATCCTATCTCCGCTTTGGGGCATCGCGCCATCGATGCTGGACGCAATCGGGCTGAAATCCTTGTTCGCCCCTTGGCTGGGCAAGGAAGAATACGCGCTGACAACTCTCGCGCTGGTTTCGGTCTGGCAATTCGTCGGCATCCCGATGATGCTTATCTACGCCGCCCTACTGTCGATCCCCGAAGAGATTCTTGAAGCCGGAGAGATCGACGGCATCACCGGCGCTTCGGCGTTCTGGAAGATCAAGCTACCGCTGATCCTGCCTTCGATCGGAATCATCTCGATCCTGACATTTGTGGGCAATTTCAACGCGTTCGACCTGATTTATGTGTCCCAAGGTGCGCTGGCAGGGCCGGATTTCTCAACCGATATTCTGGGCACATTCATGTACCGCACCTTCTTCGGCTTCCAGTTGCAATTGGGTGATCCGCATATGGGGTCGGCCATCGCCGGGGCCATGTTCGCGATCATCCTCGTGGGGGTCTGCATCTATCTCTTCGGCATCCAGACCCGGATGCGCCGGTATCAGCTGTGAGGGCCCAGCGATGAACAAAGCACGCTCAAACCCGCTCAACACCGCTGCGATGCACGGGGCGCTGATCCTCTACACATTGATCGCCCTCTTCCCGGTCTTTGTGATCATCATCAACAGCTTCAAAACCCGCCGCGCCATCTTTCGCGAGCCGCTGGCTCTGCCTGACGCCGAGAGCTTTTCGCTGATCGGTTACCAAACGGTGATGAAGCAGGGCGATTTCTTCCTCTACTTCCAGAATTCCCTGATAGTCACCGTCGTGTCTCTGGCCTTTGTCCTGCTGTTTGGCGCCATGGCAGCCTTCGCGTTGAGCGAATACAAGTTCAAAGGCAACACTCTGATGGGCCTCTATCTGGCGCTTGGGATCATGATCCCGATCCGCATCGGCACTGTGGCTATTCTTGAGATGATGGTGGCCACAGGGTTGGTCAATACGCTCTGGGCGCTGATCCTCGTCTACACGGCGCAGGGGTTGCCGCTGGCCGTGTTCATCCTGTCCGAGTTCATGCGGCAGGTCTCGGACGATCTGAAAAATGCAGGCCGCGTTGATGGCTTGTCGGAATACACCATCTTCTTCCGGCTGGTTTTGCCCCTCGTCCGCCCCGCCATGGCAACTGTGGCCGTATTCAATATGATCCCCATCTGGAACGACCTCTGGTTCCCGCTGATCCTTGCCCCGGCTGAGGAAACCAAAACGCTGACGCTGGGCAGCCAGGTCTTCATCGGCCAGTTTGTCACCGATTGGAACGCGGTTCTATCGGCGCTCAGCATGGCGATCCTACCGGTGCTGGTGCTTTACGTCATCTTCTCGCGCCAACTGATCCGTGGCATTACGTCCGGAGCCGTCAAATGACCCGGGTTTTGATCGCAGGTCTTGGCAATATGGGCCTCAGCCACGCGCTGGCCCATCACCACCACCCAGGCGCGGAGATCGTTGGGCTGGTCAACCGCTCTGGTCGGGTGGACCATCCCGATCTGTCAGGCTATCCGGCTTTTTCGGACTTCCATGCAGCGCAGGTAAAGACGAACCCGGATCTGGTGGTCATCGCCACCTATTCCGACAGCCATGCCGATTTCGCCTGCGCGGCGATGGAGGCAGGCGCCCATGTCTTCGTCGAGAAACCACTGGCAACCACCGTCGCCGACGCCAAACGCGTCGTCGCGAAAGCCATTGAGACCAACCGCAAGCTGGTGATCGGTTATATCCTGCGCCACCACCCCTCATGGATGCGCCTGATTTCTGAGGCACGCGACCTAGGCGGGCCATATGTGTTCCGCCTGAACCTCAACCAGCAAAGCAGCGGGGCTGAGTGGGAGACGCACAAGGCTCTGATGCAAACCACCTCCCCTATCGTCGACTGCGGCGTGCATTATGTCGACGTAATGTGCCAGATCACCGACTCCGACCCAGTGCGCGTGCATGGCATGGGCCTGCGCCTGAGCGATGAGATCGCCGAGGACATGTACAACTACGGCCAGTTTCAGGTGATCTTCGAGGATGGCTCGGTCGGCTGGTACGAGGCCGGCTGGGGGCCGATGATGTCGGAAACAGCGTTCTTCGTGAAAGATATCGTGTCGCCCAACGGATCAGTCTCGATTACAGACGGTAACAAGGGTGCGTCCGCAAATATCGACGGCCACACCAAGGTCGGAGGCCTTCTGGTTCATCGCCCCGAAGGTGACCAGCAGATCGACATGCCCCATGAACCCGGCCATCAGGAACTCTGCGATGCCGAGCAGGCCTACATGCTGCGCGCCATCGCTGAAGATATCGACCTGACCCGCCACATGAACGACGCCGTGCAATCGCTGGCTATATGTCTGGCCGCAGATGAGAGCATCCGCACCGGCCAACCCATTTCGCTGAAAGAGGCAAAGCAATGACCGCCCTGACGCTTACGAACGTGAACAAATCCTTCGGTACAGTCGAAGTTCTCAAAGATATCAACATCGAAGTCGAGGACGGTGAGTTCGTCGTTTTCGTCGGCCCCTCGGGCTGCGGAAAATCCACCCTTCTACGCGTGATCGCCGGGCTTGAGGATGTGACATCGGGCGAAGTCCGCATCGGCGGTGAGCTGATGAACCTCACCCCGCCCTCCAAACGCGGCATCGCGATGGTGTTTCAAAGCTATGCGCTCTACCCGCACCTGAACGTACGCAAAAACATGTCGCTGGCGCTCAAACAGGAAGGCCAGAGCAAGCAGGTCATCGAGGAACGCGTGGCCAAGGCCAGCAAGATGCTGAACCTCGAACCTTACCTCGACCGCTACCCGTCCGAACTGTCCGGTGGCCAACGTCAGCGCGTGGCCATCGGGCGTGCCATCGTGCGTGAACCCAAACTGTTTCTATTCGACGAGCCTTTGTCCAATCTGGACGCCGCGCTGCGCATGAACACCCGGCTGGAGATAGCGAACCTGCATCAACAGCTCGATGCCTCCATGATTTACGTCACCCACGACCAGACCGAAGCAATGACGCTTGCCGACAAGATTGTCGTCCTGCGCGACGGTCGGGTCGAACAGGTCGGCAGCCCGATGGAGCTTTACAACAACCCAGCCAATCAGTTTGTGGCCGGTTTCCTTGGGGCACCGTCAATGAATTTCTTTCCAGCCAGCCTGTTGGGCGATAGTGGAGATACAACCATGGGCGTGCGGCCCGAAGACCTGTTTTTGTCGGATGACGGCCCGATCGCTGCAAATGTCACCCATGTCGAACATCTGGGTGGTGACACCAATGTGATCGCGATGATGCAAGATCACCAAATCACGGCACGCCTGTTCGGTCAGCACCAGGTTGACGCAGGCCAAGCGGTCCGCTTCGACTATACCCCCGATCGCACCTATCGCTTTGATTCGCAGGGCACACGCCTGAGCTGAGGCAAAACACACATCAATATCAGGATGTTGGTGCGGTCGAGAAGACTCGAACTTCCACGGGTGTTACCCCACAGCGACCTCAACGCTGCGCGTCTACCAATTCCGCCACGACCGCACTGCCAGTGACTTGGTAGAGGCGCGTATAGACGCAGAACCGCGCGATGTGAAGAGGCAAAAGTGTTGCTGATTGAATTCGCATTACCAGTGCATATCTAAGCGCTGCATTTCAGAAAATCCGGACCAGCCCATGCCCTCGCCCGATCCCCACCCTACCGTACAGATCGATGTCGTCTCAGATGTGGTCTGTCCGTGGTGCATCGTAGGCTTTCGCCAACTCGACGCGGCCCTGAAGCAGGAGAATGTACTCGCACGTCTGCGCTGGCATCCGTTCGAACTGAACCCTGCCATGGGACCGGACGGGCAAAATTTGCGCGAACATATCATGGAAAAATATGGCGCCACGGTAGAGCAAAGCCAGCAAACACGCGACCAGTTGGCCGCGTTGGGGGCTGAACTTGGTTTTACTTTCAATTTCAACGACGACAGCCGGATCGTGAACACCTTTGCAGCGCATCAGTTGCTGGATTGGGCGGAAACGCGCGGGCGCCAGCACCCTCTCAAGCTTGCCTTGTTTGAAGCCTATTTTACCCAGCAGCGTGATATCTCGAACCCTGAGGTCTTGTTGAACGCCGTTCAAGAGGCCGGGCTGGATCCGACCGAAGCGCGAGTTGCGCTGGACTCGGGCGTGCATGCCATACCCGTGCGTGAGAAACAGCAGTTCTGGACCAACCGGGGCATATCGGGCGTTCCATCCATGGTGTTCGGCGGAAAATACCTGCTGACCGGCGCACAAGGCATCCCGGCCTATGCCCAGGTCCTGCAACGTTGCCTGGCCGAGGCCGCCTGACCCCTTTCCCCTGCCCGGCAGACGGTCTAAGGATTCCCCATGGAATGGAAGACAACCGACGGGCTGGTCGACTACGACACCGCCACGAACTTTATGGAGGCGCGTGTTGCAGCGATTGCGGCAGGCGAGGCCGATGAATGTATCTGGCTGCTGGAACACCCGCCGCTCTATACCGCTGGCACGTCGGCCAGACGCGAAGACCTGACTGACCCTGATCGCTTTCCTGTCTATGAAAGCAAACGAGGAGGTCAGTACACCTATCACGGTCCGGGTCAGCGGGTGGTGTATGTCATGCTGGATGTGGGCAAGCGCGGGCGTGATGTGCGCCGCTTTGTGCAGCAACTTGAGGAATGGGTGATCGCCGCTTTGGCTGAGTTCAATGTCACCGGCGAAATCCGCGATGGCCGTGTCGGCGTCTGGGTACAGCGCAATGACAAGCCTCTGACTGTCACAGGCGAGACAGCGGAAGACAAGATTGCAGCCATCGGTATTCGCCTGCGCAAATGGATCAGCTTTCATGGTATTTCGATCAATGTCGAACCCGATCTGACTCATTTCACCGGCATAGTGCCTTGCGGCATTCAAGAGCATGGGGTGACGTCGCTGGTGGATCTGGGGCTGCCAATTACGATGGCAGATGTGGATGTGGCGCTGAAAAAGACATTTGAAGAGGTCTTCGGCAGACAATCTGCGCACCCGGTCGGGTAGCTCCGGCATTCGAATCGGTTAGCGCCCAAAGCCAGACAACAATCCCCAAAATTGATGCGTTCTGTTTCGCCGACAACCCACGCGTTTCCCAAGAATGGCCTCAAATCGCATCAAATTCAGAGTTTCTTCACACCAGCTCCTTACAAATGCCATCCAACCACGTAGTATGTAATGGCCGTTCAAGAGTGAGTGGTGTGTTAACCGGTGATCGCAGGGCTGCCCCGCGAAATCCGAGAAGTGTTTGGTTACGAGTCTGCCGTTCCGACCCCATATCGGAACGGCAATTCTCGTTTTAGGGGCCCACTAATCCTGCTAATGCCCAAATCGGGACGACCCGATACAGGCGCGCGCGCTTGCTTCGATCTCAAGCGTGACTTGGTCCAGGCCAAACTGTCGGCTCAGAACCCGCTTAACCTCAACACGAATATCTTCAGCGCGGTCCCACGCATCCGACTTGATCACGAGATGGGCGGTCAGGGCCGCCTCACGCTCCTGCATGCTCCAAAGGTGAATGTGGTGGACACTCGCAACGCCAGAAGTGCCCTCGATGGCTGAGGCGACCTCTTCGGGGTCCAGTTGGGGTGGCGCGCCCAGCATCAACACGCGCACGGTTTCACCAATCTCGGATTTGACGTGCCACAGAATATAGACCGAGATCATGATGGTGACTGCGGGATCAACCCATGTCCAATCGAACAAGATGACAGCCGTTCCGGCGATGATCACGGCGATCGAACCCAGGGCATCGGCGACATTGTGTAGGAACGCGGCCCGAATATTCATGCTGTCCTTGGCCATGGTGTAGGTGAGGGCAGCGGTGATCAGGTCAACCACCAAAGCGATCCCGGCGATCCAAACGACGATCCAGCCATTGACCGGCTCGGGCTCGAAGAACCGCATCACACCTTCGTACATCAGATAGACAGCAAGAACGACCAGCGTCGTGTAGTTGACCAGAGCCGCAATGACTTCGGCGCGGCCATAGCCAAAGCTCATCCGCGGGTCAGAAGGCCGGCGGGCGATCTTGCGGGCGAAAAAGGCGATGACCAGCGCAATTGCATCCGACAGGTTGTGCAGGGCATCTGCGATCAGGGCCAGCGAACCGGACAGTACCCCTCCCACGATCTGTGCCAATGTCAGAGAAATGTTGACCGCGATGGCCCATGCGACTCGGGCGTCTCCGGCCTGCGGATCGATATGAGAATGTCT
>JAUHYC010000082.1 GCA_030426685.1 Alphaproteobacteria bacterium
GTCAGCGCATTCAGGAACGCAAAAGCCCCTTCCTTGCCGCCTTTGATGTCCAGCGACAGCACGGTGCCACCCTTGCCACCCAGCTGATCCTGCACCAGAGCGTTCTGCGCATGGGTCGCCAAGCCGGGATAGAGTGTGCGTTCCAGTGCCGGATGGCCCTCCAGCGCCTCGGCGATCTTCTGCGCGCTCTCGGTTTGCGCATTCACGCGCAGCGCCATGGTTTCCAAACCTTTCAGCATGATCCACGCGTTAAACGGGCTCAGTGCGCCGCCGGTATGTTTCATGTAAGGCTCGACCGTGCCGCGGATGAACTCCTTGGTGCCGATGATCACGCCGCCCAGTGCACGCCCCTGCCCGTCGATATGCTTGGTCGCCGAATAAACGACCACATCGGCCCCCTGCGCAAACGCGCGGGAAAACACCGGGGTCGAGAATACGTTGTCGACGATCACCACCGCCCCCACCGCATGCGCCAGCAAGGATACGGCAGTGATATCAATTACCTCCAACGTCGGGTTCGACATGGACTCAAAAAACACCGCCTTGGTGTCCGGTCGGATCGCTGCTTTCCAGGCCTCCAGATCGGTACCGTCCACAAACGTCACCTCGACGCCATAGCGGGTCAGGATGTTTTCGAGAATATACAGGCACGACCCAAACAGCGCCTTGGCCGAAACCACGTGATCCCCCGCCTGAAGCATCGAGGTCAGCGCACCATTCACCGCCGCCATGCCCGAAGCGGTGGCAAAGGCGTCCTCGCCCCCTTCCAGCGCCGCGATCCGCTGTTCGAACATTGATACGGTCGGATTGCCGTAGCGGGCATAGATGAACTCATCCGGGCCGCTCTCGATAAACCGCGCCTCGGCCTGCTCGGCGTTTTCGTAGACAAACCCCTGGGTCAGAAAGATCGCCTCGCTGACCTCGTTGTATTGACTGCGGCGAATGCCGCCATGGACGGCTTGGGTGCGTTTGTTCCAGCTCTCGCTCATGTCATTCCTTTCAGCCTCGCTTAGGAGGCAAACAAAAAACCCCAGACGCGGCCAAGCGAAAGGGGTCTTTCATCCTGACCTTTTAGCGGTGTTGTTTAGCGTGGCCCGCAATCCGGTAACAAATCGCCACGTGGTGTTGATGCGTTTACGCCCCACCCCGGCCATCGTCAAGCCCGAGCCGCCTTAGGTCACGCTTTCGTAACAGCCTTGCGCGCCCACTTGCCGAACGCACAGAAACCCTCATGATCACTGGCAAACTCAGGAGGCCCCATGATCGATCTGTATTTCTGGCCCACGCCCAACGGCTGGAAGGTTTCCATCGCGCTGGAAGAGATGGAACTGCCTTACAAAACCCACCTGATCAACATCGGCCAGGGCGACCAGTTCGACCCGGAGTTTCTGAAGATTTCTCCAAACAACCGCATGCCCGCCATCGTCGATCCGGACGGCCCCGACGGTGCGCCCGTGTCCGTTTTCGAAAGCGGTGCAATCCTGATGTACCTCGCCCGCAAGACCGGGCGTTTCTACGGCAAAACCGAACGCGACCGGATCGCGGTCGAGGAATGGCTGATGTGGCAGATGGGCGGCGTCGGCCCCATGGCCGGACAGGCGCATCACTTCCTGAAATACGCCCCGCAACTGGACCCACCGCAAGACCTGCCCTACGCCAAGGATCGCTACCGCACCGAGGTCGCACGTCTTTACAGCGTGCTAGACCGGCGTCTGGCCGAGAACGAATATGTCGCGGGCGATCTCTACTCCATCGCCGACATGTCGATCTGGGGCTGGGCGAGCCTGTGGGAAGGGCAACAACAGGTGCTGGAAGACAAACCACATTTCACCCGTTGGTTGGACATGATGGGCGCCCGCCCCGGTGTTCAGGCAGGCCGCGCATTGCACGCGGAGCTAAGGGGGGATCACCGGGATCAGAAATCGCAGGGGGTTTTGTTCAGGCGATAATGTCTTTGTTCAGCGAAAGTTTTTCAGGCCCTCAGCGCAAGCTCTTTTCCATTAGGTAATTGTGTATCTGGATGTTGTTTCGCCAAATGTCCCGCCGCCTGACAACAGTAAACCCTGCTCGCAGAAAGAACCTGCGCGCCGCTTCACTCGCCTCTACATAGAGACGTGGCAATCCTGCCTTCAACGCTGCACTTTCCAACTGTTCATAAAGAGCTTTTCCAACGCCCCTTCCGGCAAAATTCGGATGGCAGTAAAAACAATCTATGTGACCGTCGAGCTCTAACTCAATAAATGCAATTGGTTTATCGTCCCTATCGGCGGCAACAAAAACCGAGCGACCGTCAGATACACGAGCATGAAACTTGTCTGAGGGCACCGGCTCTGGGCTCCAAGCATCAATTTGAGCCAGGTTGTAATCCTTTTTTCCAACGGCATGGACAGCTTCATGAATAACCTTAGCCAGCAAGGCTGAATCTTCGGGTTTGTAGCTGCGTATCCTCATGGAAGCGCTCTAGCGGTTTGGCGAGTCAATGGGAATATCCATTTGTCTCGCGAAAGCCGCCGCACCATCACTACGGCCCGTCGAACCTCTTGACCTTTGCCTCCCTCATTTCATCCCGGTCGAATTGTTCACCAAATTCGCCCGTTCTTATCTGCCCACAGTTTACTGTCATTGGATTCACTTGATCTCGGAACGGATACTGAACAAACAAAACGAATCTCCACTCGCGGCATCCAAAGTCGCAATTGCTACTGGAAACACGCACCTCCCTTCACTAATGAAGTGTTCGACAAGCGAAAAAGGAAGACGCGCGCAATGGCAAAGATCACTTATGTTGAGCATGGCGGTACCGAACATACAGTCGAAGTCGCCAACGGACTGACGGTCATGGAAGGGGCCCGTGACAACAATATTCCCGGCATCGAAGCCGATTGCGGCGGCGCCTGCGCCTGCTCGACCTGCCACGTCTACATCCATCCCGACTGGGTCGAGAAAATCCCCGCCAAGGACGACATGGAAGAAGACATGCTGGATTTTGCCTATGAGCCCGACCCGGCCCGCTCGCGCCTGACCTGCCAGATCAAGGTCACCGATGCGCTGGATGGCCTGGTTGTCCAGATGCCTGAAAAACAAATCTGATGCGCCCCAAAGCGCCGCGTCTGCCCGCCCGCCAGTGGCGATTACGGGTTCGCGGCGCGCTGCTGCCGTTGTGCGTGTGGCTGACCGCAGCATCCCCGACCGCCGCCACCGAAACAATCGTCGCGGCCCGGTACAGCCAACCCACAACACGGTACGCCCATGGTGTTCTGGGTGATGACATCGAATTCGGGGCGCTTGAGTTGACAGTCCGTGAAACTCCGTCTCCGCAAGGCCCTCAGCGGTCGGATGCCGCTCCCTCGGACTCAATCGTGACGGTCACTCTGCCAAAGGATCGTGTTTTCGAAGACCTCACCCCTCGCCTGGTAGATGTCGATCAGAATGGAACAGCTGAGGCGATAGTTGTCGAGTCGCACAATCACACCGGTGCGCAACTGGCAATCTACGACGCAAAGGGCCGCAAGATTGCCGCCACACCCCACATTGGAACCCGATTCCGCTGGCTCGCCCCCATAGGTGCCGCAGATTTTGACGGCGACGGCCAGGTCGAGATCGCCTATATCGACCGCCCGCACCTTGCCAAAACCCTGCGCATCTGGCGCTACAAAGACCGCAGCCTTACCGAAATCGCCACCCTGCCCGGCCTGACCAACCACCGGATCGGAGAGGATTTTATCTCAGGCGGCCTACGCAATTGCGGCAACGGCCCCGAGCTTATTCTGGCCAGCGCCGACTGGACGCAGATCATCTCCGTCACCTATCAGGATGGCTGGCAAACCAACAACCTTGGCCCACTCCATGGCAGAGATGACCTGACCTCAGCCCTGAATTGCTGATCCGTTCTTCATCTGGCTAAAAAAAAACCTTGGGGGTGAGGCCGCAAGGCCGAGGGGGCAAAGCCCCCTGCATTCAAAAAATCGAGACGGGCTCTGCCCGGCATTCAGATCACAGTGCACGCCAGCCGATATCGCTGCGATAGAACCCATCGGGCCAGTCTACCGCCTCGACCGTCGCGTAGGCCCGATCCCGCGCCTCCTGCAGCGTGTCTCCACGCGCGGTCACGTTCAACACGCGCCCTCCGGATGCCACGACCTGCCCGTCAACCTCTCTGGTCCCGGCGTGGAACACCATGTTTCGGCTGTCCTCAGGCAAGGCATCCAGCCCGTTGATCACAGTGCCTTTTTCATAGGATCCGGGATAACCCTTTGCCGCCATGACAATAGTCATGGCATGGTCTTCTGCCCAATTCGCCCGTGTCTCAGCCAGACGCCCTTCGGCGGCGGCATGCATCAGGTCCATCGCCTGCGCGCCCAGCCGCATCATCAACACCTGACATTCCGGATCGCCAAAACGCACATTGTATTCTACCAGCTTCGGCTGCCCGTCCTTGATCATCAGCCCCGCATACAAAACCCCCTGAAACGGCGTGCCCCGCCGCTTCATCTCGGCCATCGTCGGGCGCACGATCTGATCCATTGCACGCGCCTCTACCTCGGCGCTTAGCACAGGAGCCGGGGAATAAGCCCCCATGCCCCCAGTGTTCAATCCGGTGTCACCCTCGCCCACGCGCTTGTGGTCCTGCGCGGTACCGATCGACAGAATGTCCTCGCCGTCGCAAAGCACAAACAGCGAGGCTTCCTCGCCCTCCATGAATTCCTCAATGACTACCTCAGCCCCGGCGCCGCCAAAGGCACCGCCGAACATATCGTCAATCGCGTCCAAGGCGGTTTGCTCATCCATCGCCACGATGACGCCCTTACCGGCAGCCAGACCATCAGCCTTGACCACGATCGGGGCCCCCTGCGCACGGATATAGGCCTTCGCAGGCTCGGCTTCCGTGAACCGGGCATAGGCCGCTGTCGGTGCCCCGGATGCGTCACAGATTTCCTTAGTGAAGCTCTTCGAAGCCTCCAGCCGCGCAGCCTCAGCCGATGGACCAAAAACCAGAACTCCCGCTTCGCGCAAACGATCTGCAACCCCTGCCGCCAAAGGTGCCTCAGGTCCGACGATGACAAAATCTATCGCATTTTCCTCGGCAAAGCTGGCCACCGCGCCACCGTTCTCGATATCCAGCGCCGCACAGTCCGCGATCTGAGCGATCCCGGCATTGCCCGGAGCCACGATCAGCCGATCACATTTTGGGTTCTGCATCACCGCCCAGGCCAGACTGTGCTCGCGTCCACCGCTGCCGAGAATGAGGATATTCATGAAACGCTCCGATCTGCTTGGCCTTGCCTTCGCGGCGTTCTAAGCTGCGCAGACATTTGACACAAGGCGCTGAAATGTCCGACCTGCTTGACGACCCGACCCCGGGCCAAAATACCCCCGAATACACCGTCTCGGACATCTCGGGTGAGGTGAAACGCACGTTGGAAGGCGCCTTCGGGCGAATCCGCGTGCGAGGCGAGGTCGGGCGCGTGTTCAAAGCCCGCTCAGGGCACCTTTACTACGACATCAAGGATGACCGGAACGTGCTGGCCTGCACCACATGGAAAGGTCAGATAACGGGCCTGTCGGTGGTGCCCGAAGAGGGCCTTGAGGTGGTTGTTACCGGACGCCTCACCGCTTTTGGCGCACAATCGAAATACAATCTGAACGTCGATGAGGTCGCCGTCGCGGGCCAAGGCGCGTTGATGGCGCTGCTGGAAAAACGCAAGAAACAGCTCGAATCCGAAGGTTTGTTTGCGGCAGAACGCAAGAAACCTCTGCCTTATCTCCCGCAAATCATCGGCGTGGTCACCTCGCCCTCTGGTGCGGTGATCCGTGATATCCTGCATCGGCTGCGCGACCGGTTCCCGCGCAAGGTGCTGATCTGGCCCGTCGCCGTGCAAGGGGCCAATTGCGCCCCAGAAGTGACCCGCGCCATCGAAGGGTTCAATCAACTGACCCCGGGAGGAGCCCTCCCCCGCCCCGACCTGATTATCGTCGCACGCGGAGGCGGTTCGATCGAAGACCTCTGGGGTTTCAACGAGGAATCGGTCGCCCGCTCCGCTGCAGCCTCACAGATTCCCCTGATCTCGGCAGTGGGGCACGAGACTGACACCACGCTGATCGATTATGTCTCCGACCGCCGCGCGCCGACGCCAACTGCCGCTGCCGAATTGGCCGTGCCGGTCCGCATGGAGCTGCTGGCCTGGACCGGAGAACAAGGCGCCCGCCTGTCACGCGCCGCCACTGACGCCGTGCAGCGCCGCAGCCAGCGCCTGCGCGACCTGTCCCGCGCCCTGCCGCGCCCCGACAGCTTGTTGAACACTCCGCGTCAACGGCTTGATCTTATTGCGGATCGCCTTGCCCCGGCGCTGGATCGCGGGGTTCAAAATCACCGCCTGCAAATGGTCAAGCTCTCAGCCCATCTGCGCCCCTCAACCCTGCGCGGCCTCGTCACAACCCGGCAAGAGGCCTTGCGCAACCTCGCATCGCGCCTGTCCCTACGCCCAATCCAGCGAGAGATCGACCAGCAGCGCCAGACCATTTCCCGACTGAGCGAAAGGTTGAACGCCGCCCAGACCACGCGTCTGGAGCGACTGCGCCAACAGATGGAGGCCACCGACCGCCTGCGCGAAACCCTCAGCTACAAGGCAACGCTGGAACGGGGCTATGCCGTTGTCCGCGCCGGCGATCAGGTTGTCACGCGCAAGGCCGAAGCCGAAAAACACGCCAGCCTCGAGATCGAGTTTGCCGATGGCAAACTCAGCACCGGTCCGGCGGGTGTGGCCAAATCCAAACGGGCCCCAAAACCACCTGCCCCGGATCAAGGTTCACTGTTCTAGACGCCCGTCTCCGGCCCGTAACAGATCATCTCCTCTCCGATATCCTCGGCCTCATAAAGCTCTGTCGCCGTTGGGTCGCCTTCGAACTGCGCAATCAGTCTGCCGCCCGACCGGGTGAACACCCAGCATTGCGGATCTGGCCGGTCCTCATACAGAAAACAGATCTGCCCTTCCCGCTCGTACCAGACGCCCTTCTTGCAATCTCCGTCCAGAAACGACCAGATGACACGGCGGTTGGGCAGGTATTGCTCTGCGCCATAGGCCTGACCGTCAAAGCCATAAAACAGGGTCTTTCCGCGCGTGTAGGCGTCGAACTCGGCCCCTGACAGCGGTGACTGGGCCGCAGCAGATTGCGCAGCCAGAAACGGCAGAATCATAAACGCCCTGAACATATTGGCATTCTGTCAGATGCCGGCCGCCGGCGCCATTCAACCTTTCCACCACAGGCGCTCCCCCAACGTCACGCCTTGATGCACCGGCGCAATCATGGCGACATGACATCAATCAACCGGGGACAGACCATGACGACAATCCTCTACTGGGCCGCACTGGCCTGTGCTCTGGCCTACCTGCCGCTCACCGTGCGGCCGGCCAGCACTCTGCGCACTGCTCTGAAAACCGCCTCTGTCGCACTGCTGGCCATTACCGCATGGCTCTCGGCGGCGCCCTGGTTGCTGATC
>JAUHYC010000103.1 GCA_030426685.1 Alphaproteobacteria bacterium
GCCGCCACCAGCCGCTCGGGCATGATCGACGCGTCTCCGGCGTTGAGGATCACGACAAGCGCCGCCGCGATTACCGCAGCGGGAACCGCAAACAGCCGATTGAACCGTCCGGCGATGAACCATGTCAGGATCACCGGCAAAGCCTGCCACGGTATCTCGACAGCCGCTTTGAACGGCAGGATACACAGCGGCATCAGCACTCCGGCCAGCATCGCCTGCGCCAGCGTGGTCGGGATCGCCGCAGCCAGCCTGCCCAAGGGTTTCCACAGCCCTGCCAACACTGTGAGCGCACCTGCGCAGAGAAAGGCCCCGATAGCGCCGGAAAACCCTTCGACCGGCGCCGCAGACACAGCCAAAAGCGCGACGCCTGGTGTGGACCACGCCACGCTGATCGGTTGCCGGTACCAGAGGCTCAGAACGATGGCGGCCAGCCCCATCGCAATGGCCGCGCTCATCAGGCCCGAGGCGGCCTCGGGCGAAGATGCACCCATTGCGTCCAGCCCCTGCAGCACGATCGGGAACGAGCTGAAAAATCCGACGATGGCCACAACCAGCCCGGTTGAGACGGTCTGCATCGGAGGGAAGGGTCGCGCCATCAGGGCCTCGGAGGATTGTTTTGCGGCAGTGCTAACAAGTGCGGGGTGGCGCGAACAAGGGGGAAAGCTTTGAGAGCAAAGAAAAACCCCTCCGTCTGGTTTGGCGGAGGGGTTTGGAAGTGAGTATTTGTGAAAAGATGAAGATCAGGCGATTTCGGCCAGACGGGCGAGGGCCTCGTTCAGCTTGGCCTCTTCTTCTTCGCGGGCGGCGAGGTTTGCCTTGGCTTCCGCCACAACCTCTTCCGGGGCCGAGGCCACGAATTTCGGGTTGTTCAGCCGTCCGCGCAGCCCGCCGAGTTCCTTGGCCAGCTTGCCTTTGGCTTTCTCCAGCCGTTCCTTTTCGGCACCGATGTCAATGATATCGGCGAGCGGCAGCCCGAAGGACGCGCCGGGGGCGGCGATCGAGATGGTGCCTTTGGGCAGTTCGTCGGCCTTGGTCAGGCTATCGATCCGCGCCAGTCGTTTGATCAGCGCCTCGTTGCGGTTCCATGCAGCCTGGCCAGTCGCGTCGATCTCAGTCACCAGCATCGGCACATAGAGGCCAGCCGGAACCCGCATCTGCGCGCGGGCCGAGCGGGTGTTTTCGATCACCGAAATCACCCAGTTCATCTCACGATCCGCCTCCGCGTCGATCAGATCGGTGGCGGCATAGGTCGGCCAGTCGGCGTGGACCACCATCTTGGATCGGTTGCCGGTCAGGCCCCAGAGTTCCTCAGTGATGAAGGGCATGATCGGGTGCAGCAGAACCATGCATTGATCCAGAACCCAGCGCATAGTCGCGCGGGTCTCGGCCTGCGCCTCGGCGTCATCGCCTTGCAGAAGGGGTTTCGACAGTTCGACGTACCAGTCGCAGACCTTGCCCCAGACAAAGGCATAAAGCCCGTTGGCTGCATCGTTGAAGCGATAGCTTTCCAGCGCTGCGTCGACCTCTTCCCGCACGCGGGCAG
>JAUHYC010000083.1 GCA_030426685.1 Alphaproteobacteria bacterium
CCGATCCCCCCGCCTTGCTGCATGGTCAGCGCGGCCTCTTTCAGCATGTCAAAGATACCGCCCATGCTGTCGGGCACGGTGCCCATGACAAAGCAGTTGAACAGGGTCACCTGCCGCGCGGTGCCCGCGCCTGCAGTGATGCGCCCGGCTGGCAGGTATTTGAAATCCTCCAGCGCTTCGTAGAACTTTTCTTCCCAATGTGCAGGATTGTCCTCGACCTTTGCCAGATCGCGGGCGATACGCCGCCAGCTGTCTTCGACCGTCTGGTCGATCGGGGTACCGTCCGCTTGCTTGAAGCGGTATTTCATGTCCCAGATCTGCTCGGCGATGGGGGCGGCAAAGCGGCTCATTGGCGATTCCTGTTTAACAAAGAGGAATACAAGATAGACTAAAACCCATGCTGATTACCACAACTCTTTGACCTCAACAGTTGATGATCTACTATATAAGCTAACGCTTGGGGACGACTCTGTGGATAAACATATCAATCTCATAAAACTGTCGGTTGGCTCGGAAAGCGTCGACACGCTGATGGCGTGGCAAGACAGCCGTAAATCGGCTTATGGGGACGGCTTTCCGCGCCACGTCACCCGCATGTGGCCCAAGCGCGAGACCGAGATTCTGAACGGTGGCTCGATATATTGGGTTATCAAGGGTGTCGTGCAGTGCCGCCAGCGCATCCTGCGGCTGGACAAGGTGATCGGTGATGACGGTATCCGCCGCTGCGCTATTGTCCTGGACCCCGAGGTGCATCGCACCCAAAACGCCCTAAAACGTCCTTTTCAGGGCTGGCGCTATCTCAAACCCGAAGACACACCCGCCGATCTGCCCAAAGGGCGTGAACAGGACGATGCGCTGCCCGATGATCTCAACCGTGCGCTGGCAGATATCGGTGTGCTGTAGCTAGCTCAGACGATCCTGCAATTCGGATAGCGTTACTTTGTCATCCGCGTCATAGTTCGCCACTCGGCTGCGCCACAGCGTAGCTTGACTGCGTAAGATAAGACCATCTGTCAGAATTTTCAGGTGGTTGGCGCGCAATGTCTCACCTGTTGAGGTAATGTCCGCGATTGCCTCAGCGGTTTCATTGACCACGGTGCCTTCGGTCGCGCCCTGACTGTCGACCAGGGTATAATCGGCCACGCCCGCATCGGTCAGAAACTCCCGTACCAGCCGATGATACTTGGTGGCGATCCGCAGCCTGTGGCCATGCGTGTTCCGGAAAGCAGCGGCAGCGGCGTCCAGATCGTCCAGGGTATCCACATCCACCCAGCAGGCCGGTGTAGCGATGATCAGATCGGCTTTGCCAAAGCCCAAAGGCGAAATTTGTTCCACCTGCTGTTCCCAGCGTGGCAGTTTTTCCTGCACCAGATCGATTCCCGTCACACCCAGATGGATGCGCCCTGCGGCCAATTCTCGCGGGATTTCTCCGGCTGACAGCAAGATCAGCGAGACACCGTCGATTCCTTCGACCTTGCCTGCATATTCCCGATCCGACCCGCTGCGCGACAGGGTGATGCCGCGCTTTTCGAACCACGCGAAGGTCTTGTCCATCAACCGGCCCTTCGAGGGCACGCCCAGTTTCAGGCTCATTGCGCGGCCTCCTCAATCTCGAGCATCAGGTCAGGGCGCAGGACCCCGCCCACCGCCGGAATTTCTGCCCCGTTGCCCAATTGCCGCGTCAGCGCATCATAACGCCCACCGGTGGCAATGGGCGGCAGGTCAGGCCGCCCCTCGGCGTAGAAGCCAAACACAAATCCGTCGTAATATTCCATCGATGTACGGCCATACGAAGCTTCGAAATCCAGCTTCTCCGCATCGACGCCGCGTGCCTGGAGCGCGGCGATACGCGCCTCAAGCCGGTTCAGCGCCGGGGTTATCTGGGGCAGGTCGACGGCGATATCACGCAGTTGTTCCAACGCAAAGGGCATGGTTTCGCGCACATTGAGCAGCGTCTCAAGCCCGGCGATTTCGTTGTCGGAAATCGGTGCGGTGTCACGGTCTTCGCGCAAGGCGTCGATACGCGCCTCAATCTCGGCCGCGCGGCGTTTGCCAATCATCGGGGCGTCAATCGCCAATGGGTTTTCTGCTTCCAACAGGGCCGCACGCCCTTCGGGCGCAGGCTTGCGGCCCGAGAACCGGTCCAGCAGAACGCGGAACCGGCGCGGACGCCACAGATGCCGCATCAATGCCGCCTTGCGGCGATCCGTGGTGCGCAGCCCCTCAACGGCGGAGATAAGTATGCCTATATCCCCTGTCGCAGCACGCAAGGGCAGACCGCGCAGCTGCAGGGCAAACAACGAGAACACCTCGGCATCGGAACCGGCTGGGTCGTCCCGGTCAAAGACCTCATAACCGACCTGAATATACTCGTTGGACCGATCCGGGTCATGTTCCTGACGGCGAAATACCTCGCCCGAATACGTATAGCGCGCGGGTTCGGCCCCTTCGCGCATATGCATCTGTACCACCGGCAACGTGAAGTCGGGGCGTAGCATCTGTTCACCGCGCAGCGCGTCCGAGGTGACATATGCACGCCCTCGGATATCTTCTCCATAGAGGTCAAGCAGCACCTCTGCCGGTTGTAACAGCGGCGGATCCACCACCTGAGCACCTGCAGCTTCGAACCGGACGCGCATCGTCGCAGCACGAGCCTGTATCTGGGAACGGTTGGGCATTGCTCAGTCCTGACTGTCCAGAATTTCACGCACCTTGGCGACCAGTGCGCCACGCGGTACTTCGAACTGGCTGGGTCGTTCTTTCCATTCCTCCAGCGTGGCGCTTTCGGCGATCTTGGCACCCAGGATCAGGTCCTTGATCTGGACGATCCCATTTGCCTTTTCATCACCACCTTCGATCACGGCGATGGGTGAGTTCCGCTTGTCCGCATATTTCAGCTGGTTACCAAAGTTCTTGGGGTTTCCCAGATAGACTTCGGCCCGAATGCCCGCATTGCGCAGTTCGGCAACCATCGCCTGATAATCGGCCATGCGGTCGCGATCCATGACGGTGACGACCACAGGGCCCGTGGCCTGCGCGCTGATCCGGCCCTTTTCGCGTAGCGCCGCCAACAAGCGGTCAACACCGATGGAGATACCGGTCGCGGGCACTTCCTGCCCGGTAAAGCGCTTAACCAGATCGTCATAGCGACCACCGCCGGCAACCGACCCGAATTGCCGCTTGCGGCCCTTCTCGTCGAAAATCTCGAAGGTCAGTTCGGCCTCGTAGACTGGTCCGGTGTAGTAACCCAAACCTCGAACAACCGAAGGGTCGATTTCGATCCGATCCGCGCCATAGCCACCTGCATCCAACAGTGCGCCGATCTGTTCCAGCTCGGCAATCCCGTCTGCACCGATTTTGCTGTCGCTCACCGCTGCGCGCAGGTTGGCCAGTGTTCCGGCGGTATCCGCTGCCTTCGATGTCAGAAAGGCAATCACCGGCTCGGCCTGATCGTCGCTGAGGCCAACACCGTCGATAAACGCGCCAGAGGCATCCAGACGGCCCTTGGTCAGCAGCTCTCGCACACCAGCCTCGCCCACCTTGTCGAACTTGTCGATCGTGCGCAGAACGTTATCTCGGGCGGCGGCGTCTTCACCCAAACCCATCGCTTCGAGCACTCCATTCAGAACCTTGCGGTTGTTGACCCGCACCAGATAGTCACCGCGCGGGATTCCAACGGTTTCCAGCGTGTCCGACAGCATAGCGCAAATCTCGGCATCCGCAGCCATTGAGGCCGTACCAACCGTATCCGCATCGCACTGATAAAACTGACGATACCGCCCCGGACCCGGCTTTTCGTTGCGCCAGACCGGACCCATCGCATATCGGCGATAGGGCGTTGGCAGATCGTTGCGGTGCTGCGCGTAGACCCGGGCCAGAGGCGCGGTCAGGTCATAGCGCAGGGCCATCCAGTCGCCATTGCCGCCTTCGTCAAACTCCTGCCACGCAAACACGCCTTCGTTCGGGCGATCCACGTCGGGAAGAAACTTGCCCAGCGCCTCGACGGTTTCAACCGCGCTGCTTTCCAAGGCATCAAACCCGTAGCGATGATAGACACCCGCAATCGTCCGCAGCATCTCGGTGCGCTGCGTGACTTCCTCGCCGAAATAGTCACGGAACCCTTTCGGCGTAATGGCCTTGGGGCGGGGCTGTTTCTTGGGCTTGGCCATGTGGGGCGTCCTTGGGCGTCTAGTGTTCCGCGCGCGGTCTATCCCATGGCCACCATCGGGGCAAGGCGGGGTTTCACTGGCCATGGGCTGCGCGGGTCGCTATGAGACGCCTATAAGGAGAGCCCCATGCAGCATCTGGAAGAACAGATCGCCCATCTGACCCGCACGGTCGAAGAGCTGAACTCGGTCGTCACAAACCAACAAAGCGAGATCGACCGCCTGACCCGCCGCGTCGAGATGTTGCTGCAGCGCGAAGCCGAACGGGCGCAGGAAGGCTCAGGTGGCGTTGTTTTCGGCGACGAACGTCCGCCGCATTACTGAAAGACCTTAGTCAGGCAAGACTCAGAATCTTGCGATGTTCCAATCCGGTCATCGACCAATGGTGCCTGCCACGCATCCGTGCGGCAAAGCCATCCAGTGCATCGCCAAGCTGGTCATCAAACCAGTGCAACATCGCAATGCGCGGTAGCATAGCCTTTTGATGCTGATAGACGGTGACAAGGGTTCCACCTTTGCCGTCTGGCTCAAGCGTCACATCAAACTCTCCCTCCGTCAGACGCCGGTTCTTAGAGTGTGTATTTCCTGAAAAGGAATAGTGGTAACGGCTCGGCGCATCGCTTTCCAATACGGTCTGACGCTGTTTCTGAAAAACCGAAGGCCCCATCAGGTAAGAAACGTCAAAACTGTTAGCCTCACCCGGGACGGGTTGAGCGTCATGTAATATTGCTTGCCAATTCGAGGCAGCCCCTCCTTCTAGGAGTGCAAAAGTTGGCCAGACCTCTTCAATCGGTCTCCGGATACGGACACGCCGCTTGGATTTCCAGTCCAGCCCAAACCGAAGCCCATCGAGAACGGTGCCGTAAGTAATGGAGATAAACGTAAGGATCAAAACGAGATAAATGATTCCGGTAGCTGAGTCAGGCAGATTGAATTGATCCCTCAAATACTCTGCTGGCCTTAGTATTTCATTCAGTAAAAGCCAGAATGATATCAATTCAACCATCATTCGCTGACGGCGAAAGATCAGGACAAACACTGAAAGCCCAGCAAACACGGTACTACCGATCAGAAAGGCCGCCAGACCAAATACCAGCCATGTAACGAATGGGCTTGAGACCGCCGTCAACTCAACGATCTGCGCATCTAATTGCCCGCGATGCTGAAGAATAGCAATTATCATCAACGAGCAAGTGCCAAACAGTAGCCGGCGGCGTTGCCTGTAAATTAGTCGAAACATACTTTGCCCACTTAAGTGTAAATTTTCAAAGCCGTTTCTCGTGCAAGATGTTGGCGAAAATAGGACTGACCCGAGTGCAACCAAGAACACTCAGGCCGTACAATGGCAGAAACAACGCGATACCAGATCACAACCCCAGCGTCGATTTCACTGCATTGTCGACCACGCCGCCCAGAAGGGCGTTTTTGTCTGCAGCACAGGCCTCGGACAAAGCGGCGATGAAGGTTTCACGCAGTTGGGCCTTTTCCTCGTCAGTGGCCGCATGATCCTCGATATTGATTTGGCGGTTGTAAAGCGACAGGGCCGTCATCTTCCGAACAACGGTAACGACAAACTCTTCGTCCCCATCCGCTTCTTCGGCAATCGAGGCGCATGTGTAGTGCATCAAGGGCAATGCCTCCTTCACCATCTGTTCTGCAGCCTCATCCGCCAAGGCAAACGACGGAGCAAAAAGAAACGCGGCGCAGATGCTGGATTTGAAAGGATTAGCTAGCATCATATTCATTTCCAGTTATGTCCGATAATCGCGCCGGCCACACCGCCGATCGCCGCTCCCTTGCCGTCTCCGACCAAGGCGCCGACACCAGCGCCGACCAAGGCACCCGTGACGGTGTTTTTCTTCTTATCGTCCGCATGAGCAGTGGTGGCCAAGACCAACGCGCAGGCCGCAGCCAAGCTGAATGATCTGAAACCAATACCTGAAGTCACCATTTCGGAACCCTCCTGTAAAACGACCAGTAGGTTGTGTAATCAGCCTAGCCGGGCATACTGCCTGTGGCAACTACGCGGTGGGGCGTCAGACTTCTTCGATCTCGGCGATGCCATTCAGCGATTTGATCGCGCCTTTGATTTGCGGATTGATGGCGTAGTGCCGACCTAGATCTATTTCAACTTCACCCGGCAATCCGGGGTCAAGCAGACAAACATAGACAGGCCCCTTGGCGACCCTTTTTGCCGAACTCTCGGCGTCCTCCAGCACTTTGGCCATGCTTGGCAAAACAGCCGCGTCTTCGACAAACACACGCAGACCCGTTGCACCAGCCTCGGCGACGACAGCATCGACCGGACCCACCGAGCGACCAAGCAGTTTGAGCTGATCGGCTTCCATTGTCGCCTCGGCGGTCAGAACCACCTGCGCACCAGTTTCCAGAAACTCGCGCGATTTCTCCAGCGTCTCCGAGAACAGCGTAACTTCGTATGCACCAGTCGGGTCCGACAGTTGTGCAAAAGCAAACCGATTGCCGCGGGCTGATTTACGCTCCTGCCGCCCGGCGACAACACCTGCCATTTTTGCAATGAAGGGTCCCGAACGCGCTTTTTCGGTCACTTGATCCAGCGTCAACACCTGTTTGCGTCTGAGCGCAGGCATGTAGTCGTCCAGCGGGTGGCCGGACAGGTAGAAACCGATCGCCTTGAATTCCTCGCTCAACCGTTCAGCGGGCAACCAATCTGGCGAGGGGGACAGGCGCGGTTCGGGTAGGTCATCCCCTGCTTCTCCAAACAGCGAGACCTGATTTGAGTTTCGTTGCTCGTGGATCGCGCTCGAATAATTCACCAGCGCATCCAGGCTTTCAAACACGCGACGTCGATTGCCGTCCAACTGATCAAAGGCCCCGGCGCGTGCCAACATCTCAAGTGGGCGTTTACCGACCTTCTTCAGATCAACTCGGCGCGCAAAATCGAACAGGTTTACGAAGGGTTTCTCCTCACGCCCCGCAACCACGAGGTTCATCGCCTCGACACCCACATTCTTGAGCGCGCCCAGCGCGTAGACCAGTTCGCCGTTCACCACGTCAAATGTGGCCAGAGACCGGTTCACGCAGGGTGGTACATATGGAAGCTCTAACCCTTTGCGGACCTCTTCGAAATAAACCGCCAGTTT
>JAUHYC010000033.1 GCA_030426685.1 Alphaproteobacteria bacterium
TTCAGCAGTCGACCCAAACCTGCCGTTCTACCGGTAGTCAAGGTTCTGGAGGCGTAGCCCGCACAACTGCCGTTCGCTGTGGTTTAAAGCCAGACAATTTTTTGAAAAGTCCCACTCAGAAAGATGATGCTTCGATCTCTATTGTCGAAGACAGTATGCAGTGGGGACACAACATCGATTAACTGTATGTTGCGTGAGCGACGATATGTTTTGTCTTCGTACCCTAAGAAGAATAGATTTGCCGCACAACTATAGCTAGAGCGATTCAAATACGGATGTTTCAATGAGTGAACTAGAAATTTTTGAGCGTCACATTGTCGTCGACCAACCTGCTCGAGAGGACGGCTTTGAAGGGAAAGGTCACCTTCGAACTGCTCATCAATTGGCCAGAACCATTGTCGAATTTGATAACGAAGATCGCTCCATTGGGTTAGAGGGCGATTGGGGCGCAGGGAAATCGACCGTGGTTCGACTCGCCTCCAAAGAGTTGTCTGAAACAGGAGGTAAGAGCTTTAGGTTCTTCACTTTTGATATGTGGAGCAACCAAACGAGCCCTTTCCGCCGTACTTTCCTTGAGAAACTAATTGACTGGGGGAAGCGTGAGTTTGCCGAAGACAAGAGCCGAGTTGATCGATTGGATAAACTGCTCGACAGAGTTCGTGACAGGATTGTAACAACGGAATCCAACTCTTTCAGGCGACTGGACTGGTTTGGCGTTCTCTTCATCTTATTCGGACCGATGCTACCTTTGGCTTTTGCCTGGCTCAGTCCATTCTCGATTAACCCCACCAGTGGCTCTGCACTCTCGTTCACTATATTCGGTGTCTGTGTACCGGTTTGGACCGTAGCAATTCTCCTGTTTGTTTTCCTCTATGGGGCGTTCATCTTCAGAGTATGGAAACGCGCCAAGACCGAAAAAATCAAGTTTGCCGAAGCTCTTTCGATGTCGGCATCACTTTTCACCAAACAGCAGGAAAACGAAACAACTACCCAAAACATCCGGGAAGAAGATCCCAATGAGTATGAATTTGAAGTTACATTGTTGGATACGTTACAAGTTCTTCAAGAAAATAACGACCGAATTGTCGTCGTATTCGACAACATCGACCGCCTCCCCCAACTCAGTATTTCGAACGCTTGGGCAAACATCCGAGCAGTGTTTTCTGGCGATCCGATGAACCCGAACAAGGACCAAAGAGCATGTACTGCAATCGTACCATATGACCGAGATCACGTATTCAAGGCAATATCTAATGGAGACATTAACGGGTCTTCTGAGAAGGATTTATTCCGGAAAACGTTTGACGAAATCTTTCGGGTGTCACCCCCAGTTGCTTCGAATGTGTCCGAGCACGTGGAAACGACCCTTCGAAAAGGGTTACCTAACTTTCATGACAAAGCCGCAATTTACAACGTAACGAAAATCTTCCAACGGTCGACACAACTACAGGTTCGCCCCGTCACACCAAGACAAGTCATTTCCTTCGTCAATGAAATTTCAAGCATGTTCGCTCAATGGGAAGGAAAGATACCCCTCGACACGATTGCACTTTTTCAAGTTTTTCGAGATGATATCGAACGCAGACCGCAATTACTGAACGAAATTTCGGAGAACTTGGCACCGTATTTGGTTAACTCCAGTGATGGTGACTTGAACCGGCACCTAGCGGCGATAGCCTACAACGTAGAACCCCAGTTGGCGTACCAAGTTTTGCTGGAAGGTCCTGTTTCCGCAGCACTCGTGGACAAGGAACCCGACCAAATTCAAACTCTCGCGGGTGCCCCGGGGTTCCCACAGGTTTTGATTGAGATTTTGGAGACGCAAGCATCAACTTGGGCAAAGGAAGCGGCAGCTACCTATGCTCAAGTCGCCAAAAACCTGAGTTCTGTTTCTCTTGATGATCAGACGTCGTCGCATGTGCTAACGCTATATCTTTCGGGGCTAAATGATTTGAGTTTCACAAAAATTGAGGAACCCGAAGACGTGCAAAGCCTGCGCGCAATAATTGATCTATGCCCAAGTGATCAGCGTTCGTCTGTATCACTTCTCTTGGCTGAATGGATGAAGAATTGCTTTGACGCAAAGGAAGCCACGTTCGACGATGGCAAGACTTGGGTCAAGTCACTCGGTATACTGATCAATGACGCCGATGGTAAAGTTGAAGCATTCGCTGAGACCTTGCTCAATGTGTTCCGGTTACCTAAAAATGTACAGTTTGTACTGGGTGTTGCCTATGATTGTGACGAAATTGGCCTTTCGTTTTCGCAATTCAAGCATTCAATTTCCTCGAAGGCATTCTTGGAGCCCCTCAAAAAGATTTGGTCAGACGAACCCCAAACTTTTCACTATGTTTTCAAACAGCTAAAGTCAGCAAAGTCATTGAATACGTCCGACCTTTTGGCGCTTCTGCAACACCAGCACGATCAGCTAACGAGCCAAAATTTCGGTGGTGAAGAAGGCTACTTCGCCTCTCGTGCTAACAATTTCATTGCCACCTTTGGGGCAGTTTCGGATCACAAGAAGGCAATTGAGTTGCTTGGAACGCTTTCCAACAACGGTACACTTGCTTGGCATGCCGACGCCACAAAACAATCGGAAGAAGCGGAAGAAGCCTTGGCAGCAACGATATGGTTGACCTTGCAGAACCTTGAAACGGTGACGTTTGAAGTCGGCGGAAACACGAACCAACCACCTTTTGGGAACCTTCACCCAGCACGACAGTGGTTAAGTCAAGTATTGGCTGGTTCCGTCGAGTTGTCGGATGCGGTGATCGATCAACTGGCTTCTCATGTTATTCACCAGAACATGGTATCGCATTGGATAGGCTTGGCTTCCAAGACTTCACCGAGCCAAAAAATCTACTCCTCAGTTGCCGAACGCTTGAGTGAGAGGCATGATCTGTATCCACTGCCTCTGACGACACTGATTAGCCACTATGATCTAATTCGCAACACGTTCGGTAATAGGATCGAACTAGTTCTCAAAAACACAGGTGGAATTGTTCGAGATGACCACTTGGAGAACCTAGACCTGAATGCGGTACCTATTGCCCTTTTGAGAGATACCGCCAATCGTGAAGAGAACGGCTGGGAGCTTCTTCACACTTCTGTGGAAAAGGTCCTCACGGAAGTATCGGACGAAGATTGGAAAACCTACCTAGCAACCGACAGTGTTGTGCTTGCGGTGTTGTCAATTGAGGCTTCCCTGAGAGACTTCAAGCTACCTGCGCATAGGTTCCAAGAACCATTTTCGGATCTAGTGGTTGAGTTGATGTCTGGGCAAGCTCAGCTTGGCAAACGGCCAAATTTGTCTGAAAAACTCTTGGATTCGATCCCTCCTAAGGCACGAGCTGCGATGCCTAAGGCAATAGCGGACCGGATGGGCAGCGTTTCCACAAACAAAGAAACCTTCGGATACGTGCAAGGAAGATTCTCGCAACTTGTCGATAAGATATTCTCTAAGTCATCCGAGGATGCAAAAGTGAGAAATTTTGCCACGCCAGCCATCGCATCCGCAAGCGAGCAAGGTGTAGGTTTTGTAGAGAGGCATTCTAGATCGCTGAAATCTGCGCTTGCCAAGGTTGACGACGAACAGAGAGGCCACTTTGTAGAGGTGACTGAAAGCGTTCGTTCCGAAGTTGAGGCTCAACGCATCGATACCTTAGCCGGAAAACTCGGTATCAATTTGAAGCCATTGGATAATGACGCACCCAATAGCGGCGAAAACGGAGCATAGCCGAAACCGTGGTATACAAGGCACCTACTGACGTTCAGTTTCAAGTCCAGTAGCCCTCTGCCTAAATCCCATTTTGCGTAGCGAATTCAATGTCGGATACTTCGTTTTCGGCGCAATCCGTATGCTCCGCAGCAAAGCCTGCTTTCCGCGGTCGGTGGAGGAGTACGATGTCCGCATTGGGCTATCACCAGCCCAATGCGCTCGCAGCGTTGGACCGTTGCGGCAATGACTGCAATGGGCTCTTCAAGCCTCGCCTGAAATCTCCAGTGCCTCAATCGCAAGGTCGAGCGCATCAGCTGTGGTTGAAGAAATGAAGCGAAAACTTTCCATCGCTGAGGTGGGAACAAGATAGCGTTTTCCCGCTTGTCCCGCCGAAATATGCTCCAAATATTGGTCCATACCTTCTAGGCTAATCAAAGCATTCACGACGACATCGACCTCACCTAATTCTAGGAGGCCAAGCTCGGCTGCTAGATCTTCTGAAAATAGTCTAGGTATCCTGCCAACTGACAAATAGTCATCTTCTGGTTCTTTCGCTTCGAGATTGGTCTTGATCGCATGATTGTAGCTCCGAAACTCTGCCGCCAGGATACGCCGCAAAGTCATTCTCCGGGTACTAGTTTGTCTTCGATACTCTTCTTCCGAATGTCTTGCATTGGTCCGCAACGTCCAAATGACGCCTATGAAGCCAAACAAACCTACAAGCAGGGTTTGAAAGCGTTCGATGAAGTCGAGTATCTCGGGGTTAATCAATGGTTTGTTCTTTCAAATAGGCAAGTAGGAAGATGCAATGAGGTCATCATCTATACAAGGATTTAACCAAGATAATTCGAGATACCTCGTATCGAAGAAATGCTTCATGGAAAAACCGGTAGATGCACAGCTTCCCAAATTGACGCGTCAAAAAAAAGGTGGGTGCTTTACGCAATGAACCGATATCTGTTCTTTGCTTCATGTAGCTTGTTTGCTGCGCGCTCAGGGTCAGCTCTTATGTCCTCTGCAAGCTTGCTTCCAACACTATCCATGAAATCACACAACTCACTTTCCCGAGTATCTTCCAGTGCTGCCAGCGTGATCCCAAGGCCTGCAATTTGCGCTGATATCAACCTAATTTGCTCCGCGCGATGTACGTGCTTAACGTTGGTTGCGTCGATGTGGCTGCGCATTTCCTGCAAGTCATCCTCCGACGATCCGGCAACTAAGTCCCAAATTTCATGATTGGGCCACCGGGCGCGATTGCTGTCATCAGGATCAGGCTCACAGTAGCGTATCTTCTGCAAAGCCTCGGAAATGACATCGCCGAACATGGCGTCGAATTGAGGCCATGTCCTGATCTGCCAACGATCCTTGAGCAAATCCTTTCCGGCACGCACCTCGACACGCCACACGCGGCTCTGAGATGCCTTAGAATGGTCTAAAGGGGCTAGTTCATCTCGCTCTAGGTTAGCGTTCCAGATATCCCACCAAATAGGCTTCTTCTTATCGATCACTTCGCGTCGCTTATCGTAGATAATGACCTGCCGCCCCGGCATTTTTCCGACCGTGACAGATGTGAACTGACCAGATTTTCCGTTGCTGCGCACGTCATCTTGAGTGCTGAGGTAGTCCGCGCGGTTGGTATGACTGTGGATGACAAAGTGTTCTGGTATAAGTTCGAAATCTGGTGCAAGTATATCGACGCAAAAATCTACGCGACCAATGCTGACTTGGTGCGATTCAAAACGGACACCAAGCCTAGTTAGGGTCTTATCGATATAGGATCGTGCATACCCGAGACCTTGCGTTGCAAGAAGCGTTGAACCCACCGAAACCCGAATGCCCCACGGGTCACGCACATTTGGCTTCTTGAAGAACCAAGTGATGTCCAAGGGCCCGCCCTTGAGGATAAAGCGATATCCGTTGCCACCGTGGGGCAACAAATCAAAGTCCGCGCCACCATAGCTGAACGGAACGGGATGCCGCTTTTCCTCGGCTCGTTCCCGTTCGACGTTCAAAAGCTCGAATAGTTCTTGAGAGATATTCGCCTGAATCGAAAGTGCGATAGTGTCGAATCCACGATGTACAACGTGCATTTTAGGGCCTCCTTGGGTTCCGGTATTTCCAGAGGGGGGTGCTACAATCACCCCCCTCTTTCGGCGAACGCCGCGTGTTGTGGTTGAGGTTGGGAAGGGGCGGGCGCTAACGCGCCCTTCGATAGTGCCTCCGGCGGGGCAGCTATTGTTTTGGGGCCGGGCTGGACGCCCGGCAGATATCATTGGCTGGCTGCTGCCTGCTTGCGTGAAATCCAGTTCTCTGCACGTTCCGCGCATTTGGCGACGTTCAGAAGGTCATTGTGAGAAAACGCGCTTGTGGTACGCCAGTCGCCTTCCCCGTTCTTGTAAGACCGTGAGATATCGACGGAAAAAAATCCATCGTTGTCCCAGATTGTTGCGGTGATGAGCCCGATCTTAAATTTGAATGCGGGTTGCTGTGTCATGGTGAACTCCTAGTTTGAACCGACTGGCAGACACATAAAGGGCGCGAAGTGGCGATACCCCGCGCCCCTAAGAGCCATCCGGCCCCAAAATCCCGCTCAGCGCTGCCAACTCTGAACGGGCAAAACTCGAGTGTCAGGAAGGTGCGGCGCTGGTATTGGCGACCCGCTTTTCGGCAATCCATTTTTGCAGGTCGCGGCGCGTATAGCGGACAGACCGACCAGACACTTTTACAAACATCGGCCCACCGCCTCGCACACGCCAGTTTTGCAAGGCTCGAACAGAATAACAGAGATAGTTGGCGGCTTCTTTTTCGTCGATAAGCCGGTCAAAGTAATCAGGATCAATCTGTGCTTGCATGGTCGCCTCGCTGCATATCGTTTCGTTGCAACCAATATGCAGCGTAGTCGCGTCTCAATCTAATGTCATATATCGCTCAGAATCTGTCCGTTAATGACATCCCCTATTTTTTATGGCCGAATAGGCGCAGCGTGGCGTTGCCAATGGTGTGAGAGGTTGGGAATTTTCGGTTCTCATCGATCCAGAAACACGAATACAAGAATTCGAAGAAGTCGCTTTTGTAGGGCTTTTCCTCGTCCATCTCATCGTATCGATAGGTCTCCATTGGGCTCCGCCGAGTGTAATGTTCAAACACTTGTCCGAGGGCTTGGATCGTTATTTCCAAGTCTTCATTTTGCTTAGGCCGCGCACGGGGTTGCTTGTGGTGTTCAAGAGCCTCGCTTATGAGAAATTGCAGATCAGGCAACCTTTCTTTCCAGCGCTCTAAGAAGAAATCACCAAATATGATCTTGTCATCTTCGGTCGATTGAGAGGTCTCAAAATAATCCTCAGGATCATTGCCCATGGCAACGTCATGTAATTCGTATTTCATGGATGAAGGCAGATCGGACAAAACCGCTTGCAGCGTTCGAACTGCTCTATCCAACTTGTTGTAGATTGCTTTTCGTTCTTTCTCAGGGATTTTAGCGACTTTTCGCGACTTTAGGTAGAAGCGTGTGGCAAAAGCTATGTCAGACGCGAAGCCATCAACGACAGGCAACGCCAGCCCCATCTTGCTCCAAAGGTTTTCGATGTCGTATTCGCGCTCGCTATCTTTGTTGTCCAGCAACTGATCGTACCTCGTATATGTTACGTAGACGCTCCGGAATTCGCACAACCTACGTAGGCGTACCTATATGTAGGGCGGCGGCAATCATGCGTTTGTGCCTATGTAACGTAGCCTTATTGGACAACCCTTAGTGGCGCTGCGCGCACGTCTTTGCGTACAGCGCGCGCTAGACGCGCTGCGACTGATCCCGCCGCCCGTTGCACCGCATCATCTGCCAGATGGGCATAGCGCAGGGTCGTGGTTAGGTTCTTATGGCCCATAATTTCTTTCAGGGTGAACGGGTCGATCCCGTCTTTCATCGCCACCGAGGCATATGTGTGCCGCAGGTCATGTATACGGACGTCTTCCAGACCTGCCGCCTTACGTATACGCCGCCACGGCTTTTGCAGGTTGTTGAGCGGTGCGGTATCTGACCCGCCTAATATGACGTAGGGGTTGCCGGGTTGCCGGGGCAATTCCATCAGGATGTCATAGGCTTCCCTCGGCAGAGGAATGCGGCGGCGGCCGGTTTTGCTGTCCGGCAATTCCAGATGGTGCGAGGTTACATATTCCCAGCGTAGCGTCAGAATCTCACTGAGACGGCATCCAGTGTAAATCAGTAATAGGAGGGCCGAAACCACGTACACTGTCTCTGTACCGTCTTCCAGCGCCTGTGCTAGCACTTCACCGAGCCTTATTTGCTCCGCGTCTGACAAGTAGCGTTTCTTCTCTTCTTCGCGAAATTTATTGATCCGGCGCGCGGGGTTTGATCCGGGTTGCCGCAATCCCCAATCCTCAGCCAGATTGAACAGTTTCGACAACATCGCCGCCGCCCGGTTGGCCTGATAGGGGGTTTCGCGCAGCCCGTGATGAAAGGCCACCACGTCGGCGCGGGTCACCTCTGCAATCGGGATGGGGCCAAGCTTGGGCCGAATGAACCGGCGAATGACGCTGTGATAGTCGCGGGCCGTGGTTGGCTTGCAATGTTGGTCGACATATTCCTCTAGGAACCGGTCACAGAGGCCTGCAACGGTTGGTGCGCGCCGCTTGGCCTGTTTTTCGGCGGAAGGGTCCGACCCTCGTGCAACGTCGCCCAGAAGCTGTTTGGCCTGTGTTCGCGCTTCCTCGGCTGTTAGAACGCCGTGCTGGCCGATGGTGATCCGCCTAGTGCGGCGTCCGGCCCGATACTGAACCAAATAGGTCTTCTTGCCGGAGGGATAGACCCGCAGCCCAAAGCCGCGCATGTCCCGGTCCCAGACAAGGTACTCCTTGGCCTCAACGGCAAGGCCCTCGATAGCGCGTTTGGTCAGTTTGAACATATCCAGAACACTCCTTGCTTCCGGCCGGCTTCCGGAAGCTATACGGAAGCAAATGGCGGCGAATTCTGGAGTAATTCATGAAATGACGGAGCAACGTGGGTCAACGTAAATATATGTTTTTGCTTTATTTTTGTTAGTGTGGCGAATCTTGGAGAAATACAGCGAAATGGCTCTGACCGTTCTTTTAATCAGTGGGTCGCAGGTTCGAATCCTGCACGGCTCACCACTTTTTTCAAAGGGTTAGCAAGAATAGGCGGGATTTTCTCACGCCTAAAGCAACCACCTAGCAACCACGCGGTATAGATTGGCGTAGAAACGTGTAGAAAACCGTTTCGTTGATCGCGTTGATATCCACTTTGGGTAAGTTTGTAAGACATTGTTATTTTGATGCTTTTTGAAGGTTTGAAGAGTTTTTGGTACCGTGACAATGTACTGGGTGGCCATTGGCTGTCGCCTGCAACTTCCAACAAATGGCGGCAGCCACGAATTTTGACAGTCGGTGTCGGGAGGCTGGCCAGTGATTTGCGCCGACCGTTGGACGTGTCCACCCGGAGATGATCGCCGCATCCAACGTGTGATGACCGTAAGGGGATCAGGTCTCTGCCGACTTTGCCTCCCTTTCAAGACGGCCCGCCCTGAGGGATTTACCCTTCAACTCGAATTGCTCACTGGTATGCACAAGGCGATCCATAATGGCATCTGCCGTTGCATCACCGCCGAGATAGTCGTGCCATTTCGCAACCGGCATTTGCGCGGAAACGATTGTTCTGCGTCGACCGACCCTGTCCTCTAGCAAGTTGAGCAGGTCGATCCTTGCCCCTTGCGCCAGCTCTTCGAGTCCTGACCCTAATTAGTAAAATTTTCGTTAGTGTGATCTGCTTCACTGTCACGGGCTTTGGCGATGGTGCAGAGTGAATTTATTCCGATGAGGATAGAAGGTCAGTCTCGGATATATCGAAAGTTGTAGCCCGTTTTGTTTTAGATAGTATTCGAGGGGGCGAGATTGATCATTCTGTCCGATTGAGGCGGGGCGCAGCTGAATTCCAGCCGCGCCCCGTTTTCACATCTATTCGGCAGCTTTTCCTGCACCGTTGTGATGGCTGAAGACTGCCATGCCGGCCTGCGTCTCGGCCCGGAAATCCGCCGTGCGCCCCGGTATCGCCCGGTAGAAGTTGCCAAGTCCGGGTTCGACCTCTGAGGCCAGTTTTGTACACGCGTCGCAGAGATCTGAAATGACAGGCATCGGTGCGCGGTCGCGAATGGCGGTCAACATACGGTCATGTGCTGCCATCAAGGCCAGAAATTCCTCGGTGCCCGCCAAGTCCCGATCGCCGACCAGCACAAAAACAGGTTCGGGTTCGCTTTTGCCCTTGAGATCGACAAACCCTGCCTCCAACAGCGCCAAATCGGATTTCGTCGCCTGCTGTACCGTTTGTGAAACTAGGATGTCATAATCCACATGGCGGCAATTCTGTTCGATCCGGGCAGCCACATTCACCACATCACCAATAACAGTGTAGTTGAAGCGGCTGCGCGATCCGATATTTCCGACACAGGCCGATCCTGTCGCACATCCCGTGGCCAACGCAATCGCAGGATGGTCCCGCATGATGGGCGATTCGTTGAAGGCTCGCAAAGCGCCCCGCATTTTCAATGCCGCAAGCGCGGCTCGGCACGGGTGGTCCGCCACCGGCAACGGCGCGTTCCAGAATGCCATCACCGCATCACCGATAAACTTGTCGATGGTTCCCCGCTCGTCCAGTATCTGATCCCCGATCTCCGAAAAAAGTTCGTTCAGCAAAGCCACCAGATCGGTCGCCGATACCGATTCCGAAAGGGGCGTGAACCCGCGGATATCCGAGAACATCACGGTGATTTCCTGCGACTCACCCCCCAGTTGCAGTTGATGGCCGTTGGCCTCCATCTCGTCCAGAATTTCGGACGCCACATAATGCGAAAAGGTGTTGCGGATCACCCGTTTTTCCCGCTCGGTCGAGACAAATAGATACCCCGCCAACAACCCGAAATTCGCCATGCCTCCGGCCAGTGGGAACGTGGCATCAAACAGGACGGACTGATTCTGAAACGCCAGCCAGCTGATTGCCATAACAACTGCAGCAGCCACACCGCCCGCGATGAACGAAGCGACCGCTCCGAAACTGGACATTACGCCGATAACGATGAGACCCAGCAGAATAAAGGACAACAACTCAAGTGCAGATGTCACATCAGATCTGCTCAACATCTCATCTGCCAGTATCTGTTCAAGTATCTGAGCGTGGATTGATACGCCCGGAACCGTTTCACCCAACGCTGTTTGGTGCCTATCAAACAGACCCGCCGCCGATGTGCCCACCAGAATGATACGACCCTCGATCTCTGAACGCAGCGCTGGGTCGTTCGGGTTCTGCAATATTGCGTTGGCTGACAGGTATAAATCTGGCTGGTCTCGCCTGTATCTGACCCAAACCTCACCATTCTCGGTGGTTGGCAAGCGGAAATCTCCAAGCTCGACCGCAAATACGATACCGTCCTCGTCCGAAGAGCCCTCAACCAGAATGTAAGGTGCATCCAGAGCAACTCTCAAAGCCTCGATACTCAACGCAGGCAATGCCCCGTCTGGTCCACCCCACAGCGCCGGAACACGTCGCACGACACCCATGCCCCCGATAGGTGAAACATTTACGCCACCGATTCCGGCAGCACTGCGGTCAAGGGGCGGGGCAATTGGTGTCCAGTAGGGTACAGAGACCAACCCCGCAGTTGGGTTCTCTCCGATCTCGACGATACCGGCTTTCGAGCTTACCTGGCTTCCTTCCTGAGAGGTTCGCGCGGCAGTACCCATCACGACCGGCCAGTGAGCGACCTCCAACCCGAACAAGACATCGTAATCTAGTTTTTCCGCGTGGCGCTCGACGGTCAAAATTCCATCAAGCGCCGGATCATTTAGCAAACGCGCGGGCGAGTACCTGTCAGGCTCTACAAACAACATATCAAAGGCAATCGCAGCTGCGCCGTTTTCTCCGAGGGTTTGAACCATCTGTGCCAACAAGGTGCGCGGCCAGGGCCATTGCCCCCAGTTTGCTAACGATTGTTCGTCTATATCCAGAACCCGGATAGGTAGATCGGGGTTGTATTCCCTTGGCGAAATGCGCTGAAGAATATCAAAGTAGATCAGCCGAGACATTTGAATAGGGTACGGATCCGCCACCCGGACGAAGCAGCCCAACAGGATTAATCCCAACCCCACCAGGCGAAAAATCAATCGTCGTCCCAATTTGTCTTTGATCTTACCCGCCACGGTCGCCTCCCTGGCGCAGGGGGAAAAGAGAATTCGCTTTGATATGCCTACCAGCCTGCGGTTGCCGTCACCCCACCCGCTGTGGCGGTGGCCCTTGCACCCGAACCTGTCCCACCTCCACCGGTCGGGTCGGCCGAGACATTCAGTCCGCCGGAACTCACCCCGGCCCCGGATGACGATAAACCACCCGTTTCAGCCCGGGCACTGGGGTTTTCACCCGGGTCCGGACGCTCAGGCGATGGTGCTTCGTCGCGTGCCGGTGCTTCGGTGCGGGCCGCAATCTCGCGGCGACGATCCGGGCGGGGATCAGGCCGTTCCTCAATTCGGGGTGCCAGCGCCGTCCTGTTCGAGCACCCTTCGGCACTGACCTGAAACGGCGGCAAAAGGTTCTGCTGAGACCGGATGAACGGAAAGCCCCCTTCAAGAGCCTTGTCATATTGCGCCTGATCGGCCGGACGCCCGACCTGACCATCCGAACGGGTGGCGAACATGCTGCATTGGCGGCTCGCAGACCGGCAGGACCCGCGCCGCCCGCACATCTGTACGGTGCCCTCGATCACCAGCATCGCGCTTTGGTTTTGCGAGGTGATCCACATATCGAAGGTCGTGCCCCGTACTGCCATCGTGGCCGTCGGCGTCTTGATCGAATAGGCGCGTTTGCGGCTTTTGCCCGAGATGAACCGGAAGCTGCCCCCCAGCGCCTGAACGGTAAAGTTCTTGGCTTTGCGATTTCCGCGCAACATCGAAACATCCAAAATCATGCGCGCATTCGGACCCACCGCAATTTTGGTCTCATCTACAAACAAAAGCTGCACGATCCCCGTCCTGTTGGTCGAGATGGTATCGCCCGAGGTCACCTCCATCCCTTCGTGCAGACGAATCTTCTTGCCGGCACGGATCACATCCGCACCTTGCTTGACGCTCAGAACCTTCCCGATTGACGCGACCGCCGAAGTTGGCATCGCAGTTAGAACCATGAAAACAAATAACAACTTCAACCAGGCCAAACCAAAGTCCCCTTCCCCCAAAAGGTTCCCACCGGGGGTTTACAATCCCCGCGCCCGATATCTGTCACCTCAGAATGCTAATTCTGGATAGTCATGCAATCTTTTAAATCTAAGCAAATATGCGCCGAAACAGGCAAATTTTGCAAGCATTCGGTTTTCACAACCCTTTTTGGTTCCTTCAGAACCCGGAGTTTTGGCCGGCTTGTTCGTCGGTTGTGGCGCATTTTCTATCGGATTTCAGAAAATTGTTCGCAGCAGGGAAAATCACCTTGTATCCGGATGACCGCCAAGGATATACCGGCCAGCGGAGACGTGGCCGAGTGGTCGAAGGCGCTCCCCTGCTAAGGGAGTAGGCGGGAAACCGTCTCGAGGGTTCGAATCCCTTCGTCTCCGCCATATACCATTGTACTTAAATCATATTTTGAGATCTTATTAGAGATATCCGCCCAAAAGTCGGCCATTCCAAACCTGTTTAGTTACAACTTGATGTAACGGATGAATCAGCTCAGCCGCAGTTCACCGGCACTTTGGCCATCATTGTCGTCAATGGGATCCTGTACATTGCTGGGGAATGGGTCGCGACCGACCGAAGGCTATATGGGCTAGTAGACGATAGAACAGTTGAACTCGGTTTCTTTGGCCTGCCTGTCTATCCTCAACCGTTTGACGCTTTCACCATTTCGCAACGGTCTCTGCGGTGATGCGAGGCTCATGGCTCAACTCAGCGTTTGAAGCCTGCGAGCGATGAATTGTTGCTCAGATGGCGTGCGTTCCTACTCATCATTTGCTGGGTAAACGACTACGGGGCTGCGGTGCTTGGTGCTGGCGTGACGTATCTGTTCCGTGGGGCGTCCTCCCATTCCATCGAATGCATCGCACCATCAAACCTTGGGATTAAACACCTAGCTCCGCCGCCCGCGCCACAGGATATAAAGGCCCGATGCCACGATCAGTGCGCTGCCGACCCACATGGTCTGGTCGAGGTGTTCGCCAAACAAAACCACGCCGAGTGCCACACCGAACAACAGGCGGGAATAGCGGAACGGCGTGACAGCGGAAACCTCGCCCGTGCGCATGGCCTTCATCAACGCGGCATAGGCGGTGGTGCCCATCAGGATAGCCCCGCCTATATGCAGGCTGGTGTGAGAGTTCAGCGGTGCCATCGCTATACCCTCCCAGAAGCGATAAACCAGACCGGCCACCACGATGCAGAGAAACCCGTAGAAACCCAACACCTCGGTGCTCAATGATGGAGGAGCCGCTCTGCTAGCCAGATCGCGTCCGGCAAAGCCAAGCATACCCAGCACAGCGAACACGGACAGGATCGAGAAACTGTCTCCTGTCGGTTGGATAATGATCACAACACCGATCAGACCGATCAGAATGGCGCTCCACCGCCGCCAGCCAACGGTTTCACCAAAAAACAACGCAGCACCTGCGACCACGACCAGAGGTGTGGCCTGCAGAATGACCGTGGCCGAGGACAGGGGTGTGAGCGCGATGGCCAATACATAGAACAGTCGTCCGAGAATTTCGAAAAACACTCGCACCTTCATCGGTCGTGACAACACATCCGGCTGAAACAGCCGCGCCCCGCGCTGCAACGCCACGGCAGCAAAGACCATGGCACCGCCTGAGCCAAACAGAACCAGAACCTGCCAGATCGGCAGGGCGGCAGTCGCGCCCTTCAGCAACGCATCCTCAAGCGCGAACAGGGCCATGGCGGCAATCATCCAGGCGCTGCCGATCAGGTTTGATCGGGGATCGGTGAGGATATGGGTCGTCATTATCTGAAATCGCTTTCCGGCCTGGCCACGCGTCAATCTGACGGCAATGCGCCCGCACGCCAAGAGGTAACCAGGTGAGAGTTTGCGGTTGCGACCCTTTGACCATCCGAGCTGCAACCGCCTGTGATCGGGTTGGTTTTTTAAGGGGCCATCTTTTATGTCCCGAACCGGCGATGTAGTGTCGCGCTATGAAATGGAACCTGCCCAATATCTTGACCATACTCCGCCTGCTGGCGGCGCCGGGTCTTGCCGTAATGTTTCTGTATTTCACGCGGCCCTACGCGGACTGGTTTGCGCTTATCCTGTTCCTGACGGCTGCGATCACGGATTGGTTCGACGGGTATCTGGCCCGCACGTTGAAGCAGGAAACCAAGATCGGCGCCATGCTGGACCCGATCGCCGACAAGGCCATGGTTGTGATCGCGCTCATGATCCTCGTGGGGTATTCGGCCGAACACTGGACACCGTGGCTGGTGCTGCCCGCCACCGTGATCCTGTTCCGCGAAGTGTTTGTCTCGGGCCTGCGTGAATATCTCGGCGATGTGGCCGGAACATTGAAAGTGACAAAACTGGCCAAGTGGAAGACCACAGCGCAGATGGTGGCAATTGCGATCCTGTTTTCGCAGGGGATATTCGAACACCACTTCGTGATGGCAACTTTTGGTATGGATAACACAACCATCGATCAGGTGCTGACCGGACAGATGGAAGACTTAAACCACATTCGCTGGTATCTGGAAGGTATGTTCTGGTCGGGGCGCATCGGTTTGTGGCTGCTCTGGCTTGCTGCGGCGCTGACATTGATCACGGGCTATGACTACCTACGTAAAGCCATGCCGCACCTGAAGGAGAGTTAACCGATGGACGTGCTGTACTTCGCCTGGGTCCGCGAACGCATCGGCCTGCCGAAAGAAAAGGTCGAGACCGAGGCCGCAACGGTCAACGATCTGGTCGCCGAATTGAGCGCGCGCGAAGATCGTTACGCTGCCGCCTTTGCTGACCTGTCCGCGCTGCGCGTAGCGCTGGATCAGGAACTGTCGGATTTTGATGCCTCGCTGGCGGGCGTTCGTGAAGTTGCCTTTTTCCCGCCTATGACCGGTGGCTGACACCATGCGCATCGCGGTTCAGGAAGAAGAATTCGATCTGGGGGCCGAGTCCAACGACTTTGCAGCTCAGGACACCGCGAATGGCGCAATCGTGACTTTCACAGGCGTCGTGCGCGATATGGCCGAAGGCGATCTGGACGTGATGGAGATCGAGCACTATCCGGGCATGACCGAGCGCGCGATTGCCAAAATCGCCCGAGAGGCGAAGTTGCGCTGGTCGTTGGGCGATGTTCTGGTCATTCACCGCTATGGGCGCTTGGCACCCGGTGACCGGATCATGATGGTTGCCACCGCCGCACCCCATCGCAAGGATGCGTTCGAGGCGGCGGAATATCTGATGGATTACCTCAAATCCCGCGCACCGTTCTGGAAGAAAGAGATTACAACATCCGGTGCGGAATGGGTCGCGGCCAAGGATGAAGACGAAGACGCACTGACCCGTTGGTAGTCGGCTCAGTCCGCGTTGTTGATCCGCCCGCGCATTTCCTCGGCTTCCTGCCGGGCTGCACGCAGACCTTCCATGGCGGCGCTCAATTCGGCCTCGGTCTGCGTCAGCTGATTGGTCAGCTCTGCCTCGCGTTGCTGCAGATAGGTGATTGCCTGATCGCGGGTTTCCTCGGCCTCGTGCAGTTCCTGGCTCATGCGGTCCAGATCGGCCACGTCGCTTTGACGAACCCGTGACAGACGGTGGGCCAACCAGTTGGCGAACCAGCCCATACAAAAGGCTGCGAACAGGATGATGGCGGTGGCGATGATGAATTCGGTTCTGTTCAACTTACTGGTCCTCTGAGCCCGCATCCGTTGCGTCGGTTTCAGGTGTCTCGCTTTCAGCTTCTATCGCTTCAAGCCCGGTTACGGTATTGGCCACCGGCTCGGGCCGGATCAGGCGGAATTCGATGCGGCGATTCTCTTCGCGGCCTTCTTCTGTGTCATTGTCGGCGATGGGCTGCGTTTCGCCGTAGCCGACCGCCGAATAGCTGGAGGTTGGTACGCGCCGACCGCGCAATTCGTTCAGGATCGATTGCGCACGGGCCTGGCTGAGCTGCTGGTTCATTTCCTCGCGGCCCTGACTGTCGGTATGACCCTGAATTTCCAGCCGGATCGGGCCGCATTCCCGCAGGATGTTGGCGATCTGGTTCAGCGCATCACGAGAATCGGCGGCAACGGTGGCCGAACCCGGCTCGAACGCAATTTTAGTTGCCTCCTGAACCTCAACGATCCGTTCTTCGCACAGCTCGGGGTCGGGCAGGGCATCTTCGGGCTCAGGCGGCTCTTGATAAGTGATCGACAGGGTGAAATCCTGCGCATCCCCCAGTTTGTCCGACAGCATACCGGCGATGCGCGCCTTGGCCTCGGGGTCATGGCTGAGCCCCGATAGCGTAACATTATCAGGGGTTACAGTCAGCGCGCCATTGTGCAGCTGCGATAGCGCCTCAAGCCCCGCCAGAACGCGCACCGGCCAGTCGGCAGGCAAGTCAGGCGCAATGCGGGTTGCAGTGTGGACCCGTTCCGAACCAAAGGCGGCGCGGGCAAAGCTGTCGGTCATGTCGCGCAGCGTCTCATCGCCCACACGACCGCGCATTTGCACCAGCCCTTCAGGGCTACGGGTGGCGCTGAATTCGACGGGTCCCGAGGGGTCATCGGGTTCCGGTTCGGGCAGAACCGCGTGGAGGACAAATACCTCGGGCAGGGTGTTCTCCAACTCACCCACAACCCGGTCGAACAACGCCGGGCTGGTGTCCTGAGCAGCAACCAGCGTGATATCGGCGTCCGACAGTGTGACCGAGCCATGCCCAAGTTCAGACAACGCCCGGATGCTCAACTGCGCCGCATTGGCCCAGCGCGGCGACGGCACGCCCAGACCGATGGTGCAGGAATAGGGCCCGGTCAACCCGGCCTCCTGTGCGGCTTCAATTATAATGTCGCGCGCGTCCTCGTCCTGCGCCGAACAGGCATCGAATTGTCCACCCTCTTCGTTGATCAGATAGCGCAGGGTAAAAGGCGTAATAACCGGGCGCGGGGCGGATATTGCGAGCCCGATCCGCAGTCCCGGAGGCGCAGCGCGGCTCAGGTCCTGTTCCAGCCGGTCCTTTTCCTGCTGGCTGTCGGCAATCGCGGTGACGCGCACCAGTCCGGGGCTTGCCGAGATTTTTGCCCGCGGCAGATCGGAAAGCGCCCTGAGCGCGTAGCTCAGCGCCGCGTCCCAGCCTTTTGGTTTGGGATAATCCGCGCTTTCCATCAGGTCCGAGACGAGTGCGTCCTGATCCAGCCGCTGCAGGCGATCCATGAGGGCCGCGCGGTCCTCGCTGGCGGGCACCAGTCCGATAATCGAAATGCCACTGTCATTGCGCAAGATTTCGACCGAGAAGCGCGGTGGGGTGAGGTCAGCGGTGGGTGCGACTTCCATTTCGTCGATCACGCGTGAGGTGTCGACTTCGGTCCCGGCGGCAGTCAGGGCGTTGAACCTTGTCGCCTCATCCGGGGCGATGCCTGTCAGCACGACACGCAGCCCGTCGGATTCGACCTCGGCCCAGTCATGACCTTGCAGGTTCAGCGCCCGGCGAACCGCCAGTTCCGATGCGTCCTCGATCTTGCTGACAGCAAAGCCTGCACCCACCATAGACAGCGCGGCAGAAACCGCAAAAATGATTGCAACGGCGAGGGCGTAAGGCAGGCGCATGGTTGGGTACGAGACTCCTCGGGCGGTTGGTTTTGGACTCATACAGAGCGCGGCCCAGAGGTGCAATCAGAGCAAAAGGGCGACGCAGAGGAAGATCAGCGGAATCAAGCCGGTGTCGCGGTTGGCGCGGAAAAGCTGCAGCAGCTTGGCATTGTCTTCGATGTCCAATCCGCGCAGTTGCCAGGCCAGATGCCAGCCCATTGCCCAGGGGCCGCCAAGAGCCACAACCAAAGCGAGGATCGAGGCCTCGGGCAAAGCGGCGTCTATAATCGCCAGCCCCATCAGGCTGACCGTGCCGACCAGAAAGTACTTGAGCCATCGGGCGGTATCAGTCCCGAACAGACGGGCGGTGGATTTGATGCCGATCAACTCGTCATCTTCGGCGTCCTGATGGGCGTAGATCGTGTCATAGAACAGCGTCCAGGCGATGCCGGACAGATAAAGCATAATGGCAGGCCACCCCACGGTACCGGTATGCGCGGCCCAGGCCAGAAGCGCACCCCAGTTGAAGGCCAGACCCAGAAAGACCTGTGGCCACCATGTAAAGCGCTTGGCGAACGGGTAGATTGTGACTGGCAGCAGCGACAGGACTCCCATCGCGATGGCCGCACGGTTGAAAGTCAGAAGAATCGCCAAGGCCAGCAGGCATTGCAGGATCATCCAGAAGCCCGCCTGGCGCACACTGACCTGACCCGAAGGGATCGGGCGCGAGCGGGTGCGTTCAACCTGTCCGTCAAACTCGCGGTCGGTGATGTCGTTCCACGTACAGCCCGCGCCGCGCATCAGGAAGGCTCCGATGGCGCAACCGATGGCGATCCACAGGTCCTCCCAGCGGGGGGTGCCGTCGCTGAGAGCAGCCAGCGCCAGACCCCACCAGCAGGGAATCAGCAGCAGCCATGTACCAATGGGCCGATCCGCCCGGCTGAGCCGCAGGTAAGGCCGGGCAAAGGCGGGGGCGTGGGTGTCGACCCAGTTGCCACTGACCGCATCCGCGACCTGACCGTCTGGTGTTGGGACATTGCCTTGCATATGTAGGGTCTCATGACTGCGAAGATCAGACTGTATGTAGAGCACCCTCTGGGTCGGGGGCAATCGGTTCGTTTGGCGCGCGAACAGGCTCATTACCTGTTTGGCGTCATGCGGCTGGCTGTTGGGGGGCAAGTCGCCCTGTTCAATGGTCAGGATGGCGAGTGGCTGGCCGAAGTGGCCGAGGCTGGGAAACGCGGCGGGACGCTGACCTGCGTCGCGCAGACCAAACCGCTGCAATTGCCGCCCGATCTGTGGCTGCTCTTTGCGCCGATCAAGAAAGCCCGCACCGATTTCATAGTTGAAAAGGCTGCGGAAATGGGCGCGGTGCGGATTGTGCCCGTGCAAACCGATTTCACCAATTCCGAACGCATCCGGCAGGATCGTCTTCAGGCCCATGCCGTCGAGGCTGCTGAGCAATGCGGTGGCACGTTTGTTCCCGAAGTTGCCGAGTTGCAGCGCCTAGACCGGATGCTGGACGCCTGGCCCGAATCGCGTCAGCTGATGTTCTGTGATGAGGCCGAGGTCGGTTCTGCCCTGCGTCTGGCTGAAAACGAAAGGCACCTGCCCTGGGCCATTTTGATCGGTCCTGAGGGCGGGTTTTCGGACCGCGAGCGCACCCGTCTGACTGGCTTGCCCTTCGCCCATGTGGTCAGCCTCGGCCCCCGTATCCTGCGTGCGGACACCGCAGCGGTTGCGGCAATGACTATGTGGCAGCAGGTGTTGGGGGACTGGTCGTGATGTGGCGCGCCGCGCAGGATCGCGATATCCCCCAGATCGACAGCTTTCTGTCGCAGCACATACAGACATCCATGTTCCCATTGGCCAATCTGCGCGACTATGGCCTATATGGCCCGCACCCTCGTTCACTGAAAGCTTGGGTGCTGGGTGACAGTCCGCGGGCTGTTTTTGCGATAACGAATGAGGGCATGGTCATGTCGCAATGCCCTGACTGCTCTGATGCCGAGCTTGCAGATGCCATCCACTTGATCCGGGGGCATAAACTGTTTGGTGTCGCAGCCGAGGCAAATCAGGCGCGCCGGATCATGCGGTTTGCCGGATGGGACAACAGGCCCGCGACGTTGAACAGCGATGAGCCGGGATTTTCGCTCGAATTGGACCAGCTTGTTCTGCCCGATCTCACAGGTGCAGAACTGGTGCCACTGGGTGGTCTCGACCGGTCGATCACCGAAGGTTGGCGCCGTGACTATCTGATCGAAGCCATGGATTTTGACCCTGCGCGGGCCAAGAAACAGGCAGGTGAAGATTTTGTGGCTTACACGCAGCGCGATTCCCACAGGGTTTTGCTGATCGAAAAACAACCCGTGGCCATGACCGGATTCAACGCCCGCTTACCCGAGACTGTTCAAATCGGCGGCGTCTATACGCCACCCGAATTGCGGGGGCGCGGCTATGCCCGCCTTGCGGTGGCCTTGCATCTGATCGAAGCTCGAGACGCCGGAGCATCGCGGGCGGTCCTGTTCGCGGCTTCCGATTCCGCCGCGCGTGCCTATATGGGAATTGGGTTCAAACCCGCAGGTCAGTTCTCGCTGATCCTGTTCACCAACCCGAAGGACACGGCATGAGTTTCATCCGACCCGAAGCAAAACTGGCCATGTGGCGCTGGCGCGAGGTGATGGTGGCGGGTTTTGTCTTGTTGCTGGGCCTGAGCTGGATCAATGGTCCGGGTGGTCTGCTGGGTTGGCTGGGTTGGATGCTGGTGGTGGTAGCCGCGGCTCTGGCCGTGATCGGCGTACAGCGCGCACGATTCCGCACCGGTGTGGGCGGCCCAGGCGTGGTGACCATTGACGAAGGGCAGATCACCTATCTCGGCCCGCTTGACGGGGGCATCATCGCAACGCGTGAGATTGAGCGTCTGGCCCTGGACCCAACCTCGCGCCCGGCGCTTTGGGTGCTTGACCAGCCGGGGCAGCCCACCCTTCACATTCCGGTGAACGCCGAAGGGGCCGAAGCACTGTTCGACGTGTTCTCGAACCTGCCGGGGTTAAGAACCGAGCATATGTTGTCGGAACTCAACGGCGGTTCGGTACATCCGGTCGTCATTTGGGAGCGGACGCCGTCGCGCCCCGCGCATCTCAGGCTGCATTGACACTGGCGCGGATAAAGACCACGACTGACCATTCAAAGCAGACTCAGCAGGATCGGAGCACGGTTCATGTCCATCCCCCAGTCCGGCGGCGGGCCGATTGAACGCCATGAACAACTGGCCGAATATCTGGAATCAGGCTGCAAGCCCAAGGCCGATTGGCGCATTGGCACCGAGCATGAAAAGTTCGGCTACTGCAAGGACACGCTGAAACCACTCCCGTTTGAGGGCAAACGCTCGATCGTCGCTGTGCTGGAGGGTTTGCGTGATCGCCACGGCTGGGCCGAGGTGCGTGAAGCCGGGCATCTGATCGGGCTCGAAAAAGATGGGGCCAACGTCAGCCTCGAACCCGGGGGTGCACTGGAACTGTCGGGCGCTCCGCTTGAGACGATCCACGAGACCTGCGACGAGGTGAACACTCACCTGCGTGAGGTGAAGGATATCGCCGATGAGATCGGCGTAGGTTTCATAGGTCTGGGTGCAGCCCCGATCTGGACCCATGACGAGATGCCGTTGATGCCCAAGGGCCGCTATCGGCTCATGAACGACTATATGGAAAAAGTCGGCACCATGGGTCGCGCCATGATGCGACGCACCTGCACGGTTCAGGTCAACATAGACTTCGGATCCGAGGCAGACATGGTGCAGAAACTGCGCGTTGCATTGGCTTTGCAGCCGGTCGCGACGGCGCTGTTTGCGAATTCCCCGTTTTTCGAGGGCAAGGTGAACGGCCAGAAAAGCTGGCGCAGCTATATCTGGCGGCATCTGGACGATGCCCGCACCGGGATGCTGCCCTTTGTGTTCGAAGAAGGCTTTGGTTTTGAGCGCTACGTGCAATACGCGCTCGATGTGCCGATGTATTTCGTCTATCGCGAAGGCCAGTATATCGACGCGCTGGGCATGTCCTTCCGCGACTTCCTGCAAGGTAAGCTGCCCGCATTGCCGGGCGAAACGCCGACCCTGTCCGATTGGGCCGACCACTTGACCACCGCCTTCCCCGAAGCGCGGATCAAGAAATTCATGGAAATGCGCGGGGCTGATGGTGGCCCATGGCGTCGTCTGTGTGCGTTACCGGCCTTTTGGGTTGGACTGACCTATGACCAAACTGCGCTGGATGCCGCTTGGGATCTGGTAAAGGGCTGGGATGCCGAGACGCGCGAAGCGCTGCGGGTCGAAGCCGCCAAGGATGGTCTGCAAGCGCGGGTTGGCAACATCAATATGCATGATCTGGCGCGTGAAGTGGTCTCGATCGCAGAGGCCGGACTTGCGTCGCGCGCACGTCCCGGAGCGGGTGGTCTGGTTCAGGATGAGACGCATTTCCTGAACGCACTCAAGGACAGCATCGATACGGGCAAGGTTCCGGCGGATGAGTTGCTGGAACACTACAATGGCGACTGGAATGGTGACCTGACCCGTATTTTCCCCGAATACAGCTATTGATCCCCACCGTCCCGCTTGCATTCGCGGGACGGGGCCGATAGCAGGTTGGCGACCAAATTCAGAGGGCGTCATGGACGATCTTAAGGCAAAATATCTGGGGCAGATTGCCGAAGCAGGCGACGAAAACGCGCTCGAGTCGATCCGCGTCGCGGCCGTCGGCAAAAAGGGCGAGGTCGCGCTGAAGATGCGCGAGCTGGGCAAGATGACACCCGAAGAGCGTCAGGTCGCAGGCCCCGCGCTGAACGCCCTTAAGGACGAGATCAACTCGGCGCTCTCCGCCAAAAAGGCCGCGTTGGCCGATGCCGCGCTTGATGAGCGTTTGCGCACCGAATGGCTGGACGTCACCCTGCCAACCCGCGCGCGGCGTCAGGGTTCGATCCACCCGGTCAGCCAGGCGACCGAGGAACTGACCGCGATCTTTGCCGAACTCGGCTTCTCGGTGGCTGAAGGGCCGCGGATCGAGACCGACTGGTACAATTTCGACGCCCTGAACATCCCCGGCCACCACCCAGCGCGGGCCGAGATGGACACATTCTATATGCACCGCGCTGAGGGGGATAACCGCCCGCCGCATGTGCTGCGCACGCATACCTCGCCGGTGCAGATCCGCTCGATGGAGCTGCAGGGCGCGCCGATCCGCGTGATCTGTCCGGGCGGCGTCTATCGTGCCGATTATGACCAGACCCACACGCCGATGTTCCATCAGGTCGAAGGTCTGGCGATTGATAAAGACATCTCGATGGCGAACCTGAAATGGGTCTTGGAAGAGTTCGTGAAGGCCTTCTTCGAGGTCGATGACGTCGAACTGCGCTTCCGCGCCTCGCACTTCCCCTTCACCGAGCCGTCGGCCGAGGTCGACATCCGCTGTTCCTGGGATAACGGTCAGCTGAAGATCGGCGAGGGCGACGACTGGATGGAGATTCTGGGCTCGGGCATGGTCCACCCCAAGGTCATCGCCGCCGGTGGTATCGACCCCGAGGTCTATCAGGGCTTTGCCTTTGGCATCGGTATCGACCGTTTGGCGATGCTGAAATACGGCATTCCGGATTTGCGAGCGTTCTTTGATTCCGACCTGCGTTGGTTGCGCCATTACGGGTTTGCAGCGCTGGATATGCCGAACCTGCATGGTGGTTTGTCTCGGTGATCTATCACTTTCTGAGCGTCAATCGCGGAAGGTACTTGTGTCGGGAGCATGGGTCGTTTTGCGATAGCTCTGATGGTTATACGACAAATTGCCCGCTATGTTCTGGTGAAAGCAAATGTACTTGGGAAGTGAACCGAGTTGACCGCTCATTGCAGATTCTTGGAAATGTACAAGCACGATCACAAAGAGGTCTGGCAGTCGCGTCTGGGCTCCTTGGGGCTGCAAGTTTGATTGGTTTGGCTGAAAAGATCACCGGATTGGGGATGCTCAAGAACAGTGATCTTTATGCACCCGGCCTATTGGTTGGTCTTTCTACACTTTTGGTCGCAATCTGGCTCTATTTGCTGTCGATGAAGCACATGGATGTGACGGTTGATGGACGATTTGAAAACCTCGAACTGAGCCAATGGGAGAAAAAGATCACTGGGTTCATTAGGCAGGTTGAGCGTCTACACACCTACGCCACTTATTTCCTCGGTGCTGCGATACTAACCTTTTCGTTGAGTCTTATTGTACCGCCTGTTTGGGTCGAGCTTGTAAGCTATTGGCACAGGATAAATGGAACGATGGGTTTCTGAGGGCTGTTGCGCGGAGCAAAGGCCGATAGGCCGCCGCGCTATCGCCAGACCGCCCGCACGGGCTGGCGATTTGTCTCCGTCAGCGCCCAGTTTGAACGTTTCGCGGATTTGGCTGGCATAAAGTGCTCAGCACAGCCCGAGGATCGCCACCCCGCGGTCTGGCGATAGCGCGGCTTTGTGACATGATCAGACGGGCGGTGGGTGTAGGGCGGGCTACAGCCCGCCATTTGCGAAGGATGGGTGCCGGTCTGAAGCCCGGCCTACGCGTGGTCTACACCAATATGTTATGTGACAGTGCGGCAGACGTCGCTAGGCTCCGGGCTATGATCTATCGACTGCTTTATCTTCTGCTGATCGCGACGCCGGCCCTTGCGATGGGGCCGTGGAAATCTGACTGCCACGGCGATACCGCCTGTGAGATCGGCGACCGCTCGTACCATGTGCTGGAACCTGATGGTTGGGATGGCGAAACGCCTCTACCGGTGCTGTTGCATTTCCATGGCTGGGCGCGGCAGGGCGATGTGGTGGTGAACCACGAACGCATCGCCGGGGCGACCAAGCTGCGCGATGTGTTGCTGGTGGCCCCGAACGGGCTGGGCAAAAGCTGGAACTTCTGGACCGCTGATACCGCAGACGTGCCGTTCGCGGATCGGGTGTTGGAGGATGTGGCCAAGCACTATCCCATTGATCCGGAACGCATCTATGTCTCGGGTTATTCCTATGGCGGCGCAATGGCGTGGCGCTATGTCTGCCAGTCGGGCAATGACATCGCCGCTCTGCTGGCCGTTGCGGGTTCGATCCGCCAGACCGAGGACTGCCCGGAAGCCCCACGCGAGGTGCGTCATGTCCACGGGCTGGACGATACGGTGATGGATTTCCCGCTTGGGCCGGGCGGGGATATCACCTATCCGGTGGCGCTGTGGAAGGCCAAGTTCGACTGCAACGGCGCGACCCCGGGCGGGGATTGGAGCGTAAAGCCGTTTCTGACGCTCAGCCGTATGGAATGGACCGATTGCGCGCAGGGTCAGGTCACGTTGGACACCCATCCCGGTGGGCATTTTATCCCCCATGGCTGGATCGGCTGGCAATTGGACGAGCTTTTGGGCCGCACACCCACCTATCCATGAGCCGCAGCGCTTGCACCTCGGCGCAATCTTTGCCATTGCCTGTGCCGACTGAATGTTTGCCGAAAAAGGCCCGCTGCAATGAAATTCACTCTGTCCTGGCTGAAAGACCACCTCGATACGGATGCGTCGGTTGATGAGATCACTGACGCGCTGACCGACCTCGGCCTTGAGGTCGAAGAGATCGTGAACCCGGCGGATCGTCTGGGGGGCTTTACGCTGGGCCATGTGAAACATGCCGAGAAACACCCCGACGCCGACAAGCTGCGCGTCTGCACGGTTGAGACTGATGAGGGCGATCTGCAGATCATCTGTGGTGCACCCAATGCACGCGAAGGCATCACCGTCGTGGTCTGCAAACCGGGCATGTACATCCCGGGTCTGGACCTGACGATCAGCGTCGGCAAAATCCGGGGTGTCGAGAGCTTTGGCATGATGGCGTCCGAGCGTGAGCTGGAGCTGTCGGACGAGCATGACGGCATCATCGAGCTGCCCTCGGGCGAGGTTGGTGATCGGTTCGTGGACTGGTTGGCCGAAAATGATCCGTCGAAGGTCGACCCGATGATCGAGATTGCGATCACACCGAACCGTCCCGACGCGCTGGGTGTCGCCGGGATTGCGCGCGATCTGGCTGCGCGGGGTGTGGGCACGCTGAAAGAGCGTGACTACGTGCCTGTGCCGGGTGATTTCGAAAGCCCGATCAAGGTGTCGATTGACGAAGATACACTGGACGGCGCACCGCACTTCACCGGGCGTCTGATCCGGGGTGTGAAGAACGGCCCCAGCCCGCAATGGCTGCAGGATCAGTTGAAGGCGATCGGTCTGCGCCCGATCTCGGCCCTGGTGGATATCACCAACTACATGACCTTCGATCAGAACCGCCCGCTGCACGTCTTTGACGCCGACAAGGTGCGGGGCAATCTGCGGGTGCACCGTGCCAAAGGCGGCGAGACGCTGGTGGCGCTGGACGAGAAGGAGTACACCCTGCAGCCCGGCATGATGGTAATCTCGGATGAAAATGGCCCGGAATCCATCGCAGGTATCATGGGCGGAGAGCAGACCGGATGTACCGAAGAGACAGTGAACGTGTTCCTTGAAAGCGCGTTTTGGGATCACGTGCAGATCGCGTTGACGGGCCGTGCGCTCAAGATCAATTCGGATGCGCGGTATCGCTTCGAACGCGGGGTCGACCCGGAATACACACGGGAAGGGTTGGAGCACGCAACGCAGATGATTTTGGATATCTGCGGTGGCGAGGCTTCGAACGTGGTTGAGGCGGGCAAAGCGCCGGATCATTCACGTGCCTATAAGCTGGATGCAGCGCGGGTGCAGTCTCTGGTCGGAATGGATATTCCGGAAAGCGAACAGCGACAGACTCTGACCCGGTTGGGTTTCCGTCTGGATGGCGAGATGGCACGCGTGCCCAGTTGGCGCCCCGATATCATGGGCGAGGCCGATCTGGTGGAAGAGGTCGCTCGGATTGCGTCCCTGACCAAGCTGCAGGGCAAGCCGCTACCGCGTGTGAGTGACGGGATTCCCAAGCCGGTCATGACGCCCACCCAGCGCCGTCAATCCATGGCTCGGCGTACGTGTGCTGCGTTGGGGTACAATGAATGCGTGACCTACACATTCATCGACCAGGCTTCTGCCGCGCTGTTTGGCGGTGGGGACGCGGCGACAATGCTGGAGAACCCGATCTCGTCCGAGATGAGCCATATGCGGCCTGATCTGTTGCCGGGTCTGTTGCAGGCGGCGGCGCGAAACCAGGCACGCGGACATTCTGATCTGGCCCTGTTCGAGGTCGGCCCGGTCTTTCACGACGGAGAGCCGGGTGAGCAGAAAACCCAGATCTCGGGCCTGCTGGTTGGTCGTAACGGTCCAAAGGACGTTCACGGCGCGGCACGACCAGTGGACGTGTTCGACGCCAAGGCGGATGTCGAGGCGGTTTTGGCCGCGATCGGCGCCCCCGCGAAGGTTCAGATCATGCGCGGTGGCGACGCGTGGTGGCATCCCGGGCGTCATGGGAAAATCTGTCTGGGTCCGAAGAAAGTTCTGGGTGTCTTTGGTGAGCTGCATCCGCGCGTGTTGCAGGCGATGGATATCAAGGGCCCGGCGATGGCCTTTACCATCTGGCCGGACGTGGTGCCTTTGCCGCGCAAATCCGGCGCGACGCGCTCGGCGCTGGAACTGCGCGATTTGCAGGCGGTCGAACGCGACTTTGCCTTTGTGGTGGACGCGGATGTCGAGGCGCTGACGCTGGTCAACGCCGCAGCAGGTGCCGACAAGGCGCTGATTGAGGATGTGCGCGTATTCGATGAATTCATCGGCGGCAGCCTTGGAGAGGGCAAGAAGTCGCTGGCCATCACAGTGCGGCTGCAGCCGTCCGACGCGACGCTGAAGGAAAAGGATATCGAGGCCGTGGCTGAAAAGATCATTGCCAAGGTGTCCAAAGCCACGGGCGGCGTTCTGCGCGGATGATACCGGCGGAATAAGGTTTGTTCGACGCGCCTTCGGGCGCGTCTTTCATTTGGCCAGAAACTCGGCCAGCAGATCAAAGACCAAACGAATGCGCCGGCTGGTATGCAGCTCGCGATGTGCGGTGAGCCAGATCGGGAATGTGATGGCCTCCATCTCGGGCAAAACGCGTTCGACGCCGGGGGTTGCGTCGCCGACTTGTGTCGACATGGGTGCGATGCCAAAGCCCTGCTTTGCGTACTCCCACGAAACGATTCCGTTCTGAGAGCCGAGCCGGAAGTTCTCGTCGGACAGGTGAATGCCCAGCGGTTTCAGATAGGCGATCATCTGGCCGGTGTCGCCGAAGCTGATGAATTCATGCTGTGACAGATCGTGTTTTGACTTTGGACGCCCCGCTCGGTTCAGATACTCGGTGGTGGCATAGAAATGACCCTGAGCTTCCCGCACCAGTTTGGCGATCAGGTCGGGTTGATCCGGGCGGACATGGCGGATGGCGATATCAGCCTCGCGCCGCATCAGGTCGCGGATGTCATTGGAGGCGATCACCTCAATCCGAAGGCGCGGAGCCTGCGCCCGGACCTGACGCAACAGATCCGGCAGGATATAGGCCGACATGATGTCGCTGGCGGTTATCCGAACCTGCCCTTCGATCGACTGCGCCTGACCGGATGCGGTCAGCACGATGCGATTGGCGGCCTCTCCCATGGTGCGTGTGTGTTCCAGAAGTTCAACACCGGCCTGCGTGATCTCGAGCGAGCGACCGATACGTTCGAACAGCATGACACCCAGATCGGCTTCGAGCGCCGCGATCTGGCGGCTCAGGGTCGGCTGAGTCTGTCCAAATAGCCGCGCCGCCGCCGAAAGCGACCCGGTTTCTGCCGTCGCCAGAAAGGCGCGGATGTGATTCCAGTCAAAGCTGCCGAGGTTTCTCATGCAAATATGTATAAGAGTTTTGCAATAATTCGCAATTCATCTTCGATCCGTGCATTAATAGATAGTATGCAAAGGAGATCGACCATGGCGGCTGCTGCAAAATTCTGGGACGGCATTGCCGCGAAATATTCACGCACTCCAATTCGTGACATAGAATCTTATGAGTACACTCTGGGGCGGACCCGGTCCTATCTGTCCAAGCAGCACAAGATTCTTGAGCTTGGCTGTGGAACGGGTTCGACGGCGCTGCTGCTTGCATCGTCGGTCGCGCATGTCACGGCCAGCGATTTCTCAGAAGCAATGCTGGGAATTGGCCGGGATAAGGCGCAGGCCGAAGGGATCGGCAACATCTCGTTCAGAGCCATTGATATCACTACGCCGAACGATGGGCAGACCTTTGACGCCATACTTGGATTCAATCTCTTTCACCTTGTGCCGGATATTGAAGCGGTCTTTGCAGACATTCATGCGCGACTGGAACCGGGCGGCCTGTTCATCTCCAAAACCCCGTGCCTTGCGGAAGGAGGTCTGGGATTGAGGTTTGGGCTATTGAAATTCATGTTGCCGGTGATGCAGCTTTTTGGCAAAGCGCCATATGTCAATCTTTTCGACATCGATACTCTTGAATCCGCAGTCACCCAGGCCGGATTCGACGTGATCGAAAGCGGGAATTATCCGGCAAAACCCCCGTCGCGGTATCTGGTGGCGCGAAAGAAATCGTAAATATCACCGGTTTCTTCGACTTCCGCGTTGGGCATTGCGCGATTGCACCTTAAGTAGGCTCTGAACAATTGCGGAGGAAGCCATGGGCCTGAACGTCTATTTGTCAGGGGAAATTCACACCGATTGGCGTGAGCAGATTATTGATGGGGCGAAAGGGCTGGACGTGACTTTCGACAGCCCGGTGACCGATCACAGCGCAAGCGACGATTGCGGCGTTTCCATCCTCGGGGCTGAGTCGAACAAGTATTGGCACGACCACAAGGGGGCGATGGTTAACGCGATCCGGACTCGCAAGGGGATTTCGGACGCGGATATCGTCGTTGTGCGCTTTGGCGACAAATACAAGCAGTGGAACGCGGCCTTTGACGCGGGCTATGCGGCGGCCTTGGGAAAATCGATCATCGTATTGCATGGCCCGGATCACCAGCACGCGCTGAAAGAGGTGGACGCGGCGGCGCTTGCCGTTGCGGAAGAGCCCGCTCAGGTGGTCGAGATTCTGCGTTACGTCCTTACGGGTGCCTTGCCCGGTTAGAGTCTGACGGGCGCGGCGCGTTGCGCCACGCCCCCTTTTGTTGATCAGTCTCGCGGTGGAATATTCAGCCCTCTTTGCACCGCAGGGCGTTCCAGGAAGCGATCCAGATAGGCGATGACGTTGGTGTATTTATCCCAGCCAATTGTGTCTTTGACCTCATAGTAATCCAGCCCACGAAGCCAGGGGGCAATGGCGATATCGGCAATCGAATAATCCCCTGCGATCCAGTTCTGACCCACGAGTTGGCCGTCGAGCACGTTCAGCAACCGCTTGGCCTCGGCCACGTAGCGCGCGCGGGGGCGGGGGTCTTCGATTTCGCTGCCCGCGAATTTGTGGAAATAGCCCAATTGACCGAACATCGGTCCAAGGCCGCCCATCTGGAACATAAGCCACTGCGTGACCCGGTGTTTATCCGCTTTTGTCTGTCCCAGCAGCTGGCCGCTTTTCTCGGCCAGATACAGCAGGATTGCACCGCTTTCGAATAGACCCAGGGGTTCACCATCGGGTCCGTTGGGGTCGATGAGCGCAGGGATCTTGTTATTGGGGTTCAGGCTCAGAAACTCGGGGCTGCGGACGTCGGTGTCTGCCAGCGTGACCCGATGTGGTTCATAAGGCAGACCGGTTTCCTCCAGCATGATTGACGCCTTGACGCCATTGGGGGTGGGAAAGGAATAGAGCTGAATCCGATCCGGAAATTGCGGCGGCCATTTGGCCATGATCGGGAATGTGGGGTCGGGCATGACGGTCTCCTGTGCCGGGCATCTCAGGGTCAATCTGGCAAGTTGTGGGCTTTCTGTCAGGTGTTCGACTGTGCATAACCGGTCAGTTGGTGTTTGCTGAGGAACATCAGGGGGAAAACCGGGCAATCCTGCACCTAGACCCGCGCTCGATTTTGGCCCAGACTTTTGCGTGATCCCCGCGCCACAGGCGCGGGTTTGCTGTTGGTGCAAAGGAGATGCGCGTGGACGATATCGTAACACAGGTGGGGGTTTTTGGCCCGCTGATCATGAGCGCGATCAAGGCGTTGATCGTTTTGGTCCTTGGTTGGATCGTGGCGGGGGCAATAAGTGGGTTGGTGCGCCGTCGGATCAACGCGACGCCGCATATCGACCCGACACTGGGGAATTTTGTCGCAAGCTTGGTGAAATGGGTTCTGCTGGCAATTGTTTTTGTCGCAGTTCTTGGCATTTTTGGGATCGAGGCGACCAGCATCGTGGCCATTCTGGGTGCGGCATCGCTGGCCATTGGTCTGGCGTTGCAAGGAACACTCAGCGATCTGGCGGCTGGTGTGATGCTGGTGGTGTTTCGCCCCTATAAGCTGGGTCAGTATGTGGATATTGGTGGGACCGCAGGAACGGTGAAGGACCTGAACCTGTTCACCACGGAATTAGTGACACCCGACAATGTGCAGATCATTGTTCCGAACGGTCAGGCCTGGGGGTCGGTGATCACCAACTATTCAGCCCACGACACGCGCCGAGTCGATCTGGTGTTCGGCATCGACTATGGCGACAGCGCCGATGAGGCGATGAACATCATTCTGGATGTCGCCAAGGCCGATACACGTGTCATGAGTGACCCTGAACCCTGGGTGCGCGTGACCAATCTGGGCGACAGCTCGGTTGATCTGACCGCCCGTTTGTGGTGCGCCGCTGCGGACTATTGGGATCTCAAGTTCGAACTCACCAAAGCGGTGAAAGAGGCGTTTGATGCCAAAGGCGTATCGATTCCCTACCCGCATTCCGTGGAGATACAGAAAGAGGGTTAGGTGCTCCCGCCCGTCGAACGGGCATTGGAAATGCCCTCCTCCGGTTGGGCCCGGCGCCGCGCTTTGCGCGGCGCTTTTTTTCATACCGAAGGGCGCTCGTGAGTTGCACCGCGCCCTTGGCGCGGTGCCCGGCCCAAGGCTGCAAAGCACGCTCGTAAGAGCGTACTTTCAGAGGCGGGAGCGCTTACGATTTGATCACAAGGCTCGGGGCGACGACATCGATGCCCAGAGCCTTGCCAACCGCGTAATAGGTCAATTGACCGGCGTGCACATTCAGACCGGCCAGCAGGTGCGGGTCGTCCTGACAGGCCTGCTTCCAGCCCTTGTCAGCCAGCGACAGCATGAACGGCATCGTTGCGTTGCCCAGCGCAATGGTCGATGTGCGCGCAACTGCGCCCGGCATGTTGGCGACGCAGTAATGCATGATGCCATCGACCTCGTAGATCGGATCGGCATGGGTGGTCGCCTTCGAGGTTTCAAAGCAGCCGCCCTGGTCGATGGCGACGTCCACCAGGACCGCACCGGGTTTCATGGTCGACAGCTGTGCGCGCGTGACCAGTTTCGGAGCTGCCGCGCCGGGGATCAGAACCGCGCCGATGACCATGTCGGCATCCTGGATCAGCTCTGCGGTGGCACCAGCTGTCGAGTACTGGTTCTTGAAGTGACCGCCAAACACGTCATCCAGATAGCGCAGTCGCGGCAACGACCGGTCCAGCACGGTGACATCCGCGCCCATGCCTGCGGCAATCTTGGCGGCATGGGTGCCGACGACACCGCCTCCGATCACGACCACCTTGGCGGGTCCTACACCCGGAACGCCACCCATCAGAACACCGCGTCCACCATTGGCCTTTTGCAGGGTCCATGATCCGACCTGCGGGGCCAGACGGCCGGCAACCTCGGACATCGGCGCCAACAGGGGCAGGCCGCCGTTGGCATCGGTCACGGTTTCATAGGCTATTGCGGTGCACCCCGACTCGAGCAGGTCGTGGGTCTGGTCCGGATCGGGGGCCAGGTGCAGATAAGTGAACAGCAGCTGGCCTTCGCGCAGCATCTTGCGCTCACCCGCCTGCGGTTCCTTGACCTTGACGATCATGTCGGCAGTGGCAAAAACCTCTTCCGCCGTGTCCACGATGCTGGCACCCGCTGCGACATAGGCCTCGTTGTCAAAGCCCGAGCCCATTCCGGCACCGGTTTCGATGATCACCTCGTGCCCACGCGCCACCGCTTCACCAGCGGCGTTCGGGGTTATGCCGACGCGAAACTCCTGGGGTTTGATTTCCTTGGGGCAGCCGATTTTCATATGAGACTCCATTCATAAATTGCCTAAATTATGGGCAATTTGCGGCGCAATTTTTGTGAAACCCCACTTGCCAAACAGAGATTCTGTGAGAAATTATCCGAATATCTTAAACTTTCACGCAATGGATTTGCGCAAATGACGATTGATGCAACCGATCGAAAGATTCTGGCGGCGCTACAACGCAAGGGGCGGATGTCAAACTCGGACCTGTCCGATCAGGCAAACCTGTCGCCCTCGGCCTGTCATCGACGGGTGCAACGGCTAGAGGCAGAGGGGTATATCAAGGATTACGTTGCCCTGCTGGATGCGCGCAAAATGAACGTGCCCACCACCGTGTTTGTCGAGATCACGCTTCAAGGACAGGCCGAAGAGGTTCTGGAGGCATTCGAGAAAGCCGTTGCACGGATACCGGATGTGCTGGAATGTCATCTGATGGCGGGCACGGCGGATTACATTCTGAAAGTCGTGGCCGAAAACACCGAGGATTTCGCCCGCATCCACCGGCAGTACCTGTCGCGTCTGCCGGGCGTGGCGCAGATGCAGAGCTCGTTTGCGTTGCGCACGGTTTTCAAGACCACGGCCTTGCCAGTGTAAAGCGGATCTGCAAACGGCGCGCCATGCGTCCATTCTGCCGCTTGTATCCACCTCTGGACCGGGGCAAAATCGGACTTTCCGAACCTGAAGTGACACCGCAGCGCCGCTGACATCCCATGGTTACACAGGTCGGATACGGTCCGAACCCGAAATATAATAAGGAGCAGACCTTGGCCTACGAAAACGACCGCGCCCCCAAGGATTGGCTGGAAGCCGAATTGGAAGATACGCTGGATGAGGATTTCGAGATCGAATTCAGCGAGCCCATGCTCTCGATGGAAGTACGCAAGATTTACAAGGATCAGCACCCCGACATGCTGGACCGCAAAGTGTATTTCCGCAATCTGCTGCGCCTGCAGGCCGAATTGATCAAGGTGCAGGATTGGGTCGTTCATACCGGGGCCAAGGTCTGTATTCTGTTCGAAGGCCGCGACAGCGCCGGAAAGGGCGGTGTGATCAAGCGAATCACGCAACGCCTGAACCCGCGTGTAGCGCGTGTTGTTGCACTGCCAGCACCGAGCCGCCGCGAGCAGAGCCAGTGGTATTTCCAGCGCTACGTGCCACATCTACCCGCGGCTGGCGAGATCGTGTTGTTCGACCGCTCCTGGTACAACCGCGCCGGGGTTGAACGCGTGATGGGCTTTGCCAACGAAGATCAGGTGGAACAGTTCTTTCAGGACGTTCCCGAATTTGAACGAATGTTGGTCCGCTCGGGGATCATTCTGCTGAAATACTGGTTTTCGATCACCGACGAAGAACAGCAGTTGCGATTCCTGATGCGCATTCACGATCCGATGAAACAGTGGAAACTGTCGCCGATGGATCTGGAGTCCCGCATCCGGTGGGAGGCTTACACCAAGGCCAAAGAGGATATGCTGTTCCGCACCAACATCTCGGAAGCGCCTTGGTATATTGTTGAAGGGAATGACAAAAAGCGCGAGCGGCTCAACTGTATCGAGCATCTGCTCACCAGAATTCCATATGAGGACGTACCGCAGGAAAAAGTGACCCTGCCCGATCGGCGCTATAATCCCGAATACGAACGGCGCGTTCTGCCTGATGAGCTCTACGTGCCAAAAGTGTATTGACGGGGGTGGTGCGGGGAAAATGATCCCCCGCACCTGAACCAATCGATCAACCGAAGTCGAATCCGCAGTTCATTTCGAAGACAAAGACGTTGCAGAAATCGTCATTCACGTCCTCGACCACGTTCGATACCGTGTCGACCACCTCGTCAGCCGCATCATTGTCGAACACGAGATCGAAATCATCCATCTCGGGCGTCGTGTCCGCGCGCTCGACCGGGGACCAGTCGAACTGGTCGAACCGTGCCTGAAGGGCGTTTACGAACGATTCGATCTCGGCGAGGAAGGCCTGCACATCAAAGCAATCCGCTCCGGGTTCGCCGTTGTCGACCACGTCAACATCGGGTGTCTCGGGCTTAGGCTCTTCGACCTCGGTCACGTCCGTGTCCGGTTCTTCGGTCTCGGTGACATCGGTGTCCGGTGTTTCGTCTGCCGGTTCTTCGGTCTCGGTGACGTCGGTATCCGGTGTCTCGTCTGCCGGTTCTTCGGTCTCGGTGACGTCGGTGTCCGGTGTTTCGTCTGCCGGTTCTTCGGTTTCGGTGACGTCGGTATCCGGTGTCTCGTCCGCCGGTTCTTCGGTTTCGGTGACATCAGTATCCGGTGTTTCGTCTGCCGGTTCCTCGGTCTCGGTGACATCGGTGTCCGGTGTTTCGTCTGCCGGTTCTTCGGTTTCGGTGACGTCGGTATCCGGTGTCTCGTCTGCCGGTTCTTCAGTTTCGGTGACGTCGGTATCCGGCACTTCGGGCGCGGGGGGAGGTGTTACTTCCTCTTCCGGCTCTGCAACCTCATCAGTCGGTGGGGTAACCGGCGGGGTGGTGCCGCCATTATCCAGCACGACATCTCCCTGGGTGGCTGCAAAGTTCTGCGTCACCATGACCGCGTCGTAGCCCTGCATATCGCCGGTCTCGATGCCGATGCCGATATATCTGAAATCGGGATTCAGGATGTTGGCGCGGTGGCCGGGGCTGTTCATCAGGTTCTGGTGCAGCTGGGCCACATCATCGCTGATGCCTGGTTCGCCGCGCTCCGATTGCCATGCGATGTTCTCGCCGGTGCGCCAGCTTCCGGACAGGTCGAACCCGGCCTGCTGCATCCGCTGGGTCGCGGATGAGCCGCCCTGACCGGTATGGCTGAACCGGTCGGTGTCCAGCATCCAACTGCTGTGGTCCTCGGACGAATCGTTCAGCCGGGTTTCAAGTTGCAGCGGTTCAAGCCCGCGGGATGTGCGCTCTTGGTTGATCAGCGCCAGCATCTCGCGCTCGACCGTACTTGCTGTCGACATCAGTGCCTCCGTTTTTTGGTTGTGTCTGAGTGGACGGCATCACTTACAAGCTACCGGAGAACGCTGAATAGGGGTGTGGTGATGTGGGTCGTGTTTCGGCAACGGAATGCAACTACGCGGCGATTCGATGCGCTGTAATACGCCGATCAACTCAGGCGCTTAGAATTCGGCAACTAACCGCAGTCAGCATTGAAGGAACCGGCACGATCACGGCCCCGGAAAACGACAAACCCCCGGGCGGGGCCTCGGGGGTCGTCAAATAGTGTCATCCAAAGCTGGACGAGTCGCGGTACGCTCTTAGAGCAGACCTTCGCGCTGGGCTTTCTTACGTGCCAGTTTACGGGCACGGCGGATCGCTTCAGCTTTCTCGCGCGCTTTTTTCTCGGACGGTTTCTCGAAATGTTGCTTCAGCTTCATTTCACGGAACACGCCTTCGCGCTGCAGCTTTTTCTTCAGGGCACGAAGCGCCTGATCGACATTGTTGTCGCGAACACTAACCTGCATGTGGTTGTCACCACCTTTCTAGATAGAGTTGCAAGGAAATTGCAGGAAGTGGCCGTATAGCAAAGCGCTTCTAACTTGTCTAGTACTGGGCCCGAGAACCGGAGAACCGCAATGACCGTCACATATGAAGACACCAAAGAGCAATTGCTGAACGCGATTCTGGATCATGTTCCGTTTGACGGCTGGTCCGAGGCCAGCTTTCGCGCGGCGATTGCCGATTGCGATCTGGACGCTGGTCTGGCCCGTGCCCTCTGCCCGCGCGGCGCGGTTGATCTGGCTTTGGCCTTTCACGCTCGCGGGGATGCTGCGATGCTGGAACGGTTGAAATCCGAGGATCTGGACGGGCTCAAATTCCGCGAAAAGATCGCCGCCGCCGTACGGTTCCGCTTACAGGCGGTCGAAGACAAAGAGGCCGTGCGCCGGGGCGTGACTTTGTTTGCATTGCCGATCTATGCCGCGGATGGTGCCAAGGCGGTCTGGGGCACCTGCGATCTGATCTGGACCGCGCTGGGCGACAGCTCGGATGATGTGAACTGGTACACCAAGCGCGCAACACTGTCGGGGGTGTACTCTTCGACCTTGCTGTATTGGTTGGGTGATGACAGCCCGGATCATCAGGCGACATGGGAATTCCTCGATCGTCGGATTGAGGGCGTAATGCAGTTCGAAAAGCTCAAGGCGCAGGTGAATGGCAACCCGCTTCTGAAACCGTTTCTGGCCGTGCCAAACTGGCTGGCAGGTCAGGTGAAAGCCCCGGTGAAGATGCCTGATGACCTGCCTGGTTCGCTGTCATCGGGTAAATAGTCGCAACGTTTCCACTTGTCGCTGGGCCTCTGCGCTACTGCCTGCTAGGCAGGAGGCAAAGGAGATATGCCGATGACCCAGACGATGCGCGCTATCGAGATCACCAAACCGGGTGGCCCGGATGTTCTGCAGCTGGCTGAACGCCCGATGCCGGAACCCGCCGAGGGTCAGGTGATCCTCAAAGTCGCCTACGCTGGTGTTAACCGCCCTGATGCGTTGCAGCGGGCGGGGGCTTATGATCCACCCCCGGGTGCCAGCGATCTGCCGGGGCTCGAGGCCTCGGGTGAGGTGGTCGCGATCGGTACCGGTGTCGACGGGCTGGCGGTTGGCGATCAGGTCTGCGCCTTGCTGCCGGGTGGCGGTTATGCCGAATATGTCGCCACACCTGCCGCGCACTGCCTGCCAGTGCCAGCGGGCATGGGTATGAAAGAGGCCGCCTGTCTGCCCGAAACCTTCTTTACCGTCTGGTCCAATGTGTTCACGCGCGGAGGTCTGAAAGCAGGTGAGCGGTTTCTGGTTCATGGCGGCTCCAGCGGGATCGGTACGACTGCGATCCAGCTGGCAAACGCTTTTGGCGCACGGGTCTTTGCCACTGCCGGATCGGCTGAGAAATGTGAGGCTTGTGTCAGTTTGGGCGCCGAAAAGGCCATCAACTACCGCGATGAAGATTTTGTGGCTGCGATGCGGGCCGAAGGTGGTGCAAACCTGATCCTGGACATGGTGGGGGGCGATTATATCCCTCGAAATGTCAAAGCTCTGGCCGAAGATGGGCGACTGGTGCAGATCGCATTCCTGCAAGGTCCGGTGGCCGAACTGAACTTTGCCCTCATGATGGTCAAGCGTCTGACCCTGACTGGCAGCACCCTGCGTCCGCAAAGCGATCTGGCAAAGGCCCGGATCGCCCAGGACCTGCACGAGGCTGTGTGGCCGTTGCTGGAGGCGGGGAAAGTGGCCCCGGTGATGGATTCAGAATTTGACCTTGCAGAGGCTGCGGCTGCCCATGCGCGCATGGAAAGCTCGGGCCATATCGGCAAGATCGTTCTCAGGGTCGCGGGCTAGGTTCTCAGGCGACCGCCCGGCGGTAGAGGTGCCAGGTGGCGTGGCCCAGAACGGGCATGACCACGATCAGCCCCAGCAGCATCGGAATGGCACCCAGCACAAGCAGGGCGGCCACGATGGCGCCCCATGTCAGGACCACGCGGGGATTCTGCCGCAACACACGCACGGAGGTGACCACAGCGACGGGCACTCCGACTTTCTTGTCAAGAAGCAGCGGAAAACTGACCACGCTCAGCGCCAATGCAACAAGTGCGAACACGAAACCGGTTGCGGAACCGATGATTATCATGGCCCAGCCGGCGCTGGTGGTAAACACGTCACTCACGAATGCCCCCAACGACGCCGGAGGCTCTGGCCCCAGCGTTTGGGCATAGATGCTTTGCGCGACCATCAGCCAGATCAACAGTAGCATGACCAGATAAAAACCTAGCGCCAGTATCGCTCCGAATGAGGGTGAGCGGAATACCCCGAACGCGTCCAGCCAGTGCACATCGCTGCCCTGTTCCCGCTTACGGCTGATCTCATACAGCCCAACGGCAGCAACCGGCCCGACCAGGGCAAAGCCCATTATCAGAGGGGCCAGCAGCGGCACCATGTCCTTGTTCAGTCCGATCCCGAACATCAAGAGCCCTGCAATCGGGTAAATCAGAACCACAAAGATCGCATCTGCGCGGGTCTCGAGAAAGTCGTTGTATCCGGCCTTCAGACAGGCCCGCAGGTCTTGATATGTCAGCGTATGCACCTCTGGCATGGCACTGGTGTTTGCGCTGCCGATCTCGCTGACCGAATCCGCAACGTGATCGCTGGTGGCCCGCATTTGGCGGGCGACCCAGCTGATTGGATTACCGATTGTTTTGTCCATCATCATCCCCTTCCTGGCAAGAATGCGCCGCGGGATGCATCCGGTGTGGCAGTCGCCGTAACCGGATCAGCCGGCAACGTCTGTCGTTACTATAGCATATAATGCGGAAAATTGCTCGATCACCGTTTCGAGACGGCAAGGATTGCCCTGTAGTACAGGCATGTTAGCTTGGTTTCAAAGGCAAGGGAGGCACATATGCAGCAAACGGCGCGCACTGTCGTCATTCACGAAACCGGCGGGCCGGAGGTTTTGCGGATCGAGGATCGTCCGCTGGGTGATCCGGGTCCGGGAGAGGTTCGGATTCGCCATCACGCCTGTGGTTTGAATTTTATCGATGTGTACCAGCGCAGCGGGCTTTATCCGCTTGATTTACCGCATGCTTTGGGGATGGAGGCCGCCGGTGTCATCGAGGATGTGGGCGAAGGGGTCACCCATCTTGTACCCGGCCAGCGTGCCGCTTATGCCGCCGGACCGCCCGGCGCCTACTCTGAGGCGCGTGTGATGCCTGCCGCACAGGTCTGCCCTTTGCCCGAGAGCATTTCGTTTCGAACTGCTGCGGCGATGATGCTCAAAGGATTGACCACGGAGTATCTGTTTCACCGCACCACGCCGCTGCGGCGCGGGGATACAGTGCTGTTCCATGCGGCCGCGGGAGGTGTCGGTCTGATCGCCTGCCAATGGGCCAAGTCCGAGGGGATCACCCTGATCGGCACTGCCGGAACCGACGAAAAATGCAGCCTCGCGCAGTTCAATGGGGCTGCGCATTGCATCAACTATCGAACCGAATATTTTGTCACGCGTGTGGCTGAGATCACTGGCGGCAAGGGTGTAGACGTGGTAATGGACTCCATCGGCGCAGATACGTTCGAAGGATCGCTGAATTGCCTGAAACCGCTGGGCATGATGATCTCGTTCGGCAACGCCTCAGGGCCGGTGCCACCCTTTGATCTGGGCATGCTGGCGCAACGGGGATCGCTCAAGATCACCCGGCCGACGCTGTTCACGCATATCGCGGATCACGCGGTCTGTCAGGCGATGGCGCGTCGGCTGTTCGGCAAGGTCGAGGGGCGCGAAGTCAAGATTCACGTCGATCAGCAATTCCCACTGGATCAGGTCGCGGATGCCCATCGCGCGCTTGAGGCGCGTCAGACCACCGGAAGCACGATTCTGGAACCGTAACAAGCTGAGCCCGGCAACTGTGCCGGGCTCGCTGGCTTGAACTCAAAACCGGTAGGCAACACGGAGCTGGATCGTGGTGGCATCCACATCCACTCCGGACGAGTTGAAGTCATCGAACTCGTGATACAGCAGCTCACCGCCGACGCTGATATTGGGCGCCACGATCTGTTCATAGCCGGCACCGATGAACCAGCCATTGTCGCTGCCCAGCGTGTCAGTATCCGCATCGGCATACCCCGCGGTGCCATAGAGCAATCCTCGCGGGTTCACCTTGTAGCCCGCGCGCGCTTTGATGCGCCAGACTTTGTCGACCGTGGCCGCGCTCGACAGGTCTATGTCGGTCCAGTCATAGTCAAAGCCACCACCCACGACCCAGTCGCCCAGATCGTAATCATAGCCCAGAATGATACCGCCGATCGTGCCGTCGCCATCCACGCCGGACAGGTTGGTATCGATATCAGCGTAACCCAGCTGCGCACCACCGTAGAAGCCGGTCCAATTGCCCGATGATTGCGCCATTGCTGATCCCGCCGCCAAAGTCGCGACAGTCGTGAACACTACCAGTTTTGCTGTCATCTTCTTTTCCTTTTGCTCAGAGTTCTGACCGGCGCGGACCTTCGCGTGCGGTCTGATACAGACTGATACGGTCCGGTCTATATGCCGGATCATTGAACGTCCTGCTATTCCGAGTTTTGCGCGTGTGGCATGTCTGTGCGGCGGCGCAGGCCCGTTATGTCCGGGCGCTTATCTGATAAGTCAGATAGGTCTGGGCAGAGGGTCTTCAAATGACAATCGGCGGCAGATACGATCCGCCGCCGATAAACTGAACTTGCTCAGCGGATTATTGCTCTTGCAGTTCTGCGGGGGTCTTGTGCGCGATCTCTTTCCAATTGGCGTCGGCCCGCTCGTTAAAGCCCGGAATGTCGCCTTCCCAACGTTCCTGAATGTCTGCCGACAAGTTCAGGTACAATTTGTTGTCCACGATTTTCCAGTAGGTCGGGTCGCCGTCGAACTTGAAGCCCATGGCGGTGCCAAAGGCGCAATAGCCGCCATATGCAGGCAGGTACGCTTCGGGGTTCGCTTCAAATGCTTCTTTGTTTTCTTCCGAGGCAAAGCGGTACAGCGCCTCATTATGCAGTGCGGTGATGCGGTAATCGCCTTTGGTCGCTTCACCTACCGTAAAATAGGCAACCGGGTCGTAACCCTGCAGCGCCAGACCGGTCGAGCTTGCGTTCAGCTCAACGCCAGCGGCCAGAGCTGTGCTTGCAACGGCGACGGACAGTGCGACACCGCCGATGAGGGATTTGATCTTGTTCATGACTTCACCTTTTGTGAACAGGCCCGCTTCAGGGCACCTGAATTTTGCCCGGGCGAACCGGATTTGATTTCGTGACGCCGGTAATTGGCTGTCACGACATCCCAGTTGGGGAGCGCCCTGATCACGTTCAAAGCAATCAATCGTGATTGTGCATCTACAAAGGGCGCGTGTTCACTCCTGCACGTCCGGGACCAGTGTCAGAACAAAATCCGTCACCTTCTCGGCCGACATTTCGCAGGGGCGCAGCAGGGCAATGTCCGGCCGTGTCAGGTAGAGGTTCAGGCTGATATAATCCGACCCGCCAAGTTCATGAGCTACCAATTTGTGTGCCCGGCCACCCGCTACGATCTGATGCGACACCACATAGCGCCGGTTCCCGGACGTGCCGGTGAATGTGCCGACCGGCAGATTGAGAAGCGCCATCAGAAAGTGATCCGGCAGGGTCATGACTTGCCGATTTTGGGTTCGGTTCCCGCCTTGATCCGCGCCAGGTTCGCGCTGTGCCGCCAATAAATCAGCAGCGTCAGAACGATCCCAAGAATGAACGTGCTGCCATCGGTCAGAACCATGATCCATGTGGTCGACAGAGCAGCAGCAGCCAGCGCGCCAACGGACGAGATGCGCCAGATCGCGGCGGCCACCAGCCAGGTCACACAGCAGGCAACACCGACGCGCCAGTCCAGCGCCATCCACAGGCCCAGAAAGGTTGCCACGCCTTTTCCGCCTCTGAATCCCAGCCACACCGGAAAACAATGCCCAAGGAAGGCCGTCAGGGCCGCAATTTGCGCCGCGTCCTCTCCGGCCAGAGCGCGGGCCAGCAATACCGCCACAGCTCCCTTGGCTGCGTCCAACAAAAGGGTCAGCGCCGCAGCCCCTTTGTTACCCGTGCGCAGCACATTGGTCGCGCCGATATTGCCTGATCCGATCTTGCGCAGATTGCCCAGCCCCATGACGCGCGCAATGATCATGCCGAACGGGATTGAGCCCATCAGGTATCCAAGAACGGCCCACAGGATCAGTTGGGTCGTCGTGCTGTCAATGAGGGGCATCAGGCTCTCCGGTAGACTTCTTTTCCGGCCACATAGGTCGCGCTGACCTTACCCTGCATCCGCTGGCCGTCAAACGGAGTATTCTGAGATTTCGATCTCAGAGAGAACCGGTCCAACACAAAGGGCACGTCCGGGTCGAACAACACCAAATCGGCGGGTGCCCCCTCGGCTAGTCGGCCCGAGGCCAGCCCCAAACGTCTTGCGGGGTTCAATGCCATGGCGCGGAACAGCGTCGGCAGGTCCAACTGGCCTGCATGATACAGGCGCAGCGCTGCAGGCAGCAGCGTTTCCAGCGCAACGGC
>JAUHYC010000084.1 GCA_030426685.1 Alphaproteobacteria bacterium
GCCTTGATCATCGCATCGTCCAGCGCATTCATCTTGTCGCCACGGGTCAGCGTGACATGGGCGATGTGATCTTTGTACTCGACGGATACGCGTGACATGGGGCCTCCGAAACCTGTTTCCCTGATGATGCCCTGAAACGAGGGCGCAGTTCCACCGCGACGTCAGGGCATTTGCGCAACCGGCATCCGGCCGAACCACGGTGAATCGAGCGTCATGACGTAGAACTGGTCGTCGACAACCTGCCCGCTTGTGGTGATACCAATTTGTCCGTCAGGGTTCTGCAAGGTGCGCAGTATGGTTCCCTCGTCGTCAAATTGGACCAGCATGCCACGATGGATCGGAGCAGGGCGCACCATCGGGCCCAGCCGCCAGATTACCTTGCGCAGAAACGGATAGGGCATCAGCTTTTCCGCCGGCACATGCGGGCTGGCGAAGGCCATCCAATAGGTGCCGTCACCCTGCGCCTTGATATTGTCCGGGTAGCCCGGCAGGTTGTCCAGCAGCACCTCCTGCGTGCCGGCCTTCGGGCCGGTCAGCCAGAGTTTGTGCACCCTTGCCCGCCCGGTTTCCGCGATCAGCAGAAAGTCTTCGTTCGGCGACAGGGCGATGCCGTTGGTATAGACAAACCCGTCGGCGATTTTCTCGGTATCGGTTTCCGGTGCGTAGCGAGCCACATAGACGGTTGGGGATTGCTCCCAGATGGTCAGGACCGAGGTGGGCTTGGTGCCGCCCATCGTCTCGGGATCGAAACGGTCGGAGGAGTTTGAGAAATAAACGGTTCCGTCCCGCGCAACATCGAGGTTGTTGGCATAGATCACCGGATCGCCATCGATCTCTGAGACCAGCGTTTCCAGCGCGCCCGGCCCGGTCCAACGCATCAGTCCGCGAAAACTGTCAGAGATGTAGAGCGCCCCGTCCGGCCCGGCCCGCAGACCAAGCGGGCGCCCGCCCAGTTGATCGACCTCAATCGGTTGTGCGCCGTCAATCCGGTAGAGGGTGCCCGACAGACTGGTGGTATAGACCGCACCATCTGGCAGAACGGCGATATCTTCGGGGCCGACCTCCTCCCCCGGCAGGCGGATCAGGTCGAGCTTGTCGAGCGCATCGTTGCTGGCAAAATCCCCAGTAAATCCGGGCGGTTCCGGAGGGGCATAGGCGAGCGGTTCGACCGGGACCGGCCAGAACACAAGATAGGCGAGACCGATCAGGACCAGACCAAGAAAATAGCGCATGAGACCTCTCACCCCTGGTTGCCGCTACCCTGACGCGGAATGCGGCAACGTGCAAGGCTTGCTCCGCGCCGTGGGTTGCGCTTATCTGCGGCCATGACCGGTCCTCGATATACCCCGCTTGCCCTCTCCCTTCCCGCAACTGTGCCGTTTGTCGGACCCGAAACACAGGAACGTCAGCGCGGTGCCCCGTTCATCGCGCGGTTGGGCGCCAACGAGAGCGTCTTTGGGCCCTCGCCGCGGGCAATTGAAGCGATGAGCCATGCGGCCGGGGAGATCTGGATGTATGGCGACCCCGAGAACCACGAACTGCGTCACGCGCTGGCCGATCATCATAGGGTGAGCCCTGCGCATATCGTGGTCGGCGAGGGCATCGACGGGCTGCTGGGCTATCTGGTGCGCTTGCTGGTCGGACCGGGGGATGCGGTTGTGACCTCGGACGGGGCCTATCCGACGTTCAACTATCATGTGGCCGGATTTGGGGGCGTTTTGCACAAGGTCCCATATCGGGGCGACCATGAGGACCCGGAGGCATTGTTCGCAAAAGCGGCAGAAGTGGATGCCAAGCTGGTTTATCTTGCCAACCCGGACAATCCGATGGGAACCTGGCATTCAGGGGCGGATATCGTGGCTGCGATGGAGGCCTTGCCGGAAGGCTGCTTGCTGGTACTGGACGAGGCCTATGTGGAATGCGCGCCTGAGGGCACGGCTGCGCCAGTCGCGGCGGATGATCCGCGCTTGATCCGGATGCGGACGTTTTCGAAAGTCTATGGCATGGCCGGTGCTCGGGTGGGTTACGCGATGGCTGCGCCCGGGCTGATCGCGGCCTTCAACAAGGTGCGCAATCATTTTGGCATGAACCGATCCGCGCAGGCCGGAGCGCTGGCGGCGCTGCTGGATGGCGATTGGCTGGCGCAGGTTCAGGCACAGATCGCGGCAGCCCGGGACCGGATCGGGCAGATCGCACGGGATAATGGGTTGGACCCCCTGCCCTCGGCCACCAATTTCGTTGCGATTGATTGCTGGCGGGATGGGTTGCATGCCAAGGCGGTGTTGGAGTCGTTGGTTGAACAGGGCGTATTCGTGCGGATGCCGTTTGCGGCACCTCAGAACCGGTGTATCCGGGTGAGTTGTGGCGAGGCGGCTGATCTGGACGCATTCGCCGTTGCATTGCCCAAGGCCCTTACTGCCGCTGAAGCGCAGTTTGGCTGACGGTTGGAGGGGGGCTGTCTGCCCCCCATCGCGCTGAGGCGCGATTCCCCCCGAAGGTATTTTTGGCCAGATGAAGCATCGGATCGGGCTCAGGCTGCCAGAGCAGCGGCTGCGACTTCGAGCGCGCCCTGCCCGCGCGGGATGTCGAGCGCAGCAAAAGCGGTTTCCATGCTGCCCAGTATCGCCATGACCATCTGCGCATTCACGTGACCCATATGGCCGATGCGGAAGCAGCCGTTCCAATCCTCCATCCCCAGACCGATGCCGAGGGTCAGGCCGAGCTGGTGTTCGGTATAGCTGCGCAGCAGCGCGCCGCGCCCTTCGGTCAGGCGCAGGGCGGTCACGGCGTGGCTGCGGTAGCTGCGGTCGGTGACGTTGAGATGCAGCGCACCGCCCTTGGCCCAAACCTCGCAAGCGGCCCAGATTGCCCGGGCGAGGCGTGCGTGGCGGGCCCAGACATGCTCGATCCCTTCGGCGTGGATCAGATCAAGCGCGGCGCGCAGGCCGTAGAGGTGGTGGGTGGGCGCGGTGCCATTGAAATACTGGTAGAACCGCTCTGGATCGATGCGCGGTTGCCAGTCCCAATATTGCGAGACACGAGGCATCGTTGCGCGCTTGGCCTGAGCCTTGTCGTTGAAGAAGATAAAGCCCATTCCGGCGGGGGTCATCAGACCTTTCTGGCAGGCCGTAACGGTGACATCGACGCCCCAGGCATCCATCTCGAACCGGTCGCAGCCCAGCGATGCGATGCAATCAGCCATCAGCAGTGCGGGGTGATTCAGGTCATCCAGAAGCGCGCGCAGGGCTGGGATATTGTTGCGGGTCGAACTGGAAGTATCGACATGGACCGCGAGAACGGCCTTGATCTTGTGAGCCGTGTCAGCGCGCAACACCTCAGCAATACGGTCAAAATCCCAGGGCGCGGATGTGCCGAAGTCGATCACCTGAGTTATTGCGCCGATCCCCTCGGCCATTTCAGCCCAGCCATGGGCAAAGGTGCCAGACGCGGGGGCCAGTACGGTTTCACCGGGGGCGATCACGTTGGACAGCGCCGCCTCCCAGGTGCCGTGGCCGTTGGCGATGTAGATGGCGACGTTGTGCTGGGTGCGGGCGACGCGGCGCAGGTCGTCCAGCAGGGCGGGCATCAGCTCGATCAGTTCGCCGTCGTAGATGTTGGGCGATGGGCGGTGCATCGCCCGCAACACCGCGTCGGGCATGACCGAGGGGCCGGGTATCGCCAGATACGCGTGCCCTTGCGCGAGGGAGATTTGGTTTTTCATGGGGTCAACCTGTCTGAATTGACGCCTACCCTAGCGAGAGGGGGCTATGCGTCAATCCACCAGGCTGGCCGCCTCGCGCGCAAGGGATTCGATCCCGGACCAGTCGCCATCTTCCACCATCTGCTTGGGCGCGACCCAACTGCCGCCTGCGCAGATCACGTTGGACAGCGACAGGTAATCGCGGGCGTTTGTCGGTGACACGCCGCCGGTCGGACAAAAGGTGATTTGCGGCAGGGGTGCGCCGATGGCTTTCAGGGCGGGTGCGCCGCCTGAGGCCTCAGCCGGAAAGAATTTGAGCATGTCATAGCCTTTTTCCAGCAAGACCATCGCCTCGCTGGCGGTGGCGGCGCCGGGCAGAAGCGGAAGGCCCTCGGCCTCGCAGGCGGCAATCAGGGCATCCGTGGCACCGGGGGAGACGCCGAACCGGGCGCCTGCCGCCTTGGCGGCACGCACGTCTTCGGGTGTAACCAGCGTACCCGCGCCGACGACCCCGCCGGGAACCTCGGCCATGGCGCGGATGGCATCCAGCGCGGCAGGGGTGCGCAGGGTGACCTCTAACGCGGGGAGTCCTCCGGCAACCAGCGCCTCGGCCAATGGGCGGGCCTGGGCGGCGTCATCGATGACCAGAACCGGGACGATGGGGGCAAGGGCGCATATCTCGCGGGTGCGTTGGGTTTTGGACATGGGGCTTATACTCCGAAAATGCTGGCACCGGCATCAGCCGAGCCGACGTTGCGGCGGAACGCGCCAAAGAGGTCGCGGCCAACGCCGTGTTGGTTCGCGGCGAGGTCGGCAGTGGCTGGCGCACGGTCGAGGACGCCGGGGGTCAGAATCTCCAGCTCGCCTTTGACCGCATCGACGCGCAGGCGGTCTCCATCCTGCAGGTAAGCGATGGCACCGCCGTCCAGCGCCTCGGGGCAGACATGGATGGCAGCGGGGACCTTGCCGGAGGCGCCGGACATGCGGCCATCGGTGACCAGCGCAACTTTTTGCCCACGCCCCTGCAGGATCGACAGGAGCGGCGTCAGCGAGTGCAGCTCGGGCATGCCGTTGGCCTTTGGACCCTGGAAGCGGACGACGACAATAACGTCATCGGTGAACTCTCCGGCTTTGAAGGCGGCTTTTACGGCGTTCTGGTCGTGGAATACGCGCACCGGTGCTTCGACCACCTGATGTTCGGGTGCCACGGCCGAGACTTTCATGACCCCCGTGCCCAGATTACCAGTCAGGCGCGAAAGGCCGCCGGTGGGTTGGAAAGGGTCCTTGGCTGAGCGAACGATCTTCTCATTCAGGCTGTGGCCTGCACCGTCCTCCCAGATCAGTTCGCCGTTTTTCAACTTGGGCTCTTTGGTGTAATTGTGCAGCCCCTGCCCCGCGACGGTCAGGGTGTCGGGGTGCAGCAGCCCATCGTCCAGCAAGGTGCCGATGCAATAACCGAGCCCACCGGCCGCGTGGAAATGGTTCACGTCGGCCAGACCGTTTGGATAGACGCGCGCAACCAGAGGGACCACGGCGGAGATGTCCGAGAAATCCTGCCAGTCCAGTACGATACCGCCCGCGCGTGCCATTGCGATCAGGTGGATCAGCAGGTTGGTGGAGCCACCTGTGGCCATCAGACCGACGATCCCGTTCACGAAGGCACGTTCGTCGAGAATCTGGCAGACCGGTGTGTAGTGATTGCCCAGCGCGCTGAGCGACAGGGCGCGGCGGGCGCCTTCCTCGGTCAGGGCATCGCGCAGCGGCGTGTTCGGGTTGACAAAGCTGGAGCCCGGCAGGTGCAGGCCCATGAACTCCATCAGCATCTGATTGGTGTTCGCCGTGCCGTAGAACGTACAGGTGCCGGGGCCGTGGTAGGCGGCCATTTCCGCCTTCATCAGCGCGTCGCGGCCCACTTCTCCGGCGGCGAATTGCTGGCGGATCTTGGCTTTTTCGTCGTTGGGCAGGCCGCTGGTCATCGGTCCGGCGGGCAGGAAAACGGCGGGCAGATGGCCGAAGGCCTGCGCACCGATCACCAGACCGGGCACGATCTTGTCGCAGACGCCAAGGAACACGGCAGCGTCATAGGTGTTGTGGCTGAGCGCCACACCCGTCGCCAATGCGATCACGTCGCGGGAGAACAGCGACAGTTCCATCCCCGCTTCGCCCTGTGTGACCCCGTCGCACATGGCCGGCACGCCACCCGCAACCTGCGCGGTGCCACCTGCAGCGCGGATTGCATCACGGATCAGGCCGGGATAGCGCTCAAACGGCTGGTGGGCCGAGAGCATGTCATTGTAGGCGGTGACGATGCCCAGATTGCCGGCTGTGCCGGTGACCATCGATTGCTGGTCTTCCCCCGCCCCGGCATAAGCATGGGCCTGGCCACTACAGGACAGATGCGCGCGGGCCGGGCCTTTGGATTTGGCTTGCTCCATCCGCTCCAGATGTGGGCCGCGCAGATCGGCGCTGCGGTCGATGATGCGTTGGGTGACATCAGTGATCACTGAATGAACCATGGTTAAACTCCGATCTGCCGCCAGCGGCGGCCATCGCGATGCAACAGCATCAATGCTTCCTCCGGGCCGGAACTGCCCTGATCGTATTTCGCCGGGCGGTCGCCGCGCTCTTCCCATCCGTGAATAATGGGATCGACCCAGGCCCAGGCGGCCTCGGCCTCATCGCCACGCATGAACAGGGTCTGATCGCCGCGGATCACGTCCATGATCAGCCGCTCATAAGCGTCTGGGGACTTTGAATCATCGCCCAGCGCGTCGGCAAAGCTCATGTCCAGCGCGACATCCGACAGGCGGAACCCACCCTGCCCCGGTTCTTTGATCGTGGTGCGCAGGGTGATGCCTTCGTCCGGTTGCAGGCGGATCACCAGCACGTTGCCTTGCAGGGGGCCGACATTCGGAAAAATCGTGTGCGGCGGGTCGCGGAAATACACGGCGATTTCGGATTCGCGGGCGCGCAGGCGCTTACCGGTGCGCAGATAAAACGGCACTCCGGCCCAGCGCCAGTTGCCGATATGGGCCTTCAGGGCAATGAAACTCTCAGTGCGGCTGGCGGGGTTTCCGACGTGATCGAGATACCCGTCGCTGCCTTTCTCGGTGCGGTACTGGCCGCGGGCGATATCCGCCGGAGCCACAGGTTCCAGCGCCTCGATCACCTTCACCTTTTCATCGCGCACGGCGTTGGGTGCGAATTTCGAGGGCGGCTCCATCGCGGTCAGACACAGCAATTGCACCAGATGGTTCTGGATCATGTCCCGCATCGCACCGGACTGATCGTAATAGGCGCCGCGCCCTTCCACGCCAACGGTCTCGGCCACGGTGATTTGAACGTGATCGATGTGGTTGGCGTTCCACAACGGCTCGAACAGGGAATTGGCAAAGCGCAGGGCCATCAGGTTCTGCACGGTTTCCTTGCCCAGATAATGGTCGATCCGATAGATCTGGTGTTCTTCAAAACAGGCGCGCAGCCCTTCGTTCAGCGCTTG